>CAYRIK010000024.1:0-26987 GCA_964424345.1 uncultured Lachnospiraceae bacterium
TCTGTAGACTTGCTTTCTGTAGAAACTGCAGAAGAAGATGTTGTTGTCTCAGTATCGTTCTTCTTTTCGCCGCAGCCAACCATGCCAACAACGAGAGAAGCAGCTAAACCGAGAGCCACTAATTTGGTCTTTTTCATAAAAATGTACCTCCTACGTATTTTTATATCTCGCACCCAGACCAAGGATGCTCTTTGGTCAGATACCTCTCTCACCCGAACTACGGAGGTACTCCAATCTAGCAGAAATAACGTTTACACGCTTGGTGAGAGAGACGCATCGACTGGCTTTCAAATAGTTCAGGAGAGAGAGGCACCTGACAATATTAATGTAATAAGAAAATGTGTGTGTTTTGTGTCAATTTTGTGTTTTTTCAAAGTCGATTTTGTGTTTAAATTTTGTTGATTTTGTGTCCTATTTCAGTTTTAAATGGCTTCTTGTTTTTTTTCAGCCACGGTTATATAATGGTAGATACAAACATTACTTGATCTTTGATTTTGAGAGGAATTTATTATGTATCAAATTGATTTTCATAAACCAATACATATTTTCTTCTGCGGCATTGGCGGTATCAGTATGTCTGGTCTTGCAGAAGTATTACATCAAGCTGGTTTTCGTGTATCGGGTTCTGACTGGAAAGAATCTGACATTACCAAATCCTTAGAACAAAAAGGAATCACCGTATTATATGGCGAAAATGCTGCTCATATTACAGATGATATTGACTGTGCTGTACTAACTGCTGCTGTTCACGAAGGGAACAAAGAATTTCAAGCTATCCTTGCAAAACAGATTCCATATATGTCTCGTGCAGAACTGTTAGGACAGATTATGAAAAACTACAAAAGTCCTATCGCTATCAGCGGTACACATGGAAAGACTACTACTACTTCTATGGTATCAGATATCCTCATGGCTGCGGATACAGACCCTACAATCTCGGTAGGCGGTATTTTGGAATCCATTGGCGGAAATATACGAGTGGGTGCTTCCCAATATTTCGTAACAGAAGCTTGTGAATATACAAACAGCTTTTTAAGCTTTTTCCCAAAATATTCTATTATCTTAAATATAGAAGAAGATCATATGGACTTTTTCCACGATCTTCAGGAAATCCGAGACTCTTTCCACCGCTTTGCAAAACTGCTTCCTAAAGACGGTGTACTGATTATCAATGGTGATATTGAACATACCGAAGAAATTACAAACGATCTTCCTTGTAAGGTCATCACCTTCGGCAGTACAAACAATTGTGACTACTATCCTGAAAATATCCGTTATAATTCGTTTGGTCATATCAGTGCTGATATTAAGACCTCATCAGGAGAGTCCTTTACTCTTACCTTGAAAATACCTGGAACACACAATCTCTATAATGCACTTGCTGCAATCGCATTGACAGATTATCTTGGCGTTTCTCGTCAGATTGCTTTAGATGCTCTGCAAGTGTTTGTCGGAAGCAAACGCCGTTTTGAATACAAAGGTGCGCTTGGTGATATCGCTGTCATTGATGACTATGCACATCATCCAACAGAAATCGAAGCGACTTTGACTGCCGCACAAAATTATCCTCATAACGAGATCTGGTGTGTATTCCAGCCTCATACCTTTACCCGTACCAAAGCATTTATGGACGATTTTGCAAAATCTCTTTCTATTGCAGACCATGTTGTACTCGCAGACATCTATCCTGCAAGAGAAACTGACAACTTAGGAATCAGCTCTAAAGATCTTGCAGATAAGATTGCTCTTCTTGGCACAGATGTGCATTATTTTTCCAGTTTTGGAGAAATCGAAAACTTTTTATTAGAAAATCTTATCCACAATGATATGTTGATAACTATGGGGGCTGGAGATATCGTAAAAGTGGGCGAAAAGCTGTTGGGATTATAAGTTATCCACATTTCCACAATGTTGTTTTTGACTAAATCCACATAGTTATCCACATATCATCCGTGAAAATGGCTATTTTCAATTTGACGGTTCTGTGTTATACTCGCATTTGACAAAAAACAGGTGGAAATGAAATGAATGTAGTAGATTTACAACTGGTCACGAAACCCGAAGTGACTATTATCCCTAACTCTATATTGGACAAATATCTCCTAGAAGCAAATGAACTTCAGCTCAAGGTGTATTTATATATTCTTCGTAATCTGGATGCAGGAAATAGTATCTGCATCTCTGTTATGGCGGATTATTTTAACGAAACTGAAAAAGATATTACAAGAGCAATCGCTTTTTGGCAAAAACGTGGTGTGCTTTCTGGAAACGCAGATTCTGCTTCCAACGAACCTGCAGAACAAAAACCTGAAAAGCAAGTTGCCGCTTCTTCTGTCAATACATCTGCTTCTTCGGAAACTCCACAATCTTTAAATAGAGATTATCTTGGAGGATTTTCTAAGAGTCAGGATTTTGTTGAGCTTCGTTTTGTTGCAGAGGCCTATATGGGTAAGCCGCTTACAAGCAATGATCTGCACATTTTATTGTTCATCAAACAAAACCTTGATTTTTCTAATGAACTGATTGACTTCCTTTTGCAGCATTGTGCAGAATGTGATAAACACAGCTTCCACTATGTACAAAAAGTTGCATGTGAATGGTCAAGAAATGGAATTTCCACTCCTGAGGAAGCAAAAGCGCATTGTGCCATGCACAACAAACGCATTTATTCCATCATGAATGCACTTGGCAAAAAAAGCGAACCTACCAATGCAGAACTGGAATTTATCGAACGCTGGTATCAACAATATGCATTTGACTTGGACGTAATCTTAGAAGCTTGCCGACGTACCGTACTTGCTACGGACAAGCATCGTTTCGCTTATGCAGAAAGAATATTGAGTTCCTGGCATAGTCAGGGAATCCATCATCTTTCCGATATCAATCGTGCAGATGCTTCTTTCCAGTCCCAGAAAAAACCTGCTGCTTCTACACAGAAGGTACCTGCTTATGTTTCCAGCAACCCATTTTTACAGCATGAATCCAGTAATGTCGATTATGCTGCTTTAGAAAAGCAGTTGCTTCAGTAACCAAACAAGACTGTAAAAGGAGAATGCTATGTCGCTTGGAAATGCAAAAATGGCTTCCATTTTAAAAGAATATGACAAAATACGTGAAAAAAACCGTACGATTGTCGCCAAACATACTGCTGAAGTAGAACAAAAAGCTCCTGCATATTTTGATTATCATAAACAGATTATATCTTTATGTATGAAGCATACGACTTCTGCCCTCTTCCCTGAGCGTGCAGATGCCGATTCTGAAGCAGAATATCAAAACAAGCTCGCTTCGCTGCGTCAAGCCAAAGAACGAGCATTAACCGATGCAGGATTTCCTGCTGACTACTTAGAACCAATCTATGACTGCCCTGTCTGTCATGATACAGGCTATGTAGAAACCGCTCAATGTGATTGTCTGAAACAGCGTATTATCCGTACGCTCTACTCTCAATCAGGTATTGAGCATATGCTGCAAACAAACAATTTCAGATCACTTTCTTATAAGTATTATGAGGGGGCTGATCTCGAAGCATTTCAAACTGCAGTCCAAACCTCCAAAAATATGGTTGCAAATTTTTCTCATGAAAAACCAAACCTTTTATTTTATGGTACTGTCGGCTGCGGAAAGTCTTTTTTGTCCGGATGTATTGCAAAAGAACTTCTTGATAAAGGAATCAGCGTTGTTTACTTCAGTGCATCGCAACTTTTTGACATTCTTTATCAAAACACTCTTTACAACGGGCTCGAAGACTTGTACAATTATGAATTGGTAATCATTGATGATCTTGGAACAGAAATGACAAACAGCTTTGTCACGACTGCTCTTTTCTCATTTTTAAATGAACGTATTTTGAGAGAACGATCAACGATTATTTCCACCAATCTAAATCTTTCTGAATTGAAAGATCGTTATTCTGACCGAATTGTGTCTAGAATCATTCAAAACTTTAAGTTATGTAAATTGTCCGGTCCGGACATCAGAATACTAAAAAGATTGTCAACAAGAAAGTGAGGAACTCAAACGTGTCTACACAAGAAAAAAGAAACTTAAACTCCATCCCAGTCGGTTCTTTAGGACTTATTCCTTTAGAGAACTGCAAACCGCTCGGTGAAAAGATTGACCAGTATCTGGTTAAATGGCGTACAGAGCGTGAAAGCGAGCATAAGGACAGCCTTGCATTTTCAGGCTACCAGAGAGGCTCTTACATTTTAAAAGCTAAAGCTCCTCGTTTTGGCTCAGGTGAAGGAAAGGGTGTTATCCAGCAGTCTGTAAGAGGTTACGACCTTTACATCATGGCTGACGTAACAAATCACAGCCTTACTTATTCTCTGTTTGGCAATGAAAACCATATGTCACCAGATGATCACTATCAGGATTTAAAGCGTATCATCGCTGCTGTTGGTGGTAAAGCAAGACGTATCACAGTTATTTTACCATTCTTATATGAAAGCCGTCAGCATAAGAGAACAGCTCGTGAATCTTTAGACTGTGCTATCGCATTACAGGAATTAGTAAAGATGGGCGTTGACCACATCATTACTTTTGACGCACATGATCCTCGTGTACAGAATGCAATTCCTTTAAATGGTTTTGAAACTGTACAGGCTAACTACCAGTTTATTAAAGCACTCTTAAAGAATGTACCAGATCTTCAGTTAGATGCTGAACACATGATGGTTATCTCTCCAGATGAAGGTGGTATGAAGCGTGCTATCTACATTGCAAACGTTTTAGGCCTTGATATGGGTATGTTCTACAAGAGACGTGATTATACACAGATCGTAGACGGACGTAATCCTATCGTTGCACACGAGTTCCTCGGAACAAGCGTAGAAGGCAAAGATATGATTATCATTGATGATATGATTTCTTCTGGCGAATCTATGTTAGAAGTTGCTGCTGCATTAAAGGCTCGTAAAGCAAACCGCATTTTCGTATTCTCTACATTCGGTTTATTTACAAATGGTCTTGAAATCTTTGACAAGGCTTACGAAGATGGTCTGATTACAAAGGTATTTACTACAAACTTAATCTACCAGACACCTGAATTATTAAACAAAGAATGGTATGTAAGTACTGATATGAGTAAGTATATTGCTTACTTAATCGATACATTAAACCATGATGCTTCTATCAGTGATTTATTAAATCCTTCTGACAGAATCAACAGAATTGTTGCAAAGTACAAAAACGGTGAAATGTAATTTTCCATTATCATAAAAACGGATGCGTGATACAAATAAAGTATCATGCATCCGTTTTTCTATATCGTAAATATCATTACATCAGTACAGCGGCATTACCTCTTTATCCAGAATGTGTAGTATCCGCAATTGTAGCATAAATTCTAATTATCACTGCTGTTTTATTTGGATCATCTGTTTGTGATACGGTAAAAGACACGTCGCTGTCTTGTCCTAACTTCATATTTTCTAAAGAAAAATTTTGTAGCTGTGGCATACAATCTTTTGCCTGTTCATACAACTTCTCACACAATAAATCCGTATCTGCTTTATCCACAATTATGTAATATTGTACAAATACTAATTTTTCCTCTTCATCAGATCCAAATTTTTTCCAAAATTCAATCTAAACATTTATATAAAAGCGGATGTGTGACATAAACTTCATCACCATCCGCTTTTTGGACATCAATTCACTTTTTTCTCATAATATGTGAACACTTGGTTTTGTGTCGTTTCAAGCATTTCTTTTGCATCGCTTCTGGACATATATCCTAATTTGCGATTTACCGGATCCATGACAACGATATTGAACTGGTTAAATCCAGTGATCAAAACAGCTTCTGCATTATCGTATAATACCATAACCGGAATATCTTGATCTACATAATAAAGTATTGTTTCTAAACTGGTATCTGTAATATCAAGCAAGCCATACTCCTCTGGTACATATCCTAAAATTTCCTGACATGTTTTTCCTTCTGATAAAGCTTCCTTCGTATCCATCGGATTACCCATTTGTCTAAGCATAATATCCATGCAAATATTTTTGGAGTTTCTTTGTGTTGTTGCCTCTTCTAACTCAATCGCCATAATCTGATTTTTAATACTGGAGGCCGTTTTTCTAAAGATGACTGCTCCATCGCTGTCTTTTGCATTTCCGCCCAAACGTTCTGCAAGAAGTACTGCTTCGTCTGCATCTTCTGTATACATAGTCGTTCTCCATGGACTATACACTCTGCAATATGGCTTTTTTGTCTTTGTTTCAAAAGAAATATTTCTATTTCCTTCGTAAAAGATTTCCTTTGCCGCCTCTTTTTTCAGATTCGAAACATCAATCTTATGTTTTAAAGAGACTTGCTGAATTGTTTGATACGTCTGTGTAACAACACTCTGAATCGTATTTGACGCATTTCCATTTCCTTTGCTCGCTACAATCTGATCAGAAGAAGTTGCTTTTATTTTTCCTCCTTCTAATACCACTCTGTCTAATAAAATCTGGTTATCTAAGATTGTACAGCTACGAATAAACATCCCATCCTGTGCATATTGCTTTAACAATGCTCCATTTGCATCCTGAATATTTATTTCGTGCATATATTGTGCGTACGTTCCGTCACTTTGTATCACACCATGTTCTTCTTGATAAAGTCCATATACAAAGTCATTTCCAATAAAGCCAAGCGGAACGATATGCTCTGTATTCTGTGCTGTGATTGTTCTTACAACTCCTGATTCCAAATTCCAGAAATTTACACTTTCTCCATTATCTACTGCAAGACAGCTGTGATTTCCAGATACATAGATTTCATATCCATCCTTATATGGAATCTCTATTTTACTCTCTCCTGTTTTTAAATCATAGGAAAAAATATTTCCATCTTTGTAACAATAAAATATTTCTCTTCTGCTTAAATAGGAAAAGTTCTCTATTTCCTGCATCACATACAAAGCCTGTTTATCGCTTTCCCAAAAAGCAACTTCTTCCACTAATTTGTTCTGGCCATCATACGCATATAGTGCAACGCCTGTCTTTCCTTCATAATTTCCGCGGTTCATATATCCATACACAAGAAAATACATGGAACCAGCCTCATCTATCTGAAGCACTTTAATATCATATTTAAAATAAGCACTTCTTTCATCTTTATTATCTGCATCCCAGAAACCATATACATAGTTGATCTGATTTTCCACATCATCATAATAATAAAGAGAACCATTTACAACAAATGCTGCCATATTTCCATCATCACTCTCGGATAAATCTACCGCTTCACTTTGTATGCCAAGATTAATCTTATTGTTTTGATAGTACTCTTTTTCATATTCAAAAATACAATCAGCAGTTCTCTCATAATCCAAAAGATAAATAGTATCTCCATAACTGGAAACTAAGAAATCCTCTTCCACATGATAATAACGTTCGACATCATCTACCTGACTGCTTACATAATATTCTAATGTATATGCTCCATAATAATCTTTCAAATAAGTAATAGATACCGAAGGATCTGTTACACGCTCTATAGAAAGATCTCCCCACATAACCTGTTTGGTAGAAGAATGGATATCTACATAAGACAATGTCGTATTGTCTGCTGCCCCATTGCTCTCCATATATGGTGCAATTTCAGAAGCCTTGTCCTTCTGCAGTGTATTTTCATGGAACTGCCATATAAAAGAAAGCTGCTCTGACACTTCAAAATCATCACCATAAATAAATCTTGTATAATATCGTACTTCTTGATGATTTTGTGTCTGCAAAATCAAGCAAAAAATATATTCTTCATCCTGTTCTATCAAATCTTTGATTTCTATAGAAAAATCTAATACATCTGTTACGCTTTCTGTCCAACGCAATGTTCCATTTTCAATCAAACGCTCTCCATTGATATTTCGGATTTCATAAGATGCTTTCTGTACTTTTTCTCCAAGTGTTTGAATCTGTCCTGAAAATATTCTATCGCTTCCAAGCGGAGAAACGTATTGTGCAACATCATCTGCATCCATCATATTCGTATAACCATGCAAAATATTATACTGTTCTTCTCCTACTTTTACAGATACCAATGGCAAGGTTGGAGCACTTAATTCGATTGTCAAATCCTGATTATTTCTGTTGATAAACTTGTATGAGCCTGCTGCACTGACTAAAAATACAGCCAGAAAAGTCCCCCACATCACAAGTCTTTTATTCATACTTACGCTCTTCCTCCATCAGAAAAAATTTGCTGTAATGTTGTGTGTACATGAATTTCTTCTGTAAATTTCTCTAATGCTTCCTGACTTGTTGTATTGCTCTTTGCCTGCATACCGCTCTTTTTTGTCGCTCTGATTAAAATATTTTTTGGTGTATGCTCCATATCAATAAATTCTAATACTTGTGTATCATAGCCAAGTGCTTCTAACATATTGGCACGAATTGCATCGGTAATTAATGCAGACATACGTTCTTTTAACAAACCATATTTTAAAACAGGCTTTAACAAGTCACTCTGAATCTGTGCATTTACCTCATGCTGGCAGCAAGGTACAGTAAGAATTACACTTGCACCCCATTTTACAGCCTTTTCTATCGCATAATCCGTTGCTGTATCACAAGCATGCAATGTCACTACCATATCTACCGCATCTGCGCCTTCAAACTGCGCAATATCTCCCATTTCAAAATGCAATGTTTCAAAGCCATAACGTTTTGCAAGTTCATTACAATGTGCAATAACATCTTCTTTTAAATCAAGACCAATTACTTCAATCGGAAGTGACTGCATATCATGTAAATAATAATACATTGCAAATGTAAGATAAGATTTTCCGCATCCAAAATCGATAATACGGATTGTTCTGTCCTTTGGAAGTTTTGGAATAATGTCGCGAATAAATTCCAGATATTTGTTAATCTGACGGAATTTATCATACTTTGCATGTACTACTTTTCCTTCCAGATTCATGATTCCAAGGTCTATCAAAAATGGAATTTTTTCTCCTTCATCCAAAATATATTTTTTCTGACGATTGTGACTCAAATCGGCTTTTACTGCTGCTTTCTTTTGTTTTTTCTTAATAGTAGCTTTCCCTTTTTTGCTGATTAAAATCGTACATTCTACTGTTTCTGTCTGGAACAGCCCCTGCTTAAAATCTTCTTCCAGATACTTACAAATGTGTGCTACTGCTTCTGTTAATGTAAGATTTGTATGAAGCACTTTTTTTCCAACATATACGGTTTCCTGAATCAAAAGCTCGTCCTTTAAACGAATCGGACGCAGCTTCACTTTGGAAGCCTGCTCCGCATTACGGGCATTACTTAAAATAGCCTGTATCATATTTTCATTGACTAATTCTGCAACTGTATTTTTTATATTATCCATATGTTTATTTCCTTTATCTGTATTACATACTTTACAGCTATATATTTTAACTTCTATCGTAAGAAAGCACAACTAATAATTTTCTTAATATCTC
This sequence comes from uncultured Lachnospiraceae bacterium, assembly GCA_964424345.1. Taxonomy (GTDB): domain Bacteria; phylum Bacillota; class Clostridia; order Lachnospirales; family Lachnospiraceae; genus RGIG6307. Next base: position 9,429 of record CAYRIK010000024.1, read on the forward strand.
ATGATTTATCCACATTTTCTTCTATATTTTGCATACGCACACTTCCATATGGAACATTCCACTTTTCCTGTTCTATAAAAATCTTTTTCTGTCTGCGGTTTGTGCCATGCCTGCGATTAAATATTTCATCAAACAACAACAACTGCACCATGTCACTGATCCACTCCCATTTTTCATCTGAAACTTCTTCCTCTTTTTGTGCAGATTCATTTTTCAAAATCTGTACGATACTTTCTGCCAGACGATATAACTGCCAACGGTCCGGATATTCATCATAAATCATACTCTCTTCGTAATCCATCGTATCTAATATTTCGCTGATTCGAGTCAATAATTTTTTTGCCTCTGCCGGATACATTTCCCTCAGATAATCAATATCTTTTGCTGCTTTATTTTCCTGATTGTATGGATACGCTACCGGATAACTCATGTAAAATGGCAAATAAACTTTTTTGTCCATATTGCTACATCCTTTTTTATTATACTATGCGAAAAAGAAAAAACGGTGATTTTCTCACTTTTATATATTTTTTACAAATTTTTCACTTTTTTGCTTTCAAATATAGTACAAATGTAGTATAATGAGTGGCGACGAAAAATAAGCTCTATTTGGAGGAAATTTATTATGTACAGAAATCATAATGCTCTTCAGCCTGATAAATTAGATGAAATTCTGGCACTTCGCCCAGAAGGTGCAGATGTTGCACCAGTAAAGGTTGAAAATTTAGAGTCCCGTATGAAAGGTGCTCTGATTGGTCGTTTCGCAGGATGTATGCTTGGTATTCCTGTAGAAATGTATTCCATCGCTCGTATGCAGGAAATTGCTTTAGAGAGTGGTATGCAGTTCCCACCAGTAAATTACTGGACAGCTACAGATAATCCTACTAAGATTCATTATGGCGTTAACAAACGTACCGATTACTTACTTCAGAACATTGACAAAGTTGCTGTAGATGATGATATCACTTATGTTATCCTCAATCTGCTCCTTCTTGAAAAATACGGCAAAAATTATTCTGTTGACAATGTAGGTGAACTTTGGTTAGACATCCTTCCTTATGCATGTACTGCAGAAGATGAGGCATTACAGCAGTTAAAGAGCGGAACTCGTGCAGAATGTGCTGCAAACTTCAATAATTACATTGAATGGATTGGTGCTGCTATTCGTGCAGATGCTTTCGGTTATGCAGAAGCTGGTAATCCAGTAGCAGCTGCTAAACTCGCTTACAACGATGCTTACCTTACACATCGTCAAAATGGTATCTATGGTGAAATGTTCTGTGCAGCCAGCGTTGCAGCAGCATTCACAGCTAAGACTCCTCTTGATGCAGTAAGAGAAGGTATGAAGCAAATTCCAAAGGAATCCGAATTATATCAGGCATTAGAATGGGCATTCTCTTGTGAAGGTCAGGTTACAAACTACTTAAAGGCAAGAGCTTTGATTGATGAAAAATTTCCTAAGATGCATCCTGTTCATACAATCAACAACATGGTTGCTATCGTATTTGCATTGATGCTCGGCGGAAACGATTACACAAAATGTATCAGCGAATGTATCGCTATCGGTTTAGACAATGACTGTACTGGTGCAACAGTCGGCAGTATCGTAGGTGCTTGCGTTGGTATCGAAAACATTTCTGCTCACTGGTATGATAAATTCAACAATACAGTTGCTACTTACCTTGTAGGATATGAAACACTTGCATTAGATGATGTAGTCGACAGATTTATCAAATTAAACGACTAATTAATTTCCTAACATACAAAAAACGGTTGAAATAAGTTTCAACCGTTTTTTTGTTTTAGTTCTTTTGTGTATCTTCAACAGAATCTTCTGTTTTGTCATCATCAATCTGATGTGTCTTTGGCTTTCTAAATGCCAGCCACAAAAAGATTGCTGCAAGAGCAGGCATGAGGAATAAACTTCCGACAGCTCCAAAATAACCTCTAAAGCCTTCTTCTGGAAGTCTCTTAGATGTCATAATACCTTCAATACCACCAAGATAATTAAAATTCCATATTGTATATATAATCATGATTGCTGCTAATATAAGAAGATAAATCTTAAATCCACCTTTTACTTCTGTATCGTCATCATCATTTTGATCATAATATGCATACTGCTGTTTTTTATTTTTTTTAATATTAAAAATATTTAATCTGCCTCTGTCTTCTTTCATACTTCTGCCCACTCTCCTCTATATTAGATACTATTTACTTTACAGTCATTCACTATTTGATTACTGTAATACGAGCCATCGCGCGCATCAGTGCTGTCTGAGCTCTTGCCATGTCTGTCTGAGAATTTGGATGTGCAATACGTTCTTTTGCTCGTTCCATCGCAGCCTCTGCTCGTTCGAGATTGATTTCTTCAGGCCACTCGATAACCTCTGCTAAAATCGTTACTTTATCAGGCAAAATTTCTACAAATCCTGAATGTAGTGCAGCTTCTTTTGCTTCTCCATCCTTACGGATCGTTAAAATACCCGGCTTTACAATACAAGTTAATGGAATGTGACCTGCATATACACCAAGTTCTCCCTCTGTTGTATTAAATTCTACCATATGAGCTTCTTCATCTAAAAATATACGCTCAGGAGTAATGATCTGTAATCTGAATTTATCCATTTCGCCACCTATTTCATGCGTGCTAATACATCATCGATTGTACCTGCATTCAAGAAATAGCCTTCTGGAACATTATCATGTTTTCCTTCCATGATTTCTTTAAATCCACGAATTGTTTCATGAAGCGGAACATATTTGCCGTCTATACCTGTAAACTGTTCTGCAACGAAGAATGGCTGAGATAAAAATCTCTGAATCTTTCTTGCACGAGCAACTACCAATCGATCATCCTCTGATAATTCGTCCATACCAAGAATTGCAATGATATCCTGCAGCTCTTTGTATTTTTGTAAAATTTCCTGTACACCACGTGCTACGTTGTAATGTTCTTCTCCGACAACACGAGGGTCTAATACACGAGAAGTAGACTCTAATGGATCTACCGCTGGATAGATACCCATTTCTACGATTGCACGAGAAAGTACTGTTGTTGCATCCAAATGTGCAAATGTTGTTGCTGGAGCTGGGTCTGTTAAGTCGTCCGCTGGTACATATACTGCCTGTACAGATGTAATAGAACCATTCTTTAAAGAAGTAATTCTTTCCTGTAAAGCACCCATTTCTGTCTGTAATGTAGGCTGGTAACCAACTGCGGAAGGCATACGTCCAAGCAGCGCAGATACTTCAGAACCTGCCTGTGTAAAACGGAAAATATTGTCAATGAATAAAAGCACGTCTTTACCGCCTTTATCTCTGAAATATTCCGCCATAGTAAGGCCTGTCAGTGCTACTCTCATACGAGCTCCTGGTGGCTCATTCATCTGACCAAATACCATGGTTGTCTTATCAATAACGCCTGATTCCTGCATTTCATGGTATAAGTCATTTCCTTCTCTAGTACGTTCACCAACACCTGTAAATACAGAATAACCGCCATGTTCTGTTGCAATGTTTCGGATTAATTCCTGAATCAGTACTGTTTTACCTACACCAGCACCGCCAAACAGACCAATCTTACCGCCCTTTTGGTAAGGACATAATAAGTCGATTACTTTAATACCAGTTTCTAACAGCTCTGTTTCTGTAGACTGTTCTTCATAAGCAGGTGCTTCTCTGTGAATAGGAAGATACTCTGCTTCTGGAGCTGGTTTATTATCGATTGCCTGACCTAATACGTTGAAAATACGACCTAATGTATTTTCACCAACTGGTACAGAAATTGGTGCACCTGTTGCGATTGCTTCCATTCCTCGTACCAGCCCGTCTGTAGGTCCCATGGCAATACATCTTACCGTATCATCGCCAAGATGCTGAGCAACTTCTACGGTCAAGCTTTGGGCTTCTTTTGTTTCAATGGTAATTGCTTCGTTGATTGTTGGAAGCTTGCCTGTTGTAAATTTAATATCTAAAACAGCACCAACAATCTGCGTCACTTTACCTTTGTTTAATTCTGCCATTTTCTATCCTCTCTTAAGCCGATCAGCTAATCGCTTCCGCACCGGCTATAATTTCTGTTAATTCCTGTGTAATAGCTCCCTGACGGGCTCTATTGTACAGAAGAGACAAATCACTTATCATTTCTTCTGCATTGCTTGTTGCAGCATCCATCGCCTGCATTCTCGCACCATTTTCACTTGCTACACTCTCAATCAGACCACCATAAATCAAACTTGTAACATACTGTGGAATGATAAGACTAAGTGCTTCCTCTTCTTCCGGTTCAAATACCATCATCGTGTTCGTATCAGTATTTGTATCTGCATTGGAAACATCTGCCGGTAAGAGACGCAGAAGTTTTGGTTCATGCGTCACCGTATTTTTAAAGGAAGTATATGCAAGATAGATTTCTCCAATCTCACCATTTCGGTATGCTTCCAAAAGTTTTTTGGAAATGACCATAGCATCTGCATAGGATGGTTCTTCTGCCAATTCTCCATAGCTTTCTTTTACCTGATAGCCATATCGCTTCATGATATCTGCGCCTTTGTTGCCGATTGCATAAAGTTCTATGTCTTCTTTTACTAAATCGCCTTTTGTGATCAGCTTGATAATATTGGAGTTGTAACCGCCTGCCAGACCTCTGTTGCCTGTTATCATAACAATTGCTTTTTTACTGCTGTCATTTCCCTGAATATAAGGATGCTGGATATTTCCTGCCTTTGTCAGCATAGAACCAACTGTCTGATACATTGCATCAAAATACGTTTTGGAATGCTCCGCACGCTGCTTGGCACGCTGCAGCTTTACTGTAGAAACGAGCTTCATGGCTTTTGTGATCTGCTGTGTACTCTGAATACTGCTTTTACGTCTTTTAATGTCACGCATAGAAGCCATAATACACTACCGCCTTTCTGTCTGTCATTTCTATTATTTAAAAGATGCTTTAAATTCTGCGATTGCTTTCTTTAATGTTTCCTCTGTTTCTTCTGTAAGCACTTTTTCTGTTTTGATGCTTAAAGGAACTTCTGGATATTTTGTATTGATAAATTCATAAAATTCTGTTTCAAATCTTGTAATATCTTCTACAGCTACATCCAACAGATATCTTCTAGTTGCTACATATAAAATCATAATCTGATATTCTACTGGAAGTGGCTTGTACTGTGGCTGCTTTAAGACTTCCTTAATGCGTACACCTTGTGCAAGTCTTTCTGCTGTATCGGCATCTAAATCAGAACCAAACTGAGCAAATGCTGCAAGCTCACGATACTGTGCAAGTTCTGTACGAATAGGGCCTGCGATTTTTTTCATAGCTTTAATCTGTGCAGAACCACCAACTCGAGATACAGATAAACCTGCATTTACGGCTGGTCTGAAACCTGCATTAAACATTTCTGTCTCTAAATAAATCTGACCATCTGTAATAGAAATTACATTGGTTGGAATATATGCAGAAACGTCGCCTGCCTGTGTTTCAATAATTGGCAATGCAGTTAAAGAACCGCCGCCGTATTCTTCACTCATTCTTACTGCTCGTTCCAACAATCTGGAATGTAAATAAAAGACATCACCAGGGAATGCTTCTCGTCCTGGTGGACGACGAAGGAGTAAGGAAAGTGTACGGTAAGCTGTCGCATGCTTACTAAGGTCATCATAAACAACCAATACATCTTCTCCATTCTCCATCCATTCTTCTCCGATTGCACAACCGGAGTATGGTGCAATATACTGTAATGGTGCAAGGTCACTTGCTGTTGCTGCAACAACAGTTGTATAGCTCATAGCACCAAATTCTTCTAATGTTTTTACAATGTTGGCAACTGTAGATGCCTTCTGACCGATTGCAACGTAAACACATTTTACGTTCTGGCCTTTCTGATTGATAATCGTGTCGATTGCGATTGCAGTCTTACCTGTCTGACGGTCTCCAACGATCAGCTCACGCTGTCCTCTTCCGATCGGTACCATGGCATCGATTGCTTTAATACCAGTCTGTAATGGAGTATCTACAGATTTACGGGTAATAACGCCGCTGGCAACACGTTCTATCTTACGGGACTTTTGTGTCTGAATTGGACCTTTGCCATCGATTGGTTGACCAAGTGCATTTACAACACGACCCAGCATTTCATCACCAACTGGAACTTCTACAACGCGTCCTGTTGTCTTTACAGTGTCTCCTTCACTAACAGCTCCTGCGGAACTAAGCAATACTGCACCTACATTATCTTCTTCCAGATTCATGACCATGCCGTATACTTCGTTTGGAAACTCTAACAGCTCGCCCTGCATTGCGTTCTCAAGACCATATACTCGTACAATACCGTCAGCAACCTGAATAACTGTACCTACATCAGCCACATCCATATCTGCGGTATATCTCTTGATCTGGTCTTTAATCACTGAACTTATTTCTTCTGGTCTTAAATTCATTGATCTTACGCATCCTTTCTAAAACTTTTTCTATCCAAGCTGTATCTTTAACAGCTTCTTTTTTAAATCATTTAACTTTGTTTTTACACTCGTGTCTATAATACGATCTCCAATACGGATAATCATACCGCCTAAAATGTCTGGATCTACCCGATAATGCATTTCCATACTTTCGTAGGCAGTTGTATCTAACAGACGCTTTGTGATTTTTGCACAAGTTGCTTCGTCTAATGCAACAGCTGTCGTCACAAAAGCAACTCCTATGTGCTTTACTTCTTTGACTCTGTCGATAAAATATGTCAATATATCATCCAGTTCTTTGTAACGATCTTTTTCTACGATAATGACCAAAAATCCTGTCATTTCTTTACTGATTCGTCCTGTAAAGACCTGTTCGATTACTTGAACCTTTTCATCTTTGGAAATTTTTGGATGAGCCATCAGTCTTCCAAAATCTGCATGTTCTTTTAAGATTTCCTGGACTGCTTTTGCCTCCTCAAACAGTTCGTCTAACATTCCCTCTTCTTGGGCAAGCTCAAACAACGCATTTCCATAGGTTTTCGAAATTAGCTTAGCCATGTATCTTCACCTATTTCCTTTAATGTCTTATCGATCAGCTCAGCCTGAATATCTGTATTGATATTCGCCTCTACAATTTTACCAGCCATAATAGATGCAAGCTCTATCATTTCTGTCTTAATTTCATCGGCTACTTTACTCTTTTCAAGCTCTGCTTCGACATTTGCTCTTTCTATGATACGACGAGCTTCTGCTTTTGCTTCCTGAATAATCTGAGTTTCACTTAATAATGCACGTTTTCTGGCTTCGCTTAATATTTCATCTGCTTCTTTGTCAATATTTGCAAGCTTTGCTTCATATTCCTGACGCAATGCTTTTGCTGTTTCTTCTGCCTTCTGTGCTTCGTCTAATTCCGTTTGAATTTTGTTTTTACGGTTTTGAAGCATCAGACGCACTGGATTGAACAGAAAGTAGCTCATGATGAAATACAATACAAATACAGCGATTAATGTCAGCACTGCATCATGTAAAAGCTGAAAATCCAGATCAAATAATCGTGGCTCCATCTCGGCTGTCAGAAGCAATAAATTTGCATTCATGTTCATCTTACCGTATTGCCTCCTTCCTCATAATAATCATAAAATTTCTTATTATGGTAATAAAGGCTTAACGAATAAGAGAAGCATAGCAATTAACAGACCATAAAGACCAGTTGTTTCGGCAACTGCCTGTCCAAGTAACATTGTAGACATGATATCACCCTTTGCACCTGGGTTACGACCTACTGCTGCAGCTGCATGACCTGCTGCAATACCCTGACCAATACCAGGTCCAATACCTGCGATAACAGCTAAACCTGCACCAATAGCAGAACAACCTAAAATAAAGTTTTCATTAAATTCCATTTTCTTATCCTCCACAAATCTAATTTCATTGATGGCTTACTTATCTCCGATTGCATCGGAAATATAAGTCATCGTCAGCATACAAAATACATATGTCTGAATTGCACCTGAGAAAATATCAAAGTATACGTGTAAGATTGCCGGCCAGCCAATCGCAATGACAGACAACAACGCATATACCAATGCCAACATAACAGTACCGGATAATACGTTTGCAAATAAACGCAGTGATAAAGAAATCGGTACTGCAAGGTCACCAATGATATTGATAGGTGCCCAAATCGGCCATGGATCACATAAGCCTTTGATTACACCGCTTACCTTCTGATGTTTGAACTTATTAAAGTGAATAAGCACAAATGTCATTACACCAAGCGGCAGTGTAACGCCATAATCGGCAGTAGGTGGTCTTAAACCAACCAAACTGGAAAAGTTGCAAGTCAAAATAAATATAAAAACAGTGCTGATATAATTTGCAAATTTATATGCACTCTTTCCCATGCTGCTGCAAACCATGCCATCCAGCATTTCTACGATCATTTCTATTACATTCTGAAACTTTCCAGGAACCTCTGTAGCTTTTTTCATCTTGCGATTTGCCACCACTGCAAATACACTCAATGCCAATACTACAATCAGCAAGCAAATATGAGTAGTTGTAATCCATACTGTCTGTCCAAATATCTCGTAGGAAAACACACCATGTATCATAAAGTCTACATCGGCTGACAGTAATATGCCCTGACCCATATTCTCACCTCCTCGTCTCTTTTATTTAGTTTTCATTTTTCTTTTTGCTCTTACGCTCACCTATGAGATGCATAAGCGGCTGCAAATACGCACCTGCTTTGAGTGCGAAGATTCCAAAGACAGCTGACAATGGATTTACGATTTCTGTAATCATGACAACGGCCATAACGATTACGATAAACAGATAACGTAATGTGCTGTAACCAGTCATTTTCTTACGTGCGTCATCCTCCTTCAAATCTAATGCTTTACCTAAGCTCCACCACATTTGGTAACCATAGACGATTGCAATCAGCACGCCAACCCACCAGCCAAGTGTTACTTTGATACTGGTGCTAAACAATAATACGATAAGCTGCCCAACCACACCATACAGCAACATACCATACACCATTTCTTTTAAAATCGATTTGTCATTTTTTTCTGTCAATCCTGGAAACATATGGATTTTCCTCCCTCTCATCGCTCTCATAAATCTTACGGGCCATAATATAGATATTTCGAAAGCCCGCCAGTGCTCCCACAAAAAAGAGGATTATCATGATAAAACCTGTACCAAGCCATTCATCCAGAAAATAGCCTGCTGCAGAACACATAGCGATAGGAACTATCATGTTAATTCCAAATTGACTTATTGCGGTAAATGCCCGCATTACGGAAATGTTTTTTTTCATATATCAATCACCCTATTCTTAGCATGGAAACAACTGAGTATATTATACGAGTTTTATTTTGAGGTGTCCACATTTCTAAAAGAGTTTAGAAAAATTTCACAAGTATAATAGCACATTTTTTTCTACTAGAAAATATATAATTTTTGCCAAAAGTAATACCTTTTTTTGTTTATGTGTATGTTACTTTTTTCTATGTTATTTTTCCATTGACATATCTTTTTTTCCGAAGTATCATGTTCCCAAATGTTTTTAAAAAGGAATTTTTACTATGAATAATACAATCACAATCCGCCCTGCTGTCCTCTCTGATGCAGCATCTATTTTAAATATTTATGCTCCCTATATTTTAGAAACCGCTATTACATACGAATATGAAGTGCCATCACTTGAGGAATTTAAACAGCGTATGCTGCACACATTACAGCGTTATCCTTATCTTGTTGCCGTTGATTCCAACGACAAAATTCTTGGCTATGCTTATGCTTCTGCCTTTATTACAAGAAGTGCCTGCGATTGGAGCGTAGAAACTTCTATTTATGTAGACAGACAACATCGAGGACTGCATATCGGTGCGAAACTTTATGCAGCTTTAGAAGAAATATTAAAAGCACAGCATGTCGTAAACTGCTGTGCCTATATATGTGCTTCTTATGATGAAAGTATCTGTTTTCATAAAAAACATGGTTATGAAATTGTTGCCACCTTCCATAAATCAGGATTTAAACTCGGAGCATGGCACGATCTTGTATGTATGGAAAAAGCTCTGGATACACACAAGATGCCTCCAGAGCCTTTTATACCTTATCCAAATTTATCTTCTGAAAATACCTGCAAGACTGAATAATGCAAAAATCACAACATCTACTGCAACGATACTTGCACCTACTGGAGTAGAAGCCAAAATAGAAATTAACATTCCTACCGTTGTGCCAATTACTGCGATTACTGCAGAACATAAAGTTACTGCTCGAAAGCTCTTAAACAGACGCATCGCAGACAATGCTGGGAAAATAATCAACGCAGATACGAGTAAAGAACCAACCAGTTCCATAGCAAGTACGATAACCAATGCTGTGATAATAGCAATCATATAATTGTATACTTTTGCACGAATACCTGTTGCTTCTGAAAAAGTTTCATCAAATGTAACTGCAAATATCTTGTTATAGAAAAATGCAAATACAAAAATAACAAGAATAGACATCACGATACACACCCATACATCCGTGATTGTCAGTGTTAAAATAGAAGTTGCACCAAACAACGTGCTGCATACATCCGCAGATACATTTGTAGAGCCTGAAAACTTACTAAGTACAAGATAACCAAATGCAAGTGCTCCTACACTAATCATTGCGATAGATGCATCGCCCTTTATCATAGCATTGTTGCTTGCACCAAGCAGTAATACTGCTGCCAATACCGTAATCGGTATCATAACAATCAATTCATTGCTTACATGCAATATCGTAGCAACTGCCAATGCGCCAAACGCCACATGGCTCAATCCATCTCCAATAAAAGAAAATCTCTTTAATACCAAAGACACACCCAGTAAGGAGGCACACAAAGCAACCAACACACCTACAATCAATGCATACTGTACAAATGGATAGCTTAAATATGTTACTAATGTATCTATCATGCTTTCTCCTTTCCGGACAGCATTGCACTTGCTGCGTAAATCTGTCCAGCCGGACTCTTGATATAATCCTCTTTTTTACCAAAGAACAACGGTTTATTACTCAGATGAAGCACATGAGATGCATACGGAATCGCAGCCATAATGTCATGAGATACCATAACAATTGTAATGCCATGTTTTTTGTTCAATTCATCAATTAATTCATACATCTCTGCTGTAGCCTTTGGATCCAGTCCTGCTACAGGTTCATCCAACAACAGCATCTTTCGTGTTGCACACAATGCTCGTGCCAAAAGAACTCTCTGCTGCTGACCACCAGATAATTCTCTATAACATTTCTTTGCAAGATGAGAAATACCAAGCTGTTCCATATTTTCTTGTGCAATCTGTTTTTCTGCCTTTGTATAAAAAGGTCTGAAACCACTTCTGTTCAAGCAGCCAGATATTACGATTTCCCATACAGATGCTGGAAAATCACGCTGTGTCAACGTCTGCTGCGGCAAATATCCAATTTCTGTCAGATGCAGATCATCTCCAAATATAATCTCTCCTGCTAATGGCTTTGTCAATCCGAGCAGTGTCTTGATCAAAGTACTCTTTCCTGAGCCATTTTCTCCAAGAATACACAAATAATCGCCTTTTCCAACAGAAAATGTGACATCTTCTGCAACTGCACGTTTTTCATATCCCAAAGATAAGCTCTTGCATATAATCTGAGACATTCTAATTCCTTTCTACTTTCGTATCGTTTATCCCTTATCCATTCAGTGCCTTTTTAAGCACTTCCATGTTGTCTTCCATAATTTCCAAGTAAGATACACCGCTTTCTACATCCTGCCATGAAACAGACTGGATAGAATTAAGTTCTAATATTTCCGTTTCCTTATACTTTGCTGTATCCAAAATGGTCTTTGCAATACTTCTGTCAGAACCGTCAATAACCATGATATACGCACTTTCTAACACATCTACTTTGTCTGCCAGTGCAATGATTGTATCAAATCCTACTTCTATTTCTGCATTGCAGCCTGTGTATGCTGCATAATATTCTAAATCATAATCTGTTGTCATATAGCAAAATGGAAATCTGTCGCCAAAGATCAATGGTTCTTTCGCACTTTCCTGTACCATCTGAGCATATGCTCCATCTAATGCTTGAAGCTGTGCTACATACTTTGCTGTATTTTCCTGAATCTCTTGTGCATGCTCAGGCAAAATCTCACAAAGGTGTTCTGAAATAGATTCACACAAAAATTCTGCATTTTTCAAAGAAAGCCAAATATGTTCATCATAACTTTCTTCCTCTGCATGCTCCTGCTTTTCATCGTGATCATGTTCATGATGATGTTCCTTACAAAGGATTCTTCCATCTTCTTCTAATACTTCACTCAAATTTAATGCCTTTTCTTCTAAGGCACTGTCTGCTTTCATCAGATCCACAGCCCATGTATCTGACTCTCCGCCAATATATAAAAACAGATCCGCTTCTTTCATCTGTATCATATCCTGAGCACTTGGCTGGTAATTATGCACGTCTGCACTATTTTTTACCAAAAGTGTAAGTTCTGTCTCAGATAACGTATCACCTAACAGATTTTTCACCCAATCATACTGAGGAAATGTTGTACAAACAATACTTACTTTTTCTATATCTTCGCTTTCATCACGTGGTACATCCTGAGTACCGCAGCCAAAAAGTACTGCAGCACTCAGGCATAAAGCACCTATGCTTTTTATAATTTTTTTCACAAAACTCTCCAATTATTAATAAAAACCATGATTACCAATCGTATATCTTATTACATCTAAACGATCTACTCTTTCGAGATATGCAATCGTCTGGAAAAATACACAATTTGTAACATTTGTAATACCTGACATTGCTTCCTGTGCCGCCTGATAACAGCCGTCTACATTTGCTGCCTTATCATAAGCCAATGCTTCCACAAAACTGTTTCTAGTAGAAGCGACTGGTTCAAACTGATTTTTCTGGTAGATTACACCCGCCATCGTATCTGGAAATTTACTGCTCAAAATACGATTTACTACAACAGAAGCTACTGCTAACTTTCCGTCATAACTTTCTCCTCGTGCTTCACAATAAATCAGATTTGCCAGCATCTTCACGTCATCTTCGCCAAATTCTACCTGCGAAATATCACGCCATTCTGCTTTTGCTGCTGCTTGAGACAATGCAATTTCTTCTGCCAGCTTTTTTTGCAGTTCTTCGATATTGTCTTTAATCTGAGCAAGTTCTTCTTCCTGTGCTGTCACTTCGTTTTCTTTTTGAGTGATCTCACCTTGTTTATTTACAAGTGCAGACTGTGTTTTATTTACCAGACTGTTCACTTCATTTTTCTTTGTCTGCTGCTCGGAACGCAATGTTTCCAACGCTCTTTGTTCTTGTTCCAATTCTGCTTTTTCGGTTTCAATGCATTGTCTTGTCGCTTTAAACTGCTCTAACATACGCATATCATACGCAGATACCTGTTCCACATATTCTGATAAATTCAAAAACTCCGTCAGACTAGTCACTTCTGAAAGCAAATTCAAATAAGATTGCGTAACACCGCTCTCATACATAAATTGTATATGCTCTAGAAGGTCTTCTAACTGTTTTTGTTCGATTGCCTGTGCTGTTTCTAACTGTGCAAGTTTCTGTTCGATTTCCAGCACTTTTGCCGTTATTGCAAATTCCGTTTCGTTTAATGCTTTCACAGCTTCTGATAACTGATTGTTATACTGATTGAGCTGTCCTGAAATCTGATTTTTTTCCTGTTCTAATTCATTCAGATTTTCTTTATTTTCATTGATCTCACTCGTAACACGATTTGCATTCTGCTGTGCCTCATTTAACTGCTGCTGTGTTGAGGAAGCATACAAAGGAATCTGACTGCCTGCAAACACACCGGCTATTGCAAGTACAATAGCTCCTTTATAAATCTTAGCTAACTTGTTTCGTATCAAAAAAATTTCTCCTGTTTTTAACACAGCGATTGGCTAGATAATACCATGCCAATCGCTATGTTGTGAATACCGCATCTTATACTTCTTCTAACATATCTACGCGTCTATGATGCTTTTCTTCTGGTGAAAATTCTGTATTTAAGAACTCATCCACAATCTGAAGCGCCATATTTGTACCAATGAGACCACCGCCCATTGCTAATACATTTGCGTTGTTGTGTTCTCTTGTCATATGTGCAGAATATGGTTCTGAACATAATGCACAACGTACACCTTTCACCTTATTTGCTGCGATAGAAATACCGATACCTGTTGTACATACAACGATACCAAATTCACATTCTCCACTTGCAACTGCTTTACCTACAGCGTGTCCATAAGAAGGATAATCTACGCTGTCTAAGCTGTAGCAGCCAAGGTCTTTTACCTCATATCCTTTTCCTGTTAAATAAGCTGCAACCTGCTCCTTTAAAGCAAATCCGCCATGATCTGAACCAATTGCTATCTTCATACTCTGTTCTCCTTTGTTTTTAAAATTTGACTTTGTTATATTTTTACAGTGTTACCTGTTTGTCACACTTCTATAACCTGATATCCGGCAGCCTTCAGCAATCTGTTCATAATTGCCTGACCAATTCCTTCGGTTGAAAAACTTTCTGCAAATATCACTTCCAGATTTTCATCATCGCACTCTCTCAATATCTGATACAATCCCTGTGCAATTGTCGCTTCCTCTGCACGAACTCCCATACATTTTAAAACATCTGCCTGTGGATACAAATTGATTGTTTCCTGCGTACACAACACACCAGTACGCTTTCCGTCCAGTTTTGCCTGCATGCAAGACTGATTTACATAATCAGCCACATTTTGTGCTTCTCCTGCTACGATTGTCAAACTTCCCTTTGGTGCATAATGTCTGTATTTCATACCAGGTGCTTTTGGTGCTTGATGTGCCTCTGGTTTTACCAAAATACCAACATCTTCTTTTACATTGCCAAGTACATCATCTAACATTTCATGTGTAACATAACCCGGACGTAAAATAACAGGTGTTCCTTCTGTCAAATCTACGATTGTAGATTCCACACCGATACCAACTGTTCCGCCGTCTAAAATCATCGGTATCTTTCCATCCATATCTTCTAACACATACTTTGCAACAGTAGGGCTTGGTCTTCCTGAAACATTTGCACTTGGTGCTGCAACATATCCGCCTGCTGCCTCAATAAACGCTTTTGCGATTGGATGACTTGGCATACGAACTGCTACGGTATCCAAACCACCAGTCGTTTCTTTTGGCACTGCCTCTGTCTTTTTTAAGATCATTGTCAACGGACCTGGCCAGAATGCATCTGCCAACTTCTTTGCCTGCTCTGGAATATCTCTGCAAATGTGGTAAATATCTTCCCACTTAGAAATATGTACAATAAGAGGATTGTCACTTGGCCTTCCTTTTGCCGCATAAATCTTACAGGAAGAACCTGCCTGTAATGCATCTCCGCCAAGACCATATACCGTTTCTGTTGGAAACGCTACTAATTCGCCTTGTTTGATCAGTTCGCCAGCTTCCTTCAAAGTCTGCATATCCATATTTTTTTCATCTATATAAACAACTTTTGTCTGCATCTTTTTCTCCTCTCTACATACTCTATCTATTGTATTTTATCGTTAAACGCCTAAAAATGCAACTGAATTATTTGCTTCTCATAGGAAATCCACAAATTTGAATTTTGATACCTACAATTCTTTAACACCTAATTCGTATTATACAGTGTTACGATAAAGTCCGCAATGCCTTGATTTTCCTACAATTTTGGATAGTGAGGTTTCCCCTAGATTTTCCCTTATGTTATATCCTTTTCCCTTGTGTTACGACACCTCATAAGGGCAAAAACAAGGGAAGTAAAATCTGGTAACAGCTAATAACAATATATAAATCATATACATCGGCTGGGGCTGGGTGAGATGCTTCTGTAACCAAAACAGATAAGAGAAAGGACATTGCACATATTAATATCGTTCACGCTGAATACAATAAATATCACAACACCATAGACATCAATTATTACAATGGTTATATTCTTCGGATTGACTGCGACAAGGCAGAGGATCGCCAAGTGGTTCTATATCTGTTATTCTAACTGGTTCTTGATGTTTTACTTGTGTATCTGTGTTTTTGGCTGCTATAACCGTAGTTCCAAAAGATGATACGGTTGCTATTGTTCATGCAATAGCAGTTGATAATACTTTTGTTCTAAAATGTCTTTTAACCATAGCTTACTCCACCTTTCTAAATAGTGACTTGTCAAAGAGTTTCTTTGAACCTCAAAACGCATATATACATAATATACATTTTGAAATACCAATAAAAAGTAGATTAATTCACCTCCTCCAAAAATTCCCATTCAAAATGATTCCAATACATTATCTAATCGTCACTTTCTCCGATAAATATAATCATATAGGTTGTTTTTTTTGTTATTTTTCTCTATATTTCTTTATGAAGGCTGGCGTGATATAGACATAGTATGTGATATAATACTATACGGAGGTGGCAAATATGGAAAAAATTATACTAATTGAAGATGATGCTGATATTCGAGAAATGTTAAAAGATTATTTAAGTGGTGAAGGGTATGAAATAGCATCTTATATAGATGGCATTTCAATTTTTAAAGAGATTAACTTTAATGATTATAGTTTAGCGTTAATTGATCTTATGCTCCCAAAAGGAAATGGATTTGAAATCATAAAAAAGATTCGTGAAATAAGTACTATACCAATCATAATTATCACAGCAAAAAATAGTGACAGTGACAAGGCGAGAGGATTATCTTTAGGAGCAGATGATTATGTTACAAAACCTTTTTCAATTGTCGAGTTGTCTGCAAGGATAAAGGCAAATATTCGTAGAGTATCTACATATGATATGCTTCAATATCAGAACAAGTTTTTAAAACTAAAAGATTTGACCATTGATTTGACTGCACATACGATAAAAAGAAATGATAAAAACATAGATTTGACTCGAACAGAATTCGATATCCTTGTATATATGTTGAAGAATAAAAACCACGCACTATCAAAAGAAACAATTTACCAAGCAATATGGAAAGAACCATATTACGGAAATGAAAATGTTTTAAATACGCATATGAATCGTTTAAGAAACAAATTAAAAAATGGAGATATTGAGTATATTAAAACAATTTGGGGAATTGGATACAAAATACAGGAGGAATAAATATGTTGCGAAATTTATTCGATACAGCATTATGTTTTATTTTGATTTGGCAATTTTATAAATTACATAGTTATCGTTTGGAAATTCGGCAAATATGTGAGGAAATAGATTCATTACTAGAAGGGCAAAATAGAATTTTGTTACTTAGAACCAATAATTCATATATCCAAAAGTTGGTGTTATCTATAAACAAGTATTTAGAAGTGTTATATCAAAAAGATATAGAATTTCAAAGTATAAAAAATGAATTACGAGAAATAATGATAAATTTGTCTCATGATTTAAAGACTCCTCTTACTACTGTTTCTGGATATATTCAATTGTTACATATCAGGTATCAGGAGGATTATAGTAATAAACAATCAATTGAGCCTATCTTCAATAAATTAGAAGCAAAAACCGAACAAACAC
>CAYRIK010000025.1:0-26869 GCA_964424345.1 uncultured Lachnospiraceae bacterium
GTTGCAGCTGATGATGGTGTAATGCCTCAGACAATCGAAGCAATCAACCATGCAAAAGCAGCAGGAATTGAAATCATTGTTGCAGTAAATAAGATTGATAAGCCAGCAGCAAATATTGAAAAAGTAAAACAGGAACTTACAGAGTACGGTCTGATCGCAGAAGATTGGGGCGGAAGTACTATTTTCTGTCCAGTATCTGCAAAGAAGGGCGAAGGTATCGAAGATTTACTGGAAATGATCTTATTAACAGCAGACGTATTGGAATTAAAGGCAAATCCAAAGCGTCAGGCAAGAGGTCTTGTAATCGAAGCACAGTTAGATAAGGGACGTGGTCCAGTTGCAACTGTTTTAGTACAGAAGGGTACATTACATGTTGGTGACTTCATTTCAGCAGGAGCTTGCTACGGTAAAGTTCGTGCAATGGTAGATGATAAGGGTCGTCGTGTAAAAGAAGCAGGTCCTTCTACACCAGTAGAAATTCTTGGTCTTTCTGATGTACCAGCAGCAGGTGAAGTATTCTTAGCACATGACAGTGATAAGACAGCGAAAACATATGCAGAAACATATATGGCAGAGTACAAGGCTCGTATGTTAGAAGAAACAAAGAAACGTATGAGTTTAGATGATCTGTTTGGACAGATTCAGGCAGGCAGCTTAAAGGAATTAAACATTATCGTAAAGGCAGACGTACAGGGTTCTGTAGAAGCTGTAAAACAGTCCTTAACAAAACTTTCCAACGAAGAAGTTGTTGTTAAGTGTATCCACGGCGGTGTTGGTCTGATCAACGAATCTGACGTTGTATTAGCTTCTGCATCTAATGCAATTATTATCGGTTTCAACTCCAGACCAGATGCTACAGCAAAAGCTACAGCAGAACGTGAAGGCGTAGAAATTAAGCTGTATCGTGTAATCTATCAGGCTATCGAAGATATCGAAAGAGCTATGAAGGGTATGTTAGATCCTGTATACGAAGAAAAGGTAATCGGCCATGCAGAAGTTCGCCAGATCTTTAAGGCAAGTGCTGTTGGTAACATTGCAGGTTCTTATGTATTGGATGGTGTATTCCAGAGAGGCTGTAAAGTTCGTATTTCCAGAGAAGGAAAACAGATCTTTGAAGGCGAGTTAGCAAGCTTAAAGCGTTTCAAAGACGATGTAAAGGAAGTAAAAGCAGGTTACGAATGTGGTCTTGTATTTGATGGTTTCGACCAGATGCAGGAACTTGATATTGTAGAAGCATATATTATGGTAGAAGTACCTCGCTAATAAAAAGATGTTATAATATTTAGGGGCTGCCATGGAATGCATGACAGCCCCGTTTTTATACACTAGGAAATTACTTATTTTCTGGTATATAAAAACACTCCGCTTATTAAACATAATAAAAAGATATAGATTTAGAAAGGAAATTAGGATATGAGAAAAAATAGTATGAAAAATACCCGTATCAATATGGAAGTGCAGAAAGAATTGGCAGAAATCATTCGTGGTGAAATCAAAGATCCTCGTATTTCTCCATTGACCAGTGTTGTAGCTGTACAGGTTGCTCCAGATTTAAAAACTTGTAAAGCATATATCAGCGTTCTTGGAAAAGAACAGGCTTGCAAAGATACTTATGAAGGTTTAAAGAGTGCAGCAGGATTTATCCGCAGCAAACTTGCAAAAAATCTGAATTTAAGAAACACACCGGAAATCACATTTGTAATGGATCAGTCTATTGAATATGGTGTAACAATGTCTGCAAAGATTGATGAAGTTATTGCACAGATTCCAGACAGAAAAGAAGAAACTATAGAAGCAGACGAGGAAGCATAAGATGTTGGATTTACTGCAGGAATGCAAAGGAGCAAAAGTGATAGGCATTACTGGTCATATCAGACCGGACGGTGACTGTGTCGGCTCTTGCATGGCATTATATCTTTTTTTGAAAAAGAATATGCCAAAGACAGAGGTAATCGTATATTTAGAAGAAAGCTCTCGTGCATATTACCATATTACACAGGTAAAAGATATTGATGTAGAATATACACCAAGACAGCAGTATGATGTATTCTTTTGTCTGGATGCTATGCCTGACAGAACAGGACAGGCAGAGGCATTGTATCAAAAAGCAATCAAAAAGATTAATATTGACCACCATATTACAAATAATGGATGCGGAGATGTCAACTATATTCATCCAGAAATCGGTTCTTGTGCAGAATTGATTTATGATTTGATTCCTGAAAAAGATATAGACGATGATATTGCAAGAGCGTTATATATTGGAATTATTCATGATACAGGTGTATTTCAGTTTTCTAATACAAGACCAAGCACATTGATTGCAGCATCAAAGTTAATTCAGTATGATATTGATTTTGCAAATCTGATTCAGGAAAGCTTTTATGAAAAGAGCTATAAGCAGACAAAAATTATGGCAGAGGCAGTGCTTCGAAGCAAAATGTATTTAGAAGGAAAGTGCCTGTTAAGTTATATGACACAGGAAGATATGGCACATTTCCAAATCAATACAAGTGATTTTACTGGTATTATCAATCGTTTGAAAATGGTTCGTGGAACAGAATGTGCAGTATTTATGTATGAAATTGCTCCAGAAACATACAAAGTAAGCTTAAGAACGTCTGAACGAGTAGATGCAGTTGTAATCACATCTGTATTTGGCGGCGGCGGTCATGTAAGAGCAGCAGGATGCAATATTGAAGGCAGTGCGACAGAAGTTATTCATAAATTGATTGCAGAGATTGGCAAACAGTTGCAGTAAGAGGTAATATGAACGGAATTATTAATATTTATAAAGAAGCTGGATTTACTTCTTTTGACGTAGTTGCAAAAATGCGAGGTATTCTTAAAATAAAAAAGATTGGCCATACAGGAACATTAGATCCAGATGCAACAGGTGTGCTTCCAGTATGTATCGGAAATGGCACAAAGCTCGTAGAGCTTTTGGCAGATCACGACAAAGAATATATTGCAGAACTGATGCTTGGAGTAGCTACCGATACGCAGGATATGAGCGGAACGATTTTAAAGGAACATGAAGTAGATGTTACAAAAGAGGAAGTGGAAAATACAATCCTTAGTTTTGTAGGAGATTATATGCAAGTTCCACCGATGTATTCTGCACTCAAAGTAAATGGAAAAAAATTATATGAACTTGCAAGAGAAGGTAAAGAAGTAGAACGCAAGGCAAGAAAAGTAACATTTCACGAAATAGAAATTCTTTCTGTAGAACTTCCTATTGTAAAAATCCGAGTAGTATGTTCTAAAGGAACATATATCCGTACACTTTGCAATGATATTGGAGAAAAACTTGGCTGTTATGGGGCTATGAAAAGCCTTATGCGAACAAGAGTTGGCGCATTTGATATCAAAGATGCGATTACTTTAAAAGAGTTAGAAGCATATCGTGATGCAGGAACGGTAGAAACGCTCGTCATTTCTCCTGATAAGGTATTTGAACATCTTCCGGCTGTTTATGCAAAGCCTGAATTTTGTAAAATGTTAGATAATGGAAATACACTTTATCCGAATATGCTGTTACAGCCGAAGTATCTGCATGACAAAGAACAGGTTCGTATGTATGGAAATGACAGATTTTATGGTATTTTTGAGTATGTAGCAGAAGATCATCGTTTAAAGCCATACAAGATGTTTTTATAGGATAAGAAAATGCAGATTATTTCAAAAACACTAGATTTTAATATAAAAGAACCTACAGCGGTAGTACTTGGCAAGTTTGACGGAGTGCATAAAGGACATCAGTTGCTGTTACAATCGTTGCATGAGCAAAAAGCGAATGGATTAAAGACGGTAGTATTCACATTTGACCGTTCTTTATCCGGACTTTTTGCAAAAGAATCAGTTTCATGCGGTGAAATATGTACATTAGAAGAAAAACGAGAAGTGTTTTTACAATATGATGTAGATGTTGTAATCGAATTTCCGATGGATGAAGAGACGAAAAACATACCTGCAGAGGAATTTGTTACAAAAATATTACAAAATAAATTAAACTGCAAAATGCTCATCGCCGGAGAAGATATTACGTTTGGGAAAAAAGGTCTTGGCGACTGTAAGATGCTTGTAGACTACAAAAGACAGTGTGGGTATGAAGTTATTTTTCATAAAAAACTGAAAACAGATGAAATAGGTGCAGATTTTGATGCTGAGCATGGAGAAGAAATCAGTTCTACCGTTGTGCGTAAGTGTATTGCAGACGGTAGGATAGAACGAGCAAATATGCTTATGGGAAGACCGTTTTGTGTAAAAGGCCCTGTTGTGCATGGTAGACAACTTGCTGGAGGTGTATTGGAAATGCCTACAGCAAATGTGCAATGGACAGATGGCAAAGTGCTTCCTGCTTTTGGTGTATATTTCACAAAAATCATAGTAGAAGATATGGTATATTATGGTGTAACGAATGTGGGACAAAAACCAACAGTAGAAACGAGCAAACATGCAGAAGTTTTGGCGGAAACGTATTTGTTTGATTTTTCAGGAAATTTATACGATAAGGAAATGACGGTTCAGTTTTACAAATTTGTACGTCCAGAACAAAAATTTTCGGATTTAAATGCATTAAAAGAACAACTTCACAAAGATATGGAAGAAGGACGTATTTTTTGGTCAGAGAGGACCAGAAAAAATGTCGCTTTTTCCAAATGACGGGTTGACAGTATGTTATCGAGTTGTTATAATGACAAAGTCGGTTGTAACAAATGTAACAAAATTGTAATAATGTTACATGGAAGTAGTAGTTGATGGAGTTATTATGGCATATAAAAAATTATTGTTAATAGGTGCTGGTGTGCTTCTTATGAGCACTCAGGGAGTAAGAGCAGAGGCAGCAGACCTTTCCGTAAACAATTTAGTAAGTAATATAGGATTTGCAGCAGTTACCAATGAGGTAATCGCTACAGATGAATATTTAGAATATGCAGACCAGAGCGTAACAAACGCATGGGGTTATGATGAACTTGGTATCGCAGTAGTAGAAGGAAACTTAAACGTGCGTGAAAATCCAAGCACAAGTGCAACGATTGTTGGTAAGATGATGAACCACACAGCTTGTGAAATATTAGGTGAGGAAAATGGCTGGTATCATATTACTTCTGGTGAAGTAGAAGGATACGTAAGTGCTGAATTTATCGTAACAGGAGTAGAAGCAAAGCTGATTGGTATGGAAATTGCATACGAAAGAGCAGTAGTACTCGCAGATGCGTTAAATGTACGTGCAGAAGCAAGTGAAACTTCCGAAATCATTACTAAGGTAGCAAAGGGAGAAGAACTTGAAGTACTCGAAGTAGCAAATGGCTGGGTAAAATGTGCATTAAATACAGATGAAGTATATGTAAAAGAAGAATATGTAGAAGTGAAAAACGGTCTGAATACAGCAGTAACACTTGCAAAATTCAGATATGGTATGGAAGTAAGTGATGTAAGAGTGGATTTGTGTGAATATGCAATCCAGTTTGTTGGAAATCCTTATGTATGGGGTGGTACAAGTCTTACAAAGGGAGCAGATTGTTCCGGTTTCGTATTAAGCGTTTACAAAAACTACGGTGTAACACTTCCTCATTATTCAGGAGCACAGTCTAACTACGGTACAGAGATTTCTTATACAGAAGCTCAGCCTGGTGACTTATTATTTTATGGTTCCAGCAAGAGCAACATCACACATGTAGCAATTTATATTGGTGATGGACAGATTGTTCATGCAAATGATGAAAAGACTGGTATTATTATTTCTAATGCATATTACAGAACACCAGTAAAAGCAGTAAGCTTAATCGATTAAAAAAACTCTTTACAAGAAGATAAATCTATGTTATCTTGTAAGAGTTGAGTTTAGCCGTAACCCGGTGGCTGGACACTCCGACCGGCACTTAGTTATCGGCGATTATAAAATATCAGGAGGATTTAAAAATGATTTCTAAAGAAAAGAAAACCGCAATTATTAATGAATATGCAAGAACTGCTGGAGATACAGGTTCACCAGAAGTACAGGTAGCTATTTTAACAGCTCGTATCCAGGAGTTAACAGAGCATTTAAAGTCTAACAAAAACGATCATCATTCCAGACGTGGTATGTACAAGATGGTTGGTCAGAGACGTGGTCTTTTAGATTACTTAAAGAAGACAGATCTTGACAGATATCGTGCTTTAATTGAAAAGTTAGGCCTCAGAAAGTAATTTTTGCATTAGGCGGAGCGACCTTTCGGCGTTCCGCCTAATTTTGGTTTATAAGTGTGAATTCGCAGCATTGCGATATGGAGGGTTTTATGTTTAAAAGTTTTACAATGGAACTGGCTGGCAGAACTTTAAGAGTAGATGTTGGCCGTGTAGGTGCACAGGCAAATGGATGTGCACTTGTTATGTATGGAGATACTACTGTATTATCTACAGCTACTGCATCTGAAAAACCACGTGATGGCGTAGATTTCTTCCCATTAAGTGTAGAATATGAAGAAAAAATGTACGCAGTAGGAAAGATTCCTGGTGGTTTCAATAAGCGTGAAGGAAAAGCAAGTGAAAATTCTGTTTTAACAAGCCGTGTTATTGACAGACCAATGCGTCCTTTATTCCCAAAAGATTACAGAAATGATGTAACTATCAACAATATGGTAATGAGTGTTGATCCACAGTGCCGTCCTGAACTTACTGCAATGCTTGGTTCTTCTATCGCAACATGCATTTCTGATATTCCTTTTGATGGTCCATGTGCTATGACACAGGTTGGTTTAATTGATGGCGAATTTATCATCAATCCATCTCAGGAACAGTGGAAGAAGGGTGATTTAAATTTAACAGTAGCTTCTACTTCCGAAAAAGTAATCATGATTGAAGCTGGTGCAAATGAAGTACCAGAAGCAAAAATGTTAGAAGCTATTTATTTAGCACACGATATCAACCAGAGCATCATTGAGTTTATCAACAAGATGGTAGCAGAAGTTGGTAAGCCAAAGCACGAATATACAAGCTGTGCAATCCCTGCTGAATTATTTGAAGCTATGAAAGAAGTAGTTACTCCAGCAGAAATGGAAGAAGCTGTATTTACTGATGTAAAGCAGGTTCGTGAAGAAAATATCCGTGTAATCAGCGAAAAGCTTGCAGAAGCATTTGCAGAAAACGAAGAATGGTCTGCTTTAATTCCAGAAGCTCTTTACCAGTACCAGAAAAAGACTGTTCGTAAGATGATCTTAAAGGATCACAAGCGTCCAGACGGTCGTGCAATCACACAGATTCGTCCACTTGCAGCAGAAGTAGATTTAATCCCTAGAGTACATGGTTCTGCTATGTTTACTCGTGGTCAAACACAGATTTGTACAATTACAACACTTGCACCATTATCTGAAGTACAGAAGATTGATGGTTTAGATGAATACGAAGTAACAAAGAGATATATGCATCATTACAATTTCCCTGCATACTCTGTAGGTGAAACAAAAGTAAGCCGTGGTCCAGGACGTCGTGAAATCGGACATGGTGCATTAGCAGAAAGAGCATTACTTCCTGTAATTCCAAGCGAAGAAGAATTCCCATATGCAATCAGAACAGTATCCGAAACATTTGAATCTAACGGTTCTACTTCTCAGGCATCTGTTTGTGCATCTACTATGTCTTTAATGGCTGCTGGTGTTCCTATTAAGAAGCCTGTAGCTGGTATTTCTTGTGGTCTTGTAACAGGTGATACAGATGATGATTACTTAGTATTAACAGATATTCAGGGCTTAGAAGACTTCTTTGGCGATATGGACTTTAAGGTTGCAGGTACAAAAGATGGTATCACAGCAATCCAGATGGATATTAAGATTCATGGTCTTACAAGACCAATCGTAGAGGAAGCAATTAAGAGAACTCGTGAAGCAAGAATGTACATCTTAGATGAAGTTATGCTTCCAGCTATCTCTGCTCCTAGAACAGAAGTTGGCAAGTTTGCTCCAAAGATCATTTCTATTCAGATTGATCCAGATAAGATTGGTGAAGTAGTAGGTCAGCGTGGTAAGACAATCAACGAAATTATCGCTCGTACAGGCGTAAAGATTGATATTACAGATGATGGTCAGGTATCTGTTTGCGGTACAGACGCAGAAATGATGTCTAGTGCAGTAAATATGATTAAGACAATCGTTACAGAGTTTGAAGAAGGCCAGATTTTCAAGGGTAAAGTAGTAAGCATTAAAGAATTTGGTGCATTTATCGAATTTGCTCCTGGTAAAGAAGGTATGGTTCACATTTCTAAGATCAGCAAGGAAAGAATCAATCATGTAGAAGATGTTCTTACACTTGGTGATGTTGTAACTGTTGTTTGCCTTGGCAAGGACAAGATGGGCAGAATCAGCTTCTCTATGAAAGACGTTGCTCAGATCTAATTGATAACATAATAAAATCGTAGCATATACGATGAAATGACACATATTGCGGTGTGACTCTATAAAAGAGTCATGCCGCTTTTTTTGTTCTATTTTTTGGACAGGATTAATATAATGTGATACACAGATAACGATATATAGAAAGGAGAAGATATGCAGCAATTATTACCGCAAAGCTATCTTGTGCGATGGGGACTTTTAAATATGCAAAAACAAAATCTTCAGGAAATCCGTATTCGCAGCAACAAACCGCTGTTTTTGACTTATCATGGAAAAGAGTGGAAAAGGGAAGACGTTATAGTGGAACCTTTGGATGTAGAACAGATTTTTGGGTGGCTTTGCGGGTATGGTGTGTATGCATATCAAGAAGAAATTGCCCAAGGCTTTATTACGATACAAGGAGGGCACAGAGTAGGAATAGGTGGACAGGTATTAGTTGGAGAGGATGGTCGAATCAAAAGTATGAAAAATATAAGCAGTATTTTGATTCGAGTAAGTCATGAAGTAAAGGGTGTAGCTAAAAGTACACTGCCTAGGTTGTATCAAAATGGATGTCTGTGTAATACATTAATTTTATCTCCGCCCGGCTGCGGAAAAACAACCTTTTTAAGAGATCTTGTTCGGATGGTTTCGGATGGAACTGCTTATGCAGATGGGCAAAATGTAACGTTGATAGATGAACGAGAAGAATTGGCTGGCATGTATGGAGGATGCCCAACATTAGAGGTTGGAAAGCGGACAGATGTTATAACAGGATGCAATAAAGCTACTGCGATGGAAATGTGTCTTCGGGCACTTGGACCACAAGTAGTAGCTGTAGATGAAATTTATGACAAAAAAGATTTGCGTGCTGTCAAGCGCTTATATGGAAGCGGTATCGTTATATTAGCGACACACCATGCAGATTCCATAGAAACCTTTTTTCAAAAACCATTTGGACAAAAAGTAAAAAAGACAAAGATTTTTACGAGAATCGTCTTACTTGGAAAAGAGCAGGGAAGTTATCTTGTCAAACAAATATATAAAGATGAGGAAGCAGATGCATGAAATGGTTTGCTGCGGTATGGCTTTTGTGTGGTGGAGTTGGAATTTCCTATAGCATCGTAAAAGAACGAAAATATAGGATTGTCCAATTAGAACAAATGGCAGATACATTAAAAAAACTTGCATATTACATGTATCAGTGGAAAATGCCTTTAAAAGAGGCGTTGGAACATACATACAAAGAAGAACAACCTTGGTTACAGGAATTTTATATAGCACTCATACAAGAAGTGAAAATACGGACAAAAGAAGATTTTGGAACGATATGGTTAGAACAGAGCAGAC
Source organism: uncultured Lachnospiraceae bacterium (assembly GCA_964424345.1). Classification (GTDB taxonomy): domain Bacteria; phylum Bacillota; class Clostridia; order Lachnospirales; family Lachnospiraceae; genus RGIG6307. The sequence goes on from CAYRIK010000025.1 coordinate 9,702, forward strand.
AGTTTTTAGAAAAACAGCATGCACTAACAGGCATTTCAAAGGAAATCAGAGATATATGGCAGGAAAGCTTTTTACACATTCCGATGCAGCCGGAAGCACTATGGCATAGTCTGATACAAAAAGCTGAAAAAATCATACTTTATAAGAAAACACTTCAGGAAACGTACAAGCAGGAACAAAGGTTGGTATTTACAATGGGATTTTTTGTGAGTGCTTTTCTTTGTCTGATTTTTTGGTAGAGAGGGTTAAGATGGAAATTGGATTGATCTTTCGCATTGCAGCAGTTGGGATTCTTGTGACAATCTTATCGCAAATATTAAAATATAGTGGGCGGGACGAACATGCTTTTTTGCTCAGCCTTGCAGCATTGGTGTTGGTCATGAGCTGGGTAATTCCATATGTCTATGAATTGTTTTCGGCAATGCAGACACTATTTGCATTATAGGAGAAAATATGGATATTTTAAAAATTGCAGGTCTTGCTATATTAGGAGCGTTTGTTGCATTGCTCTTAAAAAATACGAAACAAGAATATAGTACACTGGCAGGTCTTGGAATGGCATTGATTGTGTGCGGATATGTTGTTGTGAATGTGTTGGATGTTGTTCATACGATAGAAATGCTGTGGCAGAAAATTGCAGGAGATACAGAGTTTTTATATATTTTGCTCCGCATTATAGGAGTAACGTACATAGCAGATCTGACTGCAGGAATATGTAAAGAATGTGGATATGCCGTATTGGCAGAACAAGTATCTATAGCGGGAAAAATGGGTGTTTTGCTTGCAGGATTTCCTATCTTTATGAATTTGTTGGAGTTTGTGACAGGATTAGGAGGCTGAAATGGACAAGATGGAATTGGAACAGCTTGCAGGAAAACTGTTTCAAGGGTTTGAAATCAATGGAACAGCATTGATACAAGCAGTAGCAAAGGGAGATATTGCAGCAGCTTGCAGTATGATAGGAAGTGCAGTTTTGGAAAGTATTGGACATCCTTTTCTTTACGTCAAAGAATATGTGATTGCTTTTTTTGCACTCGGGATTGGAGCAGCACTTTTAAAACAGCTTAGTACGTTGTGCAAACATACGCAAGTCAAACAGCTTGGTTTTTGGATTGTATATTTGATTTTAGCAAAGCAGTTGATTACGTTGTATTACAATGGAGAAATGGTAGCAAGGACTTGTTTAGAGAGGCTGCTTTCCTTTGGAAATGTATTTGTGCCTGTTTTTTCAGCAGTGCTGACGATTTCTTCCGGAAGTATTACTGGCTCAGGGTATATTGCAGTCTTGTTATTTATTATTTATCTGATTGAACGATTTTTACTTGTGATTTTATTGCCGATGACAGAAGGATATATGCTTATGGCGCTGCTTGGAGTGCTTTGGCAAAAAGAACGGGTAGAAAAAATGATGGAATGTTTGGCAAAAGGCATTTCATTGGGGTTTAAAGGCATTATTTTAGCATCAGGCGGTATGAGTTTATTACAGTCTATGCTCTTGCCTTATATAGATCAAATGAAGCATGGCACAATCAAAAAAGTGTTGGAAAAAATTCCAGTTGCAGGTGGAGTGACCAAAACGACAATGGAATTGGCAGCAGGCTCTGCGGTGCTTTTGAAAAATGGAATTGGAGTGATTGGGGTATTGTTGTTATGTTTGGCAGCAGCACTTCCGTTGTTTAAAATCGGTATGCTTTGTGTTTTGTTGAAAGTAGTATCTGCAATGTATGGACTATTAGGAGAAAAACAGATGACATGGTGTGCGGACAAGTTATGTACAGCACAAGGATATGTATGGAAAATTGTATTGACAGCAACTACCCTGTTTTTTGTTTGGATTATGTTAGCAGTATATACAACAAATCAACGTTTCGCAGTCTAAAGAAGCTATTGGAAAAGAGAGGGAAAGATGCAGATTTTTATAGAAATGATTCGAAAAATCGTAGTTTTGGTACTTCTCATGGAAGTGATATTACAATTACAGTCAGGAAGGCAATATGAATCTTATATCAAAATATTGATTGGTATTATGGTTGTATATAGTGTTGTGCAAGGGGTGTTTGGAGCGTGGGATACGATTACACAAACAACACTTGCTCCTATGCAGGAATTTCAATGGAGCGAGGAATGGTTTGCAACATGGCAAAAGCAGGCAGAAGAACTTGTCGAAGAAGAGGAAGATAAAGAAACGATACCTTCTAAAAGCAAAATCTATGTAGAACCAATTGAACAAATACTTCCGATAACAGTAAATGTAGATAAGAAAGGAACATAAAAATGAAAATTCCAAAGGTGCTTGAGCCGTATCTTACTGCTTTGAAAGGGAAACCGATGTCTTCTAAAGAAAAATGGACACTGTTTTTGTTGGGAGGTATTTTGTTTGCAGTCATTATATTTCCCAGTTCTGATAAGAAACAAAGCGATTTATCCCCAAAAACAGTACAGACACAGCAGACAGAAACGCTCATATCAGATGATATATTATCAGATGTCGAACAATATGAAATTTATTTATCCAAACGACTGAAACAGATTTTAGAGCAGATAGACGGTGCAGGTACGGTAGATGTATGGGTGACATTAGAAGGAAGTGTGGAAAAGGTATTGTATGTGCAAGAGGAAAGCGAATATGAACAGCTACAAGAAAAGGATAGTGTAGGAGGGGTGAGAGAAGAAAGAAGTGAACATATCAAACAAAATGTTTTGGAAGAAAGCGATGGAAGCCCGTATGTTGTAAAGACGATACAGCCAAAAGTCGAAGGCGTGCTTGTTGTGGCACAAGGAGCAGGAGATGCGGTGATAAAGAAGCATATAACAGAAGCAGTTGAGGCATTATTTGACGTAGACGCTCATAGAATTAAAATAGCTAAGAAAAAAATGGAGGAATAACATTTATATGAAGGACATGGTAAAGAAAAATCAAGTGATGATCACAGCACTGGCTATCATGATCGCTATTGCAGGTTATCTTCATTTTGCTGGAGAAGTGCCGCAGGAAGGCTCTTTGAAGGCCAATGCCGATGTGGCTCAAAATCAAGTTCAGGAACACATTCGTATTGAAGATCTGACAGCAGATTATGATTTAAACAGCTTAAAAGACATCAGCGATGAAGATTTAGCAGAAGCAGCTATGTTAGACGGACTTGATTCGACAATAGATGTCGTACTGGAAGATTATAGTCAGGATGAAATGGTTGCAGTTTGGCCAGATGAAAATGAAATTCCAGGGGAAACCATTTATACAGCAAGTTCTGCATTAGCAACAATTTCAGATGCAAAATTATTAAAAGAACAAACAAGAGCAAGAAACAAAGAAACATTATTAGAAATTATTGAAAGTACAGAGCTTGCAGATGATCACAAACAAGATGCAATTCAAAGTATGATTGCTATGACAAATATTGCAGAAATGGAAACAGGAGCAGAAATATTGTTAGAAGCAAAAGGCTTTGAAGATTGTATCGTGAGTATTTCTGAAAGCGGTGTAGATGTTGTAGTTAATGCAGTCAGTCTTTCAGAGGCAGATCTTGCAAAAATTATTGACATTGTAAAAAGAAAAACAGGCATGGAAGAACAAGAAATTGTAGTAAGTACAATCAGTAACGATTAAAGGCTTGCATAAAGATAGATCCTATGATACAATGCCAAAGTTCGTCGCATACTATTCGCAAAATATAAAATGTTGGATATGTTGCGAAAAAACGAAAACTACCGTAATAGTGTTGCTGTTAGTCGTTTGACACAGCAAGGCTATTGCGGTTTTATATATTAAGAAATGGAGAAAACGGTATGTTGGAGAACGAACGAATTTTTAAATTACTTGTAAAATTTTCTGTACCATGTATTACGGGATTACTCATTAGTGCATTGTATAATATCGTGGATCAGATTTTTATTGGAAACAGTGAACTTGGATATCTTGGAAATGCTGCAACGGGTGTTTCTTTCCCTGTTATTTGTATCGCAAATGCGTTTGCATGGTGTGTAGGAGATGGAGCAGCGGCATATCTTAGCATCTGTGCCGGTAAAAAGGACACGAATGGAGCACATAAATGTGTGGGAAGCGGTCTTTTGACTACAGCAGCAATCAGTATCGTGTTGATGGGGATTTGTGAAATATTTGCAGTACCGATTATGAGTCTGTTTGGAGCGTCTCAACAGACATTGGGTATGGCAACAGAGTATTTTAGAATCATTGCAGCATTTTTTCCAGCATATTTGCTTTCTAATGTTATGAACAGCATTATCCGAGCAGATGGAAGCCCGACTTATTCTATGGTAGGTATGTTGATTGGTGCAGTGTTAAATATAATATTGGATCCGTTGTTTATTTATGGATTTAAATGGGGCATTGCAGGAGCTGCGTGGGCAACTGCGATAGGACAAGCTGCTTCTTTGTGTGTATGTACCGTTTATTTTTTGAAGCCAAAGAATTTCAAACTGACATGGGACAGCTTCATAATAGATAGAGAAATTTTAAAAAACACCATTTCTTTAGGAGCTGCTACATTTGTAGCACAGATATCTATCGTAGTAGTATCCCTTGTCAGCAATATTGCATTGGCTCATTATGGAGCATTGTCCAAGTACGGACAGGATATTCCAATTTCTGTATTTAGTATTCAAACAAAGGTATATACAATCGTTTGTAATATTGTAACTGGTATTGTATTGGGAGGACAGCCAATCTTTGGGTATAATTATGGTGCAAAGAAAATGCATCGTGTAAGAGAAGCATATAGATTGGTGCTTGCAGGTACTTTGATAGTCGGTATCGTTTCTACAATCATATTCCAATGTTGGCCACAGATGATTATTGGCATTTTTGGTTCAGGAGATGCGTTATATCAGGAATTTGCAGTAAAAACATTTCGCATTTATTTGTCCCTTATGACTATTACCTGTATGGTAAAGATGACAGCTATTTTCTTTCAGTCTATTGGAAAGTCCGTAAGAGCAGTGATTGCATCTTTGATTCGTGATATTATGTGTTTTACCTCATTAGCTATCTTATTACCATATCTTATGGAAAAAAAGGAAGCAGGAAGTGGAATCATGGGTATACTATATGCGGCACCGATTGCGGATTTTGCAGCGGCAATCGTCATATTTATATTAACAGCCTCTTTCTTTTGGAACACAAAAAAAGAAGAGAAAAAGTAACAAAACTTAGAATTGACTTATTTACAAGGCTGACCTTTTTTAGTATATTAAAAGTTGTATGGATTTTTACTGAGAAAATATACTTAGTAAATAAAAACGCTTTGTAGTAATATTGTATAGATTTATTTTGGAGGATATAACGTGGGTCAATATACCAAGGAAATTAACAGAAGAAGAACGTTTGCAATCATTTCCCATCCGGATGCCGGTAAGACAACACTGACAGAAAAGTTTTTGCTTTATGGCGGTGCAATCAATTTAGCAGGAAGTGTAAAAGGAAAAGCAACAGCAAGACATGCAGTATCTGACTGGATGGAAATTGAAAAAGAAAGAGGTATTTCTGTAACAAGTTCTGTATTACAGTTTGAATATGATGGATTTTGCATCAACATTCTGGATACACCAGGACATCAGGACTTCTCAGAAGATACTTACCGTACACTTATGGCAGCAGACAGTGCAGTAATGGTTATCGATGCAAATAAAGGTGTAGAACCACAGACTAGAAAGCTGTTTAAAGTTTGTGCTATGCGTGGTATTCCAATCTTTACTTTTATCAATAAGTTGGATAGAGATGTAGACGATATGTTTGCTTTGTTAGATGAAATCGAGAGTGAACTTGGTATCGCTACTTGCCCAGTAAACTGGCCAATCGGTTCTGGTAAAGCATTTCAGGGTGTTTACGACAGATCAAAAGAATGTATTTACAAATTTGCTGATACAGAAAAAGGTACAAAAGAAGGTGCTGTTACAGAAGTTTCTGTTGCAGACAGAGATGGTCTTGTAAAAGAAATCGGAGAAAGTGCAGCAGATACATTATTAGAAGAAATCGAATTATTAGACGGTGCTAGTGCTGAGTTTGATTTAGAACGTGTACATGCAGGTAAATTAACTCCTGTATTTTTTGGTTCTGCACTTACAAATTTTGGTGTAGAAGAATTTTTAAAGCACTTTTTAGATATGACAACAACTCCATTATCCCGTATGGCAGATTGTGGTGAAATCGTTCCTGATGAACATGACTTTAGTGCATTTGTATTTAAGATTCAGGCAAATATGAATAAGAACCACCGAGACAGAATTGCATTTATGAGAATTTGTTCCGGTAAGTTTGATGCTTCTAAGGAAGTAAAGCATATTCAGGGCGGAAAGATTATGCGTTTATCCCAGCCACAGCAGATTATGGCAAATGAACGTAAGATTTTAGAAGAAGCATATGCCGGAGATATTATTGGTGTATTTGATCCAGGTATTTTTGCAATCGGAGATACAATCTGTATGCCAAAAGAAAACTTCCGATATGCAGGTATTCCTACATTCGCACCTGAACATTTTGCAAGAGTACGTCAGGTAGATACTATGAAACGTAAGCAGTTTGTAAAGGGTATCAACCAGATTGCACAGGAAGGTGCTATTCAGATTTTCCAGGAATTTAATTCCGGTATGGAAGAAGTTATTGTCGGTGTAGTAGGTGTCCTTCAGTTTGACGTATTAAAATATCGTATGGAAAATGAATACAACGTAGAAATTCGTTTAGAAACATTGCCATATGAACATATCCGTTGGATTGAAAATAAGGATATTGACTTAAATAAGATCGTTGGTACTTCTGATATGAAGAAGGTTTGCGACTTAAAGGGAAGACCATTATTATTATTCGTAAATTCATGGTCTATCGGCATGACATTAGACAGAAATAAAGATCTTGTACTGAGCGAATTTGGTACAGCAGAGTAAATGAACAGAAAGAGAAAGACGCAGTATTAACTATTGCGTCTTTTTTGTTTTTTTGCTATACTTAATAAAAGTGTCTGAATAGGTTAAGGAGGTTTCCTATGGATAATAGAAATAATTATGTATTAAGAGAAGATGAAAATTCCGGCAATATTTATCTGGCTGAAGATGTGGTAGCTACTATTGCAGGGCTTGCAGCAATCAGAGATGTTGAAGGCGTATCAGCAGTAGGCGACCCTTCCCGCAAGATGCTTGCAGGCCAGAATCCAAAAATGGCAGCAAGAGGAGTAAGAGTAGATATCAGCGATGATATTGTAAATGTGGATATTTCTTTGGCTATCATGTATGGATACAATATTCCTGAAACTTGCCGTAAGGTACAGCAGAAGGTACAGATGAACATTGAAAACATGACCGGATTAAAGGTTGCAAGTGTAAACTTACGCATTGCCGGTCTGAATATGAACTAAAAAATCAGATTTACAGAGGGTGCTATGACTAGAACAGAGTTGCGAGAATATTTATTTAAACTTTTATTCCGTATTGAATTTAATGAACCAGAGGAAATGGCAGAGCAGAAAGCATTATTTTTTGCAGATGATGAAGTTGCCTTTTCAGAAGAAGAAAAAACATTGATCGCTGACAAATTTGAGCGTATCCAGAGCATGATTCCAGAATTAGATGAGGCGTTATTTGCAAAGGCAGAAGGCTGGAGCAAAAATCGTATCGGTAAAGTAGAGCTTACGATTTTCCGTCTTGCAATTTTTGAAATCTTAAAGGATGATGCTGTACCTGCAGGTGTTGCAATCAATGAAGCGGTAGAGCTTGCAAAAAAATATGGACAGGACAATGCAGGAAGTTTTGTCAATGGTGTATTAGCCAAATTTACAAAAGCATAATGAGCTATGGGTAATGTTTATTCCGTTACACAGATAAGCAGTTATATTAAGAATATGTTCACGCAGGATTACTTGTTGCAAAGCCTCTCCGTACAAGGAGAGGTGAGTAACTGCAAGTATCATTCTTCTGGGCATATTTATTTTACTTTAAAGGATGCCGATGCGGTATTAAATTGTGTTATGTTTGCCGGGTATCGCAGTAATGGGCTGTCTTTTCGATTAGAAGAAGGACAGAACGTTATTGTAGGCGGTACAGTGGATGTATATGGTAAAGATGGAAGATACCAGCTTTATGCAAAGCAAATCAAACTGGCAGGAATCGGATTGTTGTATGAGCGGTTTGAGGCATTAAAGGAAGAATTGTTGGAAATGGGGATGTTTTCCAAAGAGTATAAACAGCCTATTCCAAAATATATCCGTACACTTGGCATCGTAACAGCGCCTACAGGGGCGGCAGTCAGAGATATTATACAGATTACGATGCGAAGAAATCCATTTGTACAGATTATATTGTATCCGGCACTTGTGCAAGGAGAAGGTGCAGCAGCAAGTATCGTAGAAGGTATTCATGCTTTAGAAAAACAACATGTGGATGTAATGATCGTTGGTAGAGGCGGCGGTTCTATAGAAGATTTGTGGGCATTTAATGAGCGCAGTGTAGCAGAAGCAGTCTTTCATTGTACGGTTCCAATTATTTCTGCAGTAGGTCATGAGACAGATACAACGATTATAGATTTTGTTTCAGATCTTCGAGCCCCAACGCCATCTGCGGCAGCAGAGCTGGCAGTGTATGATGTTCGCACTTTGTTTGCACAATTAGAGTCGTATCATGGAGCATTGTGCAGCAGTATGGAACGTAAATTGCGTGAATATCATATAAAACTGACACAATATCAACGTTTGTTAAAAATAAAGCATCCGATGTATCAGATAAGAGAACAAAAACAGCAGCTCCTTGAAATAGAAGAACGACTGCAAAGCAGTATGAAACGACAGCTCTTACAAAAACGAAATGAGCTTCGTATCAAAGTGAGTTGTTTACAGGGAATGAGTCCTTTGGATAAATTAGAGCAAGGACTTGCCTATGTATGTGACAATCAGGGCAAAACGATTCACAGTGTCGGTCAAATCAATACTGGGGAACAAATTCAAATCCAGTTAAAGGATGGCCGCATTCAGGCAGTTGTGGAAAGAAAGGAAGAGGCAGATGTCAAAAAACAGTATGGCTTGTGATGCTCCACAGGAAGAAATGTCTTTGGAGACAGCATTTGAAAGACTAGATACACTGATGCAGGAGTTAGAAAATCCAGACAGCACCTTAGAAGCATCTTTTCATGCCTTTGAGCAGGGAATGCAGTTAGTAAAGTATTGCAATGACTTAATAGACAAAGTAGAAAAAAGAGTACTTGTATTGAGTCAGGATGGAGAGTTCGATGAATTTTAATGAAACCCTAACAAAAAAAGTGCAGAATACAGAAGAAATTATAAAGAGATTTCTTCCAAAAGAAGACGGATATCAAAAAACTGTATTAGAGGCTATGAATTACAGTGTATTGGCAGGCGGTAAAAGACTGCGTCCATTGTTGATGCATGAAGTTTTTTGTGCGTATGGCGGCGAAGGACAGATTGTTTATCCATTTATGGCGGCAATCGAGATGATACACACATATTCTCTTGTACACGATGACCTTCCTGCTATGGATAATGACGATTATAGAAGAGGTCGTTTGACTACCCACAAAAAATATGGCGAAGCAATGGGTATTTTAGCAGGGGATGCTTTATTGAATTATGCATTTGAAACAGCTCTTTTGGCATTCGATATGGCGGACAGCACACAGTATCCGATGATTGCAAAGGCATTACAGGTATTGGCAAAAAAAGCCGGTATTTTTGGTATGATTGGTGGTCAGGTATGTGATATTGAATCCGAAAACAGCAAAGAGCCAATCAAAGGAGAAACGCTGATGTTTATTCATGAAAATAAAACAGCAGCATTGATTCAGGCTTCTATGATGATTGGCGGTATTTTAGCGGGTGCTGAAAAGGAGCAAATTGAAAAATTAGAGCAGTCTGCATATGATCTTGGAATTGCATTCCAGATTCAGGATGATGTATTGGATGTGACAAGTACATTTGAAGAGCTTGGAAAACCAATTGGAAGTGATGCCAAAAACCAGAAGCAGACATATGTGACGATTTATGGTTTAGATCAAGCCAAAGAAGAAGTAAAGCGATTATCCGAGGAAGCGATTTCTTTAGCACAATTAGAGGCAGACAGCTTTTTAGCACAATTATTTGAAAGTCTGATTTACAGAAGCAAATAAGAGCCTGTGAGTGAAAGGACGAAGGAAAAGTATGTTACTGGATACCATCCAAAAGGCAAATGATATAAAAAATATTCCACCAGAAAAGTTGGATACGTTGGCGGCAGAAATCAGAGAATTTTTAATCGAAAAAATCAGTGAGACAGGTGGACATCTTGGTCCAAATCTTGGCGTAGTTGAGCTTACAATGGCATTGCATATGTGCTTAGATTTTCCGAAAGATAAGATTGTATGGGATGTAGGTCATCAGGCTTATACGCATAAGTTGTTGACAGGACGAAAAAAAGGATTTGATACACTTCGTAAATATAAGGGAATGAGCGGTTTCCCAAAGAGAAAAGAAAGTGACTGTGACTGTTTTGATACAGGACATAGTTCTACTTCTATTTCTGCTGGACTTGGTCTTGTAAAAGCAAGAGATTTACAAGGAGGTACAGAAACAATCGTTTCTGTTATTGGAGATGGTTCCATGACAGGCGGTATGGCATATGAAGCGTTGAACAATGCAGCGAGATTAGATACGAACTATATTATTATTTTAAACGATAATAACATGTCTATTTCTGAAAATGTAGGCGGTATGAATAAGTATCTGAATAAAATCCGCACAGGAGATAAATACTTGGGATTAAAGTCTAAAGTATTTGATATGTTGTCTGCATGGCCTGAAAAGGGTGATGAAGTTGTAAAGGGAATCCGAAAAGTTAAAAATGATATTAAGCATCTTGTTATTCCAGGAACATGGTTTGAGGATCTTGGTTTAAAATATTTAGGTCCGGTAGATGGACATGATATTCCAACGATGATGCGTGTCATAGAGGAAGCAAAGAAAGTAAAGGGTGCAGTACTTGTTCATGTTGTTACAAATAAAGGAAATGGATTTGTGCCAGCAGAAAAGCATCCAAGCAGATTTCATGGTGCAGAGCCATTTGATACAGAGACAGGGCTTCCAAGAGTGCCAAGAAGGGTTGCAAATTATACCGATATTTTCTCTACTGTTATGATTAAATTGGCACAAAGGGATGAAAAGGTAGTTGCAATTACAGCTGCGATGCCGGATGGAACGGGATTAAAGCGTTTCCGTAATATTTATCCAGATAGATTTTTCGATGTAGGAATTGCAGAACAGCATGCAGTTACCTTTGCAGCTGGATTGGCAGCAGGGGGATTAAAACCAGTTGTTGCAATTTATTCTTCTTTTTTACAAAGAGCATATGATCAGATTTTACATGATGTATGTATCCAAAATCTTCCGGTTGTATTCGCTATTGACAGAGCAGGTCTTGTAGGAAGTGACGGGGAGACTCATCAAGGTGTATTTGATTATTCTTACTTAAACAGCATTCCAAACATGCACGTTATGGCACCAAAAAACAAGTGGGAGCTTTCAGATATGATGAAATTTGCAGTGGCACTTGGAAAACCAGTAGCAGTGCGTTATCCAAGAGGAACAGCATATACAGGTTTGGAAGAATTTAGAGCGGAAATTCAATTAGGAAAGAGCGAAATGCTTTTTGAGGGCACACAAGTAGCTATTTTTGCAGTAGGAAGTATGGTAAAGACAGCAGCAGAAGTGCGAAAACTTTTATTAGAAAAAGGAATTTCTCCTACGGTAATCAATGGCAGATTTATTAAGCCAATCGATGAAGAAGCAATTGATGAGGCTTGTAAAAATCATACGCTCATTGTGACAATGGAGGAAAACGTAGTATCCGGTGGCTACGGAGAAGCAGTTGCTTCTTATATGAAACAGGCAGGGCATGAAAATGAACTGTACATGGTTGGAGTACCGGACCGATTTATAGAGCATGGAAGCGTAGAACTTCTCAAACAGGAGATTGGAATAGATGCATCCAGCATTGTAAAGGGTATTTTGGAGAGAATTCATTGATATGAAAGAACGTTTGGATGTGCTTCTGATATCTGAGGGGTATGCAGAAAGCCGCGAGAAAGCGAAAGCAATGATTAAAGCAGGTCAGGTGATCGTAAACGGACAAAAGCAGAGCAAAGCAGGAAGTATGTTTGAACCTGATCATATCACAATCGAAGTGATTGGAGATGTTCTTAAATATGTAAGCCGAGGCGGTTTAAAATTAGAGAAAGCAATTTCTCATTTTAAACTGTCTTTGGAAGATAAGATATGTATGGATATTGGTGCCAGTACAGGAGGTTTTACAGATTGTATGCTTCAAAATGGTGCAAAGAAAGTATTCAGCGTAGATGTAGGACATGACCAATTGGCACAGAAACTTCGAGAAGATGAACGTGTCGTATGTATGGAGAGGACAAATTTCCGTTATATTACGAAGGAACAGATTGGTGAGGAGTTGGACTTCTTTTCTTGTGATGTAAGTTTTATATCCTTGACAAAGATTTTAATTCCAGCTTATCAGTTATTAAAAAACGGCGGTGAGGCAGTGTGCTTAATCAAACCGCAGTTTGAAGCCGGCAAAGATCATGTCGGTAAAAAAGGTGTAGTCAGAGAACCTGAGATGCACAAAGAAGTAGTAGCTAAAATTTTGGATTATGCCGATTTAATCGGTTTTGATATATTACATTTAGAATATTCCCCTATCAAAGGACCGGAAGGCAATATAGAATATCTCGTACATTTATCCAAAAATGAAGAGAAGTCTTCACAAGTACCAGTGTGGACAGAAAAAGAAGCAGAAGATATGCTTTTGGAAACACAAGTGCTTGGAACAGGCATTTCCACAAATGCCGAAGTAAAGAAGCTGATAGAGACTACAGTGGCACAGGCACATGGTACACTGGATTAGTCGGAAGGGAAAATCCTATGAAAAAAGTGTGTGTAATTAGTAATGACTTTAAAGATAAAGATCTGGTGATCACAAATCGTATCACAAAATACCTCAACGAAAGAGGATGTGAAACGGTTGTTGTTATGATCAAATGGGATTTTGAAACAGAAAAATGGACAAAACCGCAAGGAATTCCAGAAGATGCAGAATGTATTCTTGTGCTTGGTGGTGATGGTACGCTTCTTCAGGCAGCACGTAACAGCTATGGTATGCATGTTCCGCTTTTAGGAATAAATCTTGGTACGCTTGGCTTTTTAACAGAGGTAGATTGTGAACATTTAGAGGAAGCATTGCAGCAGCTTTTGGATGGAGATTATTCTGTAGAAGAACGTATGATGTTAGAAGGTACGATTATTACAAAGGATGAAGAAATCAAAAGTGTTGCTTTGAATGACATTGTAGTAAACAGAGCAGGTTCTTTACAGACAGTTCGTTTTGATATTTGGCTGAATAATGTTTTATTAAAACGTTATAATGCAGATGGCTGTATTGTAAGTACACCTACAGGTTCTACAGGATATAATCTGTCTGCAGGCGGACCAGTTATGGATCCTACAAGTAATGCGATGGTTATGACAAATATTTGTCCGCATAATTTATTTAATCGTGGTGTCGTATTGGAAGGAAATAAATTGATTACAATCGTTATTCCGGGCGATAGACAAAATCGCAATCAACCAGTAGAAGCAAGCTTCGATGGCTGTTTTAAAGTGAAGTTAAATACAGGAGATTGTATCAATATTACGAAAGCTCCTTGTACAACAAAGATCATTCGTCTAGAACCAGTCAGCTTTATGGAAATTTTACATAAAAAAATGAGTCAGTCATAGGAAAGAGTTTTAGGATTATGAAAAAGAGCAGACTTGAAGAAATCATCACATTAGTAGAGAGTAATGATATAGAAACACAAGAAGAATTAACCAGCCTTTTAAAAGAGGCTGGTTATAGCGTTACACAGGCAACAGTGAGCCGAGATATTAAAAAATTGGGATTGGTAAAATCTCCAGGGAAAAATGGAAGACAGATTTATACGATACCAAAAGGTACAAAAGTAGATTTAAGCGAAAAATATATTCGTATATTAAAAGACAGTTTTATCAGCATGGAACCAGCAATGAATCTGTTGGTTATAAAGACAGTTTCTGGTATGGCAATGGCAGCTGCAGCCGCATTAGATGCTATGCATTGGCATGAAATTGTTGGTGCAGTAGCAGGAGATGATACGATTATGTTGGCAGCCCGTTCTTTAGAAGATGTAGATAAACTGCAGGAAAAATTAAGCGGAATAGTACTATAATTGGGTATGGGTAAATAAAATGTTAAGCAATTTACACGTTAAAAATCTGGCGTTGATTGAAGAAAGTGATATTCAGCTCACACCAGGATTAAATATTCTTTCTGGTGAAACAGGAGCAGGAAAATCAATTTTGATTGGGAGTATCAATCTGGCATTAGGAGCAAAAGCAGACAAAGAACTGATTCGTCATGGTGCAGACTATGCATTGGTAGAACTTGTATTTGAGCATCTTGATGCAAAAGTACATGAAGTAATGAAACAGATGGATCTTCCAGATGAAGATGACATGGTTGTGATCCAAAGAAAGATTACAAAAAATGGAAGTAATCTAAAAATAAATGGAGAAACCGTTGTTACACGTCAGGTCAAAGCATTGGCAGAATATCTGATTGACATTCATGGACAGCATGAGCATCAGTCTCTTTTAAAAACTGCAAAGCATATGGAAATACTAGATGCATATGCAGGAGAAAAGCTGGAAACAGAGTTAAATAAACTTCAGGATGCTTACGAAGAATATAAGAAACTGAAAAAGCAGATTGAACAAGAGGATGCAGATGAGTCCACACGAAAGAGAGAACTGGATCTTTTGCAGTATGAACTGGAAGAAATCGAAAATGCTTCTTTAAAAGTGGGAGAAGATGAACAGCTTGAACAGACATATAGCCGTATGCTTCATGCACAAAAGATAGGACAGGCATTACAGCATAGCATTCAAAGTACTGATTATGATAATGGAGCAGGAGCTATGCTCAGTGTGGCATTAAGAGAATTAAAACAAGTTCTTTCTTATGATGAGCGTTTGCAGGAATTAGATTCTATGCTTATGGATGTAGATTCAATGCTTTCTGATTTTTCACGTACTGCATTGCGAATTGCAGAAGACATGGAATTTTCCGAAGAAGAATTTATCCAGACAGAAGAACGATTGAATACAATCAATCATTTAAAAGATAAGTATGGACGTACAATTGAAGCTGTTTTAGCATATGCACAGCAAAAACAGGAGCGTATAGAGGAACTGCTTCATTTTGAAGAATATATCGCACAATTAGAAAAAAAGATGCAGGATGCATACGAACTTGTATTAAAGCATGGAACCGTTATTTCTAAACTTCGTGCTAAAGCAGCAAAGACGCTTTCAGCGGTATTAACGACCTCTCTTTTGGAATTGAATTTTTTAGATGTTCAATTTGAAATTGTGTTAAAACCCAAAAAAGAGCCAACTGCAAAAGGATTAGAGGATGTAGAATTTATGATTTCTACCAATCCGGGAGAACCATTAAAACCAGTTGCACAAGTAGCCAGCGGTGGTGAACTTTCCAGAATTATGCTTGCAATCAAAACAGTATTGGCACAAAAGGATTGCATTGATACGTTGATTTTTGATGAAATTGATTCAGGAATCAGTGGAAAAACAGCATGGAAAGTATCTGAAAAATTGGGAGAACTTGGAAAAACACATCAGATTATATGTATCACACATTTGCCACAAATTGCAGCAATGGCGGACAGTCATTTCTTAATATCAAAAAATGTGGAAGATGGAAGTACGATTTCTCGTATGGAAGCGTTAACAGAAGAAGAAGCCATTGGAGAGCTTGCAAGAATGGTTGGAGCAGATTCTGTAGATGAACTTGCACAAAGTCATGCACGCAGTATGCGTATGCAGGCGTTAAACAAAAAAGCAAAAGCCTGATAGGAATTTGTATAAATACCTCGTTACCGTAAATACTATGAAAGAATTATCATTGGTTTGCGGTAAAGGAGCAGGTATTATGGAAAAAAAACGTATTTGGGTTACAAAAGCAGTGCGTATGGTTGGCATATTAGCAACTATTTCTTCTGTATGCAGTTTTATGGTACAGCATGTAAATGCAAATCTGCCCTCTAAGATCAGTGTAGTAAGTGGACAGGAAGAAACATTATCTTTTGAAATGCCAGTGACAGGAGTAATCTGTCAAAAGGATCACAATGAAACTGCAATGGCAATAAATTTATATGAACCAATCACATTAAAAGCCGATGAATTGACAAGCTATGAATTAAAGCTGCAATTATTCGGCCTTTTTGCGTTAAAGGATGTGGAACTGGAAATTGTAGAGCAGAAAGAAATGATTCCGGCGGGAATACCGATTGGAATTTATCTGGAAACGGAAGGCGTTTTGGTTGTAGATACAGGAGAAGTAGAAGGCACATATGAAACAACTGCACCGTCTAAATACATTTTACAACAGGGCGATTATATTTTGGCTGTTAATGGAGAAAAAATAGAGGATAAATCCGAGCTTGTAGAACAGATTCAGGAATGCGAAGGAGAAAGTCTTGTTTTTACGATTAAAAGAAAACAGCAAGTATTTGACACAAGGGTGACACCGAAACAAAATAAAGAAGGTACTTATCAGGCAGGAATTTGGGTAAAAGATAATGTACAAGGCATTGGTACACTCACATATGTAGATACACTAGGCAGTTTTGGAGCATTGGGGCATGGAATCCATGATAATGATACGGGAAATCGCATAGAAATGGAAAGCGGAAGCTTGTATGCAACAGAGATTATTGCTGTGAAAAAAGGAAAAATGGGAGAACCCGGAGAATTAACAGGCGTGATTGACTACAGCAAATATTATTTGCTTGGAGATGTTTATTTTAATACAGAGAGTGGTATTTTAGGAACTTGTAATCAAAAGCTGATGCAGCAGATTTCACAAATCGAAGCATTACCGATTGGGTATAAACATAAAGTTAAACTTGGACCAGCACAGATTGTATGCAGCGTAGATGGCGAACGTAAATTATATGATATTGAAATAACAGCATTACACTATGATGCGGCAGTAGAAAATAAAGGACTGGAAATACAAGTGACAGATGAAGCACTTTTGCAAATAACAGGAGGCATTGTGCAGGGAATGTCAGGTTCGCC
>CAYRIK010000026.1:0-26413 GCA_964424345.1 uncultured Lachnospiraceae bacterium
GGATACTAAAATACCTGTTTCACGAATGCCTAAGTCTTTTACTAATTTAAAATCTTCCTTGCTTGCACGAATCCATGTTGTAATTTCCGGAAACTTTAATCCTAACTCCTGACATTTTGCAATCGCATCTCTGTCTTTTTTGCTGTAAACAAAAAATTCTGTCTGACGAATGATACCATAAGGACCGCCTAACTTAGAAAGCAGCTTATAAATGTGTACAATCTGCTCTACACTGTATGGTTCTACAGACTGCTGACCATCACGAAAAGAAGTATCTGTAATCCAAATATCCTCTGGCATATTTAATGGCACACGCTTACGGTCAAAGGCAACCTTTGGAATATCTTCATATGTATATAAATCTCTATATAAATTAGGGTTTGCAACATCCTGTAAAGAATAACGGTATCCATCCTTCTCTAACAGATTTGATTTACGGGAAAGTTCTAACATCTGGTCTCCTTTCATCCAAAAAGCTGCAACCCCTCTACTGCAACCTTCAGATACACAAATATATATAAATCCATTTTTTCATGTTTTTCATTTTTATCGTTTTTCTGTCCACTTGAACATTTGTATACAATTATACATAATCCCAACCATTTGTCAATCCAAATATACTGGAAATTTTTGCAAGGATTCTTTTTTCTGTGGTATTTGTCGATTTTATATTATATAATGAAGTTATGTAATTCATTTGTATTATGGAGGAAATTTCTATGACACAAGAACAATATTTGAAAAACTTATCTGTTCCAAGCGGAAAGATTGATGTCATTTTAGACACAGATGCCTATAATGAAATAGATGACCAATTTGCTATTTGCTATATGCTCAAATCCCCTCAAAAATTCCAAATCAAAGGATTTTGTGCAGCTCCATTTTTAAACAGCAAATCGGTTTCTCCTTCTGATGGTATGCATAAAAGTTATGATGAGATTTTAAAATTATTAACGCTTGCTGGCGAAGAAAATTTAAAATCTATCGTATATAAAGGTTCTGAAAACTATTTACCAGATGAGACAACACCTGTCGAATCACCAGCAGCCGATTTCATGGCAAATCTTGCAGAATCTTATTCCCCTGAACATCCGCTTTATATCATAGCAATCGGTGCAATCACAAACGTTGCATCTGCTATTTTAAAAAATCCTCGTATGAAGGAAAATTGTGTAATCGTATGGCTCGGTGGTCATGGAACACATATTCCACTTGCTGCTTCTGAATTTAATATGCATCAGGATATTGCTGCTGCCAGAATCGTTTTCGGTTGTGGTGTACCTCTGATTCAGTTACCTTGCGTTGGTGTTGTAGATTGCGCTTCTACATCTCAGTTTGAATTACAGCATTGGATTCAGGGAAAGAACAAATTATGTGATTACTTATATGAAAATACAGTAGAAGCTGCTGAATTTCACAAAAAAGGTAAACCTTGGACTCGTGTTATTTGGGATATTACTGCTGTCGCATGGCTCTTAGACGAGGAAGGCACTTTTATGAAGAGTAAACTAATCCACAGCCCTATCCCAGAATATGATTTCCACTATGCATATGATGAAAATAGACATTTGATTCGATATGTATATCAGATTAAACGTGACGTATTATTTGAAGATTTATTTAAAAAATTGACACAGTAAAAAACATAAAAACGACGGCTCTTATTTTCTCAGAGCCGCCGTTTTTTATAGGCATAGTTATTCTTTTATATTTTTTCGATTGGCATCCATTCTTTAAATTTCTTCTACAAATTTCTGGAATATAGGTGTCAGCTTCTCTGCCCATAAAGCACAGCCCTGTTCGTTTGGATGTCCGTTAAATTTGCTCTTTCCTTCGCTTTCTGGACCATCTAACAGTAATGGAACTACATCAAAGAATGCATCTGCAATCGGAGCTAATTCCTTACGAACATATTCATTTACTTCCAGCCATATCTGCTGCTTTTCTTCCTTACGGTCAAAAGGAGGCAATGTCTGAAGAAGCACTTTTACGCCAGCTTTCTGTAATGTTGTTACGATTGTATACAGATCTTTTTTAAGTTTCTCAGCACTGCTTCCATTTCCAATATCATTTGTACCAAAGCACACTACGACACCATCCATCTGCTTTGCTTTGAACATCCATGCACCATCTACTGCAACGTCACTTGCTCTGCCATAACCAAGTCCAAGATTCCAGTAAGAATACTGTTCTCCTATATTCTCTGATACAATTGCATTCCAATGTGTATACTTGTTATAAGGTGTACCAAGTCCCTGTGTAATAGAATCGCCAAAGAAACCAATCTTCTTTTCTACCTTACGGTCGCAACCAATCATGCTTGCAAATGGGATATGTTTGCCTGGAAGCCATGCATCGTCTCTCCATTCAAATGTTGGAAGCATTGTTTCTTCGTGATAAGGCATCACTTTTCCTCTATATACAAGTTCCATGCACAAATAATCGCCTTTTTGAGCACTTATCTCTACAGCATCAGATGTAAAGAACTCGCCTGGCATAACAGTTTTTTGTGCCTTGCCTGCAAAAGTCATAGGAACTGTATATTCTGGTTCTACTGCTTCTTGTAAGCTGCTTGTCTTACAAATACCAAGAGAAGCCTCTAAAATTTCCCATTCATCACAAAGAAGATTGCAATGACTAATAGAACCATCTGCCATAGTACCATCGGTAATGTTTGTAAATAATAAAGAATAGTTATAAGTACCACCTGCAAATAACTTGTAATAAATACGTCCTTTGCGTATTTTTTGTGTATCGCCTACGCGGAAAATATGCTGATTACCGCTTCCTGCGATTGTATTAGATACATAAGTATCAAAATATTTCATAATAAAAATCTCCTCACACTTTATGCTAAAATAACTGTGATTTTTCTCTGACATTATCATCTGCATATAATTTTATGCATGTAATAACAAAAAACGTACCTATTCCAGTATAATAGCATTCATAACCCTTTTCCTATATTATTTGCTAAGGAGTACACTCTGTGCTGTTCTAGCACCCATTTTGCCAATGATAAGTTTGCCGTTTTCTACGCGGATATCATCTGCATAGAAGCGTTCCTTGATTGCAAAGCCTTCTGGAATATCAATTACGATTTCTTCTGCTGGCTCTTCAAATGCATGACATACTACTAAAATTTCATCTTCTGTACTTCTTACAACAACCTGTGTTCCCTTTGGATAACGAGTGCTCTTGCTGCGGTTTCCGTAAATCTTAGAAACACCATTCTTGATTACATCTTCTAATGTCTTGTAATATGTAATCGCATTCTGAATCACTTCGTACTGTTCAGGTCTTAATTCATCAATCTGTCCAGAAATACAAACTCTTCCGAGGAATGTAGCTGCTAAAGAATAAATAGTTCTTTCAATCTTTTCATCGTTATGCAATACAGCCCAAATCAATGACTGTGCTGGAAGCATCAGATTGTGAAGGCTTGCTGCAATATAAGGAATTTCGATTGCTTCGTGTGCGTCTGAGAAAGAAGATAATGCTGTTACACCCATCATAGATGGCTCAAGACGATGTCCGCCTGCTGCACAGTTTTCAATGATTAAGTCTGGAATTTCTCGTTTCATTTCTACGAAGAACTCACGAACTGCTTCTAAGTGTTCTCTTAATGCTTCTGCATCAGAATCTCCTCCATCTACACCACGACCGATGTTAGAGTTGTAGTCTGTCTTAATATATCCAAAATCATATTCTTTTAAGAAATCGATAACTCGTTCACGAAGATATGCTCTTACATCTTCTCTTCTGAAATCCCAGTAAGAACGGAAATTCTTTACTTTGATAACCTCGCCTGCTCTTGTTAAGTGCATATGGTCATAATCGCTCAAGAACATAGCAGAACCATTTGTAGTAACTTCTAATTCAAACCAGATACCTGGAATCTTTCCTGCTTTACGGATTTCTGCATTCATTGCCTTCATGTCTGGGAAAATATTTGTGTCAATCTTCCACTCGCCGTTGTGAGACTGCTCACAGCCTTCGTTACACCATCCAGCATCGATTACAAGGTATTTTACATCATAATCCTTCAAAGCGTTGCAATAGCTTAACATCTTCTTCTGAGTAGGTTTGCCCCATGTTGTACAATATTCATTAAACTGGATTGGAAGTCCCTGCTCACCATATTTTTCCCATGCAATCTTCTGCATATCTGTAACAGCCTGACAAGCCTCAAAAATATCGCCTTCTACACATGCTACAAATGCCTTTGGACCTTTAAATCTTGCACCCTTTGCAATTACCTTGCTCCAGCCACAGAAATCTTTGTCGCCAAGACCGCCGCTGAAAGACATATTGTCGCCAAGTCTGCCAAGTTCTATCTGCCAGCTTGCATTATGACAAATCTGCATTGCCCAGAAAGTCTTATTGTCACGGTCTTCAAATACTGCTGTTGGGAAATAACGTTCTACTGGCCAGCTTCCGATGCTGCCAAAACGTTCACTGCTTAAATTAAAGCCTGCCCATGATTTTTCCAGACCGATTTCTTCCATAGACTGACAAATATGCTTGCCTTCTAAGCTCCAGCCACCGAAAAATCTGTGAAGATAATATGCATTTGGAGCATCATCGCTGTGGAATGGGCTGATATTGTCGATTGCAACACTGCTCAACATTTCTAATTCTACGTCGCCCTCTGTTGCGTTTTCAAACTCTGTTTCTACTTCCAGACCTTTTCTGCCTTCATAGTATGTAACCGTATGGTGGATTCTGTATCCTTCTTCACTGTTTAATACAGTAACAATACTTGTCTTGCCGTCACCTTCTACAACGTCCTGACTTTCCATTGTAATCTTTGCAGACATTGCAGATGTTTTCATTGTAAAGCCAGCATTTTCCATTGTCTCGCCTTTTACCATAAAATATGCAAGGCTTCCTTTTCTCCAAGAACGATTGTAATCTGCTTTTGCATCTAATTTTGGTACTTCTAAGTCCCATAATTTTGCCAATTCATCTTTTTTATGTGCTGGATACAAAAACATACTTGTATGTTTACGATCATTTAACAAATAAGCAACGACTGTATTACCAAGTGTATATTCTCTTAACTCCATATGTACTCTCCTTTATATATGCTCTTTACTGTCATTCTATCGTATCCAATCCTAAATGACAATGTAATTTATTTAAATGTTTTTGTCCAATCCAATTTTCTTAAAATAATGAACAATACTATGCTGCTCAAAGACCAAGTAAGCGGATATGCCCAAGAAATCATCTGAAACTCTGGAATGACTTTTAAGATAGAAGTAACGTAAATTACTCGTACACCACACCAGAATGCAAGCATTGTAATCATTGGTATAAACGCTTTTCCACAGCCTCGCAATACACCTGCACAACAATGAGTAAAGGCAAGCAAGCAGAAAAATAATGCTGTCACTCTTACATGAATCATGCCATATGCCACAGATTCCGTTGTATCTACGAAAATACGAAGCAGTGTTGGAGCGTTCAGATAGATTAACACACCAAAAATTTCTGCTGTGATTACGCCAAATAAAATTCCAAACACACCGCCCTTTTTGGCTCTGTCATATTTGTGTGCTCCAAGATTTTGACTGATATAAGTAGGCAATGCCATAGACATACTTACGATTGGTAAAAATACAAAGCCTTCTATTTTGGAATATGCACCAACGCCAGCCATCGCAAAAGAACCAAATGAATTGATATTAGACTGAACAGTTAAATTACCAATGCTGATAACAGAACTCTGGATACCTGTTGGAAGTCCCTGCTTAATAACTTCTAACATAATTTCCTTTTCAAAACGAAGCTTTCTAAAATCCAATCGTGTATATTCTTTGCTTCTGCACATTTTCACGATACAAAATACAACGCTCATGCCCTGTGCAATTACAGTTGCAATACCTGCACCTGCTACGCCCCAATGGAATACTGCTACAAATAATAAATCCAGTATTACATTCACTACGGAAGAAAACATCAGATAATACAACGGATGTACGCTGTCTCCTAATGCTCTCATAATAGACATACAAATATTGTACATAATGACCGTAGATACACCGGCAAAGTAAATACGAAAATAGCTTAAAGAATTTGGCAAAACACTTTCTGGAATGTTCATAAAGTTTAAAATTGTCGGTACACATAATAAACCAATGACCGTAGACAATACAGATGCGATAATACCAAACAAAAAGTTTGTATGGATTGCTTTTACGATTTTTTCTTTATCGCCTGCTCCATAGTATTTAGAAATGATAACACCACCGCCTACTGCGATACCATTAAATAAACCAACAATCAACATCGTAACACTACCTGCAGAACTTACTGCTGCAAACGCATCATTATCTGCAAAATTACCAATTACCCATGCATCCGCCATGTTATAAAGCTGCTGCAGCAACTGTCCTATAAAAATAGGGATAGCAAACATCAAAATACTTTTTGCAATGGGGCCTTCCGTCATATTGGCAGAAGACTTTTTTTCCTGCAGTCCTTTAGACTGCACTTCTTTTGTCTTCATTCAAATATTTCCTCCTGTTTTTGAAAAAATTTCCTTATTATAGTGTAGCATAATTTTCTCTTTTTTACGATATTCTATCCTATTTCTATTGTTTTTTTATCTTATTTTTTTTATAATGACAAACGAATACCATTCCATTTTCATGTATAAAGGAGAACTGTTTTGGCAAATTTTTCTGATATTTTATTAACAACAGACTATGACCGCACCCTGACTGCACCAGATTCTACTATTCCTGAAAAAAATCTGGAAGCAATCCGCTACTTTATGGAACATGGCGGTGCTTTTACTGTAAACACAGGCAGAACTGTGCCTTCCTCTGGTGTTCTGATGGCAAATGTGCCTGTAAATGCACCATTTTTATTATATAATGGTTCTGCGGCATACGATGCTTCTAAAGAAGACTTTTTATTTACTTATGAAATTGCTTTAGACTGGAGAAAAGTAAGAGAACAGATTTTAGAAAAATTCCCGACTGTTTGGTTTGAATTTCAAGGTATGAAGGCTCATTATCTGTTTCGTGAAAACCCAATGTGGCTTGCTTTAAACGAAGCAAATCATGTTCCGGCACAGTATGCTTCTACTACAGATGATCTTGGACCATTTTTAAAATTCTGTATTTATGCCAAAATTGAAGATACAACAATCGATCACTTTTTCCATGGAACAAAAGAAGAAATCGCTCTTATGGATGAGGTAGAACATTGGCTGAATGAAGAATTTAAAGATACCTGTGTTGTTACAAGAGGGGCTGATTTATATATTGACGTACAGCCAAAAGGCGTAAGTAAAGGACATAGTGCCAAACATTTAAAAGAACTGCTTGGCCGTAAGATTTTAATCTGCATCGGTGATGCTGAAAATGATCTTTCTATGCTGGACGATGCTGACTTTGCTTTTTGTCCAAGCGATGCTGTTATCAAAGATCATTATGAAAATGTATGTGAATGTGCCAAAGGTGCTGTCGCCGACTTAATCTACAACAAAATCCCGACACTGTAACCTTATTAAGATACGATATCAAAAAGAACAAAGTGGACAAGTCCACTTCGACTTCCTATATTCTTCACGCATGATAGACTTGCTCCACTTTGCTGAGCCGAGCGTTTTTGCGAAGCAATACTTTCCCTATATGCTCGTGTTCATCTTCGCGGAGCATTTTTATATAAAAAAACCTCCTGCCCACTGTATGGGCAAGAGGTTTTTTATTAATCTAAATAAGTGCCAACTGGAGAGGTATTGTACTGTTTTTTGATTTCAATGATGATAGAACCATTAGGCTATGTTTCTTCAGAAAGAATCTTATACTGTGTATGATTTCTGTTTAACTGAGCCTTATATTTCATCACTTTTACCACTCGTACAAGCAATACTTTTTATTACTTTTGCACAATATTATAACATTCCGTTTTTCATATATGCAACTCTGCATGCTCTTACATAGCACTCAGCGATATATTCTTCAATCGGCATTTTTGTGTATTTATCATTTTCATGTCTATGAGGTCTGCTTGCTGTATTTAATTCAAATGTAAGCACATCGTTATAGCCATGCTTGTTTAATCTGTCTACTACGCTCTGCCAATTTGTGATACCATCGAATGGAAGTAAATGTAAATCATCTGTCCAGAAGATTTTGCCATCAAATTCGCTGACACCTACATTGTCATTGATGTGAGTTGCAATCAGTCTGTCTCCATACAATGCCATCATATCTTTGCCGCGGTTGTAACATAATTCATGTCCTGTATCCCAACAGAAACCTACTGTTTCATCATCTTTGAAAGCGTCCATCAATGCTACTAAGAATGCTTCGCCTTCTACATTTTCAAATGCAATCTTTACATTGCATGCTCTTGCTTCTTCTACAACACGTCTGAAATTTTCAATACCTTCTGTTGTTGGCTGCTTATTATCAAAACCGATGTAAGGATGTACAACTAAAATTGGAACACCAATCTTTCCGCAGTCTCTTACGCAAACTAACAATTCTTCCACAGCTTTTTCTGCTTCTTCGCCAGTTCTCCACATTTTTGCTGCATTTTCAAATGGTGCGTGGATAGACTGGTATAACATGCCAAGTTCATCTGCAAGTGCCTTATATTCAGCTACATGCTCGTCCCACATTGTAAAAAATCCGTCAAATTTACTTCTTTTAAATAATTTGATCTGTTCTTCTGTTGAAAGCTTAAACTGTGAATTTGTGCTTAAACATAACTTTGTTTTAAACATTACAAATACCTCTTTCTATTTTTTATTTACGCCTTCATTGGTTTAATAATCTGCTTATATACCTTTGCCATAAAGACACAAGAAATCAATAAAGACATCAATTCTGCGATTGGTAATGCCCACCATACATAATTTACATTACCCAATAAAGATAATAAATAAGCAACTGGAATCAGTACCAGAAGCTGTCTGCACATAGAACTGATCATACTGTATACAGCCTTGCCCAACGCTTGGAAGATAGAACTGCATACGATACAAAAGCCTGCAAGAACAAAATGTACACTGATAATTCTAAGCGCTGGAATACCCATACTCAACATATGCTCGGATGCGTCAAACAACATAAACAACTTGTCTGGGAACAACTGGAAAATAACAGTTCCTACTGCCATGATGCACATTGCATATATAATACTCAGCTTTGCTGTCTTGATCATACGTTCCTTCTTTCTTGCACCAAAATTGTATGCAATAATAGGAACCATACCATTATTCAAACCAAAGATTGGCATAAAGATAAAGCTCTGAAGCTTGAAGTATACACCAAATACGGCTGTTGCGGTAGAGGAAAATCCAATTAAAATCAAATTCATGCTGAATGTCATAACAGAACCGATAGACTGCATGATAATAGATGGAAGTCCTACTTCATAAATATGACCGATTACACGAAGATTTGGTCTGAAACCTCTGAACTTTAACTTAATCTCTTTATTATACTTCACATTTAAAATAAATGCTAGAATAGCAGCTACAATTTGTCCTGCAACTGTTGCAATTGCTGCACCTGCAGCACCCATTGCCGGTACACCAAAATATCCAAAGATTAAGATTGGGTCAAAGATTAAGTTAATCACTGCACCTACAAGCTGTGTAACCATTGCCAACGTTGTACGTCCGGTAGACTGCAATAATTTTTCAAAAATAAACTGCATATATATACCGATAGAACAACAGCATACAACACTCAAATACTGTACACCATGATAAATAATCTCAGCATCATCTGTCTGTGCATAGTAAAATGGCTTTACAACAAAGACACCTACTAAGAAAAATACAACGAAGTTTAAAAAGGATAAAAAGACACCATTCATCGCACTTTCATTTACACGATCATAGTTCTTTTCGCCTAATGCTTTTGACAATAGTGCATTTACACCAACACACATACCGCCGCCTAAAGCAATCATAAGCGTCTGCAATGGATACGCTAAGGAAACTGCTGTTAAAGCATTTTCACTTACTCTGGATACGAAAATACTGTCTACAATGTTGTACAATGCCTGTACTAACATAGACAACATCATCGGAACTGCCATCGATAACAGCAGTTTGTTTACGGGCATGACACCCATTTTGTTTTCTTGAACAATTTGATCTTCTGTCATTTGTTAGTCCTCCTAAGAAAATTTTACTCCTATTTTAGTATAAGAGTCACCTAATAAAATGTAAAGCCAATTATATGAAATGGATACTTTAATCCATTGTTTTTAGGCATTTTTTTGCCTATAATACTCTTATATTTCATTCGTAACACAACCTAAAGAAAGGATTTACATATATCATGGCAGATCATTTTGGCGCTATTGCCTCTAAAGAAATCGGCTCTACACGTGCACCACTCGTTTTTCCAGAGCCTCAGCCAAAAAACGGCGTTACCTTTTTGTTAGAACATACACAAAAAATTCCAACTCCTGTTTATAAAAAACCATCTACAAAAGAAGAACTAGATGCTCGCATCGAAGAACTTCGTATACATTATGAACCTTTTTTGCAAAAACTTGCTCCTATCCCAAAGACTACAAGAACAAGCCTTGCGCTATCAAAATTTTCTCTGCGTCAGGCAACTTCTGAAGACCTTGCGGATTTTTCCCGCGTTTTACGTGGAGAGGGTGACTGGCAGACAGTTTCTATTCCACACTTTTTTGGTCCAACCGGAAATGCCATTCAGTATTACCGCACGACCTTTTATCTAGATAGTATTCCTGCCTCTAAGTCTGTTTTCTTATGCTTTGACGGTGTAGATTATATTGCAGAAGTTTTTGTAAATGGCTCTTTTATCGGAAGTCATGAAGGCTTTTTCGGAGCATTTGAATTTGATGCTACTGCCCATGTACACGAAGGAGAAAATACACTCGTTGTTACTGTACGAAATGACTATGTCTATGGCGGAAATCAAGGTCCAACCGAAAATCCTGTTCGCTTAGAAGGCGATAAAATGTACGCTGCTACTGGTTTTGGATATGATGACAGCGAAACTGGCTGGCATCATTGCCCTCCTGGAATGGGCATTTGTCAAGGCGTGCGTGCAGAAGTGCGTGAACGTGCTTTTATATCTGATTTGTTTGTACGTCCGCTTTTAGAAACAAACGAATGTGAAATCTGGTGTGAAGTATATAACAGCGACTACACTCCTATTCCTAATGTAAAACTGTCCTTTTCTATTTACGGCAGAAATTTTGAAACATCTGTATTAGAAAATTTCATGTACGAACCAATCACGTTCTCTAACGATGCAAATGGAGACGTTGTATATAGCTCTGATTTGCAAAATCCAGACCGTATGCGTTCTGCTGTAAAACTGACCTTTTTTAAAGGAGCAAACCTAATAAAATTACGTCTTCCAATCCACGATATCCGTCTTTGGGAATTGGACAGCCCTTATTTGTATGAAGCACAAGTCCAGTTGTTCAGCGATACGACTTTATTAGATACAGCTGTCAGTGCCTTCGGTATGAGAAGCTTTGTACAGGATACTAAGCAAATTCCTCGTGGTATGTTTTATCTGAATGGAAACTCCATTCGTTTGCGTGGTGCAAATACAATGGGATTTGAACAGCAAGATGTACTGCATGGCGACTTTGATGCACTGCTTTACGATATGCTTATGGCAAAAGCCTGCAACATGAACTTTTTACGTTTGACACAACGTCCTGTTCAAAAAGAAATTTATGAACTTTGTGACTGCATCGGTCTTATGTTACAGACAGACCTTCCATTGTTCTCTGTTATGCGACGCACAAAATTTGCAGAAGGCATCCGTCAAAGTGAAGAAATGGAACGTTTAATTCGTCCACACGCCTCCAGCATCCTTATTTCTTATATGAATGAACCGATGGCAAATGGCGGCAACAGAC
This sequence comes from uncultured Lachnospiraceae bacterium, assembly GCA_964424345.1. Taxonomy (GTDB): domain Bacteria; phylum Bacillota; class Clostridia; order Lachnospirales; family Lachnospiraceae; genus RGIG6307. The sequence goes on from CAYRIK010000026.1 coordinate 11,890, forward strand.
CGCACAGACACCTTGTACGTCACGAAATGGAAGCATTTTTTGATGCCTGCAACACTGCAGTTCACTTATTAAATCCAGACCGCGTAATCAAACCGATTGATGGAGACTATGATCCACCAGGACCAAACCTTCCTGATAATCACTGCTACTGTACATGGTATAATGGCCACGGAATTGATATTGGAAAACTGCATCGCGGTTACTGGCTCGGTGTAAAAAAAGATTGGTATTATGGATGCGGAGAATTTGGTGCAGAAGGACTTGATCCAGTTTCTTTGATGAGAGCACATTATCCAAGAGAATGGCTGCCACAGACATCAGAAGAAGAACGCACATGGGATCCTGGACGCATCAAAGATTCCCAAAGCGGAAATATGCACTTCTTTTATTATGATACACAAGAAACATTAGAGGACTGGGTTAGAGAAAGTCATAAACATCAGGCGTATGGTACAAAAATCCAAACTGAAGCATTCCGAAGAAATGCTGATATGGTCACATTTGCTATTCATTTATTTATTGATGCATGGCCATCCGGATGGATGAAAACAATCGTTGATTGTGAACGCAACCCAAAACCAGCATTTTTTGCATATCAAGATGCTTTAACGCCTCTTATGATCAATATCAGAAACGACCGTAAAACTTTTTTTGCAAATGAACAAGCTGCTATGGAACTTTTTATCTGCAATGATACACACATCGTTTCCACTGGACATCAGATTGTATGCGAACTTATTTCTCATGCTGACGATAAAGCTACTGTTATATGTGAAAAACACTTTGCTGCTCAATTTAGTGAAAATTCTTCCTTTATGCAAGGCGACATTTCTTTTACTGTTCCAGATGTACAAACACGAACCGCTTTTACATTGCGTGCTATTTTAACCGATGCGTCTGGTAAGGTACTGCATTATTGTGACGAACCAATTGAAGTATTTCCGTCACAACCTACTGTCCTTCCTACTGCAATCGTTATCACAGGGGAAGAATATATGGAAAGAGCTGAAGCAATCGAACATATTGCTTCCAAAGGTCATACTGTCATTATCGAAAACTTGCAGCCAGGAACATACCAAATTGGAGGCGGTGAAGTAAAAGTAAAAGCATGTGGTATGCGAGCACTCCATTTTGTTTCCAGAAAAACTGCACATCCATTGGTAGAAGACTTTTCAGCTTATGATTTCCAGCAATGGTATGACGATACACAAGATTGTATGACACCACTGATTAAATATACGTTTACTGCTTCTCATGCCAAACCAATCCTGACAAGCGGAAACAGCCTGACTCAAAGTGCATGGGGACAAAAACTTTATCCTGCCCTTGCCTGTGCAGAAATCCCTGTTGGAAACGGCAAAATTATTTTAAATGAAGTGGACTTAAACTCCCACCTGAAAAATCCAGTCGCACAAATATTTAAAAACCGACTGATCACTTACCGTTCCAAATAACTTCCTAGTATATAGTGGAGCGTTTTTGTACAAAAAATAACCGCCTTACGAATCCATCATTCGTAAAGCGGTTATTTTCATGTATGATCCAATTTCATCTACTATGCCATTTTTTGTTTTGGGATTCTATGCAGATTTCCCAACTGCCCTTCATAAATACAAGAAAAGTCAGAAATCTGTGTATAATCATATGGCCGCATCAGAGAAATATGTTTTGGAAGCGTCAATGCTTCGCTTCGTTCTAATACTTCACTGACAAATTCGGAGCAAAAATAATAATTATCTCTATGATATGGAATGCCCATTTTGCAAAGAAGCAATCCCATAATACTATAACGATATTCTTCAGAATGACTCATCATCTGTTTTACTCTGCACTTTGCAGTTTCGTATACTTCATCGGAAACCTCCAATGCATATAACGCACACGGAATCTCACCATTCTTCTTAAAAAAACCTTCATGAAGCTGCTCTGTACGAAGCCCTGCCGGCAGCGGTGTGTAAACATACTTTCTTGCAAAACTATATAAAGGTTCTAATTCCTCATTAAACGATATAGATGCATGTGTATACGGATCTGCTGTAAATAAATGAATTGCATTGGACACACAGGTATTTGATCTAGTCAGTAAAATGTAAATGGTCTTCATAACATGCCTCCTGTAAAACCACCGTAAAGCAAAGCCGATTTTTTGCTTTATACTTCCTAAATCCCTCCGTCCACGAGGGACTTATCTTGAACTAACATCATACAAAACTTTATGCTCAAATTCAACCATCTGTGTGCTTTTTTAAGAAAAACCTAAGTAATTTTTATTCAATATCCTCGATTGTTTTCCATTTTTCCATTGCTTCTTCTAAACTCATACCATTTGCAATTCCTATTTTACGGGCATTGTTGATTTCCTGAATTTCTTTCATTCTGCTTCCAGTCAATTCATATCCTCTCATAACGAGCAATGTTACAAGCCATGCTATCATTGGAATGATACAGAATAATACAATTACAACCCAATTCATATTTGCTGAATATGGGGTATCCGCTGTAGGAAGATTTTCCAAGCCAATCATAGAAACTGCAATACCTACTACTGTTGCAGATAAAGAAGATACTAATTTATCTACTAAGGAGAATAATGTTCCCATAATACCAGGAATATATTTTCCGGAACGGAATGTTTCATAGTCAGAGCAGTCTGCTACCATTGGAATTGGCATATCTGCTGTAGAATAATATGCACCATATCCTACACCAAAGAATACAATAAATAAGATTGTATATAAGTTAATAGAAAGTCCATTTGCATCTATCAATCTTAAATTCCAAGCTGGGTCTCCCTGCTTCCATAAAAGCAACAATGCAAGAACGCCTACATAACAAACTAAAGCAATGCTTACATATTTCATCAAAGATGCTTTCTGGCCTTTTTTCTGAGAAGTACGAACAGTCAAAATAAAGAAAGGAACAGAAAATACATATCCTAATACCATCATTGGAAGATACAGACCGTCATAATTTCCCATCATACAGCCGTATAACATACAAAGAACAGTTACATTTGTTGCAATAGACAATGCAAGTTTACATCCTGCACCTGCAACCATAAGTTTCTGCATTGGCTTGTTGTCTTTGATAATCTGCACATATTCGGAAAGCTTTGTTTTTTCCTGCTTTGCACCACCGATACCGAAGTATTTTACATTATCCTTTTCCCAAATACCGATAATTGCAAGAATTGTTAAGATAAAGGAAATTACAATACCGATTGGAGTAAGCACACGATAAAAATCTGCACTACTATAATCTGCTACATAAGAACGGATGATTGGAGCTAAAAACTGCATCAAACCCATACCAGCCATAGAACCGATTGTGTTGAATATTGTAAACAATGGTCTCTGGTTTGGATCATTAGTAAGTACTGTCTGTCCGGATCTTGTTACAGATGTCTGGAATGTATAACCGATTACCCATACTGCATACAGAACGATAAATGCTGCGTAACGAAGCCACATCTGATCTGCTGCAATGTCAGGACAAATGCAGTACAGCATAAATACTGCCCATGCCATAATGATATTTCCAATCAACATAAATGGACGGAATTTACCAAATTTACCATTGGTTCGGTCCATTAAAGTACCAATGATAGGGTCTGTGATTGCATCAAATACACGCATACCTGTTACCATAACAGAAGCAAATACTGTCGCAATACCTAATACATTATTACCAAATGTTGCAATGTAAGATAAAATCAATACATAATACACATTGGTTGCACCATTATTCAGCGGAAACAATACAAGCTGATACAACTTGGCTTTATTTACGCTGGTTGTTGTTGTCTCTTTCTGACTCATAGTATCCTCTCCATTTTAAAAATTCAAAAAATTCCCCCGCCTTTTATGACGGGGGATTATATTTATTTATTTTTTAATTCTTTTTTAAAGTTCTTATAGCCAATATAATCTTCTGTCTTTTTGAACTTTTTCACTTTTACAGTCCACATAACAGCAGATACAACTGCCAATGCCCAGAATACAATGCTTCCAAGTCTTGTTACTGTCTGAACGATTGGTTCTGTTTCCTTGATTGTTGTATTAGGACCAACACCATTCATACCACAAGAATGTGCGATTGCATATAAATTATGGTGAGCAGCTTCTCTCATCGCAGATACGACTACAGGGTCTTTCTCATATTTTGGCAACAGATTTGTAATATAGAATGCCATCATAGAGTCAAATGCAGTTGTACCGCCCATAACACCATCAACACCGTTTACATAAGTAGTCAATACGTTGTCTGTAATCTGAAGGCCATTACATCCCCATTCGCCATTCATAATGCCCTTGATCAGTCCTGCATTCGCACCAGACCACTGTGTACCCCAACGAGTATACGCCATCATAACGCCGTTACCATTTGCCTGTGAACTTTCCAATGCTCCCTGGAATGCTCTTAAATAAATTTCTCGTGCAGACTGTTCTGTCAGCCATACACCAAGACCGATTCGATCCTGTTCACAATCGTTTAATGCAAAGTGCTTAATTACAACGTGTACACCATTTCCCTGAATACCGGCAACTTCTGCTCTTCCGATTTCAGATGCTAATACTCCGTCTTCTGAATAATATTCAAAGTTACGTCCGCCATATGGAGTTCTATGTGTGTTTGCACCAGGGCCATATAAAATAGCTACATTTGCTGCCAGACAATCTTCTCCGACAATATCACCCATATCGTAAACTAATTCTTTGTTAAATGTTGCTGCTAATACGTCTTCACTTGTTAAAGCTGTTGTTTCTACATTTAAACCTGCACCAAATAATGTTACAGTTAAGCCCTGAGGACCATTTTCATCACGAGTACCAGGTGCTTCTACAGATTTTACAGGCATTGTCCAATGGAATGCATCACCAATCAGAGATACCATTTCATCAAATGTAAGCTGGTCTAATAATGTATCCCACTTTGGATCATCATAATCCAAACCAATCATGTCTACTAATTTTAAGCCGTTCTTTGCGCCAAGTGTAGGCATTTCTACAGATTCATAATCTGCTGCATCATACTGAATATCCTGAAGTGCATCTTTTAAATAATCTGTAAGTGTTAATACTAATGCTTCTTCTGTTGGCAATGTGCCTTCCCAGTCATTTCTTGTTACGAATGTTACTGTTTCTTCTACGCCTTCATTTAAGTTTGGATCTGAGTTAGAAAGCTGATTTACAATTGCAGTTCCATTATCGCTTACTGCGTAAGTTGTAGTATCTAATTTAGGATTGTTCCATGTTGTTACTAACTCTGCATTACCATCCTGATCCATACGACCATTTGTATTTGCTGGTGTATATCCCTTTGCTGCTAATACATTGTTTGCTGCATCATGTGCATCTGTAGCGGCTGTGAAATAATAGTCGCCTGCATCTAAAATATAAGTACCTGCACCGTATGCATCATAGCTTGCTACATAATCACCGTCAACTTCGATTGTTACAATCTCAGATGCTCCTGGCTCTAATACGTCTGTTTTTTCAAATCCTACGAAAGATACTGCGGATTTTTCTACTTTATTATCAATGTCATACTGTGTATATGGGCTGGAAAGATAGATCTGTACTGTTTCCTTACCAGCCATATCACCTGTATTTGTAACCTTTACTTCAAATGTATAAGTTGTGTTTTCAGCATCATAAGACATTGTCATATCGCTGTATTCAAATTCTGTATAGCTAAGACCATAACCGAATGGGAATGCAACATCTTCGCCGTATGCATAAGTTCCTGCATTTCCGCTTTCTGTTACATAGTCTTCATAACGTGTTTCATAATACTTATAACCTACATAAATACCTTCCTGATAAATCATGTAAGTACTTGCATTTTCAGGAATCATACCTGCTTCATAACCTGCATATGTGATTGGTGTAAAATTCATCATAGCTGGGCTTGAATAATTGTCATAGCAATATGTGTCTACTAAACTTCCGGATGGATTTACCTTTCCTGCAAGGATTTCTCCTACTGCATCCAAACCAGCAATACCAACACCGCCGATCCAAAGTGTTGCATCTACACCATATTCATTTTCCTGTAAAAAATCTACCTGTAATGGATTGGATGTATTTAACAATACGATGATCTTTTCTAACTTTCCAGCATCCTTTAATTCCTTTAAACCTGCCAGCATAGATTTTTCCTGCTCATCTAATGCAAGATAATTTATCGCATCATAGTCACAGTCTGCACCTTCACCGCCTACACGAGATAATACAACAACCGCTGCATCGTTATATTCTTCTACAGATGCTAATACATCGTTTGTGTATACATTCCATGGAACTTCTGCGATTGTTGCAAAGCCGCCTGAAAGTCCACCGTCTTCACGAACATAAGAAGCACCTGCACCTGTTTTATAAAAATCCCATAATGTATTGTTTACGGAAAGACCTGCTAATTCGCAAGCATCTTTTAAGTCATTTGCCTTAGAAGCATCTACGTTTGCAGAACCTGTTCCGCCATATACAACATTTACGGAAGAAGTAGAGAATAAACTGATTTTTGCTCCTTCTGCGAGAGGCAATGCCTTATTTTCATTTGTTAAAAGAGCTGCACCTTCTGCTTCTACCTGCTTTGCAAGCTCATAACCACGCTCAATACGTTCTTTGTCACTTGCGAAATCTGACTTATAGTAGATTGCATTTGCATCTTCATTTTCTAATTTCCAAAATGTTCCGCCCACGAACAATGCTACTGTGTTATCAAACATAGAAATGATAACAAATGCAGCTGTCATAATTACTGCAAGCGGTGTACTTAAAATAGTCAACGCTTTCCATGGTCTTCTTGCTTTTCTAAGGGCTTTTTTATAAGCCTTTTTTCGTTGTTTTATTTCTTTTTTATTCATTATTGTATCTCCCTCAATTTTTATATCGCTTTTCCTCGGTCGATCACATCCAGTTTGAACTGTCACCTTTTGCTATTTTATATTCTGGTCTTGGCTTATCGGTCTTATAGATGACTGCTGTGTCTGTCATGTTTCCTGCCTTTACTTTTAACTGATTTTTTTCTTCAAGTTTCACGTGAAACTTAAATACTTTATCACCCTTTTGGGTTTCTACCAGTTTTCCATTATGATAAAGAGAAACTTCCGGCAAATTAGAATATACAGTAATTTCTGTTACTTTTTCTGTACGATATTCATATCGTTTTCCTGCCAGATGTACAAACGGCTTATCTGTCCAATATGCTTTATACAGATAAAACGTATCTTTTTTAACTTTTCTGTCAAAAGTAATCATACCCTTATGGTTCATGCCAGGCTCTCCGCCCTGATTTCTTGCATCTGCAGCAAAATCAAACATGTTCCAGTAGTATGTTCCCCACAAATATGGATAGCGAGCAAAACATTTCAGCATATACTCATGATATTTACACTGATATTCTTCTGTATTATCGCCACGTCTTGGTTTTGCACTGTGAAGATTTGGCATACCCTCTGCTCCATATTCAGAATAGCAAAGTCTTCTCTTTGGATATAAGAAATGCCAGAAACGAATCCACAAATCATTTAACCAGAAAAATGGAACATACCAGCCAAGATACAAATTCCATCCTACAAGATCTGTAATATGTGCTACCGGATGCCAATGCGGACACATTGCAAAACAAGCCAATGTCGTTGGACGTGTTGGATCCAATTTATGACACAGTTCATTCAATACTTTATGATTTGCAAGCATCTGCTTTTTCAATTTTCTTCCAGAAATTGTGATTTCATTGGAAACACCCCACATCACAATACTTGGATGATTGTAATTTTGAATAATCAGCTCTTTCATCTGCAAAATCGTATTTTCATTTCCATTTGCAAGATGCTCTGAAATATATGGAATTTCTGCCCAAACGATCATTCCGTACTTGTCGCACAAATCATAAAAATATTGGTCATGCTGATAATGAGCAAGTCGGATTGTATTTGCACCGACCTCTCGTATCAATTCCATATCCATATCGTGCTGTTGTTTAGAAATCGCATTGCCGATTCCTTTAAAATCCTGATGACGAGACACGCCATGCAATGGATAATGTCTGCCGTTTAGATAAAATCCGTCTTCTGCACGAAATTCAAAAAATCGAATACCGCACTGACAAGATATTTCATCTACGCTTGCGCCATCTTTGATCAGCTCTGCTTTTAACTCATACAAATATGGATCTTCTACACCATTCCAAAGATGTGCATGTTTCACGTGTAACATGACATCATTTCCTTCTGCCTCTGCCACGATATTTCCTTTATCATCCAATAAAGAAAACTTTGTAGCTGCTCCGCTTTTTTTAGCTTCCTCATTGACATAAGAAATTGCATGTACGACTGCATCATCTCCGTTTATCTCAGTTGTATACTGCATTCCCAAACCGCCATAATAATCCAATTCAAAATGCTGCTTAGAGACAATCAAAAACTCTACATCTCGATAAATTCCGCCATAAAAAGTAAAATCGGCTTTTTGAGGATAAATTCTGTCATTTACACAATTATCTGCTTCTACGACCAATTTATTCTCATCCTGCAAATAATCAGTCACATCTACGCGGAATGTTGCATAACCGCCGTCATGTGTACATACAACAGTATCATTGAATATTACCTTTGCACTTGCATTTACACCATGAAACTGTAAATATACCCTTTCATCTGCTGTAAAATCAGGTTTTTTAACGATACAATCATATACACAAGTTCCACGATAATAATCATTGCCGCCGTCCTGTCCATCCTTACTGTTCCAGGTATGTGGTAAATCTACCAAAGTTCTTACTCCATCTTTTCCGGTAAATCCCCACCCTTTCATAAGCTTTATTATTTTTCGCATATATTGGTATCCTTTCGCATTTCTTTTCACAAAAAGCTGTTGCGTATTTTTATTATTCTCCATTATTTTAAAATGTATTTCAAGACTAAAAACCTAAGTGGTCATTTTTTGAACTTAAGTGGTTTTCGCCTCAAAACCTCTTACTCAAAAATGAGTATTTTGACATTTGTCCTTTGTGCAGTTTCTTTATGTTTTACATAACGTGTCATAAAACTACAAAACACTTTTGTACAAGCTATTCTAGATTTGCTTTCCCATCTGAGCAGCTCCTCGCAAAGCATTTTACATACTATTAAATGCGTAATTTCCTAATATATAAAAAGCATAGCAACGAATTTCTCCATTCATTTCCATGCTTTTATCTTACGGTATCGGTATCATAATTTTCAAAGAAAAACAGCCATCTTCTTCGCTGATATTCATGTAACCATCATATTTTTTTACAAAGTGTCTAATGCTTTTTAAGCCAAAGCCATGATACTGCGTATCTCCCTTTGTAGTAACAGGTAACTCATCCTTAAACACAATCTTTTTTTCTATCGGATTAATAAAATTCATAATCAAAAAATTTTGCTGTCTATGAATCATAACATCAATCTGTCGTTTATCTGACTCTTGAAATGCCTCTACTGCTTCAATCGCATTGTCTAAGGCATTTCCTAAAATTGCATATAAATCAATCGTATCAATAAAATCCATCTGACTGCCGTCTGCTACGCACGTTACTTTAATTTCATGCTTTTGACAATACAAACTTTTCTCAGAAAGAATCGTATCAAATACATCATTTCCCGTCTTTACAATAGACTCATAAATCTGCACGCTGTCTTCCATTTCTGCAAGATACTTATCAAATTCTTCTTTATTCAGTTTACGAAGTGCATGAATCTGATGTTTCAAATCATGTACCTTTTGATTGATTAGAGCAATATTTTCTTTGCTCAGTTCATACTGATCTCGCTTGTTTTTCCAGAGCATATTCATGACTGCCAGTTCTTCTCTCATGGCACTCTTTTTAAATATTTCATTTTGCATATATAATATAACAATACACAAAAGCTGCGAAATATATAAAAATTTCCATTCACTGCTATACTCAGAAATGTGTCGCAATTCCTCTGCACCTGCAAGCACCTCAATAATTCCAAATATCAAAATTGCTGATACAAGCTGTCTTGGTCCAATCACATCTTTTCTCTCTTTTGGCATCCATTTTCCTATCGTAAATGCTACGAGCGTGTAGTTAATTCCATACAATACCAACAACAGCAGCATCGACAAACAAGAGTGTTCTTCGATATAGTCTCTGCATAAAAACATAATGACCGACCATACTTCATACAACAGCTGCCATAACACAATTGCCCAGATTGCATTATATATCGCTGTCGAAATGTGCATTTTCCAGCCGATATACAAAAATGCGACCATTAATATCATGCTGATATCTCGAAACAGAAATTCTACCAATTCACTTCCATTCCAAAAAACAAGTCGAAACAGCAAAGAATACACAACGATAATTCCTAGAAAACACGCAAGTTTCACGTGAAACTTATCTCTTTTTTCACACGAAGAAGCAAACACCAGACCCGATGACCAAAACAGAGCCTGCATAATAAAAATAATTCCCCATTCTGTCACTTCTCTCATAACGTTTCTCCCAAATATTGCGTCAGCGCTTTTAAAAATCCATTTTTATTTCTTCGACTGATTTCTAAATTAAACATTCCTACTGTCACAATATTTTTTCGCACTTCTTTTACATGCATTAAATTTACCATATACCAATGGTTGCATTTTGCAAAAGAATTTGCTTCGAGTTGCCGTTCTATACTTTGCATCGTTCCCTTTACAACAAATTCTCCTTCATCCGTATGGTAATGCAGCATTCTGTTCTGCACTTCTACAAAATAAATTTGCTTCGTATCTAATTTTTTCATGCCGTCCGGAAATGAGATTACGATTGAGCCTTGTGCTTTTTCTTTCTTTTGGATACGCTTTAGTACCCGCCCGACTTTCAATGCAAATGTGTAATAATTCACAGGTTTCATCACAAAATCCAATGCACCAATGGAATATCCTAAAATCGCATATTGTGCCATATTTGTAATAAACATCATCACAACATCTTCATCCATTTCACGAATGGCTTCCGCAGTTTCCATACCATTTCTCCCAGGCATTTGAATGTCTAAAAAAATGGCATCATAAACAGACGCATAGTCTTTTAAAATGGATTCTCCATCATAAAATGCGGAAACTTTTATATCTATATTATTTTCTTCTGCATACTGCTGCAAATACGCCTGCAGCTGCTCGGAAAATTCTTTTTCATCTTCTACAATCGCAATATGATACACAATTTCCCCCTTATAAGTATGACTTCCTATCTTCAGTGATTTACTTTTTCGTTCAAAACTATGTTATTATTGTACTGGAAAATGATGTAAATTACAATTCCAGAATGTCGTATCTGCTGCAAAAAAAAGCTTTTTTTATCAATAAATATTGATTTTTTATCAATACCATGATACAATGTAGAAACTTTGTGTGAGGGAGTAGCAAGCGCAGCCCTAGCGTAGCAAGTCAACATACTGGTCATAAAACCTGGCTTGTTTTAAATTGCGAGACTCACGTAAGCCTTAGTGCTATACGTGGAGTCTATATATTTTTATGAGAAACCAAACCCCGTCTATAGCATTTGGCTATATACGGGGTTTATTTTTAACGAAAGTAGAGGATTAAAAAATGAATTTGAATTTTATGTTTTTCTTTAACAGCGTGTTGCTTGGCGTAGGTCTTGCTATGGATGCCTTTTCTGTATCTCTTGCAAACGGCTTAAATGAGCCAACTATGAAAAAGCCAAGAATGTGCAGCATCGCAGGCGTATTTGCATTCTTCCAGTTTGCAATGCCAATGATTGGTTGGGTCTGTGTTTCTACGATTGCACAGTATTTTACAGTATTTGAAAAATTTATTCCATGGATTGCTCTGATATTACTTTGCTACATCGGTGGAAAAATGTTTTTAGAAGGTATTCAGACAAAAGATTCTGAAGCAGAAAAAGCTGCTGTAGGCCTCTCTGCACTTCTCGTTCAGGGCGTTGCAACTTCCATTGATGCACTTTCTGTAGGATTTACGATTGCTGAATATCATTGGCTCAGCGCATTGATTGCTTGTTTGATTATTGCAGTTGTAACATTCTTCATTTGTATGGTTGGTTTATCCCTTGGCAAAAAATTCGGTACCAAACTTGCCGGCAAAGCAAGCATCCTCGGCGGTGCTATTCTGATTTTTATCGGACTTGAAATTTTTGTAACTGGGTTAGCTGGTTAATCTATTACATACTATCTTTACATAACAACAGCCAAAGTCTTATACAAGACTTTGGCTGTTGTTGTATTTTACTCCATTTTTTCTTTATATTTTATCAATTCAACAATGGCTGATGGCAATGCTGTTACTAGCAAAGTTCTTCCTATGTTAGACAAAATTTTTTCTTACTTATCCAGATGCGATTCTGTATTTTTTAATCATTATAATGATTCCAGTCGCCAAAAATACCTTTGCTGCTATGTCCTGTCTTGCGACCTTTATTGTCATAGTGATTTGCACCACCGAAAAATCCTGAATTTGTATGACCGGTCTTATTACCATGATTATCATAGTGATTTATGCCACCAAAAAATCCCTGATTGCTATGACCTATTTTATTACCGTCATCATCGTAATGGTTCATGCCGCCAAAAAATCCTGGTCTGCTCTCTCCAATTTTATTACCATGATTATCATAATGATTGATTGTTCCGAAGAATCCTTTTCTGCTGTATCCATCTTTCTTACCCATACAAAAACCTCCTATGAAAAATCTATATTATTTTCTCTATATTCTTGTTCCAATTCATCAGCTAAATATGAATCACTCATACAATGCAGGTCAGAAACGCCTTCTCGCATTAATTTATAAGTTTCAGACTTATAAAAAATCCTTAATGCTTCATCCAAGGAAAAGTGTTGTCGATTAGCAAAAAGTGCTATCACTCGGCTATATTTCTTTTGAAGTAAAATAGGATTTGCATTCACATTTTTTCACTCCCTTCAAACTGCAAAAACTTCAGCGCTTTCTCTGTACGGAAACAAATTTGCAAATTCGGTTTTTCATAACGCAAACGTTTGATAGCTTCATTCTTATCAATCAAACCATCAAAAAACAACTCCACTATAGTGAACTACTCCGACTTATAGAAGTCGGAGCTTCTTGCTTCAACCACTACTGCGTTGGCTACGATTTTACGTAACGGAACGTCTTACACAATGTCCACAAGCGTATGAGTTCGGGCTATTCCATCCCTACTATATATTTTGTTTTATGCTACACCAGTAAGTAGTCGCAATCCCTCGTTTCGAATATTGATTGCAGCGTTTTGGTCACGGCTAATTGTAAGACCGCAATCACATTTCATTGTACGGATTGTCAAATCCTTCATTTCAGGATGCAGCGTACCGCAGCAATGACAAATCTGTGATGACGGAAACCACTTATCTACTTTTACAAAATACTTATTCCTATCAGACAGCTTATACTCAAGCATAGATAAGAACATTCCGTATCCGTTATCAAGAGTAGCCTTACCATTTCCAAAACCACGGTTCGCCATAGAACGCATATTTAAGGATTCCACGCAAACAACATCATACTGATTGGCTATCTCAGTAGATATTTTATGCAGATTATCCAAACGCTGATTTGCGATATGTCTATGGATTTTGTTTACCTTACGGAGTTGCTTTATATAGTTGTTAGATTTATCCTCATGCTTTTTTGAACCTTGCATGTGTGACAATTTGCACTGTGCTTTAGCAAGCTTATCGTGGCTTTCACGATAATATTTGCAATTAATGCCTATGTTGCCTTTATGGTCTACGTACAAACCGTCAGAAGCATAATCTAATCCTATAGCATTCGTTTTGTCTGCTATATAAGAATTGATGACATCATCAAACTCAAAAAGCACAGAAATATAATACTTGCCATCAGATTCCTGAGATACAGTAGCAGATTTCACAATCCAATCCGTATTAGGAATACGATGAATGACAGCTTTTACCTTGCCAATTTTAGGTAACTTGATATATTTATCCTCTATGATAGCGACAGTACCTTTTTGATTATTTGTAGTATATGACTTACGGCTATGCTTTGCAGATTTATATTTAGGAAATCCATTTTTCTTTTTACGGGATTTGCTAAATGTATTACGGAAAGCTTCTTGTAAGTCCATTTGCTTGTTAGCAAGTGCAAGGCTGTCTACCTCTTTAAGATATGGATATTCTTTTTTGTATTTAGCAGGCGTAACCGTAGGAAATTTGCCAGTAGACTTATAGCCTTCAATCTTATCAGAAAGCATAAGATTATAAACCTTACGGCAACAACCAAAGGTTTTAGCAAACAGAATACTTTGTTCAGTTGTAGGATATACTCGATACTTAATTGCTTTGTTTGCCATCTTTCTTTCCTTGTGATTGAATGTATTGTTTGATGATATCTATGCTTGCTCCGCCTGTCGTTAATAGACAAAAGCTCTGTGACCAAAACATCTCTTTCCAAAGAGATTTGCGTATTTGAGGAAACTCTTTCTTTATGATACGACTGCTTGCGGATTTATAAGCATTGATAAATT
>CAYRIK010000027.1:0-25193 GCA_964424345.1 uncultured Lachnospiraceae bacterium
TAACGACCTGCACCCTTTCCAGGGGTGTCCCTTCAGCCTCTTGGGTACTTCTGCAAACTACTAGAAATACGCTTCTCAGCATCACTTCTTTACATATAGGATTGCATTCAATACTCCGAGGAGCTAGCACTCCAGCGGAGAGGGTGGGATTCGAACCCACGCGCCCTTCCGGACAAACGGTTTTCAAGACCGCCTCGTTATGACCACTTCGATACCTCTCCGTAATCGCTATCTCTGTCAGCGACATGATTTATAATAGCAGATGATATCCGAATTGTCAACAACTTTTTTCAATTTTTTTCAAAAATTTTTCTAAGTCTCGAAAACCGCCTATTTTAGGGCATTTGCAGCACTTATCTCTTTATTTTCATCGTAAGTGAAATGCGTTTTTTATCTATATCTACACTTAAAACTTGTACTTCTATAACATCTCCAAGCTTCACTACATTCAATGGATGCTTAATATATTTCTCTGACATTTCAGAAATATGAACCAATCCATCTTGATGCACACCAATATCCACGAAAGCACCAAAGTCGATTACATTACGGACAGTTCCCTTTAATATCATACCTGGTTTTAAATCTTTCATATCTAATACATCACTTCTAAGAATTGGAGCAGGCATTTCTTCACGAGGGTCTCTGGCAGGTTTTATTAATTCCTGTATCATATCCTGTAATGTAAGTTCTCCTACACCAATTTCTGCTGCCAATTTCTTTTTATCTACTTTAGAAAGTTGTATTGCTACTGTTTTGCCAAAGCCTTCTCCCAAAGCTAATACTTCTTTATCTAATCCAATCTTTGTAAGCAGTTTTTCACATGCATCATAAGACTCTGGATGTACACTCGTTGCATCTAATGGATTTTCTCCGCCTGTAATACGCATAAATCCTGCACACTGCTCAAAAGCCTTAGGTCCTAATTTAGCTACCTTTAATAATTGCTTACGATTTGTAAAACGACCATTTTTTTCACGATATTCTACGATATTTTTAGCTACCGTCTTAGAAATACCTGAAATATAGCCCAACAATGGTGCAGAAGCTGTATTTAAATCTACACCTACTCTATTTACACATCTTTCAACAACACCACTCAATACTTCATTCAGCTTCTTTTGGTTCATATCATGCTGATACTGTCCAACACCAATAGATTTTGGATCTATTTTTACTAATTCTGCTAATGGATCCTGTAAGCGGCGTGCGATGCTTGCTGCACTTCTTTGTGCAACATCAAAATCTGGAAATTCTTCTGCTGCAAGTTTGCTTGCACTATATACAGATGCTCCTGCTTCATTTACAATCACATACTGTACCGGTTTCTTTATTTCTTTTAAAAGTTCTACGATAACCTGTTCTGATTCTCTGCTTGCAGTACCATTTCCGACACTGATTAAGTCAATGTTGTATTTATCAATCAAAGCCTTTAATTCTTTTTTGGCCTCTTCTACCTTATTTTGAGGTTCTGTTGGAAAAATAACTTTCGTATCCAATACTTTTCCAGTCTGATCTACTACTGCTAATTTACATCCGGTTCTAAAAGCTGGATCCCATCCCAAAACTACTTTTCCTGCGATTGGAGGCTGCATCAAAAGCATCTCTAAATTTTTTCCAAATACTTCCATTGCACCATTTTCTGCACGTTCTGTTAATTCATTACGCACTTCTCGTTCGATTGCTGGTGCTATAAGGCGATCATACGCATCACAAATAACAGCTTCTAATATTGGAGCTGTATATACATTATCTGTTGTAATAATCTGCTTTTGCAAATAACCGATTATACGCTGTGTTGGCGCAACAATTTTTACATTTAAAATCTTTTCTTTTTCACCACGATTTAATGCTAATACACGATGACCTGCAATTTTAGATACATTTTCCTCTGAGTCATAATAATTTTCATATACGCTCTTTACTTTACTGTCTTTTGCTGTACTCTTAATCACACCTTCCTGAAATGTGATATTACGAATAAAGCTGCGATATTCTGCTTCTTCTGCAATCTGTTCTGCTAAAATATCTTTTGCTCCGTTAAGTGCTTCCTGTGCAGAAGCAACTTCTTGACCTGATTTTTGAGAAATATATTTTGTTGCTTCTTCTAATACATCTGTTTTTGCATCTTGTGCCAAAATATATACTGCAAGTGGCTGTAATCCTTTTTCTTTTGCAACGCTTGCACGTGTTTTTCTTTTTGGTCTATATGGAGCATACAAATCTTCTACTGCAACGAGTGTCTCTGCTGCTTCAATTTTTTTCTGTAATACATCTGTCAAAGCACCCTGCTCTGCAATGCTTTTTAAAACCTGTTCTTTTTTCTCTTCCAGATTTCTCAAATATTGAAGTCTTTCATATAAAGAACGAAGCTGTTCATCATTTAACGCTCCCGTTACTTCTTTACGGTATCTTGCAATAAAAGGAATCGTATAGCCTTCATCAATCAATGTAACTGCAGCATCTACCTGCGTTTTATTGATTTGCAATTCTTGTGCTAATTTTAAACAAATATCCATGTAAATTTCCTCATAATATTTTTATTTTACATTTTAACAACGAAATTATAACACAAAGGACTGTTTTTGGCTACAGCAATCATTATCGTGCATTTTATCAAATCTTCGATTGCATATATTTTGTCAAAATGGTATAGTATTTAATAATTTTACAAAGGAGGCTTCGTTATGTATAAAACACGAAAGGAACTCAAACTTAGTGCCAAAAAGGCTTTGTATCAAAAATGGGGCACTGCCATTCCAATGACACTTATTTTGGTTCTTGTCAACATTTCATTTAGTACCAATTACAACAATGTATTCAGCATGACTTTTTCACCACTGATTGCTTCTATATTAGCAACATTGCTCGAAGTTGGTATGTACAGCTTTTTCTTCAAACTGCTTTGCGGTCAAAAAGATTCTGCTAATTTCATGGATTTATTCTATGGTTTTAAAAATGCTCCAGGAAAAGCAATCTTATTATCTCTTTTACGTTCCTTATATTTGCTTCCAGGTGCAATCGTTTATGGGGTTGTTGTTTCTGTATCTATTTTCTGTGTTTATTTTTCTGCAGGTATCCCAATGGAACAAATGCTTAGAGGTAATGTTGCTATCAATACATCCTTATTGTTAATAACTTTTGCTATAACTATTGTAATGTCCATTTTATTCTGTATATATAGTGCTTATGTATCTTCCACATATTCTATGATCTATTATATTTTATTAGATTATCCTGATTTAAGCGTTTCTGAAATCTGGAAACATTCTAAACAGCTTATGAAAGGAAACCGTATCCGTTATATTAGTCTGATACTTAGTTTCTTCCCATGGTTTATGTTATGCATGTTTACACTTGGTGTTGGTCTTTTATGGCTCACTCCTTATATAGAAACTACTTCTGTTGCCTTCTATATCGACTTAGTTCAAAAACGACCAACTGCTGCTTCTAATAATGCTGCTGCACCTGTAAAAGATGTCACCGATTACAGTGGAATTAACCAAGATACTTTTAAATAGGGATATATCTTATATCATTACTTAGTCCTTTATAAGAAATAAATTAAGGGAGAACTGCAATATAATTGATTCCATCAGTTATAGAGCAATTCTCCCTTATTTTTTCAAATATCTATATCATCACATAGAATAATCCTTTTACTTTTGCCTCTTTCATATAGCGTTCCACCTGTAACAAATTATAATTGATATCTCGGTCAACAATACGTGCCGAAGCAAGTGCAATTTTCATATTTTCTCCAATCTATGTCAAAAAACACATTTCATAGTAAGCAAAAACAGGCAGCATCAATTAAAATCTGATGCCACCTGTTTGTTAATCCAGTTCAAACTGTTCTTTTTACTGTTCTTCCTGTGATGTACTTGTATTAATATACTTCAAATATGCGTTAATAAACGGATCAATTGCTCCATCTAATACAGCATCTACATTTCCGCTTTCTGCGTTTGTTCGATGATCTTTTACCATAGTATATGGCTGTAATACATAAGATCTGATCTGGTTACCCCATCCAATATCTTTTACTTCTCCTCGAATATCAGAAAGTTTTTCTGCATTTGTTTCCTGCTTGAGCATATACAGCTTTGCTTTCAACATCTGCATTGCTTTATCTTTATTTTGATGCTGGCTTCGCTCATTCTGGCATTGTACAACAATTCCAGTTGGAATATGTGTAATTCGGATTGCAGAAGATGTCTTGTTGATATGCTGACCGCCCGCGCCACTGCTTCGGTACGTATCAATACGCAAATCATCCATGTTAATTTCTACGTCCAAATCTTCTTCGATATCAGGCATAACATCTAATGATACAAAAGATGTCTGTCTCTTGCCCTGTGCATTAAATGGAGAAATACGTACCAAACGATGCACACCTTTCTCACTCTTTAAATATCCATAAGCATTTTCGCCATTTACCTGCCATGTTACAGACTTAATTCCAGCTTCATCTCCATCCAGATAGTCTAATACTTCTATACTGAATCCTTTACGTTCTGCCCAACGTGTGTACATACGATATAACATACTTGCCCAATCGCAGCTTTCTGTACCGCCTGCACCTGCGTTAAGTTTTAAAATAGCATTGTTTTTATCATATTCTCCAGATAAAAGAGTGCTGATACGCACTTCTTCTAATTTTTCTGTGAAATCATTCAACTCTGCTTCTACTTCTGGAATCAGACTTTCGTCTTCTTCCTCATATCCCATTTCGATCAATGTAAAAATATCATCTTTTTGTGTGCAAAGGTCTTTGATGAGCTGTACAGTATCTTTTAAATTCTTTAATTCCTTCATACGCTTGTTGGAATATTCTGGATCATCCCAAAAACCCGGAGCTTCCATTTCCATTTCCAGCTCTTCTATACGTTTTTGCTTGCTATCCAGTTCAAGAGAAGCCTTTACCTCTTCCAATGGAGCTTCACAGCTCATAAGCTTTTGCTTCATCTGATCTAACTCTATCATAAATCATGCCTCCACAACAATTATTTTAAACGGCCACAGCACTGTTTATACTTCTTTCCTGAACCACATGGACATGGATCGTTTGGATAAACACGAACTTCTTTTTTCACTGGCTTTTTGCCAAGACTGTCATCTTTGTTTGTACCTGTTACTTTTGCAACCTGTTCACGTTCTACCTTCTGTTCCATCTTCACACGATAAAGTACTCTTACTGTATCTTCTTTGATGTTAGAAATCATAGAATCAAACATTTCATAGGCAGCCATCTTAAATTCTACCAATGGGTCTTTCTGACCATAGGAAGCAAGACCAGCACCCTGACGAAGCTGATCCATATCATCGATATGATCCATCCATTTACGGTCGATTACCTTTAATAAGATAACACGTTCAATTTCTCGCATTGTTTCTGGTTCTGGGAACTCTGCTTCTTTTGCTTCATAAAGCTTTACAGCTTCTTCTTTTAACTGCTGCTTTAAGCTGCTCTTTTTCTTATTCTGTATTCTTTCTAATGTAATTGGCTCTAATGGAATGATTGGAAGCAATACAGATTCTAATTCTCTTAAATCCCAATCTGCTGCATCAGCATCATCGCTAATTACTGTATCTACAGCACCATCTACAATATCCTGAACCATCTTCAAAATAGAATCTCTCATGCTTTCACCGTTGAGTACACGAAGACGTTCTTCGTAAATGATTTCTCTCTGTTCGTTATTAACCGCATCGTATTCTAATAAGTTTTTACGAATACCGTAGTTATTTGTTTCAATCTTCTTCTGTGCGCCTTCAATTGCCTTTGTAAGAGAGCTATGTTCTAATTCCTGATTTTCTGGAATACCAAGTGCATTAAACATCTGAATAAGTTTTTCAGAACCAAATAAACGCATTAAATCATCTTCCAAAGAAATGAAGAACTGAGATTCACCTGGGTCACCCTGACGACCGGAACGACCACGAAGCTGATTATCAATACGTCTGGATTCATGACGTTCTGTACCTACGATACGAAGACCGCCTGCTGCCTTTGCTTCTTCATCCAGCTTAATATCAGTACCACGACCTGCCATATTTGTAGCGATTGTTACTGCACCATGTACACCAGCGTCAGCTACAATTTCAGCTTCCATTTCATGGAACTTTGCATTTAATACCTTGTGTGGAATACCTTCTTTTTTCAGAAGTCTGCTGATTTCTTCACTGGACTCGATTGTAATAGTACCAACCAATACTGGCTGCTGCTTTGCGTATGCTTCTTTAACAGCTTCTACGATTGCATGAAGTTTTTCTTTTTTGGTCTTATATACACTATCCTGCTTATCAATACGTGCGATTGGACGGTTTGTTGGAATTTCCACAACGTCCATGCCGTAAATGTCACGAAATTCTCTTTCTTCTGTAAGGGCAGTACCAGTCATACCACTCTTTTTCTCAAATTTATTAAAGAAGTTCTGGAATGTAATAGTAGCAAGTGTCTTGCTCTCACGTTTTACTTTTACATGCTCTTTTGCTTCAATTGCCTGATGCAGACCATCTGAATAACGACGTCCAGGCATAATTCGTCCTGTAAATTCGTCTACGATTAAAATTTCATCATCTTTTACTACATAATCTTTGTCGCGGAACATTAAATTATGTGCACGAAGTGCTAAAATAATATTATGCTGAATTTCAAGATTTTCTGGATCTGCATAGTTTTCAATCTGGAAGAAACGCTCTACCTTTGACATACCTTCTGCTGTAAGGTTGATGATTTTATCTTTTTCATTTACAACAAAATCACCTGTTTCTTCTTGTTCAATACCCATAATGGCATCCATTTTGGATAATGTTTCTACGTCTTTACCACGAACCATCTGACGTGCAAGAATATCACAAACTTCATAAAGTTTTGTAGATTTTCCGCTTTCACCAGAAATAATAAGTGGTGTACGAGCTTCGTCGATCAATACAGAGTCAACTTCGTCAATGATTGCATAATGAAGACCACGTAATACTAACTGCTCTTTATAAATAACCATGTTGTCACGAAGGTAATCAAAACCAAGTTCATTATTTGTAACATAAGTAATATCGCAGTTATACTGTTCTCTTCTTTCCTCAGATTTCATGTCATTTAATACACAACCAACACTTAATCCAAGGAAACGATGTACCTGTCCCATCCACTCTGCATCACGTTTTGCAAGATAATCATTAACGGTTACAACATGTACGCCTTTTCCCTCCAAAGCATTCAAATATGCTGGTAAAGTAGATACCAATGTTTTACCTTCACCTGTACGCATTTCTGCAATACGTCCCTGATGTAAAATGATACCACCAATCAACTGCACACGATAGTGCTCCATGTTTAAGGCACGTCTGCCTGCTTCACGAACTGTTGCATATGCTTCAGGAAGCAAATCATCTAATGTTTCACCTGCCTGTAAACGGGATTTATATTCTGTTGTTTTAGCTCTCAGTTCTTCATCAGAAAGTGCCATCATGCTATCTCTAAGACTCTCAATCTTATCTACGATAGGCATAATACGCTTTAATTCTCTCTGACTATGACTGCCAAATATCTTTTCTGTTAACTTCATATAGGAAAATCTCCTTAACTTTCTGCATATAAATTCAATATCAATATGTCATTTTATCATATTTTCTTCAATAGTTCAACTTTTAACTATAAAGGAAAAAGAAACATTTTCTAAACTTTCATATGCTAAGAAATAAATCATTTCCTAGTATATAAAAGAAGGCAAGGTGGTATGAACCTCCTTGCCTTAAAACCATCCTGTATTACTTAGCAATCTTGATTGTAATCTTCTGTCCTTCATCATCTGTCAGACATACTTCTGTTTCATATTCATCTAAAGCTGTAAGTTCACTCAATGTTTCCTTACAGATATATTCTAACCATTCCTGTGGAACGTTTCCTTCTACAGCAATCTTGATTGTATCCATAATGTCACAGCCAAGGTTCTTTCTCGCATCCTGAATGTTTCTGATAATATCACGAGCCATACCTTCACGCTTTAACTCTTCTGTGATTGTCAAATCCAAAGATACGATAATACCATGATCACTTGCAACATGGTAACCTTCTTTTGCAACATAAGTAATCAATAAGATTCTGGAATCAAATACAGTATCTTCTCCGTTTACATTGATTACGACACCTTCTTCTGTTGCCTTATATGCACCAGATTTGATTGCCTTTACTAAATCCTTAATCATAGTAGGATATAATGCACGAATCTCATTGAAGTTAGGATCACATTTTACAGTTGCGATTTCATCTACAGCATTTAATAATACTACGTTCTTTACATTTAATTCTTCTGCGATGATATCTGCAAATTCATGGATCAACTCTGTCTTATCGCCTGTAGAGAATGCAACATTTAATGTATTCAATGGCTGTCTGTTCTTGATACCATTCTTGTTACGGATACTTCTTGCAAGATAGATTACGTTCTGTACTAATTCTACTTTTTCCAATAATTCATCATCACGGAACTGTTCTGGAATTACTGGCCAATCTTCTAAATGTACACTTTCTGCATCTGTAAGTGTCTGATAAATCTTTTCAGAAAGAATTGGTGCAACTGGAGCAAACAGTTTTGTCATGTTTACAAGAACATAATATAATGTCTGGTATGCAGATACTTTATCCTCTGACATTCCCTTTGCCCAGAATCTACGTCTGCTTCTTCTGATGTACCAGTTTGTTAAACCTTCTACCAATGGAATTAAACTATCAACATATTTATTTACATAATATGCATCCATATTTTCAGAAATATTCTTTTCTGCTCTGTAAAGCTGTGCAAGAATCCACTTATCCAACTGATTTGTTGGGTTTGGACAAACTACATTGCCTTTTTCAAAGCCATCGATATTTGCATAAGAAATAAAGAAGTTACAAGCATTCCAATATGGAAGTACGATCTGCTGATATGCATCTAAAATGCCTGATTCATCAAATAATAAGTCACCAATCAGCATAGCGTTTGTCTGGTATAAATACAATCTAAGTGCATCTGTACCAAATTCTTTCATTAACTTCATTGGGTCTGTATAGTTCTTAGAAGACTTAGAAAGCTTCTTACCATCTTTTGCAAGGATAGTACCATGAACGATACAGTTCTTGAATGCAGGTCTGTCAAATAATGCAACCGCAAGTACATGTAAATAGTAGAACCAGCATCTGATCTGTCCTGTATATTCTACGATGAAATCACTTGGATAGTGTGACTCAAACCACTCTTTATTTTCAAATGGATAATGCTTCTGTGCAAATGGAACAGAACCACTTTCAAACCAGCAGTCTAATACTTCTGGAACACGATGCATTGTTGCACCACACTTACAAGGAACGGTAACCTTATCCATGTACTGTCTGTGAAGATTATCTAATCTTACACCGCTTGCCTGATAAATTTCTTCGATGCTGCCGAATACTCTTCTTTCTCCACAGCATTCACATTCCCAAATAGGAATTGGAGTACTCCAATATCTGTTTCTGGAAATATTCCAGTCTCTTGCATTTGCAAGCCAGTTTCCAAATCTGCCATGCTTTACAGTTTCTGGAACCCAGTTGATTTCTTCATTTGTTTCGATCAAACGATCTTTGATCTTACCAACATTTAAGTACCATGCATCCATTGCTTTGTAGATCAATGGACGTTTACATCTCCAGCAATGTGGATAGTTATGCTCGATTGTACCATCTGCAACTGCTAAACCATTGTCATATAAGAAACGAATGATGATTGGGTTCATCTCAATAACATTCTTTTCTCCGTTTGGATCATAGAAATCTGTTACAACATCTGTAAACTGACCCTTTTCATCTACAGGGTTTACTAATGGAATGTTGTTATTTTTACATGTCCAGTAGTCGTCTTCACCAAATGCAGGAGCTGTATGAACGATACCAACACCTTCGTCAGATCCAACATAATCTGCTGCAACAACTTTGAATGCACCATTTTCTTTTAAATCAGCAAAATAGTTAAATAATGGCTGATATTCTTTACCGATCAAATCAGAACCTGTACATTCTTTTACGATTTCTGGTTCCTGACCAAAAATCTTTGGATAATTAGAAAGAATGTTCTTGCAGGCAACGTATACGCCATTTTCTGTATTTACATATGCATAAGTTAATTTTTCACCAACAGCAAGGCAAAGGTTAGATGGTAATGTCCATGGAGTAGTTGTCCATGCAAGTAAATATACATTCTTGCCATCGATTACTTCTTCTGTCTTAAATCTTGCGATTACCCATCTATCCTGTCTTAATCTTGTAGAGTCAGACTCTCTTGTATCAGAAATAGATAAAGATGTTTCACAATGCATACAGTAAGGAGTTACACGATAATCTCTGTAAATAAGACCTTTGTCGTAGCATGTTTTGAATGCCCACATAACACTTTCCATAAAGTCTGTGTTCATTGTCTTGTAAGCACCATCATAATCTACCCAACGTGCCATCTGTTCAACGTATTCTTTCCATGCTTCATTGTTGTTAGAAACTAATTCAAAGCACTTATCATTAAATACATCAATACCGATATTTTTTTCAATTTCATTTTTGTTCTGGATACCCATCTGGGACTCTACCTGATTTTCGATAGGGAGTCCATGACAATCCCAGCCCCATGTACGAGGTACTGGATGTCCCTTCATGGTCCAATATCTTGCAGTCATGTCTTTAATGAAGGAAACTAAAACTGTTCCATGATGTGGCTTTCCTGTTGGGAATGGAGGGCCATCATAGAATACAACTTCCTCGCCTAACTTGCTTGCTACAGACTTTTGAAAAATCTTCTTTTCTTTCCAATAATTCAAAGTCTCTGTCTGAATTTCATTGATTTCCGGTTTTGATGTCAATTCTTGAAATTTCATTTTCTCACCTCTGGATATTAAAATAACTGTTCAATTACGAACAGACTACAATAGTATTCTTTTTAACGCAAAGACTTGCTGTAGCATTATATCAAAAATTTAACAATCTGTAAAGTGATATTAGTGTTCAAAACCAATAAGCAATCCGCCTTTTTCTGCATAAAAACTGCACAAACCATTTGTTGGAGCAATCTTGATGACAGCCTCTGGAAATTCTTCCAGCAATGCTTGTTTTAATTTTTCTGCACCTTCTTGATTACAGCAATGGTCTATGTATGCTTTTTTGCCTGCATATCCTGCTTTTTTCATGTTTTCCACAATTCGTAAAATTGCTTTTTTCTCACCGCGTACTTTATCTGTCATATTTAACACGCCACCTGCTGCATTTCCGACGATTCGAATCCCAAGCATTCCTACCAAAGCGGCTACTGTTGCATTTACACGTCCATTATTTGCAAGATTTTTTACACTTTCCAAACTAAAAACCAAAGAAGTATGTTCTTTTTTGTATGCGGTTATCTTTTCACAAATATGTGTATATTCCATACCGCTTTGTACCCATTCTCTTATCTTTTCTAATAAAATCTGCATTTCCGGTCCTGCAGAAGCTGTATCCAACACAAATACCTTTCTATCAGGATGCTCTTCCTCATACTGTTTTTTGGCTGCCATTGCCGCATTGTAACTTCCTGACAGCTGTGCTGTGATTGTTGTGCAATATACTTCTTTTGCATCTCCAAACGCGTCTAACCAATCACCAATTCCAGGACATGCTGTTTTAGAACGTCCTTTGTACTGTGACAGCTCCTCTACCATATTTGCAACGTCCAACGCCTCATTATCTCTATACTCCTTTTCGTCTGTAGAAATAATCATATCCACAGATGAAAAATCCGCATGTTCTAAACAATATATATCACAAGATGAATCTGAAACAAATTTAATACTCATATAAAAACTCCTGTAAGCCATAGGCTTTCTTAACTATTTAATCTAGTTTTTAAAACTACATCATTTAGTCAATAATACAGGAGTTTTCTATCTACGTCAATATTCTTTTATAATAATTTTGCTCTCAGTTCTTCTGCACTCATTGCACTTAAATAAGCTGGTGCTACGTCAAATACAGTCTTACATCCAACTTGACCTTCTGCTGCCATGCGATATACTGCACGTGCGTATGCTGTAATAACAGAAGATGTAAACTCTGGATTAGAATCCAATTTCAAGCTGTATTCAATCAAATGATTGTGTTCTTCATTCCATCCGGTCTTACCGCTTCTCATTACAAAACCGCCATGTGGAATACCACTGTGGTTTGCTTTTAATTCTTCTTCGCTGATAAAATGTACGGTTGTATCATAATCTGCAAAATAGTTTGGCATTGTCTTAATTTCATGCTCAATCTTTGCTGCATCTGCACCTTCTTCTAATACAACAAAACATTCTCTTGTATGCTTTTGTCTTACAGTCAGTTCTGGATTACTTCCACTTCTTACTTCTTCTAATGCAGCTTCTACTGGAATTGTATACTGTTTTGCATCTTTTACGCCTTCAATACGACGAATTGCATCAGAATGTCCCTGACTTACACCTTTTCCCCAGAATGTATAATCTTTTCCATTTGGCAATACTGCTGCTGCATAAGCTCTATTTAAAGAAAACATACCAGGATCCCAGCCAACAGATATCATCGCTGTCTTGCCAGCACGCTTTGCTGCTGCATCTACATTTGCAAAATGCTGTGGAATATTTGCATGGGTATCAAAACTATCTACCACATGGAACATTTCTGCATATTTTGGTGTCTGTACTGGTAAATCCGTAGCGCTGCCTCCACATAAAATCATAACATCGATTTTATCTTTCCAGTTTTCCACATCATCTATATGACAAACTGCTGCACTTTTTGTTAAAATACTTACATTTTCCGGATTACGTCTTGTAAATACAGCAACTAATTCCATATCCTGATTTTGCTTTACTGCACACTCAATACCACGTCCTAAATTGCCGTATCCTAAAATACCAATTCTTATCATCTTTTTCCTCCTGATTGTTTATCCCTAACTATCAACTGCTTTACAGACATTTCGGGAAAATTTTCCCGATCAGACTTGCTTATTATACTGCAAAGCATATTCTTTTTCCATAGTGAATTAGTAGAAATTAACTTTTATTCTACACTCTTTAACGCTTCGACTGGATTGATTACGTCTAACGACTTATTTGTAATCATATTTACACAAACTGCAAATAAGAACGACAATCCTGCTGAAATTACGTAACTGATTGGATGAAGGGAAACTGCCAAATACATAGACGGTATATTTAAAATGCTCGTCAATGTCTGTGCAAATGCATATCCAAGCGGTATGCCTGCCACAATTCCAATTCCTGTCAGTATCATCGTTTCTTTATTTACATAAGCATGAACCTCTCCATCGTAAAAACCAAGCACTTTGATTGTTGCTAACTCTCGAATACGTTCAGAAACATTTGTCGTTGCTAATGTAAACAATACTACAAATGCAAGACATGCTGCCATAATGATTACAATATATACAACCATATTAATCAAAACAAATGCTGTTGCAAAATCTTCTTTCATTGCATCGGTACTAATACAGCTTGCAATGCCTTCCTGTTTTGCAAGTGTATCGCAAAATAAAATAGGATCTTTGCAGTCTTTGGAAAGATAAATCAATGCTCCATTTGGCTTATATGTTCCAAAACACGCTTCGTATGTTGCCTTTGTCATATATACATAATTGCTCAGATAATTTTCCACAACATCGGTAATCGTAACATCTGCCTGATCTAACTGCAGTGTCTGTATAGAAGCTTCTGTCCCAGCTTCCAACTCTAATAAAATAGAAGCATTTTGTGTAAGCATGATTTCTCCATCTTCTAAAGATGTCACTTTTCCGTCCGTATGACGCAGTTGAATATAATCTTCCAACATTGTTTCATCGTCTACAACCATCAATTGTGCATTTTCCGTTTTTCCTTCTGCATTTTTCACGCTGACTGTCATAATATAGCTTTCCAGATAATCCGATATATTGGGGTCTTTTTCTAAATATCCCTGCAGCACATCCATATCTGTAGCTACTGCCATTGCATCATAGAAAAAGGTTTGTTCATATTGTCTTGGCACAATATCTGTTACAGTATCTTTAATCGCAAATCCAAACAACAACAATGCCATACATCCTGCAATACCAAATATTGTCATAAAAAGACGTTTTTTATATCGGAACAAGTTTCGTGCTGTTACTTTGTTCAAAAAAGACATTTTATTCCAGACAAATGGAATACGCTCTAAAATAACTCTCGAACCAGCTTTCGGTGCTTTTGGACGCATCAGTGTAACCGGTGTCTGTGATAATTCATTTTGACACGCCATCATGGTTGCCACCAAAATACCGCCTACAAACAAACATGGTCCAAGCAATCCATTTACTGGCTCAAACAAAAACAGATAGTGTGGCAGCAGATACATTGTACTGAAAATATAGCAAATGATTGCCGGAAGCAGTAGAAATGCTCCAAGTGTACCAAGTATACTTCCTAAAGAACTGGCACAACATGCATATACAATATATTTTCTGCGGATTTCTCTGTCGTGAAAACCAAGTGATTTATATGTGCCAATCAATCCTCGGTCTTCTTCCACCATTCTTGTGATTGTAGTAAGGCTGATTAAAATTGCTACAACAAAGAAAACAACAGGAAATACTTTTGCGATAGATTCAATAGAGGACGCATCGCTTTTAATATTACTGTAACCGCTTAATGACATTCTGTCTTGAATGTACCATTCTGCAAGATCCATATCTTCTAATTCTTTTCTTGCTTTTTCCAGTTCTTCTTCGGCTTCTTGTTTACCACCTTCTAATTCCATCCAGCCATCGGCAAGCTGTTCCATGCCATACGCTTTTCCTTCTTCATAAGCATCATATCCTTGTATAAGCTGCTGTTCGCCCTCTTTTTGACCTTCTTCTAAACTTGCCCAAGCTGTTACTAACTGCCTTTTGCCGCTTTCTAATGCCTTTTTGCCTTCCTTAATCTGCATTCTTCCTTGCGCAAACTGTTCTTCTGCATAGGCTTCCTGCTGCTCTAATTGTGACAATCCATCCTCTAACTGTTTTCTAGATGCATCACATTCTTTCTGGCCTTGATTTAATTGTGCTTCTCCCTGCACTAGTTGCTGTTTGTTTGCTTCTAATGCTTCCCATTCTTGTGCATAAGACGCATCTATTTGTGCATACTGCGCATCCAGCGCTGTTTTTTGCTCTTGTAATGCCTCTTGTGCTGTTTGTGCAGCAGCAAGCAACTGTTTTGCTGCAAATACTTCCGCAGCATTTTCACTTTCTGCAATCGTTTTTTCTAATGCTTCCTGATTTTTTTGATTTTCCTGAATTTGTGATTCGATTGCCTGTTTAGCATTGGAAATTGCTTCTTTTTCTGTTTCTTGACGTTTCTGCAGCGCTGCTTCTTTTACTTGCAGCCCTGCTTTGGCAAGTTCTAACTCGGCTCTTGCCTGATCAAGCTGATGTTGTCCTTCCTCTAACTGAACATAGCCATCTAAAATTTGCGTTCTTGCTTTATCAAATTCTTTTTGGGCTGCCTGTTCTTGTTCTTCTAATGTTTGTTCTGCCTGCTCTAATTGCAAAAGACCATGTTCAATATCAGCTTCTCCGTTTATAAGTTCTGTTTTTGCCTGTGCAATCTGCTTCCAGAAATCTTTTTCCCCTTTTTGCAGTTCTTTTTGGGCCTCTAACAATTCCTCTTCAAACTGCTGTTGGGCTTCTAAAAGCTCCTGTTGGGCCTTTTCTAGTTCTTCATAAACTTCTTTTTCACTTTCTTCCAGCTTTTCATATGCCTGCTGTTGTACTTCTTTTGTACGTGCTTCGGCACGCTGCTGCTTAATTTGGGCTTCTACATAATCGCTAAACTGTTTTGTCATATCCTCATATTCTTCAGAATAACAAAAAAGTTCCTCGCTTCCCTGCAAAGTAAGATAAATTGCTGTATATATATCACTATCAACTGCATCAGATAATATGTATACCGTTTCTTCCTGTGTAGACGAAGCTCGAAATGATACGGAACCATCTGGATTATTTACATCTAACGCATCGATAATAATAGCTGATACCCGAAACGTTGTCTGAAGAATATTTTTTTCTTCTGATTCTTCAAAAATTTCAAACGTATCTCCGACTTTTAATCCTGCTGCTTTTGCAAAGCTTTTTGTAATTGCTGCTTCATCTGCGCTTTTCGGCAATGTTCCTTCTAATACGTAAGGTTGATTGATACCATCCGGATAATAGGTCTTTAAAGAAATACCGATATCCTTTTGAGCAATTTGCGCGTGTACTGTTTTAGAAAAAATACCTTCTATTGCTTCTACTTCGTCTAACGCTCCAAGCACTGAAACATCTTCCTTTGTCAATCCAAGTGTAGACATAATGCAAATATCAAACAGTTTTTGTTCATCGTAAAATTTATCGGCTGAATGTTTTAAATCAACACATGCAGCTTTTAATCCCGAAAACATCATCGTTCCTAAAAAAGTAATAAGCATAATTGCTATAAAACGTTTACGGCCTTTTTGTATAGAACGGATAATGTCATTTTTATATGCTTTCATTTTTCCCATCGTATTACCACTCTATCTCTGAAATCGGTACTGGATGTGCATTTGCTGTCATCTCAATAACTTTTCCGCTTTTAAATCGAATCAGACGGTCTGCCATAGGTGCAAGTGCAGAATTATGTGTTACTAAAACAACCGTGATGCCATCTTTACGGCAAGTATCCTGTAAAAGCTGTAAAATCTGTTTTCCTGTATTATAATCCAACGCTCCTGTCGGTTCATCACACAGCAATAGTTTTGGATTTTTGGCCAATGCTCTTGCAATCGATACTCTTTGCTGTTCTCCGCCTGAAAGCTGTGCCGGGAAATTACCTTTTCGTTCTGAAAGACCAACTTTGTCCAATGTTTCTGAAGCATCCAAATAATTTTCACATACTTGTGCTGCCAATTCTACATTTTCCAATGCTGTCAAATTAGGAACAAGGTTATAAAACTGAAATACAAATCCAATATCATTTCTTCGATATCCTACTAATTGTCTATTATTGTAATGGGTAATGTCTTTTCCATCTACCAATACTTGACCATAGGTAGCCGTATCCATTCCACCCAATATATTTAATGCTGTTGTTTTTCCAGCACCAGAAGAACCAAGTACAACTGCAAGTTCTCCCTTTTCTACAATAAAGCTGGCATCATTTAACGCCCTGATCACTGTTTCTCCCGCCTCATATTCTTTGATAATGTGATTAAATTCAATAAATGCCATATTAACTCTCTTTCTAAAAATGAAACCATTTTCTTCCCACCTCAAAAGTTAAACAGCAATCTAGCATTTGTCAAGAATTGTGACGGAATTTATATTTTTTTCATAAAAAGACGCAGCCATCAAAGCTGCGTCTTTACATCTCTATCTTATTTTAAAAATCGTCTTACAAGGCGATAATGTATTTTTGTATATGGCTGATAGCGCATATTCAAATCAATAGATACTTTTTTATCTACGATACTCTTATAATGTGTAAAGGTATCAAAACCAGTTTTTCCATGATAAGAACCCATACCGCTTTCTCCAACACCTCCAAAACCCATATGCGTTGTAGCAATATGTATCACAACATCATTTACACATCCACCGCCAAAAATACATTGTGAAGTAATTTTTTCAATAAATGCCTTGTCATTAGAAAAAACATAACATGCCAATGGTTTTTCGTGTCCATTAACAGTTTCTATTACTTCGTGAACAGATTCAAATGTCAAGATTGGAAGAACAGGACCAAAAATTTCTTCCTGCATTACTTTATCCTGCCATGTAACACAATCTAAAATCGTAGGCTCAATCTTTTGTGTGCTTTCATCACTTCTTCCACCCAAAACTACTTTATCAGCATCAATCAAACCTTGTATTCTTTCAAAATGCTTTTGTGTAATAATCTTTCCGTACGCTTTATTTTTTATATAATCCGTACCAAACTGTCGCTTTACCTCTTTCTTTAAAGCTTCCACCAACGCATCTTTTACCGATGCTTCGCACAAAATATAATCTGGTGCTACACAAGTCTGTCCACAATTTAAATATTTTCCAAAGACAATTCTTCTTGCTGCTACATTTAAATCTGCACTATGTTCTACGATACAAGGACTTTTTCCGCCCAATTCCAAAGTTACAGGTGTAAGATATTTTGCTGCTTTCTGCAACACAAGCTGTCCTACACTCTTGCTTCCAGTAAAGAAAATATAGTCAAATTTCTGTTCTAAAAGGCAAGCATTTTCTGCTCTTCCGCCGGTAACAACTGCTATATATTCTTTCGGAAAATTATTTTCTAATATACGTTGAATCAAACTGCTTGTTGCCTGTGCATATGCACTTGGCTTTAACACAACCGTATTACCTGCTGCCAATGCTTCCACCAACGGCTGTATAGAAAGAAGAAACGGATAATTCCATGGGCTCATAATCAACACGACGCCATATGGCATTGGTTTTTTGTAGCTGTGTGCTTTAAACTGTGACAACGGTGTTTTTACACGCTGCTGCTTTGCAAAAGAATGTATGTGTTTTAACAAATAACGGATTTCCTCTAATACAAGTCCTACTTCACACATATATCCTTCCATCACAGATTTTCCAAGATCTTGATACAATGCCTCATGAATTTCTTTTTCATTTGAAAGAATTGCCTGTTTCAATTTTTTTAACGCTGCTACTCTTACATCAATAGGCAGTGTTGCGCCTGATTCAAAATATGCCCGCTGTTTTTGTACGATTGCTAAAATCTGTTCTTCCTTCATTTGCAGTTGCTCCTTTTCATTCTTCTGGCAATACGATTGCTTTGGTACATAACCAATCTATCCAATCTATATAATACTTGCCAAGTACATGAAAAGAATCACTTGTCAGATCTTTATTCAAGCTTCCTGTGTCATCATCAAACAGCTCATTGATATCCAAATAAAATACGCTTTGATCATCTGCCAATGCATGAACCATTTCATTGACACGATTCAAATTGTCATTATTATAAATCTTATCGCTCAAAGACTTTTCCTGTGTAACGTGCAGATTTGCACATACATACAAGATGGCATCTGGTTGTGCTTCTCGAATCATTGTTACGGTTTCTTCGTAACGTTTTTGGATGCTGTCAAACTGATATCCCAGTTCATTAATGCCAAGCATCAGATAGATTTTACCATATTGTTTTTGCTGCAGCAATTCTTCCAAAGTGACATTTCCTACACCTGCAATCGATATTTTTTTCGTAGCAAGTCCAAAAATAGACATACCAGAATCTGCAAAAAACGTAGCATTTTCCAGACTTCCATATTCCATTAGCCCGACCGTTCTGGAATCTCCTATCAATAAGGCATCATCAAAATAATCATAACCAACTGTCTGAAATTCTAATGGCTGTTCTATGATTTCTTGAGGCGGCTGTGTTTCTGCTGCCGTTTCTCCTTGTTCTTCAGAAGGTACTGTTTCTATCGCATTATCTTCTGTAGGAATTGTTTCCGTAGAAACAGTTTCTGAACTGATAGTTTCCGTGCTTATTATTTCTGAAGTGATACTTTCTACTTGATTCTGTTCTGTACTTTCTACAACAAGATTTTCTTGCTCTGTATCCCTTTCAAAACTTTCTGAGCTTTGAAAAGACTCTGAAGCAAAATCCTTCATATGATTGCTGTTCCAATCTTTTTCTAATACTTTACAAAGGTAATCTCCTGCCATGCTTACCGCAGATACTAAAAAACAAACCATAAACAGACAGGCAAAAAATATATCTTTTCTTTTCATTTTCTCTTAAACTCTTTTACTCACACTAAAATTGATAATATAAAAATGGATTATCCATTCCAATATAAAGACAGTATACAACCCATACAAAGATTGCAGACAACAAAATTGCTGCTATATAACTATCTTTGATTTTCGCCCATACTTTTTGTGGGAGTGTTGTACAGAATAAAAGGCAAAGCAATAAATAGATACCGTATTCTTTTCCGTATTTGATATAATCCCTTGTAAAAATCACTGCATTTTCTGTCATAATACCAAATAATCGTTTAAAAAACAATATCAACTGCTCCCATTTTGGATGTGCAAACACCGCCCAAGACAATGGAATGACAGCCATCATATACAGATGCCCAATCACACGATACTTTTCAAGTAATGTTTTCAAGCCCGCTTTCTCTATTGCAATCAGGACAAATAATACAAATCCCCACAGCACGAAATTCCAGCCTGCTCCATGCCATATACCTGTCAGCATCCATACAATAAAAAGATTGCGGTACAGCTTTAATTTACCACATCGATTACCGCCTAATGGAATATAAACATATTCTCTAAACCAACTTCCAAGTGTCATATGCCATCTTCTCCAAAATTCTGTCATGCTGACAGACAAATATGGATTATCAAAGTTTTTCGGAAGTTCAAATCCGAGCATTTTTCCAAGTCCGATTGCCATCAAAGAGTATCCAAGAAAATCAAAATAAATCTGAAATGTATATGCAATCAAACCAAGCCATGCTAACTGTGTAGTAATGCTGTCATATCCAATAACACCTAACTGAGACCAAAGATTACCGACTTTATTTGCCAAAAGTACTTTACTGCCAAGACCAATAATAAATACCTGTAATCCTTCCATAACCGTATGGAAACTGTATTTTCTTTTGTAAATCTGTCTTGCTACTTCCGGATATTGTACAATTGGTCCAGCAATCAGCTGCGGAAACATGCTCAAATATGTTCCAAATCTTACAAAGCTTTTCGTTGCCCTACACTTTCTCCATCGCACATCACATAAGTACGAAATTGCCTGAAACGTATAAAAGCTGATTCCAATGGGAAGAATTTGAAGTATATATTTAAACAATGCTAAATAAGCTACATTCAAACTTACGCCCAGCACAAGCCAAACCTTTGTTTCGTATTTTTCTATCAAAAGGCCAAATACGTAATTCAATATAATCGATGCTGCAAACATACCGATATGCTGCGGTGCTTTTATAGACCCAATCCCGTAAAATACCACACTTCCAATAAAAAGACACGCATTTTTCGCCCGATCAGGCATTATGTAATAAATCAATAAAAATATTGGTAGAAAAAAATATATAAATTCAATACTGCTAAAAACCATGTTTTCACCCTTGTCCTGTTTTATTCTGTTTGTTTAGATATTATATCATTTCCAAAAGTTTCATAATAAAATTTTTTATTTCTTTAGTTTCTATCATTATATTGGATAATCATTTTTATGCAATCCTCTTAAGAAAAATATAAGAAAATTTATTTGACACTTTATAGTGTGTGAAGTAAAATAAATGTATATGCATATCCTTAAAAGGGTTATTTTAAAATGATGGAGGTAACATACATGGACAGTTGTGACGGTCATGGGCGAACGTTTATTAACGGTGATAACAATATGATTTTTCAGATGCAGTCTGTCTTGTATTTACATTTCTGATACTGCGTCTCTTTTCTATTGTTCTTGTCACCATAATGGTGGCTTTTTTTGTTTCTATTTTTTCAAATACAGCCAAACAAAATGCTCCGTCCAAGATTGTAACAGATATGGCTTTTGCAGTCTGTAAATTATGATTTAAGAGGAGGACAATATGACAAACGCAAAAATATATAACGAACCTAATTTTACTGAAGAGATTTTAGACTTGATTCGCACCCCAATGCAGCAGGAAGAACTGCTCAATAAGCTTTCTGATTACCATGAAAATGATATTGCGAAAGCTGTAGAGTTATTGTCTGAAGAAGAACGAAAAGAACTTTATCCTATACTCGGTGCAGAGTACATGGCTGAAATCTTTACCTATATCGAAGAACCTGACGAATACATCGGAGAACTTAGTATCGCACATGCTGCTGAAATGATTTCTTACATGGACTCCGATGATGCTGTCGATGTCTTAGATGAATTAGATGATTCTACACAAGAAGAACTCGTAAAGCTGCTTGATGATGAAGCCAGCCACGATATTCAGATGATCTTATCTTATGAAGACGATGAAGTCGGAAGCCGTATCACTACCAACTACGTCGTAATCCACAACAATCTCACCATTCGTCAAGCAATGCATGAACTGATTAAGCAGGCTGGCGAAAATGACAACATTTCCACCGTTTATGTATTAGATGATAAAGATAAGTTTTTTGGTGCTATCGATTTAAAAGACTTGATTGTTGCGCGTGAAAATACACCTTTAGAAGACATTATCAGTATTTCTTATCCATATGTAACAGACCATACAAAAGTAGGCGACTGTATCGAGCGTTTAAAAGAATACGCCGAAGACTCTATTCCAGTCTTAACTGAAACCGGTACTTTGATTGGTGTTATTACTGCTCAGGATATTGTTGAAGCAGTAGATGACGAAATGAGCGATGACTACGCAAAACTCGGTGGTCTTACCGAACAGGAAGATTTAGAAGAATCTACTTTTGCCAGTGTAAAAAAACGTCTTCCATGGCTTATGACGCTTCTGATTTTGAGTATTGGTGTATCTTCTGTTGTAGGTATTTTTGAAAATGTCGTATCTGTTCTGCCAGTTGTTATCTGTTTCCAATCTCTTATCCTTGGTATGGCGGGAAACGTTGGTACACAGTCTTTAGCAGTGACAATTCGTGTCCTGATGGATGAACAGATTTCCACAAAACAACAACTACAGCTGATTGGTAAAGAGATGCGTATTGGTTTTTGTAATGGACTATGCCTTGGCCTATTATCTTTCTTATGCCTTGGTGTTTATATTTTCTTATTCAAACATACACCTGTCGGAAATGCTTTTATGATTTCTGCCTGCGTTGGACTTTCTTTATTGGCTGCTATGGTCATTTCCAGCATGGTAGGAACTTTAATTCCTATGATTTTTCATAAACTCCATATCGATCCAGCCGTTGCAAGCGGTCCGCTTATTACAACAATCAACGACCTTGTTGCTGTAGTCAGCTATTATGGACTCGTATGGATTTTACTGTTAAATATATTAAAACTCGCTTAACTAAAAGGAACAATAATGGAACTTGTTATAAAACACTTTCAAGAACTAACATTAGAAGAATTAGTAGATATTTATAAACTGCGTGTTTCTGTATTCGTCGTAGAACAAAATTGTCCTTATCAGGAAATCGACGATGCAGATAAAGTCGCATACCATTTATATTTTAAAGACGAACATGGAATACAGGCTTATGCAAGAGCTCTTCCAAAAGGTGCAACCTTTGACACGTGCTCTATTGGCCGTATTATTTCCATAAAAAGACGCTGCGGACTGGGCAGCAAAATTGTGGCTGCTGCTATCCAAACTGCCAAAGAAAAATTTCATGCAGACTGTCTGACAATAGAAGCACAAGTATATGCCCGCTCTCTTTATGAAAAAGCAGGTTTCATACAAGTATCTGAAGAATTTTTAGAAGATGGTATTCCTCATATTTTAATGAAATTATCTCTAGCTTAATTTTTTGAAACATTTAGTTTTTTGCACATAACATATCTGCATAATTGCAACATATATTTTTTAGTGAACAAAAAAGCGAAGCCATTCATTTTACATTGCAATGGTTTCGCTTTTCATTATTTTTTATTTTGACTTTACACACAATCTGTTACGGAACAGAAAAATATGAATTGCCAGGAAAAATATTACTGCCATAGAAGATACTTTATGTAATGCCAATACAATCGTGTACTCATCAAAAATCATTCCTAAAATTCCAGTCACAAAAGCAAATAAAATAATTCCTATCAATCCTGCTCTCTTTGCACTCATCTTTTTTCCATATAAAATCACATGTACAAGTGACAGTGCTAAAAATAAAACAGATGCTAACTTATGCACATGTATTCCAGTAACAGGAATTAACATTGTAAGAATAAAACTTACTAAGAGTGCTATGTTTAAAATTTTCTTCATATATGCTATGTACCCTTTCTGTTAGTTTTAACTAACTTTCAAGAGTATAGCACGAGTTATTCATACTGTCAATATAGGAAATTGTATAGTGATGCACTATCCTTCTACCCTAATTCCAAACAACCAGTTCTGGCGTTGTGATAATTGCAATCGGCCATTGTGGATCTGGTCCAAAATGCATTCTCTCTACAGAACAAAATTCCGGTCCATTTTCATTTCCTACATGAAATACCCAATGATAATCATTTTCATATCCTGCATAAACTACGATATGACTGCAGTGATCCGATTTATTATTCGCATCACAAAATGCAATAATCGAACCTATTGGAATTTCTTTAGCTTCCTCAAACTGAATAAAGCCACCCTTTAGATTTGCTTCAAATTCTATATTTTCAGAATATCCTTTTTCTACCCAATCTTTAGCTGCAATATACCAATCGTTGGCATTGTATGCCTTTTCCGGTTTTGTAAGCTCTGAAGTATCAATGCCTGCAACATTTGGTAAATAGTTAAAATATACATAAGTTGCATAGGAAGCACAAACTAACCCATGTCTTTCAAAAAATGGAATATCAGGAAGCCCTTCTTCTGTCACTTCATATCCATCACTTCCGCCATTATAGGTAATGTCGGACAGCCATCCTTTTCCTCTTTTATTTGCTGCTAACACATATTGCCACATCAACCCATCAGAACGATGTTTTTCAATATTATAACCTGTATACACCAACGCATCGAAGAAGACATTGTTTTCAAGATTTTCGGCTGCATCTGCATAAATGCCATATCCTTCTTGTAATACTGGCTCTTCTTCTAACACCATTTCTGTCTCAGAGGTTTGTTCCATCGTGAGCATTTCTGTTTCAAGTTCTTGTTCAGATGGAAATATTACTTGTGTCACACCTTGTACAGGAGCATTTTCTACTGCTTTTTCATCCGTTCCATACACTACTGTAAAAGCAATAAAAAACATACATTGCACTACTAATACGAATGCGACTACTGCACCAAGCACCATAAATCTCCCATTTTTACGTTTCATAACATTCTCCCCATAAGAATTTTATTTCCGATATATTTCCTACCAGAATATTATGTTGATTGTACCACTTTTCATGATATATGAAAAGCGCAAAGCAATA
The DNA here is from genome assembly GCA_964424345.1 of uncultured Lachnospiraceae bacterium. Taxonomy (GTDB): domain Bacteria; phylum Bacillota; class Clostridia; order Lachnospirales; family Lachnospiraceae; genus RGIG6307. The sequence goes on from CAYRIK010000027.1 coordinate 25,084, forward strand.
TACTAGGAAATAAGTAACCCTAGATATAAAAAGAAAACCCCCAAAGCACAAGGCTTTGAGGGCTTTTTGTAAAATTCGTATTCTCTTGGAAATTATCTCTTAGAGAACTG
>CAYRIK010000028.1:0-24938 GCA_964424345.1 uncultured Lachnospiraceae bacterium
CCCGCGACCCCCTCCTTGGCAAGGAGGTGCTCCACCGCTGAGCCACTCGCGCATATCGTGTTCTGTCGAACAAATGATACTTTACACGATGTTCTTCGATTTGTCAACACTTTTTTTGAAAAAAATTAAAAAAATTTTCAAAAGATGAATTTACATGTTTTTTTGACAATTTCATACAAATCATAATTGCGGTATTTGGGCTAATAAGGTATACTAGCCGCAGAGAGATTATAGTATTTGGAAGCTGCAAATTTGATGCTGCAGTTATTTGGAAAGGAAATAGATTTTATGAAATATTATATGGCTCCGTTAGAAGGAATCACAGGATATATATATCGGAATGCGTATAGTACTTATTTTGAAAAGTTTGATAAATATTTTACTCCATTTTTATCTCCACATGGAGAAAAAGAGAAGTTGACCAAAAAAGAGAGAAATGATATAGCACCAGAACATAACGAAGGGCTGTATGTAGTTCCTCAGATTTTGACAAATAAATCTGGAGATTTTATTCGTGTAGCAAAAATGCTTAAAGAACTTGGCTATGAAGAAGTAAATTTGAATTTGGGCTGTCCTTCTGGAACGGTTGTTACAAAATATAAGGGAGCAGGATTTTTGGATAAACCGTTTGAACTTTCTATTTTTTTGACAGAAATATTTGAAGCAGTAGATATGAAGATTTCTATCAAGACAAGAATTGGTATGACTGATACAGAGGAGTTTGAAGATTTATTACATATCTATAATAAATTCCCATTAGAAGAATTGATTATCCATCCAAGACTGCGAAAAGAATTTTATCAGGGTGTTCCTCATAAAGAAATTTTTCATCAGGCAGTAGAACAGTCTGTAAATCCGTTGTGCTATAATGGCGATTTGTTTTATGAAGCGGATTTGGATGCATTTGCAAAAGAAGAACCAAGTGTAGATTGTGTTATGCTTGGAAGAGGAATGCTTCGTAATCCTGCTTTATTACATCTTGCAAAAGAACATCAGATGCCGGATAAACAATTGATTAAAGAATTTCATGATAAACTTTATTATGACTATCAAGAAGTAATGTCAGGAGAGCAGCCTACATTATTTAAGATGAAAGAGCTGTGGAGTTATATGGGAACGTTATTTACTGGATGGGAAGAAAGCTATGCAAAGCAAATTCGAAAGTCAAAGAGATTAGCAGAATATGAGCAGATCGTAAAACAGATTTTTAGAGATGAAAGTTATGTGGAAAGGCTGTAAAAAAATAATTTTAAAAATTTTGAAAAAAAGTGTTGACATTTAGAATGGTATCTGCTATATTTGATTAAGTCAGTTGTGACAAAAAAGAACGGGATCTTAGCTCAGCTGGGAGAGCATCTGCCTTACAAGCAGGGGGTCACAGGTTCGAGCCCTGTAGGTCCCATTTCTTTCAAAGTTACAAAATGATATGGCGAGATAGCTCAGTTGGCTAGAGCACGCGGTTCATACCCGCGGTGTCGAGGGTTCGAATCCCCCTCTCGCTATGCAAGATGAATTCATCTTGAACAATTATATATGGCGAGATAGCTCAGTTGGCTAGAGCACGCGGTTCATACCCGCGGTGTCGAGGGTTCGAATCCCCCTCTCGCTATGAATAGGGCGGAAACGATATCGTTTCCGCTTTTTTGTTTATTAGAAAAAATTTTACTTTTAGATAAACGAAGGAATATATTGTTTGGTAAATATAATTAGCTTTGTAAAGGGCGCAAGTTCTCTAAGAATTGAAAATTAAAGTGGAATTGCTTTCTGGCTTTATAGAAAAATGAATATTTTGCAAAGCTGCTTTGGTGTGTATGAAAAACATAGTTGTATTTTGGCAGTAGATAGAAAGGATATAAGAAAATATGCAGTATATAGAACAATGGATATGGCTTCCAAAGGATTTATATCAAGAGGATCAATATACGGTAGTCAGTGGATTTTATCGTAATCAGGCAGACCATTATACAGTAGCAGAGTTTGAGAGAAACTATACATTTGAAAAAAAGATTGTTGAAGCAAAACTGCGTTTTAGTGGAGATACTGCATTTGTATTATATTGTAATGATGCAGTTATAGCGACAGGACCGGCGTGTGTAGGTGGTGACTTTATCGGAAATGAAACAGTGCGAGAGCCATTTTATTCCTTTGAAAAGACAATCCAGCCAAATTCAGACAAGTTACATTTTTTTGCAAGTGTAAAAATGCCGCCAATCCAAATTTGTGAATACTCCAAAGGTCATGGTGGATTTATGCTTTCTGCAATTTTGACATTAGAAGATGGTTCACAAAAACAGATTGTTACGGATGAAAGCTGGTTTGTTCGTAAAAATGGAGCATACAAAGGTGCAAGATATTATGATGAAAGAATTGTACCAGACGCATTTGTACATGCGGAATGTATACAAAATATATGGAATACAACAACAGCACCGATTCCTGTAAGAGAAGAACATGAATTGTTTGCAGACAACAGTAAGATTTTGTTGAAACCACAGGAAGAAAAAACGGTTATTTGTGAGTTTGATAAAATATGGGCTGGGTTTGTTCATGTTCAGATACAGGCAAAAGGAGAAGTGACAGTACTTTTATCTTGCTTGGAAACGGAAGAAAAACCGCAAAATAAAGAAAAGGTAGTAGCAGTCGATTCTGTAGATTACAGAGGATTTTTCATGCATAGTGCCGGTAAAATAGAAGTGGAAGCAAAAAATGCATCTCAAGAGGAAGCAGAAATTGTTATTTCTTTTATTACAACACATTATCCAATCTTTGAAGAAGCAGATACAATAACAAGTGACGCAGCATTAAATAAGGTGTTGGAAACTTGTAAGCATACGCTGAAAATATGTCGTCAGACACATCATTTAGACAGTCCAAGACATTGTGAACCGATGGCTTGTACGGGTGATTATTATATAGAAAGTTTGATGACACCATATTCTTTTGGGGATATGCGTCTTGCAGAATTTGATGTACTTCGTACCGCTTTGATGTTGGAACGAGAACAGGGACGTATGTTCCATACAACATATAGTCTGATATGGGTACGCATGTTGTATGATGTATATATGTTTACAGGAAATGATACACTTTTGAAACAGTGTGAGAAAGCATTACAGCTTCTTTTACAGCGTTTTGAAACGTATATAGGTGAAAATGGGTTAATCGAAACACCACCTGATTATATGTTTATAGATTGGATTTATATAGATGAATGTTCTATGCATCATCCTCCAAAGGCGTTAGGACAGACTTGTTTGAATATGTTTTATTTTCAGGCATTGACATATGCGGCAAAAATATTGAAACAATTGGGTAAAGACAGCGAAGCAAAACAATGCGAATACAAAAAAGAAAATCTGAAAACAGCAGTCAATACGCAGCTGTTTGATGCCCAAAAAGGCATTTATTTTGAAGGCATGAATACACCGACACCAGAAAATTTAATCGGAGAGTGGATGCCGAAGAATGTAGAGAAAAGATATTATTTAAAACATTCTAATATTTTAGCAGCGTATGTTGGTATTTGTGAAAAAGAAAAAGCAATAGAGTTAATCGATAAAGTTATGGCAGATGAAATAGAAGGAGAATGTCAGCCATATTTTATGCATTACTTATTAGAAGCAATCGCTCGCTTAGGCTTATGTGAACAGTACACAAGAACTGTAGTCGAGCGTTGGAAAGCACCAGTAGAGGAATGCCCAAAAGGGTTGGTAGAAGGGTTTGCCGTACCGGAACCTACTTGTCATTTTGATCACAGTCATGCTTGGGGCGGTACACCGCTTTATTCTATACCGAATGCACTGCTTGGATTAGAAATTTTACAACCAGGAATGCAGGAAATTGCAATCACGCCTACATTACTTGGATTAGATTATGCGAAAACAGAACTTTTGACACCATACGGAAAAGTGACTTGTGAAATGCAAAAAGGAAGCAAACCTAACATTACTGCACCAAAAGAAATGTGCATAACCGTATATACAAAATAATCAAGAGGGTGTTCGTTATGTTAAAGAAAGTTTTGTTTTTAGTAGTAGAATATATTGCAAAAGCACATAGCTTCTTTTTGAGCTTGAATGACGCTTATGAATACAATTTTACAGATAAGGAACTACATTTTCTTGTAATAGGAGCGTTGGGAATGATGATGATTTTTGTCATCTATCCGATATTCAAATGGCTTGCAAAAAATGGACATATTATGACCATTACATGGATTTATGTATTTACGCTGATATTAGTAATCACATTTGCGATTGAGATAGGGCAAAAGGTGACAAATACAGGCGCAATGGAGTTTGCGGATATTGTAATGGGTGTGTTTGGATTTGTTGCAATGTATTTGATTTTTGCAGTTATTCGTGCTATATATCATAGTATTTGCGGATTGATTTATAAACACCGCGGAGTTAGAAGGAGAAAGCGATGAAATTTACTTACAAAACGACAATGATAGCTTGCTTTGTCGGATATATCGTGCAGGCTATAGTCAATAATTTTGTTCCATTGCTATTTATTACATTTGAGAACACATATCAAATTCCACTGAGTCAGATTACACTGCTTGTAACACTCAATTTTATTGTGCAGCTTTTAGTAGACTTGGCAGCTACCAAATTTGTAGATAAGATTGGATACAGAGCATCTGTTGTGATTGCACATGTATGTTCTGCAGTAGGTCTTTTGTTATTAACAGTACTTCCTGAAATTATGCCTCCATTTTGGGGAATTTTAGCAGGTGTAATCGTATATGCGTGCGGTGGAGGTATCATTGAAGTATTGATTAGCCCAATTATGGAAGCTTGTCCTACAGACAATAAAGAGCAGGCAATGAGTTTGCTGCATTCTTTCTATTCCTGGGGATACGTAGCGGTTGTACTGCTTTCTACATTATTTTTCCAGATTGCGGGTATTGGAAACTGGAAGATTATGGCAGCAATCTGGGCACTTGTTCCAATTGTTAACACCTTTATATTTGCTAAGACACCAATAGCACCGCTTGTTTCAGAAGAAGAAAAGGGCATGTCTATTAGAGAACTGTTAGTCAGCAAGACATTTTGGATATTAATGATTATGATGGTATGTTCTGGTGCGTGTGAACAGGCTATAGGTCAGTGGGCATCTGCTTTTGCAGAAGTAGGTCTTGGAATCAGTAAAACAGCAGGAGACCTTGCTGGTCCTATGGCATTTGCCATTTTAATGGGAACAGCAAGAGCATTTTATGGAAAATATGGTGATAAAATAGATTTGGATAAATTTATGGCAGGCAGCAGTATACTGTGTGTGATTTCTTATTTACTTGTCAGTCTGTCACCTTCTCCAATCATCAGTTTGTTTGGATGTGCAGTTTGTGGTCTGTCTGTTGGTATTATGTGGCCAGGAAGTTTCAGTAAAGCAGCAGTTTCTTTGCGAAACGGCGGAACTGCCATGTTTGCACTTTTGGCGTTGGGCGGAGACCTTGGATGTTCCGCTGGACCAACATTAGTTGGTATGATTTCCAATGCAGCAGGAGGAAATTTAAAAACTGGTATTTTAGCAGCTATCGTATTTCCGGCATTGATGGCATTTTGTATGCTTGTATGGATGAACAAAAAAGGAAAAAAGAATTCATAAGCGTATAAAAATGAGGGGTAAATCTTCGGATTTGCTCCTTTTTGTTATTAGAAAATTACTTGTTTTCTGGTATATAAAAACGCTTTGCTCGGTAAAGTGGAACGGAGCTTTCGTGTTAGAGGAATATAGGAAGTTGAAGTGGAATTGCCTACTTTGTTCCATATTAGAAAATATAAATTTTGTTGACAAATGAAAAAAAACTTGATTATCATACATATAAAGAAACTCGTAAACAAAGTTGTTTTGATAATGCAAATAATGAAGTAAGAGGGTATTAGATGAAAGCAAGTGAAAAAGTAACGTATTATGAAAATGAAAATGGTCCAAAGATTGGTACGGTAAATCGTTTGGTATTTCAGAAAGATGGTCTTTACTTTAAAGACATTGATGGAAGTGGAAGGGTGACGAAGGTAAATGACTGGAGACTTCCAGCAAAAGAACGTGCAAAGGCGTATGCTGAGCAGCTTACGATGAAAGAAAAAATAGCACAGCTGTTTATTTCTGATTGGAGAATGGGCAAATATCCAGCACCATTGGCAATGGGTTCTAGAGAAATTCCAACATATACATTGGATGAATCCGGTACATTGGATGAAGCTTCTCATACAGTAAAGACAATTTTTGGAGAACAGTTTATTCCTGGTACTTCTGAATTGATCAAAGAGTGGTTTTCTCGACATATTATTTTGCGTGCCAATGCTTCAGCAGAAGATCTTGCAGATTATTTGAATCAGCTGCAGTCTGTAGCAGAAGAATGTGAGCATTTTGTACCAGTAGGTGCGGTATCTAATTCTCGTAATGAAAATGGAGAACTGGTATTTGGTATGAACGATGCAGTCGGTGCGTTTCCAACATGGCCAGGTACAATGGGTATTGCAGCGGCTATCAAAGGAGACAGCATTAAAATTGCAGATCAGTTTGCAGATTGTGTACGCCGTACATGGAATGCGTCTGGATTAAGAAAAGGATATATGTATATGGCAGATGTTATGTCTGATCCAAGATGGCAGCGTTCTTATGGTACATTTGGAGAAGATCCAATGCTTATCAAAGAAATTTTTGAACACATTATTCCACGTATCCAAGGAAGCAATCAAGGTGTAACAGAAGATGGTGTTGCTATGACAATCAAACATTTTCCTGGAGGCGGTGCAAGAGAAAATGGATTTGATCCGCATTATGCAGCAGGTCAGTGGAATGTATACCAGACAGAAGGAAGCTTAGAAAAATATCACCTTCCTGGTTTTGAAGCAGCTGTAGCATATCATGCATCATCTATTATGCCGTATTACGCAAAGCCGGCAAAAGAAAAATCAGCACCTCAGACAGACAAAAATGGAAATCCAATGGAAATGCAGCCTTATGGATTTGCATATAATAAACCATTTATAGATGGTCTGCTTCGTAAGCAGATGGGATTTGAAGGATATATCAATTCAGATACTGGTATTGTGCATAACATGAACTGGGGTGTGGAAATGCTGGATGAAGCAGAACGTATTGGATTTGCTGTAAACCACACTGGCGTAGATTTAATCAGCGGTCTGTTTGACAATGCATTTGGTATGGAAGCGTATGAACGTTCTAAAAATGATTATTATGAAACACACGCTGTTCCAGAAGGATTTGAAAAAGAAGAGATCGTTTTGACAGAGGAAACGGTAAACAGAGCAGTTTCTCGCACACTGACAGAAATGTTTGCACTTGGTATGTTTGAAAATCCATATCGTGATCCAATGCTTGCAAAAGAAGCATCTGCTGATGCAAAAGATTGGGAGTATGCAATAGATGCACACAGAAAGAGCGTAACATTGCTGAAAAATAAAGATTGTCTTCCACTTACAAAACAAAAATTGGAAGGTAAAAAAGTATATGCAGAGAGTTTTCATAAAAAGCCTGAAATGGCGAAGAAGCTGACTGCTGTACTTAAAGAACAGCTTATAAATGTAACATTAACAGACAACCCAGAGGAAGCAGACTATGCGATTCTCATGTTGCATCCATCTTCAGGAGAATATTTTAGTGCAACAAGCGGATATTTGGAATTGGATATTTGTGAAGAAAAGCAAGTACATGATGTAGATGAACAGTGCCGACCAAAAACAGATACACATTTTGAAACAACATTGTCTGGCACAAAACGTATTGCTGATATTGCAAAGACAGTACATGCACATAATGGTAAGGTGATTGCAAACATCAATGTTACACTTGCATGGCTGCTTGGAAATGTAGAGCCGTATGCAGATGCGTTGTTAGCAGGATATGATACGTATACAAGTGCGACATTAGATGTCATTTTTGGAAACTTTGCTCCGGTTGGAAAGCTTCCAATTACATTTCCTCGTAATGATGAGGTTATTGCAGTAAATGCACAGGGAGTCTGCATCAGTCCAAATGATGTACCAGGTTATGATAAAGACAATTATATGCCGGATGAAATGAAAGATGAAAATGGAAAAGCATATGCGTATAGAGACGAGCTTGGAAATTATTATGAGCTTGGATTTGGACTTACATTTGATACAAAATAGAAATATATAATTGCGTCGATTTATCGGTTGAAAAATCAGATGTTGGGTGATATACTGAGAGAGTATATATATGCTTTTTAGAAGTTGTCGTATAACGTGCAAAAGATTTCTGGAATAGCAAATTAGGAGGAGCAGTATGGAACAGTATAAGAAAGAGTTTATCGAGTTTATGGTAGATAGTAAAGTACTTAAATTTGGTGACTTTACATTAAAGAGCGGAAGAAAGAGCCCATTTTTTATGAATGCCGGTGGTTATGTAACAGGATCTCAGTTAAAGAAACTGGGTGAATATTATGCAAAAGCAATTCATGACAAATATGGTGATGATTTTGACGTATTATTTGGACCAGCATACAAAGGTATTCCAATCAGTGTTGTAACTGCAATCGCTTACAGTGAATTATACGGTAAGGAAGTTCGTTACTGTTCTGATCGTAAAGAAGAAAAAGACCATGGCGCAGATAAGGGAAGTTTCCTTGGAAGCAAATTACAGGATGGTGACAGAGTTGTCATGATCGAAGATGTAACAACATCTGGTAAATCTATGGAAGAAACAGTTCCAAAGGTACGTGGTGCTGCAGACGTTGAAATCGTTGGTCTTATGGTATCCTTAAACCGTATGGAAGTAGGTTTAGACGGTAAGAAGAGTGCATTAGAAGAAATCAAAGAAAAATATGGTTTCGATGCAAATGCAATCGTAGATATGGCAGAAGTTACAGAGTATCTTCATAACAGACCATACAAGGGTGAAATAATCATTGATGATGCTATGAAAGCAAGCATTGACGAATACTATGCAAAATATGGTGCAAAATAAGAAAGAGGCTGTTATGGGAGAAAAAGTGCATAAAACTATGAGCTGGACAGGAGCATTGAATATTGCAGCAGGCATTATCAGTATTGCTGTAGGTATAACAACAGGTATTTTACTCCTTGTAAGCGGCGGTCGTTTATTAGCTGACAGAAAAAAATTATTATTTTAAGGTAATGGGCATTTCCTGACTTGTCGGGGATGCCCTTTTGAGGTGTTTATATGGCAAAAAAGCCAAGATGGCGGAAAAACAAAACAAAATTTAGCGTAAAGGCAACAAAACTTCCAACTGTATTAGGACTAAGTTTAGGAATTATCAGTGTTTGGACAGTATTGACTTTATTGTATCTTACGTTTATAAGAGGTGGAGAAGCAACGATATCCTATGCTTTTGCAGGACTGCTTGCAAGTATTTTTTCCGTTGCGGGCTTGATTTTATCTATTTTGTGTCTTAACGATCACTATCAGACACATACAATCGGATGGATCGGATTTGTCTTAAATGGCATAGCCTTGTTAGCTATGTCAGGTATTTTATATTTAGGTATGATGTAAGATAGAAAAAGAAAAACGTTATTTGCGTGAGCAAAAATAATAGGATAATATGTGGAGGGAAAGATGAGAGAACGATTTGAACTGGCAGCAGAACGTGTCAATATGTGTCTGCAAGAGCAATTTCCAATCGCAGAATATGATTGCTTTTTTAAAGAGGCAGCAGCTTTTTTAAAGCTGATGTGCAATCAGTATGATGAACTGTCTGTAAAAAAGGATATTTCCGAATATACAATGACAGAGCTTCAGGAAAAAAATAATGCAATTTATCAAAATGCGTTTACAAAACAATATGAAACTAGTTTTTTAAATCCTGCATATGCAGTAAAAAAAATAGGTACAGAATATGGACAGTTATTATCTTGTTTATATATGGAATTAATCAAGATGATTTCTTATGCGTATGAGCAGAAATTAGAACTGTTTACCATTCGTTTGGAATTATTTTTAGAAGTTTATAACGCATTTGTTTATGAAATGGAAGAAAGTAAAGTGCTTCCTTCTTATGAAAATATCCAGCAGATTTTATATTGGTTTAAGAGCGATTATTCTGATATTGAAACAATGGATAGAATTGCAGCACAAGTAAGTCCAGAAAATAATCTGTATACAGATATTATTATGAACAGTGACTTGTCAGATGTAAGATATTTATATCGTTATGGTCTGTATGTATCCGAAAATGAACTGCGTATTGCAGCATTTTTAAATGCACAGCCAGAAGAAACCATTCAATTAATGGCACACACATATGTGGAAGGCTATCGTAAAGGATTTGAAGTAGCAGGAAAAGATTTGTCTAAAAAGAAGACAGCAGGTATTTATTATCATATCGGTTTTGAACGTATGCTTCGAGAAGCAATTAAAGAACTTCGTACACTTGGCTTAGAACCTACGATTTATAGAGGTTGTGTAGATGGCGGAAGCTTCAATCGTCAGATTGGATTCGATCATAAAGACGATATGGGACTGTTTTGGGATAAGCAGTTGCTGCAGAGAATGACAGATGTAACTCGTAATGCTTATGAAGAATATAAGCAGGCAGCAGCCGGTTATGCAGGTCCGGCAGTAGTGGAAGTGTTTGGAGAAACACCATTTGCTCCTGTAAGTAAGCAGGAAAATGTTTGCATGGGAGAAGAAGCACAAAAATTATTTGTAGAATATCGCAGAGTATCTGGAGAGATCACAAATCAGTATATCAAAGGTGAAGAACGAAGCTTTACTATTATTGCGTTCCCATTACCTGAAATTGGCGAGCCTTTTGAAGAAATCTTTGCAGAAATCATTCATATCAATACATTAGATTATGAACAGTACAAGTCTATTCAGCAGTATTTAATTGACGCATTAGATGAAGCACAGTATGTTGAAATAAAAGGCATGGGCGTAAATAAAACAGATTTACGAATTATGCTTCATACATTACAGGATAAAACAAAAGAGACCAATTTTGAAAACTGTGTAGCAGATGTTAATATTCCGGTTGGTGAAGTATTTACTTCTCCAGTACTTACTGGAACAAATGGTACTTTACATGTTTCTAAAGTATTTTTAAATGAATTAGAATATAAAAATCTGTGCATCGAGTTCAAAGATGGTATGATTCAAAGCTATACTTGTACAAATTTTGCAAAGCAGGAAGAAAATGAAAAGTATGTAAAAGATAACGTATTGTTCAGACATGATACACTTGCAATGGGAGAATTTGCAATAGGTACAAATACAACGGCTTATGCAGCAGCACAAAAATATGGCATTGGTCATAAACTTCCAATTTTGATTGCAGAAAAAATGGGACCTCATTTTGCTGTGGGAGATACTTGTTATTCTCATCAGGAAGAAGTAAAGATGTTTAATCCAGATGGCAAGGAAGTAATTGCAAGAGATAATGAAATCAGTCTGAAAAGATTGACGGAACCAGCGAAAGCGTATTATAATTGCCATACCGATATTACTATTCCATATGATGAATTAGGAAGTATCGTGGCAGTTTGTGCAGACGGCAGACGTATTTCTATTATTGAAAAAGGACGTTTTGTTCTGGCAGGCTGTGAAATTTTAAACAAACCAATAGACGAGATGACAAACTAGGAGGAGACTATTATGGCACAGGTAGGTATTGTAATGGGCAGCGATTCAGATATGCCAGTTATGGCAAAGGCTGCAGATATTTTAGAGGAACTTGGTATTTCTTATGAAATGACAATCATTTCTGCACATAGAGAACCAGACGTATTTTTTGAGTATGCAAAGACCGCAGAAGAAAAAGGATTTAAAGTGATTATTGCAGGTGCAGGTATGGCAGCGCATTTACCAGGTATGTGTGCAGCAATCTTCCCAATGCCTGTTATTGGTATTCCAATGCATACAACAAGTCTTGGAGGAAGAGATTCCTTATATTCTATCGTACAGATGCCAAGTGGTATTCCGGTAGCAACTGTTGCCATCAATGGTGGTGCAAATGCAGGTCTTTTAGCAGCAAAAATTTTAGCTACTTCTGATGCAGATTTATTACAGAAAGTAAAAGATTATGCACAGTCTTTAAAAGAAGCTGTTCAGGCAAAAGATGCAAAATTACAGGAAGTTGGCTATAAAAATTACAATAAATAAGATTGCAGAGGTAGCAATATGTTAAAAGTAGTAGTATGTGTCTCTGGAGGAGGTACAAATTTACAGGCAATCATTGACAGTATAGAAGCTGGTAAAGTGACAAATACCGAGATTATTGCAGTCATTAGCAACAATGAAGGTGCAAAGGCATTAGAAAGAGCTAAAAATCATGGAATACCTGCTGTTTGTCTTTCTCCAAAACATTTTGATACAAGAGAAGCGTTTAATGAAGCTTTTACAGAAAAGATGAAGGAGTTAAATCCTGATTTGGTCGTATTGGCAGGATTTTTAGTAAAGATTCCGGAAAGCATGGTAGAAGCATTCAAAGGACGTATCATTAATATCCATCCGTCTTTAATTCCATCATTCTGCGGAGTAGGATATTATGGTTTAAAGGTACATGAAAAAGCTTTAGAGCGTGGTGTAAAGGTAACTGGGGCAACTGTACATTATGTAGACGGCGGTATGGATACCGGTCCAATCATTGCACAAAAGGCAGTATATGTACAGCCTTTTGATACACCGGAAACATTACAAAGACGCGTAATGGAAGAAGCAGAATGGGTTATTTTACCACAGGCAATCAATGATATAGCAAATCACAAGATATAAGAGTAAGCGTATGAATCGTAAAAATTTTAAACAAGGAGTATTGGATGGGATTCCAATTGGACTTGGATATTTTGCGGTTGCTTTTACGTTCGGTATCTCAGCGGCATCAGCAGGGTTTGGCGTGTTCGAAGCTGTTATGATTTCTCTTACGAACCTGACAAGTGCCGGTCAGTTTGCTGGATTAGGCATCATTACAGCAGGTGGTTCTTATTGGGAAATAGCAGTTACACAGCTTGTTATCAATTTAAGATATTGTTTGATGAGTTTTTCTTTATCTCAAAAATTAGAACCGCAAAAAAGTGCTTTACATAGATATCTAGTAGCATTTGGTGTGACCGATGAGATTTTTGGTATCAGTGCCGCAAGACCGGGAAAAGTCAGTCCTTATTATAATTATGGTGCAATGGCAGTTGCTATTCCGGGCTGGACGTTAGGGACGCTTGCAGGTGCAGTTATGGGAAATGTATTGCCAAGTGCGGTAACAAGTGCGCTTGGCATTGCAATTTATGGTATGTTTTTGGCGATTATCATTCCGCCGGCAAGAGAAAACGCAGCAGTATGTAAAGTAGTCATTGCGGCAATGTTTATAAGCTGTATGTTTTGTGTAATCCCTATATTACAGAATATATCTTCTGGATTTGTGATTATCATTACAACATTGCTTGTGGCAGGAGTTGCAGCATGGCTCTTTCCGATACAGGAGGAGTGAGATGGGAGGAAATATATATATCTATATTCTGGTCATGGCAGCTGTAACGTATCTGATTCGTGTGTTGCCGTTTGTAATTTGGAAAAAAGAAATTACAAGCCCTTTTGTCAAAAGTTTTTTGTTTTATGTACCATATGCATGTCTTGCTGCTATGACATTTCCAAGTATTTTAACTTCGACTTCCAGTATAATATCAGGAATTATAGGATTTTGTGTTGCAGTTTATATGGCATATAAGAAAAAGAGCCTGATCACCGTTGCAATGGTGGCTTGTCTGGCTGTATTTATAGTAGAGAGGATAGTTTTATGAAATACGATTTTACTACGATCATAGATCGTCATGGTATGGACGCTTTGGCGGTAGATGCACTTGGAACAGGATGGGCACCACCTGCACCAAAGGAAGGATTTGATGCAATTCCAATGTGGGTTGCAGATATGAATTTTGCAACAGTTCCAACGATTCCAGAAGCTATCATAGAGAGAGCAAAACATCCATTGTATGGTTATTTTGATCCTACAGAGGAATATTATAATGCAATCATAAATTGGCAGGAAAAGCGTAATAACGTAACAGGGCTTACAAAGGAGCATATAGGATATGAAAATGGTGTACTTGGCGGCGTGGTTTCTGCTTTGACATCTTTTGCAGCTCCTGGTGATGCAGTATTATTACATAGTCCTACATATATTGGATTTACCCATTCTATTGAAGATAATGGTTATAAAATTGTGCATAGTCCGCTTGTAAAAGATGAAGACGGTATCTGGAGAATGGATTATGCAGATATGGATGCAAAAATAAAAGAATTTAACATTCATGTAGCAGTATTTTGCAACCCACACAATCCTTGCGGTCGTGTATGGGAGAGAGAAGAACTGGAAAAAGCAATGGAAGTATACAAGGCAAATGATTGTGTTGTTATTTCCGATGAAATTTGGTCAGATATTATATTACATGGTAATAAACATATTCCATTACAGTCTATTAGTGAAGATGCTAAAAATCGTACCATTGCAGTGTATGCACCAAGTAAGACTTTTAACTTGGCAGGTCTGATTGGAAGTTATCATATTATTTATAATAAATATCTGAGAGATCGTGTGAATGCAAAGTCTGCAAAGCCACATTACAACAGTATGAATGTATTGTCTATGCATGCTTTAATTGGCGCATATAAGCCAGAAGGCCACGAGTGGACAGATGAGCTTTGTGAAGTGTTAAGCAACAATGTAAATTATGCGTATGACTATATCAAAGCACATTTTGAAGGTGTGGAAGTAATGAAGCCACAGGGAACATATATGTTGTTTTTAGATTGTACCAAATGGTGTGAAGCACATCATAAGACAATTGATGAGTTGCAGCAGGCAGGTTGGGATGTAGGTGTAACATGGCAGGATGGAAGACAGTTCCATGGTCCATGTGCAATTCGTATCAATCTTGCATTGCCATTTACAAAAGTAGAAGAAGCAATGGAACGACTTCGTAAATATGTATTTGTATAAAATGAGAAAGGACTAAAGTATGGTAGATATAGCAAGTATTAGCACAACATGTACCAGAACAGAATTTGTAGGTACAGCAGTATTAGATACCATAGGTCTGGTTATTTCCGGTGTAGATGAAAAGCTGCTTGAAAAAATGAATGTAGGCACAAAGTATCGCGTATTGGGACTTTTTAGTTCTCGTACAGGTGCAGCTGGACAGCTTACTGCAATGGATGAAGCAGTAAAAGCAACAAATACGGAGCTGTTGTCATACGAACTGCCAAGAGATACAAAAGGCTGGGGCGGTCATGGTAACTATATCGTGATTGGCGGAAAGGATGTATCAGATGTGCGTCATGCAATCGAGATGGCATTAGAGCTTACGAATAAGCATGCAGGAGAGGTTTATATTAGTGAATCCGGACATTTGGAATTTGCTTTTTCAGCCAACGCAGGTCAAGTACTGCAGCGAGCATTTGGAGCAGTTCCAGGTCAGGCATTTGGATTTATGGCAGGTTCTCCAGCAGCAATCGGACTTGTTATGGCAGATCATGCAATGAAAGCAGCTTCTGTAGATATTGTAAGTTATATGACTCCAAGCATTGGAACAAGTCATTCTAATGAAGTAATCGCAGCATTTTCGGGAGATGCTTCTGCAGTAAAGGCAGCAGTACTAGAAGGCAGACAGATTGGTTTAGAATTACTGATCAGTATGGGTACATATCCTGAAATACCGGGGACACCATATTTATAAGAGAATAAAGCCTGTTTTTAGGCAATTGCAAAGAATGGTTGACAACTTTCCATGTAGAATTGGTAGCTGTCAACCTTTTTTGCTAGAATATATCTATTTCCTAAAAATTATACAATACCTTGTGCAAGCATAGCGGTAGCTACTTTTTCAAAGCCTGCAATATTTGCACCGGCTACATAATTACCTTCCATGTCATATTTTTTAGAAGCAGCATCTATATTATGGAAAATATTTACCATAATATCTTTTAATTTTGCATCTACTTCATCAAAACTCCAACTTAATCGTTCGCTGTTCTGACTCATTTCTAAAGCAGAAGTTGCAACACCGCCTGCATTCGCAGCTTTTCCAGGAACAAACCAAATGCCCTGTTCTTGTAAATATTTAGTTGCATCGATTGTTGTAGGCATATTTGCACCTTCACATACAGCAATACAGCCATGAGCGACTAATTGTTTTGCATCTTCTAATAACAATTCATTTTGAGTAGCACAAGGGAGTGCGATATCACAAGGAATCGTCCATACACCGCGGCCTTCGTGATACTGGGCACTTGGTCTGTGTGCCGCATATTCTGTCAAACGGGCACGTTTTACTTCTTTTACCTCTTTTAATAATGCAATATCAATGCCTTCTGGGTCGTAAATCCAACCAGTAGAATCAGAGCAGGTAACAGGTTTAGCTCCCAACTGAATGGCTTTTTCAATCGCATAAATTGCCACATTTCCAGCACCGGATACAACGACTGTTTTTCCTTCTAATTTTTGATTGTGACATTTGAATAATTCTTCTGTTAAATATAATAAACCATATCCGGTAGCTTGTGTACGTGCCAAAGAACCGCCATAAGTAAGGCCTTTTCCTGTAAACACACCCTCATATACGTTGCGGATACGTTTATATTGACCAAACATATATCCGATTTCACGTGCTCCGGTACCGATATCACCGGCAGGAACGTCGGTGTCAGCTCCGATATATTTGTATAATTCTGTAATAAAGCTTTGACAGAAAGCCATAATTTCTCTGTCTGATTTGCCTTTTGGATCAAAATCAGAACCACCTTTTCCACCACCGATTGGCAGACCAGTAAGAGAATTTTTAAATACTTGTTCAAATCCTAAAAATTTGATAATACCAAGATTTACGGATGGATGCAGACGGATGCCTCCTTTGTAAGGACCAATGGCACTATTAAACTGTACACGATATCCGGTATTGACATGAACCTGTCCTTGATCATCTACCCAAGGAACGCGAAAGATGATTTGACGTTCTGGATTTACGATTCTTTCTAAAAGTGCTTCTTTACGGTATTGCGCTTCGTTTGCTTCAATCACAACACGAAGTGATTCCATAACTTCTTTGACTGCCTGATGGAACTCAGGCTGTGATGGATTGTTCTCAACTACCATGCTATAAATTTCATCTACATAAGACATAATTTGGGCCTCCTCAAAAACTGCAATACTTTAACACGTTGGTTCGGTGCTAAATTAAAACATATTATAGTCTTATATTTTCTAAGATACAAGCAAAAGTTTTAAGGAAATTTTAAGAAAATTCAAAGGTGACAAATTTCGACGAAAAACTATACAAATTTGAAAAAGTATAGTAAGATAGAAACAAGAAAAAATGACAGAGAGGTACGCAAATTGAAAACTTTAAAGAAAAAATTGCAGATATTAACGTTAATTTTGACAGCGGGCTTACTCTTTGCAAGTGCAACGATTCCCGCAGAAGCTTTTATCACAAAAGCAGGTACGATAAAGACTGCTGTTACACTTAGACAGAACGCAGACGCAAGTTCTGCTCAGGTTATGGAATTGAGCAGCGGACAGAATGTAAAGGTTAACAATGAGATTACATCTGCAGATGGTACAAAATGGTATCAGGTATTAGTAAATGATACCTCTATTGGATATGTTTTAGCAAGTGCAGTAGAACTTGGAGAATCAGGAACAGAACAGCCAGCAACAACAACTCCTTCCGGTACACAGACAATTACAGTTACAGAACGAGTTGGTACAGTTACAGCAGGCAGTGCAGTGCGTGTTCGTTCTGAAGCTAGTACAAGCAGCAATCAGGTTGCAACGATGAATCCAAATGATACATTCCTTGTATTAGAGGATGTAAAGGCGGCAGATGGTTATACATGGCATAAGATTGAGTTTGATAACAATGGTACTACTGTAAATGGTTATGTTCGTTCTGACCTTGTTACTGTAAAAGAAGTAACACATGAAGAACAGGTTCCAGTTGAGACACCATCTACAGAGCCTACAACTCCATCTGAAACACCAACTGTACAGTCTCCATATACCATTAAGAGCGAAGTAAATGCTGAAGGTACAGAGGTTTGGTATTTAGTTACAAATGCAACAGGAGATTCTAAGGAAATTACTTCTTTATTGACTCCACAGAAGCAGGTGTCTGGTAATACTGGCGTTTATAAAGTAATCGTAGTAGTATTGCTTATCTTAGTAGTATTAGCAATTGGAGCAGCTACATTCTTCTATATGAGATGGCAGGATGCAGAAGCATTTATTTATGAAATTCGTGACAAACAGATGCGTACAAAGAAACAGCCTTCTGCAGGAACAGGACGCAGCGTGCCAGAAAAACAGCAAACAGCTAAGCCAGCAGAACCAAAGCAGGCCACAAGACCTGTATCAAAGCCATCAGCTCCAGCAGCAAAACCAGCAACACAGCCAAAGCCAGCTGCACCAACAGCTTCTGCAAAACCAACAGCCACAAGACCTGTTCGTACAGAAAATACAGCAGCACCAAAACGTGAAGTAAAGCCTGCTGTAAAGCCAGAAGTAAGAAAGTCAGTTTCTTTAGATGCAAAGTCTGAAGCAAAGGAAGTTGCACCAAGCACAACAGATATCGTAAGTGCGACAAAGAAGGAATTACAGCAAAAGCAGGCAACACCTGCAAAGTCTGATAAATGGAAGAGTAAAAATTTCCTGACAGACGATGATGATCTGGAATTTGATTTCTTAGATATGGATGACAAATAAAAAATCACATATAATATTTAAGATACAAAAGAGGCAATACCGCAAATAGGTGTTGCCTTTTGTATGTCATATCTGTTATAATGCTTCTATAACAAGGAGGCGCGCAGCATATGGTAATAGAGATAGATTTTAATAGTGAAGAAGCATTATATTTGCAGCTTAGAAATCAGATCATTATGGGAATTGCGACAATGGAGCTGAAAGAGGGAGACTCTCTTCCAAGCGTACGCCAGTTAGCAGAAACGATTGGTATCAATATGCACACCGTAAATAAGGCTTATACTGTATTAAAACAAGAAGGATTTGTAAAGGTAGACCGCAGAAAGGGTGCGGTTATAGCCATTGATTTGGATAAGATAAAAGCAATAGAAGAGCTGAAAAACGATTTGCTTGTTGTTTTGGCAAAGGGAAGCTGCAAAGGCATTTCCAGACAGGAAGTACATGAGTTGATTGATGAACTGTACAGTGAATATGGTGGAATATAGCAAGAGGATACGATATGATTTTAGTAATAGATGTTGGAAATACAAATATAATCGTAGGATGTATGGATGGAGAGCATACTTGTTTTGCAGAACGTATTACGACCGATAAACAGCGTACGTTTTTAGAATATGCAATCACATTCAAAAATGTGTTGGAATTGTATCATATTCATCCAAAACAACTAGAAGGTGGTATTATTTCTTCTGTAGTGCCGGCATTGACTGGATGTATTCAGAGTGCGGCAGAAAAGCTGATAGGACATAAAGTAAAAGTTGTAGGTCCAGGTGTAAAAAATGGTCTAAAGATCAGAACCGATAATCCGGCACAGCTTGGAAGTGATCAAGTTGTAAATGCAGTCGCAGCATTGGCAGAATATAAGCCTCCTCTCATTCTTGTAGATATGGGTACGGCAACGACAGTAAGTGTAGTCAATCGTGACAGTGCCTATATTGGTTGTCTGATTATGCCAGGATTGAAAAGTTCTATGGAGTCTTTGGTAAGCCATACAGCACAGCTTACACAAGTGGGCTTAGAACTTCCAAAACGTCTGATTGGAAGTAATACGACAGATTGTATGAAGAGTGGCTGTTTATATGGCCATGCAAGTGCAATAGACGGATTGATTACGCGTATTGAAGAGGAACTAGGAGAAACGTGTACAGTAGTTGCGACTGGAGGATTAGCATCTTTAGCCGTTCCATTGTGCAGACATCATATTATTTTAGAAAATGATTTGTCATTAAAAGGGTTACAGATTATTTACCAAAAAAATATTTCAAATGGATTATAATGATTTATGGAGGATTTTGGATTGCAGGAATTTACTTCAAATGCCAAAAAAGCACTGACGTTGGCAGAGCGTTATGCAAAGCGTATACATCAAGGCTATGTTGGCTGTGAACATATTTTATTGGGATTAGTGGAAGAAGGAAGCGGTACAGCAAGTATCGTTCTTAAAGATAATGGAGTGGAAGCAGCAAAAATCAAACGCCTGATTAAAGATTTGATTGCGTTTGAAGCTGGTATCATTTTAGAAGATAAAGAAACATATTCTCCAAGAGCAATGGTAGTATTGGAGGATGCACATGTGTGTGCAAAGCGTTTTAAAAGCGAAAAAACAGGGACAGAACACATTTTATTGGCATTATTAAAAGAAGGTGACAATGTCGCTGTACGTTTGTTAAATACAATGGAAATCAGTGTACAAAAGTTGTATATTGATACGTTGATTGCTATGGGAGAGGATGCAGGTTTATACAAAGAAGATTTGCAAAATCAAGAAAATAACAGCACAACGCAAACATTAGAACAGTACAGCAGAGATTTGACAGCATTGGCTCGTGCTGGAAAATTAGATCCTGTTATTGGACGTGAAGATGAAATCAATCGTACAATTCAGATTTTGTCCAGACGAACCAAAAATAATCCATGTCTGATTGGAGAACCAGGGGTTGGAAAGACTGCAGTAGTAGAAGGATTAGCACAAAAAATCGTAAAGGGTGATGTGCCTCCTACTGTACAAAATAAGCGATTGATGATGTTGGATTTGTCCGGTATGGTAGCAGGTAGCAAATATCGTGGTGAATTTGAAGAACGTATTAAAAATATTATTGCAGAAGTTCGCACAGATGGAAATATCATCTTATTTTTAGATGAATTGCATACAATTATTGGTGCAGGTGGTGCAGAGGGGGCTATGGATGCGTCTAACATTTTAAAACCAGCCTTAGCACGTGGAGAAATTCAGTTGATTGGTGCAACAACTATTTCTGAATATCGCAAATATATCGAAAAAGATGCGGCTTTAGAAAGACGTTTTCAGCCTGTAACGGTGGAAGAACCAGATGCAGAGGAAGCAATCCGCATTTTAAAGGGTATTGCTTACAAATATGAAGAGCATCATGGTGTGCATATTACACCAGAAGCAATAGAAGCGGCCGTTACGTTGTCAGAGCGTTACATCAATGATAGAAATTTGCCGGATAAAGCAATCGATTTAATCGATGAGGCGGCAAGTGCAGCCAGAATTCAGGATATGACAAGACCAAGTAAAGTAAAAGACATGGAAAATCAGTTAAAAGAACTGGATAAAAGATTAGAACAAAGTCTGATAGATGGCAATTTAGAAGATGCAAAGGCAGTTAAAGCAGAACAAGATGCATTGGATAAAAAATACCAGCGTGCTAAAAAGCGTGCAGCAAAAGAAACTGCTTTACAAACCATTTCGATTACAGAAGCAGATATTGAAAAGGTTGTATCTGTATGGACAAAGATTCCAGTTACAAAACTTGCCGAAAAAGAGACAGAGCGTTTGTTGAAATTAGAACAGATTCTGCATGAAAGAGTAATTGGTCAAAGTCAGGCAGTTACAGCAGTTGCTAAAGCAATGAGACGTGGACGTGTAGGTTTAAAAGATCCCAAAAGACCGATTGGTTCTTTCTTGTTCTTAGGTCCTACTGGTGTTGGTAAAACGGAGCTTAGTAAAGCGTTGGCAGAAGCTATGTTTGGAGATGAAAATGCATTGATTCGCGTAGATATGTCCGAATATATGGAAAGTCATTCTGTATCTAAGATGATTGGTTCCCCTCCTGGATATGTAGGCTTTGATGAAGGCGGACAGCTTTCTGAAAAAGTACGCAGAAATCCATATTCTGTAGTTTTGTTTGATGAAATTGAAAAAGCACATCCTGATGTATTTAATATTTTGCTTCAGGTGTTGGATGATGGACATATTACAGATTCTAAGGGAAGAAAAGTAAGCTTCAAAAATACAGTCATTATTATGACCTCTAATGCAGGTGCAAATCGTATCGTAGATCCAAAAAATCTTGGATTTGCAGCAAAGGCTGATAAAGAAAAAGATTTTGAAAAGATGAAAAATGGAGTGATGGAAGAAGTAAAACGATTGTTCAAACCAGAATTTATCAATCGTATTGATGAAATCATCGTATTCCATCCACTTACAAAAGAAGAAATGAAAGAAATTGTCGGTCTGCTTACAAAACAATTAAGTCGTCGCATGAAAGAACAGCTTGGTATGAAATTGGATATTACACCTGCCTTAAAAGAGCATCTGGTAGAAAAATATTCTGATGCCAAAATGGGAGCACGTCCGTTAAAACGTGCAATCCAGACGGTAATAGAAGATGCATTGGCAGAAGAAATCTTAACAAAGAGATTAGAAAAAGGATGTCACATTACTGCGGGATTTGCAGCAGGTAAAGTTACATTTAAAATTGGATAAGCAGGTCATTAGATAAAACGAGGAAATTATGGCAAATAAGAAATCAAGTACCGTATTTTACTGTCAGGAGTGCGGATATGAATCAAGCAAGTGGCAGGGACAGTGCCCAGGATGTCATGCTTGGAACAGTTTTGTGGAAGAACCAGTAAAAGTGACTGTAAAAGGAAAACGAGTTACGATGGGCGTTCGTGAAGACAGTAAGCCTATGGCAGTTTCACAAATTGATTTAAAAGAAGATGACAGACTGACGACAGATATTGCAGAATTAGATCGTGTACTTGGCGGTGGAATCGTAGCAGGAAGCTTGACATTAGTAGGCGGAGATCCGGGTATCGGAAAATCTACGCTTTTATTGCAGGTATGTCAAAAGCTTTCTGCAAAAAGCGTAGACGTGTTATACATTTCTGGTGAAGAATCATTGCGTCAGATAAAACTTCGTGCAGAGCGTATCGGAGAATTTGACGATCATTTAAAACTGTTATGTGAAACGGATTTGGATGTGATAGATGCGACAGTGCGTGAACTTAAACCGCAAGTCGTTATCATCGACTCTATTCAGACAATGTTTCGTCAGGATGTGTCAGCGGCACCGGGAAGTGTTTCTCAAGTACGAGAAAGTACAGCAGTTTTAATGCAGCTTGCAAAAGTACAGGGAGTCAGCATTTTTATTGTAGGACATGTAACAAAAGAAGGTACGGTAGCAGGACCGCGTGTGTTAGAGCATATGGTAGATACCGTTTTGTATTTTGAAGGTGACAGACATGCTTCTTATCGTATTTTGCGAGGAGTAAAAAACCGTTTTGGTGCTACCAATGAAATTGGAGTATTTGAAATGCGTGAAACGGGATTGGAGGAAGTTGCTAATCCTTCAGAGTATATGTTGACTGGAAGACCAGAGGATGCAAGTGGTTCGGTTGTTGTGTGTTCGATGGAAGGAACAAGACCAATCTTAATTGAAATACAGGCACTTGTTTGTGCAACTAATTTTGGTATTCCAAGAAGACAGGCCACAGGTACAGATTTTAATCGTATGAATCTGCTCATGGCGGTTTTGGAAAAGAGACTTGGAATGCAGTTGGCAGGCTGTGATGCGTATGTTAATATTGCAGGCGGTATGCGTGTAATGGAGCCGGCAATTGATCTTGGTATCGTACTTGCAATTATTTCTAGTCATAGAAATGTTGCATTAGATCCGAAGATGATCTGTTTTGGAGAAATTGGCTTGAGTGGAGAAGTACGTGCAGTCAGCATGGCAAAGCAACGAGTGATGGAAGCTAAAAAACTTGGATTTACAACGTGCATTTTGCCGCAGGTATGTCTAAAAGATATAGGAACTGTAGAAGGAATGCATATTATCGGAGTCAGCAGTGTTATGGATATGCTGCAAAGAATATAGTCTCTTGCCAAAGTATGAGAACTCTCTTATAATATAGGGTAATAAATAGGAAACGGGTATTTTTTATGAAATTCAAAAAAGACAACAAGAAAAACAATGCAAAAATGCAGGCAAAGGCAGCAGCAGAAAAGGAAGTGATTGAAGAATATTTTTATATGCTTCCTAAAAAAGTAACAGTAAGAGATTTGGTAGATGCAATTTCATGTGTAGAAGAAGACACAAAAGAAATCTGGACAGAATTAGATTTGATGGAAATTGTGCTTCCAACAGACAGCTTGATTTTTGAAAATATGATGGATACGTTTACAGAAGACGGTGATGCACAGTTTTTAAAAGAAAATGGTGTAGAGGTTGTTTATGCAGTAAGCTATAATACAAAAGATAAAGCACAGGTGAAAACAGTCTTAGAAGAATTACATACTGCTTTTGGCGGTTTTATGGCATCTGATACAGAAGATTTACAGCCTGTTTTTGAAGTATCTGAATTTTAAGGTAGGGTTTTAGTATGATGATTTCAACAAAGGGAAGATATGCGCTTCGTGTAATGCTGGATATTGCACTTCAGCAACAAGAAGAACATGTGTCTTTGAAAGCGATTGCACAAAGACAGGAAGTTTCCATGAAATATTTGGAGGCCATTGTAGCGAATATGAGCAAAGCAGGATTGCTGGATAGTCTGCGTGGTAAAAACGGAGGATATCGCTTAAATAAATTGCCTTGCGAATATACTGTTGGAGAAATCTTAAAAGCTGCAGAAGGAGAGATTGTTTCTGTAGGATGTCTTGGAGATGGAAAAGGTGGTTGTGAGAAGGCAGATGCATGTTTGACACTGCCGCTTTGGAAAAAACTCGATCAAGTAGTAGAAGATTATTTAGAGAGTGTTACATTACAAGATATATTAGAAAACAAATTATAAATATGGAGCGGGGATTTCTGCGAGATACTATATTGTTTACTTTTTTCAAAAAATTTAAAAAAATTAAAAAAAGTGCTTGCATTTTGTTACAAGATTTGGTATAGTATCACTTGTGGTTGAGAGATAACCGCTTAGGGGAATCATCCAACGGCAGGATGCCAGTCTCCAAAACTGTTCATGGGGGTTC
>CAYRIK010000029.1:0-14185 GCA_964424345.1 uncultured Lachnospiraceae bacterium
ATGTGCTGGTGGATAATCCGACGAGAGAGGATGTGCCTTTGGCATTTTCTATGGGATGTGTTATAATGAGTTTATTAAGTTGAAAATTCTCAGGAGGTATGGATATGAGAAGAAAAGATAGGGAAGTTACGGATTCTGTGCGAATTGCGGATATTATAAGTCGATGCACTTGTTGCAGAATTGGTTTTTACGATGATGGAGAAGTATATATTATTCCATTAAATTTTGGGTATGAGATAAAGGACGATACTTATGTTTTTTATTTTCATGGAGCGAAAGAGGGACGAAAGATTGAACTGATCCAAATGAGTCCTGCTGTGGGTTTTGAGATGGATACAGGCTATGCACTCAATGCGGCTGATCTTGCCTGCAACTATTCCACATATTATCAAAGCATTGTTGGCAATGGTGTCTTGAGTATCGTATCAGAACCTGAGGAAAAGAAGTTGGGACTGTCTTTGCTTATGGAGCATAATACTGGAAAACAAAAATGGGATTTTGATGAAAAGATGCTTAATACGGTCATTGTTTTCAAATTAGTGGTTGGTAAAATGAGTTGCAAAGAACATTAATATTCGAAATTTTCAGTTTATTCAATTAAATGAAAGTGATTTAAGAAGAAATCGCAGAGATTATTGGGAAACGCATACGAATAGGTGAAGAAACTGACGACAATTGGGATTACGGTATGGAACAATGTTGGAAAAAGTACATAGAAATAATTATTGCGGAGATTGATAAGAGTATATGCAAAAATGGGTTAACTATTCGGAGTATGTTAGAAGCGTAGGCAAGGAAAAATTGGAAATATTTATCAATCCTTTGGCGAAGAGGACATTTATGAATCCCACTGGCTTTAGACAATGGAAGTTCAATTTTACGAAGGGAATTTAAAAATGGAATTTGATATTAAAAGATTAAAATGGACAAGAGAACCTGCGAATTATTTGATAACTGCTGATAAAATAGATATAGTTACAAATCCACATACGGATTTATGGCAGAGAACATATTACCACTTTAGAAATGATAATGCCCCTGTTTTGCAAATGGAAACAGATGAAAAATATTTCTCTTTTATTGTGAAAACAGAATTTGAAAGCAAACACAGATTTGACCAATGTGGAATAGTGATGTACCTTGACAGCGAAAACTGGTTAAAAGGTTCTATTGAATATGAAAACGAGAAATTTCAGCATCTTGGAAGTGTAGTAACCAATAATGGATATTCTGATTGGGCAACAACAGAGATTGATGCAACTATAAAAGCTATGTGGTATAGATTTAGTCGTAGAGAAAATGATTACTGTATTGAATGCTCAGAAGATGGTATTACATTTAAGCAAATGCGTATTTGTCATATGTGGAATGGTAATGGAGTAATTCGTTTTGGTATCTATGCGTGTAGTCCAGAAGCTTCATCATTTAGGGCAACATTTACAAATATGGAAATTACTGAATGTAAATGGATGGCACATGAAGGACAGCAACCAGACAAAGAGTAAACATTCAGACTTAGTAAGTTTGAATGCACATAAAATATTTGCTGAAACGATTGATGGTGTTAAATCTGTTAATCTTATGAAGAAAATGGGAATGAAACTGGAAGGAGTACAGAGAAGTCAGATAAAAGATGATTTGGGCTATTGAGAAGACCTATTTACATATGGTATACTTGTAGAAGGTAGGCGATAATGAATGAGTACTTTGTACATTAGTGTTTTATCGATAATGTGTTAGAAATACTAGTATAATTTTAAGCAGGCAATATAATGAATATTTCATTGTATTGCCTGCTTTTTATAGTATGTGTTATAATAAACAGAAATCAAATAAACAAAAAAGAAGGTATTATTAAAATGAAAAAACGTAAAGTGATAAAGTCACTTGTTGCAATTATTGCTTGTACGATGTTATCTGGCTGTGGTGAGACTACTCATGTGCCACAGGAAACTGAAATAGTTGAAGATGTTACGGCTCAGGACAAGTTTGATGAGACTGTTTTCTCAGAGATAGAAGATAAGGATGTGGAAACTGAGACAAATACGGCTGTTACAGAGCCAGAGATAGATGCGGATGTTGCAGAGACTGTTATAAATGAGAATTCTTTAGAGTCTGTTTATCAAAATTTGTTGGATGGTATCTATGATCTGATACTTTCAGAGGATAAGGAGACGGATATGGAGCTTGCTGCACAAGCATTCAATGGTATATTGGAAGCAGGATATTCCAAAGAAGCAGAGGAGACATTGGAATATGTAGGATATACATTTTGGGATATTAATGCGGATGGAATACCGGAATTGGTCATTGGAGGTATTAACGAAGAAAGAAATGAAAAATATTTTGGATGTGATATTTATGCAGTTTATACCTGTGTGCAGGAAGAAATATATTGCATTTGTTCTGGTTGGTCTAGAAGCTATGTAGGTTGGTTGGGAGAAAATGTATTTTATCAGTTAGGGTCTGGTGGTGCATCCTATACGACTGTTGGGCAGTATGAGCTTTTGTCAAATGATAAAGAGTGGTCCTGTATCGATTTCTATTTTACAGATGAAAATGGCATTTATTATAATCAGACGGGTGTTTATGATAAGGAGTATGCAGAAACATTGGACATGACATGGGATAAGTTTTGGGAGCTTAATGATGAACTTTATGACAATGTATTAGAGTTCGAGTTGACACCTTTCTCAAACTATACATATTTCGGAGATTCTAATAGACAAAATTATGATATAGGAGTGACTGTGCAGTGGGCAGAAGATGTACTTTCTCAAGTGGAAGATTACGATGAGTATATTGCTTATTCTGGAGAATATTCAACTAGGGTTGCTTTTACGACAGAAGATTCTGTAGAAGACTTTAAAGTGCTTGCACTTCAGTATGAGTCTATAGATGAAGAAGGTAATATACAGTTTTCAATTACAGAATTATATGACTATGGTACATTGGTGAGTGACAGAGTATTGGTAGTCGAAATGATATTTGAAGGAATGATTCCAGAATATGGGATTTCTTATATGGATGCGCAAGGAAATACAAAAGTATTTTCTGTGAATATAAGTGGATATGATGGTTCATTATTGCTTCAGGAAGTCGTACAAACAGAATAGTAATAGGAAACAGAACTTATATAAAACACTAGAAAATGTCCTTTTATAAAGATGAGGATACATTTTGATAGGGAGAAAAACATGACTTATTCAGTAATGACCGAAAAAGATATCGAGCAAATTGCAAAGTTGTACATGGACTATTATAACAATCACGAACATGGATGCTGGACATTTGAAAAAGCATATAAGCGTATCCATCAAATTGCAACGATTGAGGATTCTCTTTGCTTGATTCAATGGGACGATGCCCAAAATATAACGGGATTGTTGATAGGATATTTTAAAGAATACGATGATTTGCTGTCATATTATCTGGAAGAAATTGTTATATTGGCAGAATATCAAAATAAAGGATACGGTAAGGCTTTTCTTAATGAAATTGAAAAACGTATATTGCAGTATGGTGCAAAATGCATTGAATTACTCAGTGTAAATGATGCACATCATAATCATTTTTATACAGATTTTGGTATGTATGCTGCAACAAATTTAAGAATTATGGGAAAACATTATGAGTAATACGTTTAGTAAATCGGAGTAAAGAAAATGAAAATTTTAAAATAAGGTTATCGCAATCCCACTGGCTTTAGACAATGGGTATACCGAACGAAACAGTAAAAGCAAGCTGTGGCAGAGGATTTTATACTAAGTTGGATTTAGGCATTGTAAAATATCACTTTGAGGCAGTTTTAGGAAGGAAAACAGTGTAGCTACTGTTATGGGAGACAAGTATGTTTAATAAACATGAAATAGCACGAAATGCATGTCAGTTGTATGGCGGTCAAGCAAAGTGCGGTTACGATTGGTGGTGGCATTCTTTTACCGCACGAAATGAAAAAACAGGGGAAGAAAAGCCATTTTTTATCGAGTATTTTTTGTGTAATCCGGCAGCAGGAGACGAGAGACCAGTATTCGGTCAATTAGAGGAACATAAAAAGAATGGGGTCAAACCCTCTTACTTGATGGTAAAGGCAGGATCTTGGGGTGAAGATGCAGCTCAGTTACATAGATTTTTTGGTTGGAATCATGTAGAAGTGTCTTTTGGTGTTCCGTTTTCTGTTAAAGCAGATGATTGCTATTGTACAGAAACAGAAATGCGTGGTCATATCAGCGTAGAAAATTCCAAATCCCATCCAGAATGGATGTGTCAGGATGGTGAAATGTCATGGAATCTGAAAATAGACAAAAAGGTTGCTTTTCATGTTGGATACGGTGCTGGAAAGTTGTTTCGTAAATTGCAGCTTTTTGAAATGTTTTGGCATGCAGAAGGAATGAAAACAGCTTATTCAGGACAAATTATTTGGAATGGAGAAAAATATGTTGTGACACCTGACACTTGTTACGGATATGCAGACAAAAATTGGGGGAAAGATTTTACTTCTCCATGGGTTTGGCTGTCTTCTAACCATTTGACAAGTAAGATTACAGGAGAAAAATTAAATAACAGTGTATTCGACATCGGTGGCGGATGTCCGAAAGTAGGTCCTATTGCATTGAAACGTAAGTTGCTGTCAGCTTATTGGTATGAGGGAAAATGCTACGAATTTAACTTTTCTAAGTTTTGGACAGCTACTCGAACAAAATTTGATTGTCGTGAAACGGATACGCAAATTATTTGGCATGTAGAACAGAAAACTTGGCGTAATCGTATGGTAACAGATGTCACTTGTGAAAAAAAAGATATGCTTCTTGTAAATTATGAAGCACCAAATGGTAAAAAACTGCATAATCGTTTATGGAATGGCGGTAATGGAAAGGGTACTGTAAAGCTTTACAGAGGAAAGAAGCTGATTGATGAGGTTATTTGTGAAAATGTAGGCTGCGAATACGGAGAATATGACCATAAATAAATATATCAATCTGCAATAAAGTATTTAGACTCAATTCGGAGAGGAAAAATATGCCAATTGGAAGAAAAATTATCGTATTAGGATGTCCTGGAAGTGGGAAAAGTACATTTTCAAAGCGACTTTGTGCAGTGACAGGTTTGCCACTTATTCATTTGGATACTATTTGGTGGAAATCGGATAGGTCTCATATTTCAAGAGAAGAATTTGACAAAAAGCTAAACGAAATCATGCAAGAAGATGCATGGATTATAGATGGCGATTATAAAAGAACCTATGAGATACGTTGGAAAGCTTGTGATACAATGATTTTTCTGGATTATAGCTTAGAAGAATGTATGGCTGGAATTGTCAAACGAGTTGGCCAAGAACGGACGGATATTCCTTGGGTAGAACGAAAATTGGATAAGGAATTGATAGAAACAGTGCAGCGTTATGCTATAAATAATCGCCCTATCATCTATTCTCTTGCTGAAAAGTATTCTAATAAGCATAACTTGATATTTTATTCACGAGCAGAAGCTAATGCGTGGCTGCGTACATTGGTAAATTCAGAAAAATGGAGCTAGATAATATGCTTGATATATTGAAGATGTGGGTATTTTGTGTTAAAATACATAGGAAGCTATACTTTGAAAGGAGAGACCACTAAACAATATATCAAAAATAAATCTTAAATGTATATGTCATGAAACAATAGTATTTGTATTGATGATATCAATATGTATGTAAATGGGACGATTACAATGAAAGATTGAGATATAAGTGGCAGAATGGTATGGATAGAGATTCAGAACAAATTATACTGGAATATCCATTATTTGATGGAGAGAATGTAGTAGAAAAGGCTGCCGTTGTAATAAAAAATGGAATAATTACGCAAGTTAAAGAAACAAAAACGGTGGACAGTAATTATTTTCTGATGCCTGGTCTTATAGATGCACATACACATATGGGTACGAAAGAACAGATTGAAGCAATGTTACAAAATGGCGTTACTGCGACATGTGATGTGGCAGCACCTACATATTTAATTCAAAGTACGAAACAGTTTAAGATTGTTTCTTCTGCTGGAATGACGATGGGTACATTAAATGGAAAAGCATATGTTCAGAAGGCAATAGAAGCAGGTGCAGAGTATATCAAAGTGTTGCTTATGGAACCAAACTTGATAATAAAGGGAGTTCTTAAAGATATTTGCAATACAGCGCATGATTATGGAAAGAAAGTTGCAGCACATACTACTTCCGTAAAAGCAGTGCAAATGTCGGTAGAATGTGGTGTTGATATTTTACTTCATGTTCCGATGAAAGAAGAATTTCCAAAAGATTTAGCAAAAACAATAGCTGAAAAAGGAATTGCAGTTGCTCCTACACTTGTCATGATGGAAACTTTTGCAAAGAGCGGAAAAAATGGCTATAAATTAGAACATTATCAGAATGCCCAAAATGCTGTAAAACTGCTTTATGATAGTGGTGTGACTATACTTGCAGCTACGGATGCAAATCCGGGTTCCTATGCTCCGGCAGTAGCATACGGCGTTTCTATGCATAGAGAGTTGGAACTTTTAGTGAAGGCAGGTATGACAGTACATGATGTATTAGCAAGTGCTACAAGCAAGGTTGCAGAGGTGTTTGCTATAGAAAATTTAGGAACTATCAAGGAAGGCAAAAGAGCAGTGCTTGTACTTATAGAAGGCAGACCGGATAAAAACATTACAGATACAACAAAAATAAAACAAATATGGATTGATGGAAAGACAATTTTATGAGGTGTGATATGAAAATTATAACGATTGAAGAACATTTGGCTGGTGCACCTATCAACCATTATCTTGCAAAATATGCAGCAGAAGATGCACCATATACAGCAATGGCGCATGGAAAAGGACGTCCATATGAGGCAGATCCAGAATTGTTTGGTGATTTGGATAAACGTCGTATTGAAGATATGGATATGTATGGGATAACAATGCAGATTTTATCCTGTCCTTCAAAATCACAGCTTCTTCCGGCAAAAGAAGCTCCATCTATTGTAAGCGAGACGAATGATTACATTGCACAAGTTGTCAAAAAACATCCCGATAGATATGGTGCTTTTGCACTTTTGCCTTGGTCTGCACCGAAGGAAGCAGTAAAAGAAGTAGAACGTGTCAAAAAAATGGGATTTCAAGGTATTTTGCTTGCCGGAAGAGCATCAGCAGGAAATGAATTTCTTGATGACAAACAATTCCTTCCAATTTTAGAAGCTTGTGAGGCAATGGAACTTCCGATTTACATACATCCGGGTGCTCCGTTAAAAGCAGTACAAGAACCTTATTATGGTGGTTTGGGAGATGAAGTCAGTGCGAGATTGTCTCTGCATGGTTGGGGCTGGCATAATGAAGCAGGCATACAAGTTTTGCGTACAATACTTGCTGGAAGATTTGAACAATTTCCAAAATTGCAGTTGATTGCAGGACATTGGGGAGAAATGCTTCCATTCTTCCTTTCTAGAATTGACCAGTCAATGCCGCAGACAGTTACAAAATTAGAACGTACTGTCACAGAAACATTTAAACAGAATGTATATGTGACTCCTAGTGGAATTTTTGATTATCCACAGTTGAAGTTTTGCGTTGAAGTGCTCGGTGCTGACCGTATCATTCATTCAGTGGACTGCCCATTTATTAGTAATGAAGGAGCAAAACCATTTATAGACAATGCCCCAATCAGTGATATAGAAAAAGAGCAGATTGCATATAAAAATGCAGAGCTTTTATTTGGATTGCATGTTTGAGAAGTGGTATAATGAGTGTATAATGATATGTGTCGGTAATTTGACCGAGAAGTTAAACAATTTTGTTGAAAAAGTAAAATAATATGAAAGCTAGAGGTTTATTCCTCTAGCTTTTTTGCGTTTTAATGGTATAATTGTAGTATATTCGTTGTAACTTACAAGGTTAAAACAATATATTGTTGAAAAAATGACAAATAAAAAAAGACCTTTCGGTCTTTTTAGTGCCAATGCACGTAAACAGTGTCGGTTAAAACCTTATTTGCACTCACCTTGTAAGTAACTATATATTAACACACATTTATAATAAGTGCAATAGAAAAATGGGGGAACGTAAAGATGGAAAAAAAGATGTATGTAGGAATTGATATGGGTACAAACTCTGTTGGCTTAGCAGTAACAGACGAAAAGTATAATCTGTATAGGGTAAAGGGAAAAGATTTTTGGACTTCCAGATTATTTGAAGAAGCAAATACAGCAGCTGAAAGAAGAACAAACCGCATATCAAGAAGAAGACGCCAGAGAGAAGTAGCAAGACAGGGAGTTTTGAGGGAACTTTTTTCAGAGGCAATCAATAAGGTAGACGAAGGCTTCTTTGCAAGACTTGATGAATCCAAATATCATCTCGAAGATCGAGAAAATAAGCAGCCATATGCGTTGTTTGCGGATACAGGATATACAGACAAGGAATACTACAAAGAATATCCTACAATATTCCATTTAAGAAAGGAACTTTTGCATCCAACGAAAGATGCGTATGATGTGAGATTGGTATACTTGGCTATTGCAAATATGTTCAAACACAGAGGTCATTTCCTTAATGATGCACTTGATGTACAAAAAATGACATCCAATGCAGCAGAAGTTTATCAACAGCTTGCAGAGACTTCTATGATGTATGCGATAGAATTTCCGGTGACAATTGATGTTGAAAAAATGTTGGATATTCTTTGTGAAAAAGGAGAATCAAGAAGTAGACATTTAGAAAATATTGCAAAATATCTTGGTGTAACGAAAAAAGAAAAACAAGCATACGAAATATTGAAATTAGTTTGTGGTATGACAGGAGTTCTGTTCAACATATATGGAAAAGATGTAATTGACGAAGAAAATAAGAAATTCAGTTTGAATTTTAGAGACAGCAATTATGAAGAAAAAGAGGCTGAGGCATTAGAACTTTTAGGCGATGAATATTTTGAGTTAATAGAAGTAATAAAAGAACTTCATGATATTAGTATGCTTTCTACTATTATAAAAGGACATCAATATCTGTCAGAAGCTAGAGTAGAGCTGTATGAAGAACATAAGAAAGATCTTGATATGCTCCAGCACGTTATTAAAAAATATGACACAAAAGCTTATGACGAGATGTTTAGAGTTATGAAAGAGGGAAATTACAGTGCTTATGTAGGAAGTGTCAATGCATTGGGTAAAAAAGAAAGACGAAATGGAGGCAAAGGCAGAACACAAGAAGAATTTTATAAGAATGTAAAAAAAGTACTGAAAGATTTTCCAGCAGATGACATAGAAGTAAAGATTATTTTAGAAAAAATTGAAAATGAAACATTTATGCCAAAACAGCTTACAGCATCCAACGGTGTCATTCCAAATCAGCTTCATGCATCTGAAATGAAAGCGATACTTACAAATGCAGAAACATATCTTTCATTTTTATCAGAACGAGACGAAACTGGATTAAGTGTTTCAGAAAAGATTTTACAGTTATTTTCATTCCATATACCTTATTATGTAGGCCCAATTGGTGCAAGTGGAAAAAACGTATGGGCTAAGAGAAGACCTGGAGAAGAAAAAGGAAAAGTTTATCCATGGAATTTTGAGCAGAAAATAGATGTACAGAAAGCATCAGAAGAATTTATAGGAAGAATGGTCGGACATTGTACTTATTTGACAGGAGAACGCACGCTTCCAAAACAGTCACTTTTATATGAAAAGTATATGGTCTTAAATGAATTAAATAATTTGAGAATCAATGGCGAAAAGCCTGATGTATGCGTGAAGCAAGGAATCTATAATGACCTCTTTAAAACAGGAAAGAAAGTTACATTAAATGCCTTGAAAAATTATTTATACAATAATGCTATCATTGCATCAAAAGAAGATGTCGTTATAAGCGGTATCGATTCAGGTTTTAATACATCTTTATCTTCTGTAGGAAAATTTAGGGGCATTTTAGGAGATGAATTGTTCACAGACGAAAATCAGAAGATGGTAGAACAGATTATATTCTGGGGAACGGTATATGGAAATGATAAAAAATTCTTAAAAGAAAGAATGGAGGAAACATACAAAGAACGCTTGACACCAGAACAAATCAAAAGAATTGCTGGCTTTAAATTTAATGGTTGGGGTAATTTATCTAAAGCATTTTTAGAACTTTCTGGAAGTTGTGAATGTGGAGAATGTTCTTTAATACAGGCATTGTGGGAAACCAACCACAATATTATGGAACTGTTATCAGGACAATATAGTTTTAAGCAAAATTTAGATGCGATGACAAAAAATTCAGAAAGACCACTTTCTGAGTGGACAGTAGAAGATTTAGATGGCAAATATTTATCTGCACCTGTAAAACGTATGGTATGGCAGACAATAAAAATGTTAAGAGAAGTTTGTGAATTGACAGGAAAAGAACCAGATAAAATATTTGTTGAAATGCCAAGAGAAGATGGACAGAAAAATGAACGTAAGGCATCTAGAAAGAAAAAACTGTTGGATTTATATACAGCACTCAAGAAGGAGGAAAAGGCATGGGCAGAGCTTAAACTGAAAGAAATTGATGGAAAGAGCGAAGCCGACTTTAGAATCAAAAAGCTGTATTTATATTATTTACAGCAAGGTAAATGTATGTATAGTGGTGAAAAGATAGAGTTAAGAGATCTTATGAATAATAATCTCTATGATATTGACCATATTTATCCGAGACATTTTATAAAAGATGACAGCATCGAGAATAATTTGGTATTGGTAAAAAAACAAATCAATAATCATAAAAGTGATACGTTTCCATTAGAAAAAGAATTACAGAGAAATCGTTCGGCTTTTTGGAAGATGCTGTGTGAAAAAGGATTTATAACAAAAGAAAAATATAATAGATTAACACGTACAGATGAGTTTACCGATGAAGAAAAAGCAGCATTTATCAATAGACAGCTGGTAGAGACAAGACAAGGAACAAAAGCAATAACACAAGTGCTGCAGCAGGCATTTCCAAACACCCGCATCGTATTTGTAAAAGCAGGTCTTGTAAGTGATTTTAGAAAGAAATTTGAAATATATAAAGTAAGAGCACTTAACGATACACATCATGCAAAAGATGCATATTTGAATATCGTTGTAGGTAATGTATATGATACGAAATTTACAAGTAATCCAATCAATTATATTAAGGCTGCTAAAAAGCATGCAGGTGAGGATTCCTATAAATATCATATGGATAAAATATTTGACTACAATGTAAGCAGAAATGGAGAAGATGCGTGGATTGTAGAACATGGCATATCAAAAACACAAGTGCTGAGTGTAGTGCGTAGAAATACAGTAACAATCAGCAGAAAGACAGAAGAAAATCAAGGCTCTTTATATAATAAAGTAACAGTTTGGAGTAAAGAAAAAGCGAAAGGAAATCCATCAGCATATTTACCGGTTAAAAGTAGTGATAATAAAGCTTGGGATGTTACAAAATATGGTGGAATTACTTCCATAGCAAATTCTGGATATACGCTGGTAGAATATAAAGCGAAAGGAAAAACGATAAGAAGTTTAGAAGCGCTTCCAGTTTATTTAGGACCAAGCAAAGCATTGACGCATGACAAGATTATAGGATATATATCAGAGATTTTGAAAGAAGAATACAAAGGCAAAGAAGTTTCTGGCTTAAGAGTATGTATACCATTTATACCACCAAAGTCAAAAGTTAAAATTGATGGATTCTGTTATTATTTAGGAGGAAAAAGTGGAAATAGTATCTATATGAATAACGATGAGCCATTGTATTTGTCACAAAGGGATGAAGAATATTTGAGAAAAATCATCAAAGCAATGGAAAAAGCCGATTATGAAGAAACAGACAAATCTGGAAATGTGATTATTACAAAAGAAAGAAATCTGGAATTTTTTAATACCTTGCTTGCAAAATTAAACAGCACACCATATCAATATAATAAATGGAATATATGCAAAAATCTGGAAGGAAAGGAAGAAGTGTTTAAATCATTGCCTATAGAAAAACAGTGTTTTGTACTGAATCAGATTATTTATTGGATTAATTCTACTACGCAGAATGTTAATTTGAAAGATATGAAAGGCAGTGAGCATGCAGGTACATTGGTCTTAAATAAAAAAATTTCAGAGTGCAGAGAAGCAGTTTTAATTCATCAATCAGTAACAGGTATGTGTGAAAGAAAAATAGACCTGTTGCAAGTATGAGTTGGCGCACAGTAGTTGTTTCTAAAAGTGCCAAGTTAGACTATCAGATGGGATATATGATAGTAAGACAGGAAGAGACAACGAAAATATTTTTAAATGAAATAAGCACCGTTTTGATTGAGACTACAGCAGTCTCAATCACGGGAAGCTTAATGTGTGAATTGATAAAAAACAAAATAAAAGTAATATTTTGTGATGAAAAGAGAAATCCGTCATCAGAGCTTGTGCCATATTACGGCTCGCATGATACGAGTGCAAAAATAAGAAATCAGATTGCATGGAGCGATGATATAAAGGCAACAGTCTGGACGGAGATTGTAACAGAAAAGATACGAAAGCAAAAAGAATTATTAGAACGTATCGGTAAAATAGAAGAAGCAATGCTGCTGCAAAGTTATATAGAGGAAATACAGTACGGAGATGCTACAAATAGAGAAGGACATGCTGCAAAGGTGTATTTTAATGCATTGTTTGGCAAAGATTTTACAAGAACATCCGATTGTAATATTAATGCAGCACTCAATTATGGATATAGCATTGTGTTGTCTTCTTTTACAAGAGAGATTACTGCTAATGGATATATTACACAGATTGGTTTGTTTCATGATAATATGTTTAATCCATTTAATTTGGCTTCTGATTTGATGGAACCGTTTCGACCGCTTGTAGATCAGACGGTATATGATATGAAATTACATACATTTGAAAAGGAGGAAAAAATGGAACTGGTCAATATACTGAACCAGACGGTTCATATTCATGACAGAGCAGAATATGTAAACAATGCAGTGAAGATTTATTGCAGAAGTATTTTTGATGCGTTGAACGATAAAGATATTTCTATCATAAAGTTTTATTGGTTATAAAGGGAAAAGGAATGAGTTATAGATTTATGAGGATACTTGTGATGTTTGATTTGCCGATGGATACGGCAGCAGAACGAAGAGAATATACCAAATTCAGAAAGTATTTGATTAAATCTGGATTTCTTATGATGCAAGAGTCTATATACTGTAAACTGTCTCCAAATGCAACGTTGGCAGATGCAGTAATTGAAAATGTACGAAAAAACAAACCGGAAAAAGGATTGGTACAAGTACTTCGAGTGACAGAGAAACAGTATGCAAAGATGGAATATATCGTTGGAGAGGGAAAGTCGGAAGTGCTGTCTTCTGATGAAAGGCTGGTAATATTATGAAATTGCTGGAAAGAGAATTAGGACTTGAAATAGAATTAAAAGAAAATGTGACATCCGTGATTGTGTTGGAAAATATTGCACTTCGACTTCCTTTTATTGAAGCATTATCATTGCAGTTAACTGGTAAAGAAGGAAATTGGCTATTAGTAGAAAAGGAAAATAGATATGAATTGTCCAAATATGTAGAGTTGATACTGGAGCCATTTTCCTTGCAGTTAAATAATAAAAAATTGAAAACCAAATTATATCAAGATGCAAAAATGATTGCAGATGATGCATTGTGCTTGCAGGGATTAGAAGTACATTCTCATATTTGTAATTATTTGGAATGTTTATTAGAAAAAATACCCTATCCTGTGAAATATAAGGAAGAATGGAATGTATCAGAACTTCTTAAAGTATATGGTGTAGAACTTGAGGAAACGTTTGAGCACGTTGACGAGAAGGTATTTGATTATATTAGATTGATGAATCAAGTATGTGGGACTAAAATATTTATAACTTTGAATTTAAAACAATATTTGACAGAAGCTCAGTTGCTAGAGCTGTACAAACTTGCCGGATATAGTAAAATACAGTTGGTATTGATAGAATTTCAAATGCATAACAAAAAGCTGGAAGGCGAGGAAGTCTATGTTCTTGACAAAGATAACTGTATTATAATATATTAAATGTAAGAACGGCATTACATCGAATTAGAATAAAATACTTACGCATATGCCAATATGTATAGGGACGGTGAGAACCTTAAAATAAATTTGAGGTTTGAGAACCTTGTAAGTAAGAAAAGGTGTAAAGCT
>CAYRIK010000029.1:14285-23963 GCA_964424345.1 uncultured Lachnospiraceae bacterium
TGTAAGTAACCCATAATTGAATTTAAAAATACTCAATATATAGTAGCCATGTATCTGTAGTATCTCCTCAAAGGTATGAGGTAGATATTCCATAGATGCATGGCTATTTTTGTATAAATTTGTTATAATGAAAATATAAATTTATCAAATGGAGGAATTTGAAATGAAGGTATTAGCAATTAACGGAAGTCCAAGAATCAATGGCAATACAAGCATTGCATTGAATGAAATGAAAAAAGTATTTGATGCAGAAGGCATCGAATTTGAAGTAGTGCAGATTGGAAATAAAGATGTACGAGGTTGTATCGCTTGTAACCAGTGTGCAAAAAATGGGAAATGTGTATTCGATGATGTTGTAAATGAACTTGCTACAAAATTTGAAGAAGCAGACGGATTGGTAGTAGCGAGTCCAGTTTATTATGCGTCTGCAAATGCAACCCTGATTGCCTGTTTGGACCGTCTGTTTTATAGTACAAATTTTGATAAAACGATGAAGGTTGGTGCAAGTGTTGTTTGTGCAAGACGAGGTGGATGTTCTTCTACATTTGATGAACTGAATAAGTTCTTTACGATTTCTGGTATGCCGATTGCATCTAGTAAATATTGGAACAGTATTCATGGTCTTAGTCGTGGAGAAGCAGAACAGGATGAAGAAGGCAAACAGGTGATGCGTACATTGGCAAGAAATATGTCATTTTTGATGAAGAGCATTGCACTTGGTAAGGAAACATATGGTTTGCCAGAGAAAGAACGACCAGTCAGCACACATTTTATTCGTTAATAGGATAGATAGGATTATATAAAAATTGTATTAGGGGGAATATAAATGAAGTTGATGCATTTGGGAGATTTGCATTTAGGAAAATCTCTTGGGGATTTTGACCTGATAGAAGATCAGAAATACATATTAAAACAGATTCTTGAAATTATAGAGCAAGAATCTGTCGATGCTGTTTTAATTGCAGGAGATGTTTATGATAAAACAATTCCGAGTGAAGCTGCAACGAGATTATTAGATTCCTTTTTAAGTCAACTTGCATCACGCAATGTAAAAACATTTATGATTAGCGGAAATCATGACTCTGATGATAGATTAAATTATGGAAGTATACTTTTTCAAAAAAATCAGATTTATATTTCTGCTGTATATAAAGGACAGCTTGAACAGTATATAATGCAGGATGAAAATACAAAAGTTCATGTTTATTTACTTCCATTTGTAAAAGCGTCACAAGTAAAACATTATTTTCCAAAATCTAAAATAGAAACGTATGAAGATGCCTTTCGTGTTATTTTGGAAAATGCAGATATCAATGAGCAACATACAAACATTTTAGTTGCACATCAGTTTATTGCTGGAAAAGGGCAAGACCCTACATTGGGTGGTTCTGAAAGTGCAGGTACGCAGAGTGTAGGTCTTGTAGAAAAGATTGGATATGATTTGTTTCAGAAATTTGATTATGTAGCACTTGGTCATATTCATTCTCCGCAATGTGTTGGCAGAGAACAGGTAAGATATTCCGGTTCACCTTTAAAGTATTCCTTGAGTGAGGTGAATAATGAAAAGTCTGTTCCTATTGTTACAATCCATGACAAAAAGAATATAGAAATAAAGCTGATTCCTTTAAAACCGATGCGTAATATGAGACATATTAAGGGAAAAATGGCAGAGCTTTTGGATAAGCAACATGTAAAGGAAACCGAAGATTTTATGTATGTTACGTTGAATGATGAAGATATCATAAATGATGCGATGGGAATCGTTCAGCAAACATATCCAAATACAGTGAAAATTGATTATGATAATGCACATACAAAGGAAATAGAACAGGTTGATGTTTCACAAATAGCACATAATAAATCGTTTTCTGAGTTGATTTGTGATTTTTACAGATTGATGTATGGCTGTGAAATGAGTGAAGAAGAAATGGATGTTATGAAAGCGGTTGCTAGAGAGGCTGGTGTAATAGATGAAACCGATTAAGCTTATAATAAGTGCATTTGGCCCTTATGCGTGTAAAATGCCGGAAATAAATTTTGAACAGTTCGAGGATAAAGGTTTATTTTTGATTTCTGGAGATACTGGTTCTGGGAAAACTACGATTTTTGATGCCATTTGTTTTGCTTTATATGGTACGACAAGCGGAACGTATAGAGATACCAAAAATCTTAGAAGTGAGTATGCCAAGGATACGGTAGAAAGTTATGTCGATTTTTATTTTTCTCATCAGGGACGTATGTATCATGTGTGGAGACAACCTACGTATGAACGCAAAAAGCAGCGTGGAGAAGGCGTGATTACAGAAAAAGAAAAGGCTGTTTTGTATGTGGAGGGAGATGCTCCGATAGAAGGGCTTACGCAAGTAAATCAAGCAATCAAAGAATTACTGCATATAGATGATAAACAGTTTAAGCAGATTGCAATGATTGCACAAGGAGAATTTTGGAATTTGCTGAATGCAAAGACAGAACAAAGAACGGAAATTTTACGTACAATCTTTATGACCAATGCCTATAAGGATATGGAAGAAAAATTAAAGAAACGTATGGATGCAAATAATCAAAATCGTTTAAAGTCAGAGCAAAGTATTATTCAGCATTTAGAAGATGTGACGTGCGATGAAGAAGATGCACTTTTTGAAGCATTACAGGAAATACAAACGAAAGCTAAAAGTGCAGGAAGTGTATGGAATTTAGAAGAAGTATTATCCGTTCTTGATTCTGTAATTGTATCAGATCAACAAAGGCAAATACAGACGAGTGCAGAATTAGAAAGAATGGATGCTGAATTTGACGAAATCAAAGCAAATCTTGCAACGGCAGAAAGTAATAACAAATATGTAGAAAGATTAGAAAAACTTGAGGCAGAATGTGCTGAGTTAGAAACGCGCAAAGAAAAAATAGAAGAACTGGAAGCTTTATTACAGAAGCAAAAGGCTGCAACTTATGAAGTGAATAAATACTTCCTTTCATGGAAAGCAAAAAATGCAGAAGTGAAAGCAAAAGAAAAGCAGATTGAGGAAACAAAAGCTCAAATCGAATGTGCAAAGATACAGTTAGATGAAGCAAAACAGAATTTGTTGCAGGCTCAGACACATAAGCCCGAATTGGACGAGCTTGAGAAGAAAATCGAAAAAATTGCTGAAGAAAAATCTAAATATCAACAAAAACACGATTTGACAGAGAAACTTGCAACCGCTAAAAAGCACAAGAAAGAAATTGATGAAGCAGAAGCAAAACAAAAAAATGAACAAAGCAATTTAGCGGAAAAAATAGAATCGTTGAAGCAAAAAGAGGATGAACTGCAAGATAAGCCAATCGAGTTGTGGAAGGTTGAAAATGAAAGTAAGGAATTAAAGCAACTGGATAGCAGCATAAAAGAGATTTTGGAAAAGCAGGTAAAAGAGCGAATAAAACGACACGAAACCTTGTCAGAAAAGCAAGAAATATATATACGTTATAAAGAAGAATATCAAAATGCAGACAACGAAAGAGCTATGGCAGAGCAAGTGTTAGAAGACTGCAGAGCGGGTATTCTTGCTAGTAAGTTAGAAGAAGGCATGAAATGTCCGGTTTGTGGTTCTTTACATCATCCAGAGTTAGCAAAGCTTCCATTAGAAGCTATGACAGAAGAAGCATTTAAGAATATAAAAGATAAGGCAGAAGTATGTAGAGCTAAAAAAGAAAAAGCAAGTAAAGATGCAGAAGTTGCTAAAAATGCACTGGAAGAATATGAAAGCCAGATGAAAGATGCTGCAAAAAAATGTCTAGAGCATGTCCTTTTTCATATATCCACAGAAAATCAGGATTTAGATGTTATCATAGAAAATCTTGAAAAAGCAAAGGAAATTCTTACATGCAAAATTTCTGAAAACGCAGCACTTTATAAGCAAGTAAAAGATGCGTGTCATTGTTTAGAACAAGCAAAGGAAGAACGCGAAAATGCAGAAGACGAAATATCTGTACTGAAAGAAAAAGCAGAGAAGCTTCAGAAACAAAAAAGTGACATTGAAATAAGTATCATAGAGAGCAGAACGGCACTAAATACATTAGAGACATTGTGTTATCCTGATTGGGATACAGCTTCACAAGCACAGAAGGAAGCAGAAACAAAAGCTGCAAACATAAAGTGTGATATAGATACTGCGGAAAAGGCAAAAACAAGAGCAGAACATAGTCTGACGGCAGCAGAAGCTTCGTTAGAAACGTCAAAGGCTGATTTAGAGAAGCTAAGAAAAGCTGAAGAAAATGAACAGGAAAACTTAGACGAAGCACTTGGCGATAAGCATTTTAAATCGTTGGACGATATGTTGTATTTTGTAGTCTTAGAAGAAGAGATTGCTGGAAACGAACGAGAAATCAATGATTATAAGCGACAAAAAACAATGAATGATGAACAGCTGTTACAGGCAAAACAAGACGCAGTGGGAAGAAAACTTGTTGATGTAGAATCGTTAAAAGTTGTATGTAATGAAATGAAAACGAAAGTAGACGATGTCAGAAAGCAAGAAAATGCCATTTTAAACAGAATAAATGGAAATGTCGAAAAAAAGAATTATATTTTGGCACAGAAAAATGATTTAGAAACGTCACGAAAAGAATATAACATTTGCAAAAGATTGTATGAGTTGGTCAGAGGAACAACTGGAAATGGAAAGATTACATTAGAACAGTATGTTCAGGCAGCAGGATTTGATGCAATTATTGCAGCAGCCAACAGACGATTGCAGCCGATGAGTGATAACCAGTACGAATTATATCGTAAAGAAGATGGGGTTGGAAAGAAAAGTAATAATTTCCTTGACCTTGAAGTA
This sequence comes from uncultured Lachnospiraceae bacterium, assembly GCA_964424345.1. Classification (GTDB taxonomy): domain Bacteria; phylum Bacillota; class Clostridia; order Lachnospirales; family Lachnospiraceae; genus RGIG6307. The sequence goes on from CAYRIK010000029.1 coordinate 19,100, forward strand.
TTGGATCATTATACGGGTTATAGAAGACCAGTTGGAAATCTTTCTGGCGGTGAGAGTTTTAAGGCTTCTTTGAGTTTGGCATTGGGATTGTCTGATACGGTATCGTCTAGCTTGGGTGGAGTGCAGATGGATGCGTTGTTCATTGATGAGGGATTTGGCACACTTGACAGAAAGTCTATTGAAAGTGCTATGGATATTTTGCTTCATCTTTCCGGAGCAAATAAACTTGTAGGTGTCATAAGTCATAGAGAAGAACTGATTGAAAATATTCCGCAACAGATACATATTCAAAAGACAAAAGATGGCAGCCAGATTGATATTGAGAGGGGTATATGATAGTCCGAACATTTGCTTTATTCTTGACTTCATAAATTGATTTTTATATAATGGGTATATTGGAGAAGTATCCGTAGCGAATTATGAAGATACATAAAGGAGGCCTTTTTATGACAGGAATACCGCGTCCAGAACATCCAAATCCACAGTGGGAGAGAGCGGATTGGAGAAACTTAAACGGCACATGGGAGTTTGAATTTGATTTTGGAAACAGTGCTATGCCAAGAAAGCTTTGGGAAAAGGAAAAATTTGAAAAAGAAATCATTGTACCATTCTGCCCAGAAAGCGAATTATCAGGTATTGGTTATAAAGATTTTATGTATGGTGTTGCATATCGTAAACATTTTACATTATCCGAAGAAGAAGCTGCCAAAACAGTGCTTGTTCATTTCGGTGCAGTAGATTATGAAACAACTGTAGTAGTAAATGGTCATGAAGTTGGAACGCATAAGGGTGGTTATACTTCATTTTCTTTTGATATCACAGAATATGTAAAAGAAGGCGATAATGTATTGTTCTTAGCAGTAAAAGATGATGTAAGAAGTGGATTGCAGGCAACAGGTAAGCAGTCTGATCAGTTTGCATCTCATGGCTGTCATTATACAAGAACAACTGGTATCTGGCAGACAGTATGGTTAGAATTTGTACCAAAGAAATATGTTAAGTCTGCAAAATATTATCCAGACCTTGATAATGGAAGTATTGTAGTAAGTGGTATTGTAGAAGGTCATGGCGTTTTAACTTTGACAGCAAGCTGGGAAGGTAAGACAGTTGGCACAAAAACAATAAAAGTAAATGGTGGAGCATTTAGTACAGAACTTACATTACAGGAAATCCATGCATGGGAAGTTGGAAAAGGTGGTCTGTATGATTTGACATTTGATTTTGAGCAGGATCATGTATCTAGTTATTTTGGACTTCGTACAACAAAGTTTGAAGGCAGAAAATATATGTTAAATGGAAAAGTATTTTTCCAGAGATTTGTTTTAGATCAGGGATTTTATCCAGATGGTATTTACACTGCTAAAACAGAAGAGGATCTTGTAAGGGATATCGAATTGTCTTTTGCAGCAGGTTTCAACGGTGCAAGATTGCATGAAAAAGTATTTGAAGCAAGATTTTTATATCATTGTGACAAAATGGGATATCCAGTATGGGGAGAATTTCCAAACTGGGGCTTAGACCATGCAGATCCACAGGCAACAGAAGTATTTATGAATGAATGGAGCGAAGAAGTAGAACGTGACTTTAATCATCCTTCTATTATTGGCTGGTGTCCATTGAATGAAACATGGGGTTATTTTGAAGATAAAGAAAAAAATGCACTGATCAGCAGTATTTATAAACTGACAAAGAGATTAGATGAAACAAGACCATGTATTGATTCAAGTGGTAATCACAGAGTTATTTCTGAAGTATATGATATTCACGATTATCAGCAGAATCCAGAAATTTATAAGAGACGTTGGGATAATTTTACACAGCTTATTCGAGAAAAAGGTGGAAAATTGCCTCTTAGCGATGAATTTTTCAAAAATCGCAATGTTACAAGTCGTGAAGGAACAGGTCCATTCTTTGATCAGCCATACAATAATCAGCCAATTTATATTAGTGAATATGGAGGTATTCGTTGGCCAGATGAAACAGTAGTTGGTTGGGGATATGGTAATGCACCAAAGACAGCAGAAGAATTTTTCGAAAGATACAAAGGATTAACAGAGGCAATGCTGTTTAATGAAGATATTTGCGGTTTCTGTTATACACAGTTATACGATGTAGAGCAGGAAGTAAATGGTATTTATACTTACGAGCGTAAGCCAAAGTTCGATGTAACGATTGTGAAAAAGATAAACGAACAAAAGGCAAGTATCGAAGAGTAATATACAGCAATTGGATAGGCTATAACGAAAGGGTTACAAATGAGATTTGTTCAAATCTTTTTAAAGAATATAGTAAAATATTTTTGGGGGTTTGTAACCGTGTTTTTATGCAGTCTGGTCTCTATCATGATGGTAGAGACCAAACTGGAAAAAACATTGGTAGAACGTGCAGCAGATAACAGCAGAGTTGGGCTGCAAAAAATAAATTATGGAATAGAGCGTATGGACACAGTATGCCGTATGCTTTATCAAAACAGCAAATTTGAAAGTCTGACGAAAGCAGATAATAAAACTTCTGCTTTAGAAACGCTGAATTTAATGGAAATGAAGCAAGAGTTGAGCGAAATAGATCTTTGGGCTGACGAATTTGCTTATTTATTTGCAATTTTTCCAAATAACAATTTATATTTGTCTTCTAGCCAGTGCAGCTTGGAAGTGGAACAGTATTATGGGACTTTTTTGAATCTTGAGGTAGAGGGACAAAAAGTATCCAATTCTGAAGAATTAAAAGATGCATTGTTTGGAGCATATATGAATGAACAGCATTTTTTGAAATTGGATCATGTGCAGTATCAGTCTGAATTTGGTGAGACAAATCTAGAAGATGCTGTTTTATATTTAAGCTATGATAATCCAAATACAAGAGTGACACCGAATTATCTTTTATGTTTTGTAATTGAGAAAGATTGGCTGAATGAACAGATTCTTTCTGATTATATGGAAGAACAAGAAAGCGGATTTTATCATATCGTAGATGTAAAACATCAAAATGAATTGGTTTCTTATGGAGATGATTCCCCAAAGGAAAGTCGTAAAGCATATTATTGTTTTAAAGAATCTGTAGAGGACTTGGGTTGGGAAGTAGAAATAGGAATGTCGATTGCAGAAATAAGGACACTTGTTTCTGTTTCGAGAGAATTTCTTCTTATATATATAGCAATTGGTTTGCTCGTTGTATTTGCACTGACTTGCTATTATGGATTTAAGCGTTATTATGGATTTAAACGTGCCATGCTGCTGTTTCCTGATGGAATTGGAGATTTTATCGGAAAAGCCTATGATGAATATGATATTTTACGCCACAGAGTTGATAAATTACTGGAAAGCGGCGAAGACGATAAAAAGATGATTCACGACCTGAAATTACAGAGTAAAGCAGTTATGGTGGAGCATTTTATCGTAAATGGAGTAAAAACACCACAAGAACGCAGTGTTTGTGAAAAATATTTTGGCTATGAACCAGAATTTTATTGTGTTGCAATGGCAGAAATCCGTACAGAAGATATGCTTTTACAGGAAGAAGTTGTTATGCGAATGGCAGATTTCTTGATAGAAAGAGGTATTTTGCTCGTAACACATGTACATACATGGGGAGAGAGCGAGCTGTTTGTGATAGAAATCAATTCTGTAAAAGATACGGGACTATCTGAGGTAAAGCAGACTTTCTCAGAACTGGCAGCTGAAATTGCAGAAGAATATCGTGTTTCTATTCATGTTGGAATTAGTGCAGTCGGTACAGGGTTTGCAAATATGAATCGTTGTTATGATCAGGCAAGACAGATTATCAACGCACAGAGCATCTATGAGAGTGAAATTATGGTAGAAGTATACGATATTTTTGCCAATACACTTTATGAAAATCCGATAGATATGGAATTTTTGAGCCGTCTTCATACATTATTATTATGCGGCCAAAAAGAGGATATCTATAAAGCATTGGAAAAAGTAGAAGGCTATTATAGTCGTATGCCATATCAGTACGAACAACAAAAAGAACAGATTTTTTATGCAGTTCGTAATGTATATCATCTGGCAGCATTGCAGTTTAACTGTAAAGAAATTTTACAATCTTCTAAATTTGAAAAAAATATGCAGTGTCATGAGATGATGCAGCAATTTAAAGAAAGTACAGATCTGTTGTGCAATTTTGTACTTGGAAAACGTAAGAGTCGTAATGAGGAATTAAAAGAAAATATTCTTTCTTATTTACAGGAACATTTTCATAATCCGGATTTGAGTGCAAGTATGGTATGTCAGGAAATCGGAATTTCAGAAAAATATTTATTCCAGTTTTTAAAAGAACAGACCGGAGAGACATTTGCAGCTTTGGTGTTGCGTCTTCGTATTGAAAAAGCAAAAGAATATTTGATGCGTACGGAGTACAGTAATGAACAAATTGCGACGATGAGTGGCTTTGCATCCGTAAATACATTCTATCGTAATTTTAAGAAGCAAGTAGGGGTTACACCGAATGTATACAAGGAAATGGCAGAGTGACTGGCTAAATCACCATAAAAACGGTGTGTTTGTGGTGAAAATGACGAAGAAAGTGCTTAAAAAAGTGGTTTTTCTTACTTTTTATCTTAAAAATTCATAAATGGTAGTTTACAAATTGTTAATAATTTGCTATACTGACCATGTCAGATAACTCAGGTGAGAGAGAGCTATCGGCTGACCTGATACCCCCTGGTCGAGGTATCAGGTGAATTTTTTACAGGAGGTACATTCAAAATGAAAAAGACCAAATTAGTGGCTCTTGGTTTAGCTGCTTCTCTCGTTGTTGGCATGGTTGGCTGCGGCGAAAAGAAGAACAATACTGAGACAACAACATCTTCTTCTGCAGTTTCTACAGAAAGCAAGTCTACAGA
>CAYRIK010000030.1:0-22958 GCA_964424345.1 uncultured Lachnospiraceae bacterium
CAGAAAATCAAGATTTGTAAAACAATAGGAACCTGTAGATTTATCTACAACTTCTATCTTGCTCATAACAAGGAACTTTATGATAATGGTAAAAAATTTATGAGCAGTAATAAATTCAGAGTCTGGCTTAACAATGAATATCTTCCAAAACATCCAGAATATTCATGGATAAAGGAATCCTATTCAAAAGCAATAACGCAGGCAGTCAATAATGGACAGACCGCATTTGCCAATTTTTTTAATCACAAAAGAGCTTTTCCTAATTTCAAAAAGAAGGGAACATCTGATGTGAAAATGTATTTCGTAAAGAACAATCCAAAAGATTGTCGATGTGAAAGACATAGAATCAATATTCCGTCACTTGGATGGGTTCGTATCAAAGAAAAAGGATATATCCCAACAACAAAAGATGGATATGTAATTAGAAGCGGTTCTGTCTCAAGAAAGGCTGACAGATTTTATGTTTCTGTTCTTGTGGAGCTTCCTAATAACAAGACATCCAATAACTCAAATGAAGGAATTGGTATAGACCTTGGGTTAAAGGATTTTGCTATTGTTTCTAATGGTAAAACTTATAAGAACATTAACAAATCAGCCAGACTTAAAAAGCTTGAAAAACAACTTATTCGGGAACAGAGAGGTTTGTCTCGAAAGTATGAAAAGTTAAAGAAAGGAGAGGTCACTCAAAGAGCAAATATACAAAAACAAAAGCTTAAGGTACAGAAACTTCATCATAGGATAGATAATATCCGCACTGACTACATTAACAAAATAATCGCAGAGATAGTGAAAACCAAGCCGTCTTATATAACGATTGAAGACATAAATGTAAAAGGAATGATGAAGAATCGCCATCTTTCAAAAGCAGTTGCAGGATAGAAGTTTTATGAATTTAGAACAAAACTTCAATTTAAATGTAAGGAAAACGGAATTGAACTTCGAGTAGTAGACAGATGGTATCCATCGTCTAAAACCTGTCACTGTTGTGGAGCTATCAAAAAAGATTTAAAACTTTCAGATAGAATTTTCAAATGTGATTGTGGTTATATCGAAGACAGAGATTTCAATGCCGCACTGAATTTGAGAGATGCTATGACTTACGAAGTTGCATAAATAAATGCAAACGTAGGTATGTACCGAAGGCTATTTCGGGAATTTACGACTATGGAGTGTACAAGAACTTGTGAGTAGATATGATTTCGGTCAATCCAAAGCATACACGTTGAAGTAGTAAGTAGAACTCGTGAGAGTCTACGTTATCTCGATGTGAGTATATTTAATCATATTTTGAGTGGAAGGTAGCTCATGTTACAGTTAAAAAATATTGTAAAAACATATGTAGCTGGTGATATCAAACAGGATGCATTAAAAGGTGTCAGCATTACCTTTCGTGAAAACGAATTTGTATCTATATTAGGTCAGAGTGGTTCTGGTAAAACAACAATGTTAAATATCATCGGTGGATTGGACCGTTATACAGACGGTGACCTTATCATAAACGGAATTTCTACCAAAGAATACAAGGATGCAGATTGGGACTTTTACCGCAACAATTCTATTGGCTTTGTATTCCAAAGCTACAATCTGATTCCACATCAGACTGTACTTGCCAACGTAGAAATGGCGCTTACGTTAGCTGGTGTTTCCAAAAAAGAACGTAGACAGCGTGCAATCAACGTATTAAAAAAGGTTGGTCTGGAAAATCATATTCACAAAAAACCAAATCAGATGTCAGGCGGTCAGATGCAACGTGTAGCAATCGCTCGTGCTCTTGTCAACAATCCTGATATTTTATTAGCAGACGAACCAACAGGTGCGTTAGACTCTGAAACAAGTATTCAGATTATGGAGCTGTTAAAAGAAATTGCAAAAGACAAGTTAGTCATTATGGTTACACATAATCCAGAGCTTGCCGAGAAGTACTCTACTCGTATCGTAAATCTTTTAGATGGTAAGATTGTCAGCGACAGCAATCCTTATAAGGAAGCCGAAACTTTTACTGAAAAGATAAAACACAAAAAGATTTCCATGTCTTTCCTTACTGCTTTATCTCTTTCCTTTAACAATCTTCGTACAAAAAAAGGCCGTACTTTATTAACTTCCTTTGCAGGTTCTATCGGTATTATCGGTATCGCCTTAATTCTTGCACTTTCTACTGGTATGAGTACATATATTGACGATGTGCAGAAAGATACGATGTCTTCTTATCCTATTACAATTAGTTCCGAGGCTTTGGATATGTCTACTTTAATGGGTATTCGAGGCGAGATTGTTGGTGAAATGCACAAAGAACATCCAAATACAACAAAGTCAGGTGTATTTGCAGATTACAGCATCATTAAAAACACAGAAAAGATTTCCTCTAGTATTGTAGAAAACAATTTAAGTGCATTCAAAAAATATTTAGATGATCCAAACAGTGAAATTCACGCATACCTTGGTGAAAATGGTATTGTTTATACTTACAACGTAGATTTCTCTGTTTACTCTTATGATAAAGACGAAAATCTGATTAACAGTGACAGCGAAATTTCTAAAACTTCTGCTATGATGAACAATAATCGTCAAATGAGTGGATTTACTTTGGGAGGTACTGCTTCTACAGGTGCTTCTAATTTCTCTGAACTTATGGTTGGTGCAAATCAAGCAACTGTCAGCCAGATTATTACTGACAGCTATGACGTTTTATACGGAACATGGCCAGAAGAATATAACGAAGTAATTCTTGTTTTAAATAAAGATAATGGTATTTATATTGATACTTTATATCAGTTAGGCTTAATCACAAAAGAAGAATATGATACACAAGTAGACCATATTGAAAACGATGAAGAAACAGAGGAAATTTTATTCTCTTATGAAGACGTATGTGCTCATCCGCTTTATCTTGTTGCAGCCTGTGACCATTATTTAGAAAATGAAGATGGTACTTTCTCCTATATAGACGATATCCTTTTACATGAAGATGAATTATTAGAAAATGCCGTAGAATTAAAAATCACTGGTATTGTACGTCCAAAGGAAGATGCAGATAATGCAAACATTTCTACTGCTGTTGCCTATACTTCTAAATTAACAGATTATATCATTGCTCATTCTAATGAAAGTGCTGTTATTCAAGCTCAGGAAGCTGACCGCGAAGTAAACGTATTAACAGGTATGAAATTTGAGTCTCCTGACGATGCTTCTAAAGCAGATGATGCCAAAACATATTTAAGCTCTCTTGGTATTTCCGAAAAGGCTTCTTTCTACAAGTTAATGATGTATTATGCTTCTCAGAATGGTGCTGCTGCCGCTGCTGGCGGACAGGGTATGAATGCTGTAAATGCTGCTGAAATGAGTGAAAATATGATGGCTGCTGCCTTAGACAAGTGGTTAGAAAGTGATCCAGCACAGGAAGTATTATTAAAAGTATATGATGAATATATTGCTGGTTCTACTTACGAAGATAACCTTGCAGCTTTTGGTAAAGTAAGCTATGATGCTCCTGTTTCCATCAGTATTTATACAGACAGCTTTGAAGATAAAGATGCTATTTCTGCCTGTATTCAGACTTATAACGAAACAGCCAATGAAGATGCCCGCATCACTTATACCGATTATGTTGCTATGCTGACTTCTTCTATTACAACAATCATTGATGGTATTTCTTATGTATTGGTTGCATTTGTTTCTATCTCTCTTATTGTTTCCTGCATTATGATTGGTATTATCACACATATTTCTGTTATGGAAAGAACAAAAGAAATTGGTATCCTTCGTGCGCTTGGTGCATCTAAGCGTAATATCTCTCAAGTTTTCAACGCTGAAACCTTTATCATTGGATGTTGTGCAGGCTTGCTTGGAATTGGTGTTTCTTTATTAGCACTTTTCCCAATCAATTCTATCTTGGAAAAACTCAGCGGACTTACAGATTTAGAAGCTCATCTTCCACTTTCCTCTTCCATTATTTTGATTGTACTTAGTATTTTCATTACAATCATTGGTGGTCTGCTCCCAGCAAAGAAAGCAGCAAAGAAAGATCCTGTAATCGCACTCCGTACAGAATAATAACACGATATCCCAAAGGCTCTTGACTATAAAAAGTCAGGGCCTTTTTTGTTTGCGAAAATAAACATTAACAAAACTTAAACATTTGTATGCTATGATTTAATAAATATGTGTGATTGGAGAAATATCATGTTTCAAATATTGATCGTAGAAGATGATAAAGAATTAAACAAAACTGTATGTTCTTTTTTAAATAACAACGGATATAACGCGGTTGGCTGTCTGAATGCAGACGAGGCATTTGATGCATTATATGACACTATGTTTGATTTGATTATTTCTGATATTATGATGCCTGGTACAGATGGCTTTGCCTTTGCTCAAAGCATTCGTGACATCAACAAAGAAATTCCTATTTTATTTATGACAGCACGTGATGATTTTGCTTCCAAACAGCGAGGCTTCCGCATCGGAATTGATGATTATATGGTAAAGCCAATTGATTTAAATGAATTGCTTCTTCGTATGGAAGCGTTGCTGCGCAGAGCTAAAATTGCGGCAAGCAAAAAATTAACGATTGGAAATTTTTCTATGGATGTAGATGAGCATACTGCCTATTTAGATGGAGAAGAAATCAATCTTACGAATCGTGAATTTTCTATTTTATATAAATTGCTAAGTTATCCAAAGAAAACTTTTACCCGTTCACAGCTTATGGATGAATTTTGGGATGCAGATACAGAAACTGCTCCACGAGCCGTTGATGTCTACATGACAAAACTTCGCACAAAACTAGCTGACTGCGAAGCTTTTGAGTTAAAAACAGTACATGGTCTTGGTTATAAAGCTGTTTTAAAATAAAAGAGAGGTTTTTTATGAAAAAGGCAAATATTTGGCAAAATATACTCCGCGGTATTTATAACTATCTTTTATTTTTTCTGTTGGTTGCTTTCCTTGTCAGCTGTACAACGTCTTTGTTTCTTGTAACATTGTCTAAAGATTTAAATTTAACATTTACCGATTTAAATTTAAACCGAGCAGCGAAGCTGACATTTTTAAATGTCATTTTACTCAGTGTTCTTTTCACCCTTATTGACATAATCCGCAGAAAATTGACTACGGAAAAGATTACAAAGCACATCGCGCAAGCCACCCGACAATTTGTGCAGGGAAATTTTAAACTTCGTATTGCTCCTGTTGGCAAGTGGATTACCGATAACAATTATAATGAAATTATCGATTGTTTTAATACAATGGCACAAGAACTTGGTGGCTTAGAAACACTTCGTACAGACTTTATTGCAAATGTTTCTCATGAAATGAAAACGCCGCTTGCAATTTTGCAAAATTACAGTACGTTGTTACAGACACCCGACTTATCCGAGGAAAAACGCTTAGAATATGCCAAAGCAATCTCAGACAGTTCCCGTAGAATGTCAGATATGATTACGAATATATTAAAGCTCAATCGTTTGGAAAATCAGACTATTTTTCCACAGACAGAAGAATTCGATTTAGGGGAACAGCTTTGTGAATGTCTGCTCCAATATGAAAATGTATGGGAACGAGAAGAAATTGATATTGAAACAGAGATTGCGGATAATATTACGATGTGTGCAGATAAAGAATTGCTGTATCTTGTTTGGAATAATCTGCTTTCTAACGCATTCAAATTTACACCTTCAAAAGGTCAGATCAGCGTTTCTCTTTGTGCTGATGAAACCTATGCTACTGTAACCATTTCTGATACAGGCTGCGGTATGAGTGCAGAGGTTGGTGCTCATATTTTTGAAAAGTTTTATCAAGGCGATACCTCTCATTCTGTACAAGGCAATGGGCTTGGACTTGCCTTAGTAAAACGAGTCGTAGATATTTTCCATGGTGAAATCCATGTAGAAAGTACGTTAGGTGTCGGCACTACGTTTATCGTTAAAATAAGGAGACACTAATATGAATTGGAAAACATTTGGAAAATCTGTTCTTTTTCCGCATATGTTTTTTCTGCTGCTTCTGCTTCCTTTTTCTGCGGCAGCTTTGGTTTACGCTATGTTGTTTTTAAACGAAACCGAGCCGCTTCGTATCGCCTCGTATGTGGTTGCTTTTTATACGTTAATCATTTGGTGTGTACGAATACCAGATATGTTTCGTTTTATAATAACATTCAAAAAAGAAAACAAATATTTGCACAGATGGCAGTCCGATGTGAGACTTCGTACAAATGTCACTTTGACTGGAAGTTTTTTATGGAATGGAGCTTATGCAGCATTGCAGTTAGGGCTTGGCATTTATCATGACTCTATATGGTTTTATTCGCTTGCTGCATATTATTGCTCTTTGGCTGTCATGCGTCTGTTTCTTGTACAGCACACATTACGACATAAACCTGGAGACAATCTGAAAAAGGAACTGAAACATTACCGAACTTGCGGAACGATTTTTCTTTTTATGAATCTTGCTTTATCCGGTATGATGCTGCAAATGATTCGTGAAAACCGTATCGTACAGCATCATGAAATCACAACGATTGCTATGGCAGCGTATTCATTTACCTCTCTTACATTGGCAATCATAAATGTATTTCGATATCGAAAATATAATAGTCCTGCCATTTCTGCTGCAAGGGCAATTTCTTTAGCGGCAGCCTGTGTATCTATGCTGACGTTAGAACATACGATGCTGACTACATTTCAGACTACCGATATGACCCGTCAAACAAAACAATTATTTTTAGGCATCAGTGGAGGGGCTGTTTCTGCCTTTATCATTGCAATGGCAATCTATATGATCGTACAGAGCAATCAAAAAATCAAAACTATGGAGATTATACATTATGAAACAGGAAAATAATGAAACATTTAAAATGACCTATTCTGCAAAACAGCAGGAAGAAATTGAAACTATCCGAAAAAAATACATACCTCAAGAGCAAAATAAAATGGAGCAGCTTCGTGCCTTAGATGCAAGTGCCGGCAAAAAAGCTACTCTCATTTCTATCGTTGTCGGTGTAATTGGTACGTTACTTATGGGCCTTGGTATGAGTCTTTCCATGTCCGATTTTGGTAATATACTTGGTTCTCATGCACTTTTGACAGGTATTGTAATTGGTGTGGTTGGTATTATCATACTTGCCTGTGCTTACCCTTTGTATAACTATACTTTAAAAAAGGAACGTGCAAAGATTGCACCGGAAATCCTTCGTTTGAGTGAGGAATTAATGCAATAATGCATTAATCCTCATTGATTTCTTCTGTTCTGTAACATAAAAAATTAACGTCTAGTATTTACCAACAACATAATTGCCTGAAATTCCGTCGTAAGCATATCACTTAACTGTTCTTTGGAAAAATGGCACATTTTCGTCGCACATAATGCACCAACACCAAATGTGTAAATCCATACATTTTCAAATACAAACTCCGCCTGTTCGGAAGTAAGTTGATAATCTTTCTCAATCGTATCAATGCACATTGCTGCCGTAGTTCCCAATTTTCCAAATATATCATCAAAGGAAACAGCATTGCGATTTTCCTGCATAAAAAGAAGCTGGTACAGCTTTGGTTCTTCTACACCAAACAAAACCATTTTCATACCAATCTGCTTAAAAATCGGCATATCTGAAAGAGCATCTATTCCATAGTCTTCAAATCGCTTCATTGCAGCAATCTTTACTCCGTCTTGAATTTCTTTCATCGTATCAAATAATGTAAAAATTGGACTTGCTGAAGAATGCAATGCAGTTTTTAATTCCTGTGCAGTCAATGCATCGACTCCTTTTTCTGAAACGATTTCTAACGCAGTTTCTATGACCTGTTCTTTTGTGAATTTTGGTTTTGGTGGCATAAGTTTTCTCCTGTTTCGTCCATTTATTATTTCTAATTTATTGAGCACAATTCGCACTTCGTGCTTAGCAATTTTTTAATCTATCGTATTCGACATTTGCTGTCCGTCAAAAGCAAGTTTTCTCTTGACTCTCTTCTGCTCATTGTATCATATCTTATCTTTCTTTACAAACAAACCTTATGCGTTTACTTACTTTTGTAAAAACGCTTTGATTTTTTGTGCATCCCTATACCCTTTTTCATAAAGTTTTTCGATTGCCTCTTTGTCTTTTGTTAACGTGTCTACTCCACAAGTGTCATCTGGTGCTAAAATCAACACACGACCTTGTGCTTCATATTCTTTGGCAAGTCGTACTTCTTCGTTGTAAAGGCCAGCTCGTTTTCTTAATTTTTCTGCTGCAAACGGATATTTCTTCTGAATCCAGTCTGCAATCTTTTCATCTTTTTTCGGTGAGCGAATTGTATCTCTTGGTTTAGTCAGGATAACGATGACTTTATCGCATCCACATTGAAATGCTTTTTCCACTGGAATTGGATCTGAAAGTGCTCCATCATAATATGGAACTCCTTTGATTTCATATGGTTTACACGCAAATGGAATAGAAGAAGATGCTTTCAATATTCCATAATCATCCTGCTTCATATCCTCTTTTGTAAAATAAACAGCTTCCCCAGTCTTTGCATTTGTCGCTACTACAAGTAAATCTGCTGGATGTGCTTTTATTTTCGGATAATCAAGCGGATTTTCTCCTGTAGAATTACTCAATGTACTATATGCATAATCCATGTTAACATAAGATTTTGTTAGGAGAAAGTTTCGAATGCTCATATATTCTTTTCGAAATGAATATTCTGTATAAAATACATAATTTCTCTTTTTTTGCCCTGCCATATAGGTAGTTACATTGGCACTTCCTGCAGAAACTCCAATACAAAGGTCAAACATGATTTGTTCTTGCAGACAATAATCAAAGATTCCTGTCGCATAAACACCTCTCAGCCCACCACCAACATCTATAATTCCAATTTTCATTTTATTGTCTCCAAAATATAGTAAATATCAAATGCTTCTTTTGTATACAGATTAACAAATCACCCACTCCATTTCAACGCTTCCTTTTACATATTTTTGCAAACACCTATATTTTACTCAAGTACAGAGGAGTTCGGAAGTGCAAAGCTAATCTGTTCGTTCTGCTCTATACCTTCTTCAAATCGTACCCTTATTACGGCCTGTGACCAATTAACGGAAACATACGCTTTTTTCCCTTTTACTTTTGCTTCTTGGTCAAATACTGTTACAAGCTGAGCAAAAATTTCTCTTGTTAAATATCCGCCACGCCAATGAAATAACAAAACTTTTCCTTTTTTGACTGCCTGCTTTGTTCGATTTTGTACTTCTTCTATCGTAGTCCAAGAAACTTTCTTTTCTTTATAGTAGAAATGTTCTGAATCACTGCACGTCGGTACTTTCCAAATAATAGGCTCATGGTCTCTAAAAATCTGCTTATCGGATAAATTTACATAGTCATATCGAATCGTATCGTCTTGAGAAAGTGTATTATCAAACGTCGTATCTAAATGATAATATTGTCCATTTATCTTAACTACATTCCACGCATGTCTATACTTGATTCCTTTTTCCGGATTTGCTTCGCATAAAGCAATGATGCACCAAATATTTAATTCATCGCACAAAACCTTTACAGCTTTTGCCATTCCCTCACAAACTGCTACACCATTTCCCAACGCACCAATAATTTCATGTGAATATTCCTTTTTTAACTTATCGTATTTTACATTGTTTACGATAAAATCATGGATAAACAGTTCTTTTTGTTTTTCATCCATATGTTCTGCCTGTCGAGCCAGTTTTTTCACCCTCGACTCTAATGCAAGACGATGCTCCTTAATCTTATCTTTGGAAAAAAGATACTGTGGTATCATCTCTACTGCGGTAGAATCTGCATAATACTTATAAGAAAACGTTACAGAATAAAAGATTTGCGGACAGTCCATACGGATCATAAAATAAATATCCGATAATTCCTTTGGAGAAAGCTTTGGTACCATGAAAGAATCTTGAAGTTTTAACAATCCTTCTTTCATCACATAGTACGCTCTTTGCTGCTCTTTGGATAATTGTTCATAATAATAATTACTTGCCTTTGCCATCTTTTGTATTCCTCAATTACTTAGAAACTGCATTTACATTATCTTTACGTAATACTTCCTGTAATGTTTTCTTCAAATATTCATATCTAAGTCTTTTTTCTTCTTTTGCAAAATGCTCTTCTCTAAATTGCTCTGGATTATTCTCGTAAGACAATACTTCATCTCCAAATTGCTCGCTTGTAAGGTCAAACACACAATTTCCAATAACATTATAACAATGATAATTTCCACCAGCTCGTAAAATACCGTAAACTTTTCCACCAAAAATATCCTGTGCCAGAAATGCTGTAATAGAACACTGTCCAAGTGTCATATTTTCTTTTGTCCAATTATCTCTCATTCTCGGTGCACAAGTATCTGCACACCAAATTTCTGATAAAAGATCATATAAATGTCTTGGATTTTTAATCTGTTCATATTCTTTCTCTGCTGCCGGCACATCTGCTGTCTGCCAACCATAAAACTTATACGCTTTCATTTTTGTTTCTCCTAACTATTTGCAAAATTTCTATTTATCCACATGGTACTTGAAAATGAAGTTTTCCACAAGCCTATTGGCTTTGTTTGTATGCATTCACGCGGATAATAATGGAAATTTCTTTATACATTATACAGCATCTCTACGGAGTTTTGTCATTGTATTTAGAGTAATTTCTGTCGATTTTCGTAAGCTTTTTTATAACTCTTTGTACTATGCTTCTTGATAATGCTGTATCTTCAATCTTTTGTTTTGCATAACATAATCCGTGAACTAATTTCCCTTATCATGCTATCGAACAAGCAACGCATTTGAAAACGATTCGAGAAAATCGAGGCATCTCACAAACAGAGCTTTCAAAACTTTCCGGTGTAAAGCTTCGTTCTATTCAAATGTATGAACAAAAGGTAAATGATATTGATAAAGCACAGGCAGGAACGCTTTATAAACTTTCAAGAATTCTGGGATGTACGATTGAGGATTTGCTGGAGAATCCAGAATTATAAGAACTAAAAAATCTCTGATTTTCTTTTGAAGAATTTCAGAGATTTTTCTCTTTCTCCACTTCTTTTTATTGACTTTTTACCACTATCAGTGTATTACTAGGTCGTCATTTGACTGGAAAAGGGTGCTCGTTTCTTTTTTACATCTGCATCATGTCTTACCAACATCGCAACAGTGAACACATTATATCCCATTATCCCCAAATACAAAACGGACAAAGCTTAAAGCACAAGAATACCACTCATATATTGCATCTACATTATGTTTCATTTTATAATTTTCACTAACACTTCGTTTTCATTCCTATTTTCGCTATAATACGAACCTAAATTTAATTTTTATAAATTTACAAAAATACCGCACATTTCCTATTCCTCAATCGTTATACAAAGTGAAAGGAGGTTGCAAGGATGTCTCTTGATATAGAAGAACAATATGACAAAATTTATCGATATTGTTATTTTAAATTACATAACAGGGAATTGGCAGAGGATATCACACAAGAAACCTTTCTTCGCTATCTTGAACATTATAACTGCATAACGACTGTCTCGACGTTGAAATGTCTGTACACGATTGCCAGAAATCTTTGTATAGATACCTATCGGAAGCAAGAAACACCTTTGCTGTCAGAAATGCCAGACTACACGTTAGAAGAAACAGTAATCACAAATCTGACTGTCCAAACAGCATTATCCAAGCTTACAACTGAAGAACAAGAGTTATTATTGCTTCGATATGTAAATGAAGTGCCTATTTCAACGCTCTGTAAAATATATGGTGTCTCGCGATTTGCGATATATCGAAAAATCAAATCTGCAACAAACATATTTCGTGAAGCATTACGAAAGGAGGAGGGGCATGAATCATTGGAAATATGAATTAAAACAGGCATTTGATGGACCAAAACCTACAAGAAAAAAAGCATTTTTACGACAAATACCTATTCCTCAGATGTCCGTTTCCCATTTTTTATTATCTCAAATCGGTTATATCCGAAAAAAAATCTGGTGCATTTCCGCTCTTATTTTTATAACAGCAATCTTTGGATTTACATTTATTTCAGACCATGTGCTTTGGCTGATTTCAGGCCTTACACCTTTGTTGGCACTAACAATCACCTCAGAAAGCGGTCGTTCTGAATGTTACAATATGGCTGAGTTGGAAATGGCAACACGTTTTTCTCTAAAAAGTATAACTTTTGCAAGATTATCTATTCTTGGACTGACAAATGCCGGAATACTTGTATTACTTCTTCTGATTGGATTGTGGAATAATACTGTCTTACCGTTGGCTGCTGCCTTATATATCATCACACCATTCCTTTTGACTTCTTTTAGTGGATTATATATCGTAAGAAAAATACGTGGTCAGGAAGCACTTTATGCTTGTATTGGAACATCGGTTGGCATCAGTATTTCTCTCTTTTTATCACACACACTCATGCCGTTTATTTATCAAGACCAATGGCTTACGATATGGCTGCTTGCTGCACTGTTTCTATTCTTTGGAACCGGAAAACAATGCATTGCTATGCTCAAAAATACGGAGGATTTCGCATGGAATTAATCATAGATCGTGTATCAAAACAATATAAAAATAAAATTGCAGTAGACCGTATCTCTTTCACACTGCATCAAGGTGTTTATGGTCTGCTTGGTGCAAATGGAGCTGGAAAAACTACTCTCATGAGAATGTTATGTGGTATTCTTACTCCTACAAGCGGTACGATTACATTTGATGGCATAGATGTCAGTGCAGAACAATATCGTGCTGTACTTGGATATTTACCGCAAGATTTCGGATATTATCCAGAATTTAGTGCAATGGATTTTCTTCTCTATTTTGCTGCCTTAAAAGGAATTCCGAAAAAACAAGCAAAACGAAAGGCAAAAGAACTTCTGACACTTGTTTCCTTAGAAGATACCGAACGAAAAAAAATCAAAACTTTTTCAGGCGGTATGAAACAAAGACTAGGCATTGCACAAGCCTTATTAAATGATCCAAAACTTGTGATTTTAGATGAACCTACTGCTGGACTAGATCCAAAAGAACGTGTGCGTTTCAGAAATCTAATTCATGATATTGGAAAAGATAGTATCGTACTGTTATCCACACATATCGTTTCCGATATTGAACACATTGCTGACGAAGTATTGATGATGAAAGATGGACAACTTATTTTCCAAGGAAAATATGATGATGAGAACGAGACTTTGGAAGATTTTTATTTGAGTCAGTTTGAGGAGGAAACGAAAGATGTGTAATCTATGGACAATTTACAAATACGAACTTAAAAAGTTAACGAGTAAAAAACTTTTTATAGTTACAGCAATGCTTTGCACAGCCAGCCTTGTACTCAGCACTTTCACCAGCCTATTCGGAACTTATTATGTAGATGGGAAAGCAATCGAAACGAACTATGAAGCATTCAAAAAAGACCAAACATACCAAAAAGCACTCTCTGGACGATATGTTGATGAAACGCTAATACAAGAAACAATCAACGCTTATCGTCATGTTCCAGCAGATGCTGTTCATTATACATTGACCGAAGAATATGAAACGTTCGCCAGAGCGTACAGCGATATTTTTACATTAATCCGTTCCTGGACAGGAATGGATCTTGCATCCATCCAAACGTGGGAAGCAAACGAAGTAACATTATATGAAGCACGCTCACAAAAGCTGGAAAAAAACTGGCAGTCCATTCCTTTGACAGAAACAGAAAAGGTATTTTGGAAAAATAAAGAAGTGCAAATTGATACACCATTCCTGTATTCCTACCATGAAGGCTATGAAAATATGCTAAACTGTTTTCTTACTGCCAGTGTTCTCATGTTGTTATTTATCGCAATCAGTCTGTCTAATCTGTTTGCTGATGAGCATATCCGCAGAACGGACCAATTAGTGCTCAGCAGTATTTATGGAAAAAAGACTGCTTATTGGGCAAAAATATTTGCAGGAATTAGTGTTTCTGTTATTACTGCAACTTTGATGACATTTATAACAATCTGTCTTAGTCTTGCAATTTACGGTGCTGAAGGCTTTAAAATGCCATTTCAAGTTTATTTTTCAACTTATTCCTATCCTATTTCTATTGGGCAAGCATGTATGATTGCTTACGGACTCTTGATTATTACCTCTATTTTAGCGGCTGTTTTTGTTATGGTCATGTCTGAATTGTTTCACAGCGGTATTGCTGCCTTGTCCATTTCCACCGCTTTGATTATTTTAGGCAATGTCATTATGATTCCAACACAATATCGTATACTTGCACAAGTTTGGGACTGGTCTCCTATGACTTATTTATCCACATGGAATGTTTTTGATTCCAGAACACTTGTCTTGTTTGGACATTGTTTTACATCTTGGCAGATTGTTCCTTTCCTCTATCTCTTATGTAGCGTCGTACTCACCACTTTAGGAAAACAAATCTACCAACGATATCAGATTTCTGGAAGATAACATTACAAATTTTACTAACACTTTTATTTTTCTAGTTCCCCATATAACCCATTTTTTCTTTCTATCAATGGGTTATAATGGGGTCTTGTATAAAAAAAGAAAAGAGTATCGCTCCATAACTGATAACATCAATTATTTTTCGATACTCCATAATAAACCTTACTGATACAGAACAGCTAAAATACGTTCTGCGATGGCAAGTAATCATTTTATTCCTATTCAACTGGCTCCACGTCAACTAATTCGCTGTATTTCATAACAACGCCATACCAATTGCTCATTACAAGATAATTGGCTCTGACGATTACTTTGTCCCCTACAGAAACCTTACTATAAAAATCTTCTGAAGGGAAAATACAAAGTGTATGGCATTGACCACCAACTTCATCGGACAATTCAATAGATGGTTTATTATGAATATCTGGCCCAATCTTAGATGCAATTCCAGTTACTTCAAAGCGTTTATCTTCATATTTTTTCAAAGCTCCATCTAAATCTGCCCAAAACTCTCCGCTAAGCGTTTTAGCATCAAATGGTGCCTCCTGCTCAAGAATTGGCATTGGCTTTGTTTCAATTTTGTGTGTCTTCATCCCTGATGGGTGTTTTGGATAAAATGTAAGTTCTTCGTTCATCGTATCTTCTCCTAAATCTTCTAAAATTGGTTTTCCATCTACCCAAATCTGTACGATTTTTGTAGAGTCTGTAATGTTCTGGTCAGGTCTGCCCTCTACCAAAACCATAGTTGCTTTCATTCCGGAGGCGATTGTTCCCACCTCACTGATTCCAAATGCTTCGGCAGTATTTGTTGTCGCACTCTGCAATACTTCTAATGGTGTCAGTCCTGCTTCCACAAGAAGTTCCATTTCCTTATGTAATGTCTCTCCATGTTTAAGCTGCGGTACAAAAAAGGAATCACTAGAATCTGTTGCTGTAAGAATTGGAACCTGCAAGGAATGCAGTAGTGCCACTGCTTCTTTGGCATCATTGTAATCGGTTTCTTTATAACCATACAACTTAGAATTTGCAAATGCCTGCATCATAGCAAGCGTAGGCATAACTACAATCTCTTTTTCTGCAATCTGCTCTGCTAACTCTTTTGGAAAAGTTTCTCCAATCGGAATATGAATTAACAAATCCACCCCTGCGTCTACTGCCATTTGAACGCCCTCTACTGAAATTGCATGAACTGCAACTTTTAAATTATTTTCATGAGAACATCTGACAATTTCCTCAAGGACAGTCTTTTCCATAATGCCACCGCCCATAATCTGAGGTAAATCTGCAACTACTTTAATGTACTTTCCGCCCTCTGCAATCGTATTTTTTACAAAAGATTCCACATGATCCAAACTCATCCAAATGCTTGTACGTGATGACCAAACATGTAACGCATCGTATGAATCTTGTAGCTCTTTAGAAGCGGAAACATCACAAACTGTCGTTACTCCATTTTTTACTAATAACTCCATTTGATATGGTGTTGTCAGATGTGCATGTGCATCAATCAGCCCTGGCATCAAAAAATACTTGCTGTCTGTTTCGCCTTTTTTCAAAAAAGTTGCTTCTGTGATCACACCATCTTGAAGCACTACTGTAGAATCTTCCCACACTTCTTTTCCATCAAATACTGCACAAGATATTGTCGTTGTATCTGTTGATACTTCTTGTAAATTGATGTTTGTATTGTTTGCACGCCAGGAATTATAAAAAAATCTACCCCCTAACACCACTATGATGAGGATAATCAATGCAACAAACACATTCCTCACCGTCTTCATTATCTTTGATTTTCCATTATGTCTCATTTATGTATTTCCGTTCTATTTATTTTATCTCGACTTGCTGCACTTCCACTTTGAACATCAAAAAATGCTCGTTTTCAGAGGATGTGTAATGTTTCTGCAAAATTGGAGTTTCTTCATACATCTTCTGCTTTAATGCTGGATCATTACATTCAGATGCAATACCTGTTATTCTAATCCACTCTCTTGATGCCGGCTTTTTAGCAATAATCTGTATATGTTCATTTTCTCTCATTTGCTTATGTGCCTCATTCATATCATTGGTCGCAAGATATAAATCATCTCCCACTTCCATCACAGCTCCAAATGGTCTTCCTGCTGGATACTCCCCATTTATTGTTAATACGAAAAATACGCCACATGCTTTTAAAAATTCATATGCTTTACTCATAATGCACCATCCTTCCAACTCCATTTTCAAAAATCCATTTTCTCATGGTATAGCCTTTTATTGTTTCTGCAGAAATAACGTGTTCTATTTCTGCTACAGTATCTTTTGATAATTCCACATTCATAGCCTTTACAGAACTCAAAAAATGATCTGGTTTCGTTGTTCCAATCAAAGATAACACATTGTCATATTTTGCCTGTGTCCATGCTAATGCAAGTTCGCTCATAGTAAGTCCTTGTTTCTTAGCAATATCTGCCACTTCATTTAAAATCTTCATATTGTGTTTTTTATTAAGAGGTGACAAGATACCTCTTGCCATCATCGGATTAGACATACCGCCATTTATAACTTTATCTGTTAAAATGCCATGTCCTACCGCACCATATGCTACAACCTGTATTCCAAGTTCTTTCGCAGTCGGAATCAATTCTTTTTCTATTTCACGGTTGAGTAAAGAATACTCTACTTCTACACTATGAACAGGATGTACACTGTTTGCCCTTCTTAATGTATCTGCATCTACTTCGGATAAACCGATGTTCTTAATCAAACCTTCTTCTTTTAACTTTACCATTTCCACCATAATATCTTCTACTGGAATCGTAGTATCCTGTCTTGCAGGCTGATACAAATCTACATAAGAAAGTCCCATCTTATCAAGTGCAGCTACTAACTGAGGTCTGATATTTTCAGGTCTTACATCTAATTTTGCTCCAGTAAGTGCAAATGTTACACCAAACTTAAGTGAAACAAAATAATCTTCTCTTGGCACATCTTTTAATGCTTCACCTAATACTACTTGTGATTCACCTTTCTGATAAAAATCACCCGTATTAAATATGTGAATGTCATTTTTAAGTGCTGTTTGAATTGTCTGGATTGAACTTTCTTTATTTTCAAAATTCATTCCCATCGTCCCAAGTGCAAGTTTTCCTATACCATTCATAAAACTACCTCCTAAAAATGATTGTTATATTACCTTTATTCCATCAATTTGGTCAATAACTTACATAACTGTTCACGTTCTTCTTCATTTAGATTTTTTGTCATCATATCTTCTAAATATTGCTCTATAGAAAGCATTTCTTCCTTTCGCTCTAACGCCTGCTGTGTTAAAATAAGCTGTTTTACTCGGCGATCATCATCTTTTGGAACACGAACAATCAATCCCTTTGCCTCAAGTTTTTGAACAAGTCCTGTTACCGTTGGATTTGTCATATTGAATTTCTTTTCAATGTCCCCCTGACAAACTACCTGCTCTGAATGATACAATACCAACATGATTTTAAACTGGCTCGCCGTAAGATCCTGCTGCATCAAAAGCTGATTAGAATACTTATCAAACAATAACGATGATTTTTTGATTAAAATTGATAACTTTGCGAACGCCATCCTTTCTTCCTCCCGAGTAAAATATAGCTTCCTATGAATTTATTATAATCATAGGAAGCTATATTTTCAATCTTTTTATTTATATTTCTGTATTTTTCTTATTTTTGTTCGTCTACCGGAGGAACCATCTTTGCATACTGTTCCAACAATTCTGGAGTGCTTGTGTAATAACGAACATTTTTATTCAAGGCAGCAATAGAAGCTAGTTCCTCTTTCGTCAATGAAAAGTCAAATAACTCTACATTTGCTTTGATGTGGTCAGGATTTTTAGAGCCAGGAATGACAACATTTCCAACTTGAGTATGCCAACGTAAAATAATCTGTGCAGAAGATTTATGATATTTTTTACCAAGCTCTGCAAATAAAGGTTCTTCTAATAATGTCTTATCACCATGACCTAAAGGATACCATGCCTGAGCTACGATATCATTTTCCTGTAAAAATGCTTTCAGCTCATCTTCCTGATGATAAGGATGTAATTCTGTCTGTAAAATAGTAGGCTTCACCTCACAGATACTTAAAATTTCCTCTATCTGTTCTATTGTAAAATTAGAAAGACCGATTGCTCTAACCTTACCCTCTTTATATGCCTTTTCCATTAACTGATATCCTGCAATATAATTACCAGATGGCTGATGAATTAAAAGTAAGTCAATATACTCTGTATCCAATCTCTGCAAAGTTTTTTCCACCACGTCTGTCTGCTCGTAGAATGCAGGCCACAATTTTGTTTCCAAAAAAATTTCTTCTCTGGCAATACCAGACTTTTTCATAGCACGACCTACAGCCTTTTCATTCATGTAAGCATTTGCTGTATCAATCAGTCGATATCCATCCTCTAATGCACGAAGCACAGATGCTTCTGCTTCATCTGGAGATAAAAGAAATGTACCAATACCAGCTATAGGCATTTTTACTCCATTATTTAACATTACATATTCCATAGGTAAACATCCTTTCTCTTCTTTCAACGAACAGTTCCCATTCGTCTTTTATCCATTCAATAATTATGAAACGTTTTTATTCGCTATGTCAGCTTCACTTTTATTAGTAACCATACCGCCATACGTCATACCATAAAGAGCTGCAAAACGTTTCATTGTGTATTCACTAGCTTCCAACATCCACTTTTCTGGCCCAGCTCCTTGAAAAACAAAATACAAAGTACGGCCACTAAGTGAACCATTCCCTACTTTTCCATAAAAACGGTCTAATAAATTACGAACACTTCCACAAATGTTATGCCAATAAACAGGAGAACCTATCACAATTACATCAGCCTTTTCCATTGCAGCAATCACATCATCTAATCCATCACCAGGCAGTTCTTGTCCATACGCTCCAATGACATAGTCTGTCAACTGCAATGTTTCGTATGATTTTCCATGAAGCAGTTCAGCTGCTAATGCAGCAGTATTACCCTGTTTATTTGGACTTCCATTGATAAATAAAATACTCATATTTATTTCCTCCACTTTTAATATTTTTCACTCTTATCTACTGACATTCTTTCAAAATTTCATATATTTCATCACCAGTCAATGTCTTACAACAGCCAGCAGAAATATTGGTAGAATAAGCAACTGCTTTCAAATCAAGCTCTTGGGAAACTCCAAGTTCTGCCAACGTTGTAGGAAGACCGATTTCACGAATAAATGCAGCCAACAATTCAATTCCTTTTGAAGCTGCTAATTGCTCATTTTCTTCCTGCACCTCCCAAACATTTCTGGCAAAGCGAGCAAAACGAGGGATATTACAAGCATAAATATGACGGTACAATACCGGATGAATCACAGCCAATCCTGCACCATGATTACAGTTTGTATACGCACCTAACTGATGTTCTATTTGATGACACTGGAAATCTGTAATTTTGCCAATCTTTAAAATTCCATTTTCTGCCATAGAAGATGCCCATGCAAGTTCGCTTCTGGCATCATAATTTTTCGGATCCTGCAACAGAATGCGAGTGTTTCGAATCACACTTCGCATTAACGCTTCATTGATCTCATCAGACAGATTATTTTCATTTGGCTTTCCAAAATACGTTTCCATTGCATGGCTAAGTGTATCAAAAGCACCTGAAAATACTTGTGGCATTGGAACAGACATCGTATATTCTGGATCAAGAAAAGCAAAGTCTGCCTGTGCCCCAAAGATACCTGCTTTTATCTTCTTTTCCTCATGTGTAATAACCGCTCCAGCATTCATTTCAGAGCCTGTACCAAATACCGTGACAATTGTTCCTAAAGGAATAAACTGATTTGGATATGTATGCTTTTCCATTTCCATTGTCCAAATATCCTGTTCCAGCATTGCCTGTGCAGATATAATCTTACAACAGTCGGATACAGAACCACCGCCTACAGCTAAAATCAAATCTACGTGATTTTCTCTTGCCACCTTTGCCCCAGCCTGCACCTTTTCATAGGTAGGATTTGGCATAATTCCCGGAAATTCAACAATGTGCTTTCCTGCGCTTTTCAAAATGCCAACTACTTCTTCATACACGCCATTTTTCTTAATAGAACCGCCACCATAAGCCAACATCACTGTATCGCCATACTTTTTCAGCAGACATCCTAAATACTCTTTGACACCGCCTCTGCCAAAATATACTTTTGTTTTGTTTTCGTATATAAAGTTGTTCATCATATCCTCCTTTACCATTTTAGCAAATATGCTGTTATTATTTGATTTCTTTTTGCATCGCATAACTGCTGTTTGCCTATCAAAAATAAAATCTTTCGTCTGAAATAAGTATAACAAAAGCGAGGCTTCCAAAGAAGTCTCGCTTTGTTCATTTGTTTATACCTTTTGGTTACAACTCTCACACAGATCTAACTCTATCGTTTTAGTAATTTCCAAGAAACGCTGCACCGTTTCTGAAGGTGTCGGTGAATGCATAATCCCATAAGGCATACTATGTGTCCACTCTACTGGAATTATTTTAATCAACGGATGTACATTATCCCATGCCGGCACAGCCAAAAGTACATCGTTTGAATTTTCGCAGCGGTTAAAAATGTCCATACTGTAAAAGTCGAAATCTACCAAGTGAATTTGTGGATGATGCTGCCAAAGGTCATCACGAAGCCTATCCACATTGTGAGACCATCCCCTGTGCATTAACAAAAGATTTTCTCCATATAAATCTGTAACTTGAAGTTTATCTTTTACAGCCAGCCTATGCTGCATAGAAACAGCACAGCAAAATTGCCCTCTTACCAATTCCAATCCGGCACAACCTCGAACCTCCAGCATAGTCTCATCAAAAATACCTCCAATAATATCAATATTCTTTCCCAAATTACCCAAAATTTCTTTGGCATTTTTCGGTGTATTTTCAAATGGAACAATTTGAAATTTCATATCTGGGCATTGTGCTTGTACCTTTGCCCAAAGCTTCATTAAAAGCTGCGCTGGTGTTGTAGGTGAAGAACCAATACGAATTACATTGTCAGATTCCTGCATTGCATTTTTAGCTCGTATAACAGAATCCTCACAATATTGAATCACATATCTTGCATCCTGATAAAGAGAACGCCCAGCTTTCGTTAACATCAATCCACGATGATTGCGTTCAAACAATTTTACTCCAAGATTTTCTTCTAACAGGTTCATCTGCTTAATTACCGCTGTGGGTGTGATATGGCTTTCCTCTGCTGCTTTATTAAAACTTCCTGCATCTGCCACACGAATAAACATTTCCAATCTTCGATTATACATAATCTCTCCGTCCCTTTTGACTCTCCCACCGCCAAAGCAAGGGATTGTACATTCTAGCTTTTAGCTTACAACTCTTTCGCATAAACATAACTATTGAATTTCACATTCATACGATATTTTTAAAAAGAATTCTCCTTAGCCATTCAAAAAATTCGCAATACTATATGATAGATACATTCTCCTGCAACAAGAGAAATTCGTTCCAAACAATATTGTTCAATGATCTCAGAAAATTCTACCAATGTGTTATTCATACTTGGATCAGAACTAGAAATAATAAAACTTTTTCCCGCACAACCAACTGGAATAACTTCTACATGATTACAACTTTCCTCAATATATCCACTATTTTTCAGTACACGAAGGACATCATTAAATGTATATTTACCATTCATTACTATCGTATTGTCAAAGTCATCAAAGCGAATATGAAAAGACACAGCATGCGGAATATCAGGATGATTGCCAAGATGCATCATATGGTGTCCCCATCCACCCTCAGCAAAATAAAATACATTTGGTAAATGATATGCAAAATACAATGCGTTACAATCTTTAATTTCATCAGCACATTTTGCTAAAGTATTTGTAGTAAACCATCCAGTAGTTGTATCAGGATGATATGCCTGAAATAATGTAACAATATCCATTCCCATTGGTTCATAATAGTCGAATTTTTCAAATGCATAAGAGATAAGATCTTTCACACTTTTTTGGTCATCAAATTCTATCTCATTTTCACCATCAAAAACATATTTTCGTATCATTTCACAAATCCTTCCCCTAATTTATTTATCTATTGAAACTCCCACAGCTGAAGCAAAGGATTTTACAACACATTTGTACATTCTAGCTTTCAGCTTGCAAATTTTTCGCATAAACATAACTATTGAATTTTACATTCATACAATATTTTTAAAAAGAACTTTCCTTTTCATCCAAAAATACTTTGATAAATATTATAGCACATCTAATAGGAAATGCAAAAGATACGCAGGAATAGTTGTCATTAGGGACAACAATTATATTCGCTTTTTATGATACTTAACTCTCTTTCATCGTGATTGCTTTATCGCAGTCCGTAGACTATACTGTGTAGTGGAACATCACAGAAGGTCGTGATGTCGAACGAATTCACGACGAAATAAACCGACTTCGAAATATTTCTATCACTCATAAATCCTGATAGT
>CAYRIK010000031.1:0-22845 GCA_964424345.1 uncultured Lachnospiraceae bacterium
ATATATAGGTTACACCAGTTAATCCATTTTCTGCATCAAATTGGAACTCTTTATGAAATGTAAACTCTTTCAGTTCGTCCGGCATATTCTGAAATGACATGCTCATAGAAACGACATTTTCATTTTCTTCTATGTCATAATACCATGTATTCTGCGTCTGAATAATGGTTGATTTATCATCACCGTACTGAAATAAATGCTTCTTCGGAAGATCATACCTATAGTTCTCTCCATCCAAGCTTACTGCATATGAGAAAAAGTTATCATAAAGAGTCCAATCAACCGCTTTCGTTGACTGGACTCTTTCCATTTTATTTATGTCGTCCACATTATGACAACAACATTCTGTCATTAGAAAATTCTGTTCCGCTTGCTTCTTTGAATTTTTCTAAAAGATCGGAAACCTTGAGATTCTTTTTCTCTTCTCCTGCAATATCATAAATAACTCGACCATTCTGCATCATAATCAATCTATTTCCTAAACGAATAGCATCGTTCATGTTATGTGTTACCATCATGGCAGTCAAATGTTCTTCTGCAATAATCTTTTCTGTCAAATCAAGTACTGTTTTGGCAGTTTTTGGATCTAATGCAGCTGTATGCTCGTCTAATAACAACAGCTTTGGTTTACGAAGTGTTGCCATCAATAAGGTAAGTGCCTGTCTTTGTCCACCTGAAAGAAGTCCAACTTTAGAAGTCATGCGGTCTTCCAAGCCAAGTCCAAGAATCTGAAGCTGTTCATGGAAAAACTCTCTTTCAGCATTTGTAATACCCCATCTTAAACCACGATGTTTTCCTCTTCTATATGCTAAAGCAAGATTTTCTTCAATCTGCATGCCTGCCGCAGTTCCCATCATAGGATCCTGAAATACTCGTCCTAAAAACTGTGCTCTTTTAAATTCAGGCCAAGTGGACACATCTACTCCATCAATTTTGATGCTTCCTCTGTCAATTGGATACACACCTGCAATCATGTTCAAAGTAGTAGACTTTCCGGCACCATTTCCTCCGATTACTGTAACGAAGTCGCCTTCCTGCAAGTTTAAATTTACACCATTTAATGCTTTCTTTTCATTGATAGTGCCTGCATTAAATGTTTTATATACTTCTTTAATTTCCAGCATGAACTTTACCTCCGTCAGGGGAATATGCTTTTTTTGCACGATGTTTGCGGATAGCAACTGGTGCTGCTAATGCTAATGCAACAATGATAGCACTAATCAATTTCATGTCATTTGGGTCCAGGCCAAGCCAAAGTACAACAGAACGAATAACAAAATATGTACAACATCCTACAACTGCACTTGCAAGTATCATATAGAAAGATTTGAATCTTCCAAATAAGACTTCACCGATTACAATAGAGGCAAGACCGATTACAATCGCACCTGTTCCCATATTAATATCTGCGTATTTCTGACTTTGACAAACCAATGCACCAGAAAAAGCTACCAATGCATTTGCAATCATCAAAGATAATAACTTTGTCTTTTTGATGTCAACACCAAGCGCACGTATCATATTTTCGTTA
The DNA here is from genome assembly GCA_964424345.1 of uncultured Lachnospiraceae bacterium. Classification (GTDB taxonomy): domain Bacteria; phylum Bacillota; class Clostridia; order Lachnospirales; family Lachnospiraceae; genus RGIG6307. The sequence continues at coordinate 1,532 of CAYRIK010000031.1, forward strand.
TTACCAGTTGCTCGAAGTGCACTTCCAAGCTCTGTACCAAAAAACCAATATAACACGATTACAACTAAAATAGCTAAAACAATACCTACAAATAATGCGATTGTTGCATTTCTAAGACCAGTTTTTTCTACAAGTCCAGAAAAGATAGTTTCGGATTTTAATAAAGGAATATTGGATTTTCCTCCCATAATTCTTAAATTAATACTCCATAAAGAATACTGTGTCAAAATACCAGATAAAATTGCCGGTATTTCAAATACCGTATGTAACAGACCTGTCACACAGCCTGCCATTGCTCCTGCTAAGATTGCTGCCAAAATTGCAAGCACTGGATGCACTCCAAAATTTACAATAAGCACTGCACATACACAGCCACCTAATGAAAATGAGCCATCACATGTCATATCTGCAATATCTAATAATCGAAATGTAATGTATACACCAAGTACCATAATTCCCCAAAGCACACCTTGACTAAGTGCACCCGGAATGGCAGATAATAATGAACTAATATGCATAACGTCCTCCTACAACAGCACTACTTGTCTAATACAGAAAGGTCGATACCAATTTCTGCTGCTGTTTCTTCATTTACCGTAAGTTTGTACTTTTCAAATGGTAAAAACTCGATAGGCATCTGTGCTGGATCTGCATCATTTACTAAAATTTCTACAGCCATTTCTCCTGCCATATAACCTAATTCATAATAATTAAGACCATATGTTGCAAGTGCACCTGCTGTAACCTGATTTTCCTCACCGCAAATGATTGGAAGTTTAAATTCATTTGCTACCATTGCTACTGTTGCCATTCCTGCAGAAAGTTTATTGTCTGTTGGAATCCAGCAAGCATCAATATTTCCTTCCATAGACTGTACAACTGTCTGAATTTCATTGGAATTAGAAATCGTATACTGCTCCACAGTCAGATTTTTAGCTTCTGCTGCCTTTGTAAATATGCCTGCCTGTAATACAGAGTTATCTTCATCTGCACTATAGAATACACCAATCTTTTTGGCATCTGGAACTAATTTTAATAATAATTCTAACTGATCCTCAATTGGATTCATGTCTGAAGTACCTGTAATATTTCCGTTTGGAGCATCATTAGAATCTGCAAGTCCTGCTTCTACATAATCTGTAATTGCAGCACCTACAACTGGAATATCTGTTGTTGCAGCTGCAACTGCCTGTGCGGCTGGTGTAGCGATTGCATAGATTAAATCTTTTTTGTCATTTACAAATTTTTCTGCTACAGTCACGCAAGTAGACTGATCACCAGAAGCATTCTGCTGTTCAACATGATATGTAATACCTGCATCATCTAATGCAGCGATAAATCCTTTATTTGCATCATCTAATGCAACATGCTGTGATAACTGAAGCACACCAATTTCAAAACCATCTGCACTAGATGCAGTATTGTTTGTAACGTCTGTATTGCCTGCTTTTGTATCTCCACAGCCTGCCAGAAGTGACATACTCATCACACCTGTCAATAAAAATGTCAGCAATTTCTTCTTCATAATAGTAATCCTCTTTTTGTTGTTTTCACAATTACTTTAATGCTTTAAAGCGTGTGTGTAACTGTTATTATAATACAATTGCAAAATAAGTCAACATTTTTTGTTACTTTTTCACAATTACTTCTTTACTATTCTTATAAATATGATTTTCTGGAACACATCCTCTTACACAGCTTGTTGGATAAATGTTACTGTTTCGTCCAATGACAGTGCCTGGATTTAATACAGAATTACATCCAACTTCTACGTAATCACCTAACATTGCACCCATTTTCTTTAATCCAGTTTCTATCTGACCTTCTTTTGCTTTTACAACAACAAGTGTTTTATCACTTTTCACATTAGAAGTAATACTGCCGGCACCCATATGCGCTTTATATCCAAGTATAGAATCTCCTACATAATTGTAATGAGGCACCTGAACCTTATTAAATAATATTACATTTTTCAATTCTGTAGAATTTCCTACTACTGCACCTTTACCAACAATCGCATTTCCACGAATAAATGCACAATGTCTTACTTCTGCTTCTTCATCAATAATACAAGGACCGTTTACACAAGCTGTTGGTGCAACCTTTGCATTTTGGGCAATCCAAATATTTTCACCAATCTTGTCAAACTTTTCTGTATCTAAAGTTTCTCCTAATGCTACAATAAATTTAGAAATTTCTGGAAGCACTTCCCAAGGATACTCCTTTCCTTCTAATAATTCCTTTGCAATAGTCTGTGTTACATCATATAAGTGTGCAATATTATATTGTTTCATTATGAAATCTCCTTTATTTCTTGCTTTTATAAAATTCCTCTGTAGCTTTAAAACGTGTATACACAACCGTTTGGTTATTAAGCTGCTTTGTATAATTGGTATATTTCGTAACAAAATCCGATAATTTGCTCATATATTCTTGTGAAGTAATCGTGCCATTTGCCACACCAGTCAATCCTTTTTCCCAACTTGCTGTCAATGCCGGATCAAGCATACGTCTCATAGAACAATCTACTACATCATATACCAATTCCCCAAGTCTTGTTGGTGTCAGCGTCTGTGTCTTTTTATTCAATTCAAGATACTGATTGGTCGTAACAAGTTTCTTTAAAATTTCTGCTCTTGTAGCACTTGTACCAATACCGCTTCCTTTGATCTGTGCTCTTAGTTCTTCATCTTCTATCAGCTGTCCTGCATTTTCCATGGCAAGAATCATACTTCCGGAATTATAACGTTTTGGTGGAGAAGTTTCTCCTGTTTTGATTTCTATTCCTTGTAATGGAAGCTCCATTCCCTTTTTTAATGTATGCAATTGTGCCATAAAATTCACATCACAGCTTGTTTCTTCTGCTTCGTTTGCTTTATCAGACTGTTCTGTATTTTGCTGCGTCTTATTTCCTTTTTCTGCTGCCGTCCTTTGATTGCCAAAAGAATATTTCATAACCTTTAAATATCCTTCTTCTAATAAAGACTTAAAATTGGAATAAAAACGCTCTGTTCCAATTCCTGTCACTAAGCCAATCTTTTGGTATACTGCTGCAGGATAGAAAATAGCAAGAAATCTTCTTACGATAATCTCATATACTTTTTGTGCCGTTGGATGTAAGCTGTTCATCGCGCCAAGTCCCTGTCCTGTAGGAATGATAGCATAGTGGTCGGTAATCTTTTTATCATCTACATAACGAGTCTTTGCAATACCTTTATAGCTTCCCTTTTCTAATATTTCTTCTGCAAAAGGCTGACCATGCACATAATGCTTTAATCCACTTATATTTTTATAAATTTCCTTTGCAACCGCACTAGAAAGCACTCTGGCGTCTGTTCTTGGATATGTCACCATCTTTTTTTCATACAACTGCTGCACGATGCTAAGTGTTTCATCTGGACTTATTTTAAACAATCTGGAACAGTCATTCTGAAGTTCTGCAAGGTTATACAATAATGGTGGATTTTTCGTTTCCTTTTTCTGCTCTTTGCTAATGATAAGCAGTTTCCCATTTGCTTCTTGTAACAGCTGCTCTTTAAATTTCAGTGCTTCTTTTTCTTCTTTGAATCCTTTTTCGTTATACAGCTTTGGAGACTGATAATAACGGCTTAATTCCGTCACTCTCCATTCTCCTTCTAATGGCTTATCCCCTACGACAAATCCTGCTAAAAGGCGGTAAAAAGAAGTTTTTTGAAATGTTCTGATTTCTCGTTCCCTGTTTACTACCATACCGAGTACACAAGTCATAACACGTCCTACGCTGATGACACCTCGATCAATCCCAAGATAACGTTTTACTGCATCACCATATTTTAATGTCAATACTCTGGAAAAATTAATTCCCATTAAGTAATCTTCTTTGGCTCTTAAATATGCTGCTTCACTTAAACTATCATATTCTGATAAGTCTTTTGCTTCCTGAATGCCTCGTAAAATTTCTTCCTCTGTCTGAGAATCAATCCAGACACGTTTTCTTTCTTTTCCACTAACACCTGCTTGCTGTTCTACAAGACGATAAATATATTCTCCTTCTCGTCCAGAGTCCGTACAAACATAAATCGTCGCTACATCTTTTCTGTTTAAAAGACCTGATACAATCTGAAACTGGTCTTTTACAGAATCAATGACTTGATATAAATAATGATCTGGTATAAAAGGAATGGTTTCCAATGACCAGCGTTTATATTTTATATCATAGCATTCCGGATAACTCATCGTCACCAAATGGCCAACACACCATGTTACAATGGAATGTTCTCCTTCCATATATCCATTACGCTGTGTCATATTTTCTTTTAAAGCCTTAGCAAATTCTCTTGCTACACTTGGTTTTTCGGCAATAAATAATCTTTTACTCAACTTTTATTCCTCAATCTAAGATTACCTATGCGATTTTTAAAACCACATAGGTAATTCTCATACGCTTTATTTTTTTGTGATATAGCCCTGTGCTGTCAAAAGCTCTGCACAAAGGACAGCACCACCTGCTGCACCTCGAACTGTATTATGAGAAAGTCCTACAAACTTAAAGTCATATACGTTATCTTCACGAATACGTCCTACACTTACACCCATACCATGTTCATAATCTACATCTAATGTAACCTGTGGTCTGTTATCTTCTTCTAAATATTGGATAAACTGCTTTGGAGCACTTGGAAGTTCTAATTCCTGTGGAAGTCCCTTGAAGTTTACCAATTTTTCAATTAACTGCTCTTTTGTAGGTTTCTTTTTAAACTTTACAAATACTGCTGCTGTATGACCATTTAACACAGGAACACGAATACACTGGCAAGTGATTACTGGAGTAGTTGCTGGCTTAATTACACCATCTTCAATCGTACCCCAAATTCTTAAAGGTTCTTTTTCACTCTTTTCTTCTTCACCGCCAATATATGGAATGATATTTCCAACCATTTCAGGCCATTCATTAAATGTTTTTCCAGCACCGGAAATTGCCTGATATGTAGTAGCTACAACCTCATATGGCTCAAATTCCTTCCAAGCAGTCAATACTGGTGCGTAAGACTGGATAGAACAGTTTGGTTTTACTGCAATAAAGCCTCTTGTTGTGCCAAGTCTCTTTCTCTGGAACTCAATAACATGCATATGTTCTGGATTGATTTCTGGTACACACATTGGAACGTCTGGTGTCCAACGATGTGCAGAATTATTAGATACAACTGGAACTTCCTTTTTAGCATATGCTTCTTCGATTGCTTTGATTTCATCTTTAGACATATTTACTGCACTAAATACAAAATCTACATGTTCTGTTACTTTATCAATATCCGCAACGTCTAATACCATTAAATCTTTTACACGTTCTGGAATTGGTGTTGTCATTTTCCAACGACCATCTACCGCTTCTTCATAACGCTTTCCGGCACTTCTTCCAGATGCTGCTACTGTAACTACTTCAAACCATGGATGATTTTCCAAAAGTGCGATAAAACGCTGTCCAACCATACCAGTTGCGCCTAAAATACCAACTTTTAATTTTTCATTTAACATGATGTCTATTCCTTTGTTTTTGATTAATTTTCTAAATACGCTCTGTGCTTTGCAATAACCTGCTGCATCATTTCTGGTCCTGGTGCTCCGATTGTAAGACGTTTGTTTACACAAGTTTCCAGACTTACTGCATCATAAATATCTGCTTCAAATTTATCGCTGATTGCCTGTAATTCTTCTAAGGATAATGCATCAATACAAGTATTCTTTTCGATGCAATATAATACAAGACGACCAATGATGCCATGTGCATCACGGAATGGTACACCTTTCATAACAAGGTAGTCTGCTGCATCTGTTGCATTTGTAAATCCATTCATAGCACTCTTTGCCATAACTTCTTTACGGAATTTCATTGTATCTAACATACCTGTAAATAAAACAAGGCAATGCTCTACTGTATCAATTGCATCAAATGTCATTTCTTTATCTTCCTGCATATCTTTATTGTATGCCAAAGGAAGACCTTTCATAGTTGTGAGCATACTCATCAATGCACCATATACACGTCCTGTTTTTCCTCGAACAAGTTCTGCAATGTCTGGATTTTTCTTCTGAGGCATAATGCTGGAACCTGTAGAATATGCATCATCAATTTCTACAAACTGATATTCGTTGGAGTTCCAAATAATGATTTCTTCTGAAAATCTGCTTAAATGCATCATGATAGTAGATAATGCACTTAAATATTCAATTACATAATCACGATCTGATACAGAATCAATACTGTTTAATGTAGGACCGTAAAAGCCTAACAATTCTGCTGTATATTCTCTGTCTAATGGATATGTAGTACCTGCAAGTGCACCTGCTCCAAGCGGACAATAATTCATACGCTCATAAATATCCTGCATACGGCTTCTATCACGCTTAAACATTTCAAAATAAGCACCGTAATGATGTGCCAATGTAATAGGCTGTGCCTTTTGTAAATGTGTAAAACCAGGCATATATGTATCTAAATTTTCTTCCATTGTCTTTAAAATGACTTCTAATAACTGCTTTAATAACGCATCTGTCTCTTTTACATGCTTACGCACATACATACGCATATCTAAAGCAACCTGATCATTACGGCTTCTTCCTGTATGCAACTTTTTGCCTGCATCACCAATACGGTCAATCAAATTTGCTTCTACAAAGCTATGTACGTCTTCATATTTTGTTGTGATCGGTAATGTACCATCTAATGCATCTTTTAAAATAGATTCTAATCCTGCAAGAATCTGCTCTTTTTCTGTTTCGGAAATAATCTGCTGTTTGCAAAGCATTGTTGCATGTGCTTTACTTCCTGTAATATCTTCTTCTAATAACTTCTGGTCAAATAAGATAGAGGCATTAAAATCATATACTAATTGATCGGTTTCTTTTGTAAATCTGCCACCCCATAACTGTGCCATCGTCAATCCCTCCGAATTTTATCATCATTTCAAAACATATTAACACAACTTTTTTATTATGTAAAGCAGGCTTTCAACTTGTAGAACTTTGCTATTTATTATATTCTGTTACATTACAGCTTGTTTATGAGGACTTTTATTTCCTCACAAACAAGCAAATTTATAATTACTTTTTCATTTTCAAACTGCATGTATTATTTTGTAACAATACCTCTCCTTAAATAAATGTGCTCTAAGGACTGTACAATTTTGTATAAAGCCATCGCAAGGCAGCATAAAATGATAATGGAAGTAAGCACCATATCTAATTTAAAGACCTGCGTACCATAAATAATCAAATATCCAAGCCCTTTTCGTCCCGCAAAAAATTCTCCGATTACTACGCCTACCAGTGCAAGCCCGATATTGACTTTTAATACGCTGATAATATTAGAAACTGCTGCCGGAATGACCACTTTTATGAGCATATCCATCCTGTTTCCACCAAGCGTACGAATAAGAAGCAATTTTTCAGCATCGGTTTCTCTAAATCCACTGTAAAGATTGATAATACTTCCGAACAATGCTACCGAAACACCTGCAACAATAATTGTTTTCGTACCTGTTCCAATCCATACAATAAACAAAGGTGCCAATGCTGATTTTGGCAAAGCATTTAATATTACTAAAAACGGTTCTAATATTCTAGATAACGCCAAATAATACCAAAGCAATACTGCCACAATAAACGAGATTCCAAAAATCAAAAGAAAACTAATTATGATTTCTAATAAACTATATCCTAAATGAAGCAACAGTTCTTCTTTCCATAACATTCTAATAAAACATTTTCCTACAATACTTGGACTGCAAAAAAAGAAACTGTCAATCCAACCTGCCCTTGCAGATATTTCCCATAAAACCATCAAAAAAAGAAAAAGGCTCATCTGTGTCCATGCAATCATTCGATGAAACATTTTATGCTGTCGTATAAAGCGTTCCTGTCTGGTCATAGTCTTGCTCCTCCTTTTCTTTCAAATCTTCCCATAACAAATTGAAATAATCGTTAAATTCTGGAGCATTTCTTGCAGAAAGAACATCTTTTCCGTTTTTGGTCAGATGAATTGGAATATCACGAATGACATGAGCCGGCCGTTTGCTTAATACTAAAATACGATCACTTAAACTGATTGCCTCTTGCAAATCATGTGTAATCAAAAGGACTGTCTTTTTACTTTCTCGGATAATGCCTGCGATATCTTCCGAAACTTCAATCCTCGTTTGAAAATCAAGTGCACTAAAAGGCTCATCCAATAAAAAAAGACTTGGATTTAATACAAGCGTCCGTATTAACGCGGCTCTTTGTCTCATGCCACCTGATAATTCATCTGGCTTTTTATTGCGATAATCCCATAAATTATATTCCTTTAACAAATATTCGGCATATTCTATTTTAGCTTTGGTTTTTTCCTGTTGAATTTCCAGACCGAGCATACAGTTTGACCAGATTGTTCTCCATGGAAAAAGATGATCATGCTGTAACATATATCCAATAGTCGGTCGTTTTGCATCTTGAAACCGAATACTTCCTTCTTCTGGTTCCAAAACACCTGAAATAAGAGATAATATAGTAGATTTACCACAACCACTAGGGCCTACGACTGCTACAAATTCTCCTTCCTTAATGTCAAAGGAAAGATGTTTGACAGCCTGCGTTTCCCCTTTGAGGTTGTGGTAAGCAAAAGATACGTCATTAAAAGAAAGACAAGACTTTTCCATGTGTTTTCTCCCATTTTTTCTTTACTTTAATATATTCATGAGAGAAAACAAAGGCAACTGATTACTGGATTGTTACAGAGAAAGTAAGTTTCTGTGTTTTTCCAGCTTCTAATGTGCAAATATCAACTTTTTCTTCGATTTCTTTTCCAAGATATGCACAATCAGGTAATGTAGTCCATGGTTCTAAACAAATATATTTAGAATCGTATGGTAAATATCTTGTCCAAATACCAAGTGTAGCAAATCCTTCAAAATCAAACTTTACGCTGTAGTCAGATTTTTTACTCTTTAAACTTACACTATGTACTGGAATATTTCTGCATACGATTGCATCATCTTTAAATGTTTCCATAGAAAGAGGAAGGATGCCATCTGTTAAAGGAATCTTCTTGATATCCTTTGTAAATAAAATATTTTCATCTGTACAGCAAGCTTCTAAGCAATCAAGATCACCAAAATCAATGTAATAATCTTCCGTTGTTTCGCCTTCTGCAAGACAAATATTATATCCATCATGACCACCAAGTTCATAATACATATCTTTATCATCGTGATTGATCAATGTATGCTCTTTCTTTAATGTGTTACCATCTAAAGAAAAACGAACCTGTAATTCAAAACAGAATGGATACATTTTTAATGTTTCTTCTGTTGCTTTTAAAACAAATGTAATCGCATCTTCTTTTTGTTCGATTACTTCTAATTCGCTGTGTTTTGCAAAACCATGCATTGGAATCTGATAGATTTCACCATTATAAGAATACTCACCATCTTTTAATCTTGCGATAATTGGGAATAACATAGGAGCATGCTCATCCCAAATTTCCTCTTTGGCATACCAAATATATTCTTTGTTATTTGCCTTGCAAATCAAAGACTGCATTTCTGCACCCTTAGAAGAAAAAGTTGCTTTTAAAAATTCATTTTCAATTGTATAAAACATTTTAATCACCTCAAAAAATTACTTGATTTTTTTAAACTTTCATGTATAATTGACTTATATGCTTCTGTGGCTCAGTTGGTAGAGCAATTGATTCGTAATCAATAGATCGAGGGTTCGAGTCCCTTCAGAAGCTTTTTGTTTTAGAGTCGTTTTCACAGCGGCTTTTTTTTATTTATTCGGTATACTGAAAATCCTCATTTCCAGTATACCTTATTTTTATTTCTGAATCTGTACATCCAGTTTGTTATATGGAATTTCAATATTGTTTGCATCGAGTGTAAATTTGATATTCTCTGTAATATAACTCTTTGCTGCCCAATAATCAGAGGATTTTACCCAGAAACGTACATTCAGATTTACGCTGCTTGCACCCAATTCTGATACAAACACATCGTAAACTTCTTCTTTTAATGTATACTCACTCTGTTCTAACAACTGAAGCAAACAGGTCTTTGCAAGTCTAAGGTCTGATTCATAGGAAATACCAACTGTAATATCAATACGTCGCTTATCCATTGCAGAAACATTTGTAATCGTACTGCTGCTAAGTGTACCATTTGGTACTACAACTACGCGATTATCACCAGTCACTAATGTTGTGTGAAACATCTGGATTTCTATTACTTTTCCTTCTACGCCCGCAGCTATAATATAATCACCTACACCAAATGGCTTTAAGAGTAAAATAAGAACACTGCCTGCCAAATTAGATAAAGACCCCTGCAATGCAAGACCGATTGTAACACCTGCAGATGCAATCACTGCTGTAATACTTGCAACATTGACACTAAACATATTTAAGATAAAGAAAATCAATAATGCATACAGGCCAAATTTTGTACAATTATCCAAAAATGTAATAATGCCTAAATCTGCATGACCTTTTTCTAACGTATTCTTTAAGATTTTTCTTACAAACTTAATCAATCTTGCACCAACATACCATATCACTAAAATAGCAATGATTTTTAATGCAAATGGTATAAGCACACCCATTATAAATGTTTCTAAACCTTCTGTTAATTCACTACTCATCTTGCTTTTTTCTTAGGAACAGCCTTCTTTGTATAAGTTCCTAATGTGACCTCCTCCGCTTCTTCTTCCTTGTCCACTGTAGGAATATATTCAAAAATTGCTACAGACTGTGGTGCAATCTTGAAATTAATACTATATGGCTGACCATCCCATTTTATAGATTTTGCGGTTTTCACACGTGGATTTACTATACCTGTTCCGCCATATTTTTTCGCATCGGTGTTGATCACTTCTTTATATTTGCCTGCCCATGGCACACCAGCAGTCAACTCTTTAGATATACCGCTGAAATTTGCCACAACAAAACATGCCTTTTTACTGTCTTTTCCCTTGCGTATAAATGTTACATAGCAATCTTTCCATGCAACACAATTCATCCATTCAAAACCACCTGGTTCATTATCCAGCTCGTATAAGGCCTCTGAACGACGATACAGCTTATTTAAGTCTGTTACAAGTGCATGTACCCCTTTATGCTTTGGATACTGTAAAAGATCCATACGAACCGTTCTCTGTTCGCTAAATTCATCATACTCTCCAATATCCTGTCCCATAAACAACAGCTTCTTTCCAGGATGTGTCATCATATACGCATAAGTAGCTCTAAGCGCTGCAAATTTGCTTTCTTCATTGCCAGGCATCTTTCCAATCATCGTGCCTTTGCCATGAACTGCTTCATCGTGACTGTATGCTAACATAAACTTCTCACTGTATGCATAGACCATACTAAAAGTCAATGTATCATGCATACCAGATCTAAAATATGGATCATTATGAATATAATGAATAAAATCATTCATAAATCCCATATTCCATTTGAAATCAAATCCTAAGCCACCTTCTTCTAAACTTCCCGTAATCATCGGCCATGCTGTAGATTCTTCTGCAATTGTCAGAACATGTGGATTTCTCTTATGCACAATAGAATTGGTATGCTTTAAAAACTCAATTGCTTCTAAATGTTCCCTTCCACCATACATATTCGGCAGCCAATTTCCATCTTCTCTTCCATAGTCCAAATAAAGCATACTTGCTACCGCATCTACACGAAGACCATCCGCATGATACTTTTCTACCCAGTACAATGCGTTTGCAATCAGATAGTTGCTTACCTGATGACGTCCATAATCAAAAATGAGCGTTCCCCAATGAGGATGTGATTTTCTGCGTTCATCTGCCGGTTCATACAAACAAGTACCATCAAAATTAGAAAGTCCGTAAGTATCTCTTGGAAAATGTGCTGGAACCCAATCTAATATAACACCAATACCCGCAGCATGCATTTTATCTATAAATGCTGCAAAATCTTCCGGTGTTCCATATCTGGACGTTGGCGCATAATACCCAATCACCTGATATCCCCAGCTTGCATCTAATGGATGCTCCATAACTGGCATCAGTTCTACATGTGTATATCCTGTTTTTGTCACATAATCAATCAATTTATCTGCCAGTTCTCTGTAATTCAAATATGCATTATCCTCAGAACGAGTAAAAGAACCAAGGTATACTTCATATACACTGATTGGACTATCTGCATTCTGTACATGTGCTCTGTTTTGAATCCATTTTTCATCTGTCCATGTAAAATGTTCTATATCCGCCACAACAGAGGCATTATCTGGTCGAAGTTCTGAAGAGAAAGCAACTGGATCTGCCTTTAAATAGGTCAAATCACTCTGTGTCTTAATCTCATACTTGTAAATGTCTCCAACATCAACACCTGGGATAAACAATTCAAAAATACCATTTTTGCAGTTCATTTGATGTCGTCTTCCATCCCAGAAATTAAATGCACCAACTACACTCACTCGCTTTGCATTTGGTGCCCATACTGCAAATCTTGTACCACGAATGCCGTCTACCTGCATCGGATGTGCTCCAAGAACTTGATACAACTCGTAATGAATACCCTCTTCAAAACGTCTGCAATCCTGTTCTGTAATCTGTGATGCAAATTGGTATGCATCGTAAACCGTTACAGGTTCTTTCTGCTCGTATCCGACCGTATAAAAATAAATGCCTTTGTAAGAACGTCCAAGTTCACATACAAACCAGCCATCTTTTTCACTGACACAAGACATTTCCAATGGCGCTTTTCCTTGGAATGTTACTGTAACTTTTTGGGCATCTGGGAAATATGCCTGAAGTAAATCTTTTCCATTTACAACATGTCTTCCCAATATTCTGGACGGTTGTGAAGAACGTGACTGTACGATTTCTTCTATATCGTGCCAACTGATTAAATCCGTAATCTTCTTAAACACACCAACACCTCCCACTTTTATTTCCGAAAAATATTCTTATTATTATTTTAGCAAAAACAACTAGCCAATACAAGGTAAAAGTGATAAAATACCAATAGATTTTCTTTAATTGAATAAAAAAATTGTCGCGGGAGGATTAATTATGACAGCAAAAGATATAGAGATTTTAGAGCGTATTAACAAATATGCAGAAGAAACATTAGGGGATATCGACCCTCAAAAAACACAGGTTTCTGTACAATTAAGTGCACTTATGCCAAAGCTTCAGGAAATTGCAGATGAACTTGGAATTTCTTTGGAAGACATGTTTATCAAATACATGGATTTACAGAGCGAAGCTAGTTTAGTAAATGAAATGAAATTACGTGAAACATTTGCAGACTTAGCAAATGATGATGAAAATCCAATGTTGTTCCGTTAATACTTTGGATGAAAAGACAAAAGACGAAAAGCACGAGTGCAGCTTTTCGTCTTTTATTATTTGTTGATGTCACTGCCAACCTTCCTGTTTACCTATTCTATTTCCAATCATAAATCCCAATATTACAGCAAAATAATGAAATATACATCCTATCATACTACCACAACTCAAGATAAAATAATCTTTATAATACTTTCCAAAATTCTATTTATAAGCTCCCAAAAAATCACATTTATCCCTTAACAGATTTCTAAAAATATGTTAAGATATAATATAAAACGCTATTTCATGTTGCAGCAACTTGTATTCAAGTACAATGAAGAACATTTCAAACATACAACAACATGACAAAGCAAACAATTAAAAGGAATAAGGTATTTTTATGAGAAAACTAGCATTATCAGACGATATTTTAATGCAGGTAGATAAACCTGCCCGTTATATCGGAAGCGAAGTAAATTCCGTTATAAAGAGCAAAGACATAGATATTCGTTTCGCCATGTGTTTCCCGGATGTATACGAGATTGGTATGTCTCATTTAGGTATTCAGATTTTATATGGCATGTTAAACAGCTACGAAGATACATGGTGTGAGCGTGTTTACAGCCCTTGGGTTGATTTAGACAAAATTATGCGTGAACAAAACATTCCACTGTTCGCATTAGAATCTCAAGACCCAATCAAAGAATTTGATTTTCTTGGCATTACAATCCAGTATGAAATGTGTTACACAAATATATTACAGGTATTGGATCTGGCACAGATTCCTTTAAAATCTTGTGAGCGAACCAAATGGGATTGTCCTATCGTAATCGGTGGCGGTCCATGTACCTATAACCCAGAACCAATTGCAGATTTCTTTGATATTTTCTATATTGGTGAAGGAGAAACACAGTATCGTAACCTCTTAGACTTATACAAAGAATGTCGTAAACAAAATAAGAGCCGTCAGGAATTTTTATATGAAGCATCTAAAATCCCTGGTATATATGTTCCTTCTATGTACGAAGTTACTTATAAAGAAGATGGAACAATCCAAGCATTTACTCCTATAAAAGAAGGCGTTCCTGCTACGATTTTAAAAGAAATCGTTATGGATGTTTCTGATGCTTTTTATCCTACAAAACCTGTTGTTCCTTTTATTAAAGCAACTCAGGATCGTGTCGTATTAGAAATCCAAAGAGGATGTATCAGAGGATGTCGTTTCTGTCAGGCTGGTCAGATTTACCGTCCTGTTCGTGAACGAGATGTAGAAAAATTAAAACAATACGCTGTAGAATTATTAAAAAATACAGGTTATGAAGAAATTTCTTTAAGTTCCTTAAGCTCCAGCGATTACTCCAAGCTTCCAGAACTCATTGATTTCTTGATTGAAGAATGCAATAAACGTCATACCAATATTTCTCTTCCATCTTTACGAATTGATGCCTTTTCTTTAGATGTTATGAGCAAAGTTCAGGACGTTAAAAAGAGCAGCCTTACTTTCGCACCAGAAGCTGGCAGCCAGCGTATGAGAGATGTTATCAACAAAGGTCTGACAGAAGAAGTTATCTTAAAGGGTGCTGCACTTGCGTTTGAAGGTGGTTGGACAAAAGTAAAATTATACTTTATGTTAGGTCTTCCAGGCGAAACTGCTGAAGATATCAGAGGTATTGCAGAACTTTCTAACAAGATTGCTGCTACATTCTTTGAAGTAGTTCCAAAAGAAAAACGTGTAAATGGTAAAGTGCAGATTGTAACAAGTACTTCTTTCTTTATTCCAAAGCCATTTACTCCATTCCAGTGGGCACCTCAGTGTACACAGGAAGAATTTATTGATAAGGCTCACCAGACACTTCGTGCTGTTACAGAACAGTTAAATCAGAAATCTATCAAATACAACTGGCATGAAGCGGATGTAAGTATTTTAGAAGGTGTTCTTGCACGAGGAGACAGAAAAGTATCTGAAGTTATTTTAAAAGCTTATGAAAAAGGCTGTATATACGATGCTTGGAGCGAATATTTTAAAAATGATGCTTGGTTGGAGTCTTTTGAAGAAGCCGGCGTAAGCATAGACTTCTATACAACAAGAAAACGTGATTTAGATGAAATTTTCCCATGGGATTTCATCGACTGTGGTGTAACAAAGTCATTCTTAAAGAGAGAATGGTTACGTTCACAAGAAGAAGTAGTAACACCAAACTGCCGTATGCAATGTCAGGGCTGTGGTGCAATGAGATTTGGCGGAGGTGTATGTTATGAAGCTAAGAATTAAATTTAATAAATTTGGTGCCGTAAAATTTATCGGTCACTTAGATGTTATGCGATTTTTCCAGAAAGCACTCAGACGAGCTGATATTGATGTAGCTTATTCTACAGGATTTAGCCCTCATCAGATTATGTCTTTTGCTGCACCTTTAGGTGTTGGTCTGGAAAGCAATGGAGAATATTTCGATGTAGAAATCCTCTCTCCTATTTCCAGTCAGGAATTTATCGACAAAGTAAATGCAGTAAGTATTCCTGAAATTCAGATTTTAGACGTGCGTTTACTTCCTGATAAGGCTCAAAATGCAATGGCAAGTGTGGCTGCTGCAAAATATACAATTCGTTTCCGTGAAGGAAGATCTTTTGAAGGAAATTGGCAGGAAGCTTTCCATTCTTTTATGGAACAAGAACAGATTCTTATTACAAAAGCTACAAAGCGTGGTACTGCTCAGATTGATTTAAAGCCTGCTATTTATGAATACGAAGTCATGCAGGATGCTCTTTGTCTGCTTGTAAATGCCAGCAGTGAGGGCAACATTAAGCCTACTTTGGTCATGGATGCATTTGCTGCATATCTTGAGCAAACATTGGCACAAAATGCGCTTATGATCACTCGTGAAGATACATACGGAAGCAAAATGGACGAAGAAGGAAACGTACACTTTGTTCCATTAGCAGATTTTGGCGAATGGATCGATTAAAAAGCTTATTTAACAATGGAGGAATATTATGAAGTTACAGCAGGTTTTAAGTTATACACGTCGTGCCGTTGACGATTATCATATGATACAGGCTGGGGACAAGATCGCTATTGGCATTTCAGGTGGAAAAGATTCTCTTACTCTTTTATATGCTCTGCATGGTTTAAAACGTTTTTATCCAGAGCCTTTTGAAATCCATGCTGTTACTGTTGATCTTGGATTTGGAAATCAGAATTTTGATGAAATCAAAGCGTTATGTGAACGATTAGAAATTCCTTATACAATTGTAAAAACAGAAATTGCTGATATTATCTTTGAACAGCGTAAAGAAACAAATCCTTGTTCTTTATGTGCAAAAATGCGAAAAGGTGCTTTAAATGACGCTATGAAAGCAGTTGGCTGCAATAAAATTGCTTATGCACATCATAAAGATGATATTATTGAAACATTTTTGATGTCCTTGATCTATGAAGGACGTATCCACACCTTCTCTCCTATCACATATTTAGACCGTATGGATATTACTGTAATTCGTCCATTGATGTACATGAAAGAAGTTGATATTATCGGGTTTGTCAACAAAAATGAACTTCCAGTTGCCAAAAGTCCTTGTCCAGTTGATGGATATACAAAACGTGAATATGTAAAACAGCTTTTAGCACGTCTGAATCAAGAAAATCCAGGCGTAAAAGAGCGTATGTTTACTGCAATACAAAACCAAAATTTAGAAGGATGGCCAACGTTCTATGGCAGACAAAAATAATTATCATGACGAGATAACCAAACAAAACATTTTAAAAATGAGGGAATTGCTAAAGCAGCTCCCTTCTTTTTGTCGTGAATATTTTATTGGTATTCAAGAATCTACTTCTGCGCGTACCAGATTAGGTTACGCATACGATTTGCATCTTTTCTTTGAATATTTACATAAAGAAAATCCCGTTTGTGCCAAAATGGAGATTACAGACTTTAAAATAGATATTTTAGAAATGCTGACTCGTCAGGACATTGAAGAATTTTTAAATTATATTACTTATTATGTAAAGGAAGATGGTCGTGAACTGACCAACGATGAACGTGGAAAAGCCCGCAAATTATCTGCATTAAAATCCATGTATAATTACTTTTTTCAATGTGAAAAAATCACCAAAAATCCTCCTGCATTAGTTCGTACACCAAAAATCCACGAAAAAGAAATCGTTCGATTAGAAGCTAATGAAGTAGCACTTTTATTAGAGCAGACAGAAGACGGTGCAAAATTGACCAAAAAAGAAAAGGAATATCACGAAAAGACAAAAGTGCGTGATGTTGCAATTATTACATTATTGCTTGGAACTGGTATTCGTGTCAGTGAATGTGTCGGAATTGATATTCAAGACATTGATTTTAACGTAAATGGTATTAAAATCCGCAGAAAAGGTGGTAATGAAACCGTTATCTATTTTGGAGATGAAGTAGAACAGGCATTGTTAGACTATTTAGAAGAACGTGATAGACTGATTCCTTATACCGGACATGAAAATGCGCTCTTTTTATCTATGCAAATGAAGCGTATTTCCGTAAGAAGCGTGGAAAAATTAGTAAAAAAATATGCTTCTCGTTCTGTAGCGCTGAAAAAAATTACGCCACATAAACTTCGAAGCACATTTGGTACTGCTCTTTATCAGCAGACAGGTGACATTTACCTTGTTGCTGATGTACTCGGTCATAAAGATGTAAATACGACAAGAGCACATTATGCTGCCCAAGACGAACAAAGAAAACGTCAGGCAGCCAATGTAGTAAAATTAAGAGAAGATTGATTTTGAAGCGTTTAAAAAAACATTTCAAACACTTCTTCTATTGCATTTGCCATACTCAAAAATCCACTGTCAGTTGGATGTACTCCATCTACTGTGCCGATATCTTTTGCCCAATGCATTAATTTTTTATTATCAATGAAATAAACATGCTCATCGCCACGTTCTTTTGCCTTTGTATAAGTATCATAGATGATTGCAAGACGTCTTTGTTCCCACTTATTCAAATCGTACTTAGGGCGTGGCAAAATTAAAATAGGAAGCTCTGGCTGTGCTTCACGAATTGCACAAAACATTTTGTTGTGTGTACTGCGAAGATCTTCTAAGGAATTGGCATTATAGTCATAATCCATTACAAAAAGACTCATATCTAACTGCTTGATATAATCTGCCATAGCAGTTTCTCCTTTTGCATTTCCTGAAAATCCCAAGTTTATATAATCAAAATCAAATTTTCTGGACAAAATATTTTGATAAGTACTTCCAGGATTAGATGCACATGCTCCTTGCGTAATAGAGGAACCATAAAATACAACCGGCTTTTTATGTGTATATTCTGGAGCTTTTTTTAATACAGAACCTTTTTTTACTCCAATATAAAGTTTTTTAACTGTACTATAAGATGGCATATTGATTGTTACTAACTGTTCTGAGCCATCAAAATCTTCAAAATCTTTTACAGCCTCATAAGAACCGGAAAACTGGAATGGAGGAATAAATGCTCCTGCAAAACGCTGTCTTCCTTCTTTTTCAACAAACATATCATATCCTGCACTTCCGCTCAATGCAAAATGCGGCATTTTCCATGTTTCCATTTCTGTATAAATCGCAACATAAGGACTGTCTGTAATAAATCGCACACGACCTCCTGCTGCATTTCTGCTAAGCTCATGTACACCTTCACTAATATCTTTTGCAATAGCTTCCGGCATTCTTCGATATATACCGTCTTCTTTAAATACACCATATATTTGAAATACGTCTTCCTCTACATCAAAAAACGTTAAGCCTTCTCTTTCAATAGAAGTTTCTACATTAAAATTTTTGTCAAGTTTATGAATTGTTTGCATATATCTTCCCTAGTATACAAACGAGTGAAACTCGCAATGCAAGCTTCACTCGTCAATTTAATTTCCTTTATTTATTTGATTTCACCGTGGAATTCCTGAAGAGACTTGATTTCGCTCTGAGCGTTTGTCTTAATATAATGAATTCCTTCTGCAGTAGCTTTTGCAGCTGCAATTGTTGTTACATAAGGAATTTTTGCTTTGATTGCAGCTTTTCTTAAGTAACTGTCATCATTTATACCGTCTTTATCAAGTGGAGAGTTGATCATCAGATCAATTTCGCCATTTGCAATCAAGTCATTGATATTTGGACGACCTTCCTGAAGTTTCTTTACTTTTGTTGCAGCAATGCCAGCTTCTGTAAGTACATCACAAGTACCGCTAGTTGCTAAGATCTTAAATCCATCTTCTGCAAGACTCTTTGCTACTTCAATTACTTCTGCTTTATCTTTTCTGTTTACAGAGATAAGTGCTGTACCTTCTAATGGAAGTTTAGAACCAACACCTTCCTGAGCCTTATAGAATGCTTCACCATATGTCTTGGACATACCAAGTACTTCACCTGTAGAACGCATTTCTGGTCCTAAAATAGGGTCAACTTCCTGGAACATGTTGAATGGGAATGCAGCTTCCTTTACACCATAATATGGAATATTCTGTTCCTTTAATGCTGGAACTGGTGATGGACGGCCTGTTAATTCAGCTGTAATGATATCTGTAGCAAGTGGTACCATACGGATATTACATACCTTAGATACAAGTGGAACTGTACGAGAAGCACGTGGATTTGCTTCTAATACATATACCTTGCCATTTTCAATCGCATACTGCATATTCATAAGACCTTTTACATGCATTTCTTCTGCAATCTTACGAGTATATTCTTTGATTGTTGCCACATTTTCAGCTGAAATATGAGCAGAAGGAATGATACAAGCGGAGTCACCTGAGTGAACACCAGCAAGCTCGATATGTTCCATAACAGCTGGAACGAATGCATGTGTACCATCGCTGATTGCATCTGCTTCACACTCTAATGCATGATTTAAGAAACGGTCGATCAAAATTGGTCTGTCTGGAGTTACACCAACTGCTGCGTTCATATATCCTACCATAGCATTGTCATCGTAAACAACTTCCATACCACGACCGCCAAGTACGTAAGAAGGACGAACCATTACTGGGTATCCAATCTTATTTGCAATTTCAATTGCTTCTTCTGCATTTACAGCCATTCCTGATTCTGGCATTGGAATTTCTAACTTATCCATCATTGCTCTGAATAAGTCTCTATCTTCTGCTAAATCGATAACTGCTGGAGAAGTACCTAAAATCTTTACGCCATTCTTCTCTAAGTCAGCAGCAAGATTTAAAGGAGTCTGTCCACCAAACTGTGCGATTACACCGATTGGCTGTTCTTTCTTGTAGATGCTTAATACATCTTCTAATGTAAGAGGTTCAAAGTATAACTTATCAGAAGTATCATAGTCTGTAGAAACTGTTTCTGGGTTACAGTTTACGATGATTGTTTCAAATCCGAGCTTCTTTAAAGCTTTTGCAGCATGTACACAGCAGTAGTCAAATTCGATACCCTGACCGATACGGTTTGGACCGCCGCCTAAGATCATAATCTTTGGCTTAGATGTATCTACTACGTTCTTGTCTTCTGCATTGTATGTAGAATAATAATATGCACTGTCTTCTGTACCAGAAACGTGTACACCTTCCCATGCTTCTTCTACACCGAGCTCAATTCTTCTGTTGCGGATTTCTTCTTCAGAAACTTCTACTAACTGGCTGATATACTTATCTGCGAAACCGTTCTTCTTTGCAGAAATAAGCTGTTCATCACATGGTACAGAACCCTTCTTTGCAATAAGAGCTTCTTCTTCTTCTACCAATTCCTTCATCTGTTCGATAAAGTAATGTTTTACCTTTGTGATTTCATGAATTTCTTCTACAGTTGCACCTTTTCTAAGTGCTTCATACATAATGAAGTGACGTTCACTAGATGGTGTATACAACTTCTTTAATAAATCTTCTTTTGTAAGATGATCAAATCCTTTTGCATGGCCAAGACCGTAACGACCTGTTTCCAAAGAACGGATTGCTTTCTGGAAAGCTTCTTTATAAGTCTTACCGATACTCATTACTTCACCTACGGC
>CAYRIK010000032.1:0-22573 GCA_964424345.1 uncultured Lachnospiraceae bacterium
ACTTCATACAGAAATCTTAAAGAATCAGGAATTAAAAGATTTCTACGAAATGATGCCTGAAAAGTTCAATAACAAGACAAATGGTATCACACAGCGTAGATTCTTATTACATGGTAACCCATTACTTGCAAAATGGGTAACAGAGCATATTGGAAGTGAATGGATTACAGACCTTCCAAAGCTTGAAAAGCTCAAATTGTATGTAGATGATGAAAAAGCTCAGCATGAGTTTATGAACATCAAGTACCAGAATAAGGTTCGTCTTGCAAAATATATCTTAGAGCATAACGGTGTTGAAGTTGACCCTCGTTCTATCTTTGACGTACAGGTTAAGAGACTTCATGAATACAAACGTCAGTTATTAAATATTTTACACGTTATGTATTTATACAACCAGTTAAAGGATAATCCAAACATGGATTTCTATCCAAGAACATTTATCTTTGGTGCAAAGGCAGCAGCAGGCTACCATACAGCAAAACTTACAATTAAATTAATCAACTCTGTTGCAGATGTAATCAACAACGATCCATCTATCAATGGCAAGATTAAAGTAGTATTCATCGAAAACTATCGTGTATCTAATGCAGAATGGATTTTCGCAGCAGCAGATGTTTCTGAACAGATTTCTACAGCTTCTAAAGAGGCTTCTGGTACAGGTAACATGAAGTTTATGTTAAACGGTGCTCCTACACTTGGTACTATGGACGGTGCTAACGTAGAAATCGTAGAAGAAGTTGGTGCAGAAAATGCATTTATCTTCGGTCTTAGCGCAGATGAAGTTATCGCTTACGAAAACTATGGTGGATATGATCCTAAGGAAATCTTCAACTTAGACGGAGATATCAGAAGAGTATTGATGCAGTTAATTAACGGCACATATTCTCCACAGGATCCTGAATTATTCAGACCATTATACAACAGCTTATTAGAAAGCGATGGCGGACGCAGAGCAGATACTTACTTTATCCTGAAAGACTTCAAGGCTTATGCAGCAGCACAGGTAGAAGTAGAAAAGGCATATCGTGATGAAAAGCGTTGGGCTAAGATGGCAATGTTGAATACAGCTTCTTGCGGTAAGTTTACTTCCGACAGAACAATCGAAGAATATGCAACAACAATTTGGAACTTAGACAAAGTTTATTTAAACAAATAAAATAGCTTACAAAGGTGCGTGTATGACATTTAGTCATGCATGCACTTTTTTCTTGCATAGCTGGAAAATATATCGTATAATTATCATGCGTGAATAGTTGCAATTTTCTATTTGCGTATGATGTTGATAAATAGCAGCATACTAAATTATCGCTGATTTTACTTGTAGATGCTTATAAAAGACAGGATAAGTCTTTGTAAGTAGTTGATTTTGCTTGAATAGAAAGGGAAAAAGATGTTAAAGAAAACGAAAATTGTTTGTACAATGGGTCCAGTTTGTGAATATGATGATGTAGTAAGAGATTTGGTATTAAACGGCATGAATGTAGCTCGTTTTAATTTTTCACATGGTGGCCATGAAGAACAGCTGGGACGTTTTGAACGTTTAGTAAGAATTCGTGAAGAATTAAATACTCCTGTTGCTGCTTTGATGGATACAAAGGGTCCAGAAATCAGACTTGGTGTTTTTGAAAACGGCAGAGAAGAATTAAAAGATGGTGCAAAGTTTGTTCTGACAGCCGATGAAGTTGTTGGTACAATCGACAGAGCAACAATCACTTATAAAAATTTAAAGAACGATGTAAAAAAAGGTTCTACTGTTTTAATCAATGATGGTTTGATTGAATTAGTAGTAGATGAAGTTTCTGGAAATGATATTATTTGTACAGTTGTACATGGCGGTGTTGTTTCTAATAAGAAGGGTATCAATGTACCAGGTGTAGAATTATCTATGCCATATTTAAGTGAAGTAGATACAAGTGATATTGTATTTGCAGCAGAAACAGGATTTGACTTTGTTGCAGCAAGCTTCGTTCGTACAGCAGAAGATGTAAAAGCTATTCGTGAGCTTTTAGATTCTAAAAACAGCAAGATGAAGATTATTGCAAAGATTGAAAATAGACAGGGTGTGGAAAACTTAGACGAAATTTTAGAGGCAGCAGATGGTATTATGGTTGCTCGTGGTGATATGGGTGTAGAAATTCCATTTGAAGAAGTTCCACATATCCAGAAGATGATGATTGCAAAAGCAAATGCAATGAGCAAGTTCGTTATTACAGCAACACAGATGTTAGAGTCTATGATTAACAATCCACGTCCTACAAGAGCTGAAGTAGCAGACGTTGCAAATGCAGTATATGACGGTACAACAGCAGTTATGCTTTCTGGAGAAACAGCAGCAGGTAAGTACCCAGTTCAGACTGTAAATACAATGGCAAAGATCGTAAAAAGAGCAGAAAACGACATGAATTATGCAGAAAGACTTGCACTTCGTGGTTTGAAGTCAACAGATGATCTTGCAACAGCAATCGCTTATGCAGCATGTACAACAGCAACAGAAATCAATGCAGCAGCAATTATTTCTGTAACAATCACAGGAAGCACTTGTGAAAAACTTTCTGCATTAAGACCTGCTGTACCAGTAATCGGATGTTCTATGCACGAAGCAACATGCCGTAAGATGGCGCTTATGTGGGGTGTAGAATCTGTATATCTGGAAGAAAAGGCAACAGAAGAAGAATTATTCTCTGAAGCAGTAAGAGTAAGTAAGGAAGCTGGTTATGTAAAGAGCGGAGAACGCGTTGTTATCGTAGCTGGTGTTCCATTAGGTAAAGTTGGCAATACAAATATGATTCGTGTTGTCGATGTAAAATAAGTGATTCCCTTTCTGAAAAAGGATTTATACTTGAAGCGGCAAACGGTTTGTGCTATCATTAACCGTGTTGCCAATTTGAGTAGCCATACATCCGAAAAAGCGCTGTAAAATGCAGATGTTTAGGATGTAAAGTCGGCGTGTAGCTCAGCTTGGTAGAGCGCATCGTTCGGGACGATGAAGTCGCAGGTTCAAATCCTGTCACGCCGAGTATTCTAAGCTTGAAAGCCAGTTATTGTAAAGCATGGTTTCAAGCCTTTTTTTGAATATACTGGAAAATAAATGATTTTCGGTAGTTCGATGTTTTATTAGGAATGAGTAAATCCCTCATGAATGAGAGATTTAGAAGGCGAAGCGGACTTGTCCACTTGGATTTATTACAAAAAATTTTCATTTTCTAATAAGAAATGAAAATAGATAAAAGGTTGCAAAGGATTATAATATGGGAAAATTAATAGTTCTGATGGGAAAAAGTGCAGCAGGGAAAGATACGATTTTTAATGTTTTAAAAGAAGATAAAAGTCTTAATCTGAAATTGCTCGTTCCATATACAACAAGACCAAAACGTGCAGGAGAGGTAGATGGGGAAACTTATCATTTTGTAACGGAAGAAGATTTTGCACGATTATCAGAGGCAGGTTGTGTCATAGAGTCTCGTTCTTATCATACGGTGCATGGAATATGGAGATATTTTACAGTAGAAGATGCACAGATGAACTTAGAACAGGAAAATTATCTTTTGATTGGAACGTTAGAAGCATATGTGAGCATTGTAAAATATTTTGGTCAGGAAAAAGTGGTTCCTATTATGATTACATTAGATGATGGTGTTCGCTTAGAACGTGCATTGTGTCGAGAAAGAGAACAAAAACAGCCGAAGTATGAAGAAATGTGTCGCCGCTTTTTAGCAGACAGCGAAGACTATTCTAAAGAAAAGTTAGAAGCAGCAGGTGTTGAGCACATGTTTGAAAATAATGTATTAGAAGATACCGTTTTGGAAATTAGCGAATATATCAAACAGCAGATGTAAGGTTGTGGCATATGTGAAAAGTTTACATGTGCTTTAACAGAAAGTGGAGAAAACATGTTGTCATTTTCAAGTATGATTGGACAGGAGGCGGTAAAAGAACACCTCCAAAAAAGTTTACAAAGTGCCAAAATTTCTCATGCATATATTTTTTATGGGGAAAAGGGGAGCGGCAAAAAAAGTCTGGCAGAGCTTTTTGCACGTACATTGCAATGTGGCCAAGGAAAAACAGAACCATGTAATCAGTGTATAAGCTGCAAACAGGCATTGCATTATAATCATCCGGATATTATTTATGTACAGCATGAAAAGCCAGCAATCATCAGTGTAGATGAAATTCGTAAACAGGTAAACAATAGTATCGGCATTAAACCATACAGCAGCGACCACAAAGTTTATATTATAGATGAAGCTGAAAAAATGAATGTGCAGGCACAGAATGCATTGTTAAAAACATTAGAAGAACCCCCTTCTTATGCAGTTATCATATTGTTGACTTCTAATTTGGAGGCATTGCTTCAGACAATTCGAAGCAGATGTGTAACGTTGACGATGAAGCCAATATCAGATGTGCAGATTCAGCGTTATCTGATGAAAGAAGAAAAGCTTCCTGATTATAAAGCGGGTATTTGTGCTGCGTTTGCAAGAGGAAATGTAGGACGAGCAAAAGAACTGGCGACTAGTACAGAGTTTGAAGAACTCAAAGACGAAACATTGCAGCTTTTGCAGCAGCTTCCAGATAAGAGCCTGAGTGAGGTGGCAGCATTTGCTAAGACAAAAGCAGACAAAAATGCGAATACAGAAGCATTTTTAGAATTATTGCAAATGTGGTATCGTGACGTATTATTATATAAGGCAACAGGCAATGCAAAGCAGTTGATATTTGGAGAAGAACTTTCCCATATCAAAAAAATGGCATTAAAGATTACATACGAAGGATTAAATCGTATGTTGGATTCTATAGAGCAAGCAAGAAACAGATTGGCATCTAATGTAAATGCAGAACTGACCTTAGAGTGGTTATTGCTTGTCGCACAAGAAATATGTGTATGATTTATAAAAAAAGAAAGAGTGAGGTAATAGATTTTGATTAAGGTAATTGGCGTAAGATTTCGCACAGCAGGTAAAATATATTTTTTTGATCCAGTAGATTATGAAATACAAAAAGGGGATCATGTTATTGTAGAAACAGCAAGAGGTATTGAGTTTGGTACAGTCGTAGGAAATATACGACATGTTTGTGATGATGAAATCGTTCAGCCGTTAAAACCTGTACTTCGTGTAGCAAGTGAAAGAGATATTGCACAGGAAGCAGATAATAAAAATCGTGAAAAAGAAGCATTCAAGCTGTGTCAGGAAAAAATTCGTGAACATGGTCTGGATATGAAATTGATTGATGCAGAATATACATTTGACAACAACAAAGTGTTGTTTTACTTTACATCTGATGGCAGAATCGATTTCCGAGAATTGGTAAAAGACCTTGCAGCAATCTTTAAGACACGTATTGAATTAAGACAGATTGGTGTAAGAGATGAAACAAAGATGGTAGGCGGTATTGGTATGTGCGGCAGACCATTGTGCTGTCATACACATTTATCTGATTTTGTTCCAGTATCTATTAAAATGGCAAAGGAACAAAACTTATCTTTAAATCCAACAAAAATTTCAGGTGTATGCGGCAGATTGATGTGCTGCTTAAATCATGAAGAAGAAACATATGAAGAATTAAACAGAAACCTTCCTTTAGTAGGAGATAAAGTGACTTGCCCAGACGGTACACAAGGGGAAGTAATCAGTGTAAATGTACTTCGTCAGTTAGTAAAAGTAGTCGTAGAAAATGGAGATACAAAAGAAATCTGTGAGTACAAAGCAGAAGATATTCGTTTTGTTCGTAAAGGTCATCGTCAGCAGAAGGCAGAGGTTTCTGAAGAAGAACTTCGTGCATTAGAGCTTATGGAAAAGCAAGATAAATTAGAAAAGCAGGAAGAAAATAAGCCACGAGAAGAACGCAGACCAAAACAGGAACGTTCTGACAGAGAAGAAAGACCAGAAAAGAGCGAACATAAGAAAAAAGGGGAATATCAGGAACGCAGACCTCGTGAAGAACGTGGAGAATTTACAGAGAGAAGACCTCGACCAGAACGCAGAGAACGTTACCGCAAAGATGTGGACAAGGAACAAACAGAAGTAAAGGCTGTAAAACCAGAGACTCCACTTGAAAATGCAGAAGATGCAAAGCCTCGTTTTGATAAGAAGCGTCGTTATGAAAATAAAAATTACGATAATAAAGTAAAAAATAGAAACGAACAGGAAGTTGCTGCAGAAAATGGCGATGCTGTTCGCAAGAAAAATTACTACAACAATCGCAACAGAAAATATAATCGTCCAGATTCCAAAAATCAGGAAGGAGAAAAATAAATCATGAAGCCTGATTTAAAGGAAAATGAACGATTGGATTGCTTACAAAGAAATGGGTATCAAATTATCCAAAATCCGGAAAAGTTTTGCTTTGGTATGGATGCTGTATTATTAAGTGGATTTGCAAAAGCCAAAAAAGGAGAACACGTTTTGGATATGGGAACCGGAACGGGGATTATTCCTATTTTAATGGAAGCAAAAACGGAAGCAGCACAGTTAACTGGTTTGGAAATTCAGTCTGAAAGTGCAGATATGGCACGCAGAAGTGTGTTGCTAAATGGCTTGCAGGATAAAATTAAGATTGTAGAAGGAGATATTAAAGAAGCTTCTGCAATATTTGGAGCAGCATCTTTTGATGTCGTTACTTGCAATCCTCCATATATGATTGGACAGCATGGTATTCAAAATCCAGATGCACCAAAAGCAATCGCACGACATGAAGTGCTTTGCACATTAGAAGATGTTATCAGTCAGGCAGCAAAATTGTGCAAGCCGGGCGGTCGTTTCTACATGGTACATAGACCATTTCGCTTGGCAGAAATTATTACCCTTATGACACAGTATCGTTTAGAACCAAAACGTATGCAGCTTGTATATCCGTTTGTGGATAAAGAGCCAAATATGGTTCTGATTGAAGGGGTTCGAGGCGGAAAAAGCCGTATGACAGTAGAAAAACCATTGATTGTATACAAAGAACCGGGAGTGTATACTTCTGAAATTTATGATGTATATGGATATTAGAAAATAGAGTTTTGGAAAAGGAGAGTGTGGCATGGCTGGAATGCTTTATTTGTGTGCAACACCGATTGGAAATTTAGGTGATATGACACCAAGAGTAATAGAAACATTGCGTCAGGTAGATGTAATTGCGGCGGAAGATACAAGAAATAGTATCAAGCTGTTAAATCATTTTGAAATCCATACGCCAATGACAAGTTATCATGAATATAATAAAGTGGAAAAAGCACATCATCTGATTGCTAAAATGCAGGAAGGACAGGATGTAGCATTGATTACAGATGCAGGTACACCAGCTATTTCTGATCCGGGTGAGGTGTTAGTTGCAATGTGCCATGAAGCTGGTATTACAGTAACTTCTTTGCCAGGTCCAGCGGCATGTATCACTGCATTGACATTGTCAGGACTTAGTACACGCAGATTTTGTTTTGAGGGCTTTTTGCCAGCAGACAAAAAAGAAAAAGCGTTGGTGTTGGCAGACCTAAAAGAAGAAAGCCGTACAATGATACTGTATGAAGCTCCACATCATTTGATAAAGACATTGGAAGAGCTGTATGCAACACTCGGAAATCGTCGCATTACTCTTTGTAGAGAGCTGACCAAAAAATTTGAGACAATTCTTCCAACTACTTTGGAAGAAGCACTTGCAAAGTATGAAAAAGAAGAACCACGAGGAGAATATGTGCTTGTTGTAGAGGGAAAGAGCTTTGAACAGAAAAAAGAAGAAGCAATTCAATCTTGGGAAGAAATGAGCATTGAGCAGCATATGGCACACTATGAATCACAGGGTATGGATTCTAAAACTGCTATGAAACAGGTTGCAAAAGATCGTGGCGTAAGCAAGAGAGATATTTATAATTATTTGAATAAATAAATTTAGGAGAGCAAAACATGGCAGGAGGAAGTTGTGATAACTGCGTAAATTATATTTATGACGAGGATTATGAATATTATTATTGTGCAGTGAGTCTGGATGAAGACGATATGGTACGTTTCTTGAAAGGAACAATGAAAGGCTGTCCGCATTTTAGTCTGGATGACGAATATGCGATTGTAAGAAAACAAAATTAATGAGCATAAGAACCGCTTCTTATCCGAAATGCAGGATAAGGGGCGGACTTTTTTATGATGTCGTTTCATATACTATCAAAAAAAGCAGGTATAAAAATGTTAGATTATCTGTGGGCAGGTATGATTTTGATTGGCATTTTCTATGGTGCGGTGAGTGGAAATATGGAAGCGGTTGGAACAGGTGCGCTGGAATCGGCAAAGGAAGCAGTTTCGTTGTCTGTAGCCATGATAGGTGCAGTAGCACTTTGGAGTGGGTTAATGGAGATTGCCATGCAGTCTGGATTGGTAGAAAAATGGAAAAAAGCCTGTATGCCGTTGTTGAAACGTTTGTTTCCTAGATTGGATGCAAATGGAGCTGCTTTGGGATATATTGCTGCAAATATGATTGCAAATGTATTAGGGCTTGGATGGGCGTGTACACCAACCGGATTAAAAGCAATGAAAGCACTGGCTGAGGCTGAAAAAGAAAGACTTGGTGCAAAAACGCTGACTGTTGCGAGTAAAGAGATGTGTACATTTTTAATTTTAAACGTATCTTCCCTACAATGTATTCCTGTCAATATGATTGTATATCGGACACAATACGGCAGTACAGCTCCGACTGCTATTTTAGTGCCGGCCATTATAGCAACAACAATCAGTACAGTTGCAGGTACAGCCTTTGCAATTATGGCAGACCGTATTTGCCGAGAGGAAAGGAATGTCGCATGAGTATATTTGCAAAAATTTCTGATATGATTTTACCAGCTATTCTTTTTTATATAGTAGGATATGGGCTTATCAGTAAAATTTCTGTGTACGAGCATTTTATAAAAGGGGCAGCAGAAGGTGTAAAAACAGTAATACATATGCTGCCAACTTTGATAGGACTTATGGTGGCGGTAGGAATATTAAGAAATTCAGGTTTTTTAGAGCTTTTGGCAAATGTACTGCAGGCTCCGGCAAGTTTTATTCATATGCC
Organism: uncultured Lachnospiraceae bacterium; assembly: GCA_964424345.1. Classification (GTDB taxonomy): domain Bacteria; phylum Bacillota; class Clostridia; order Lachnospirales; family Lachnospiraceae; genus RGIG6307. Next base: position 9,025 of record CAYRIK010000032.1, read on the forward strand.
TAAAGAAGTAGTTCCATTAGCAATCGTAAAATTGTTTTCAGGTTCTGCAGCAACGGGAGTTTTATTAGATTTGTTTAAAACATATGGACCGGATTCTTATATAGGAACAGTTGCTTCACTTATGATGAGCAGTACAGAAACAGTATTTTATACGATGTCTGTTTATTTTCTAGCAGCAAATATTACGAAGACTAGATACACATTAACAGGCGCTTTGTTTGCAACCTTTTGTGGAATCGCAGCAAGTGTATGGTTGGCAGCATTTTGCTGATATAAATATACTTTACTTATCCTCTAGTCAGTTTTGATGGAATTTGTTATAATGCGATACAGACGGAGGAAAAGAAGATGAAAGAATTGATCAAACAATTAGTAGCAACAACGATGGACAAACAAATTTTAACTTTTATTGCTGCAGCACTTATATTTGTGGCAATCATGGTCGCTTTGTATTTTATTTTCCGAAAAAAGCCAAGAGCAGACTGGGATGGCATGGAAGGACATGAATTTGAATATTTTTGTGCGGAAGTGCTGAAGAAAAATGGATTTGAAGATGTCGTTGTAACAAAGGCGAGCGGAGATTTCGGCTTGGATATTTTGGCAGAAAAAGATGGCGTTACATACGGAATTCAATGTAAAAGCTATTCATCTTCCGTAGGCATAAAAGCTGTACAGGAAGTGTATGCTGGCAAAGATTTTTATGACCGCATGGTAGGTGCTGTCATGACAAACCAATATTTTACACAGCCAGCTATAGAAGCGGCAACAAAACTCAAAGTATTATTGTGGGACAGAGACGTTTTTGAAATTATGTTAAGAAACGCTGATATGGAAGAATAGTCCCATATTTGGAAGAAAATGGAATAAAGACGGAACAAAAGATTGACAAATTAAATATCCTGATATATGTTAAAACAAAGGTTCTAAAACGTATGTTTTAGAAAAACAAAAACAGGAGGGATATGATATGAAAAAGTGGAAATTGGCATTGCTTGTAGGCGTGATGACTGTTGGATTATGTGGATGCAGTTTAGATAAGACAAAAGAACCGGTTCAAGATGTAACAAAGACCGAAAGTACAGAACAGAGTACAGCAACTGAGGAAACCGTCAAGACAGAGATTGCTGCAACCGAGAGTGAGACAGAAGAAACTATAGAAACAGTTGATTTGAGTGGTATAAATCCTGATGCTGCAAGTGAAATCCAACATACATTAGATATGATTTATGAAACAATCGCATTAACAGACAAAACAGGTGCAGAACATGTAATCAAAACAACACTTCAGCTTATGGGTGTGGCAGTAGGCAATTCTTTAGTAGAAGATCAAGTAGAGCTTGTAGTAAAGGATTGGAAGTTAAGAAAGAGTAAAGAAGAATGGAAGGAATTTTTAGAAAAGTATCAGATTGTTGATGCTGAATATAATATTTTAAATTCCGAGAAAGCAGAAGGTGAGCTTACATCAGCAGGACTTTCTATTACCGTTTATGATTACTGTGGATTAGGTCAGCTTGACATGGTAGAATGGATTAAAAGTGATTTAGAATAAATAGAGGCATTTGATTTAGAAACAGTGCAACACATTAGGCAGTAGAAAATTCTACTGCCTAAAAAAATGCCATTTTTTAGTTTGGTATGGACGGAATATGTTAGAAAATAGAATCGTAAAAATAAAGTGAAAAAGTAAGAGAAACGTATTGCAATGTCGAAAAAATAGTGCTACAATTTATTTAAAACAAACGATTGATTGGAATGAAATAAAAACAATAGCCAGAGGGCATTTATATATACATTTAGGAAGGAGGAGGGACCAATGTTTTAGGAACCTTGACAATAAAAATACAAATGATAAAATACAAAAGTGTGTAATGGGGATTACATATAGATGAAAAATATTTTCCATAATGAACAGTTTGTATGAGAATTGTTCGTGGAGCCATCCGTATGACAGCGCAAGGATGTACGTTACAAAGGATATGGAGAAAAGAAAATGGCGGTTTATACCAAAGAACAGTTTTTAGCAAAAAAGATAGATCTTATGGAAAAGTGTTATGAATGTTTTGCAGAGCATGGGTTGCATGGAACTGGAATCAGAGCATTAGGCAAGTATTGCGGATGCAATCCGGCTGTATTATATACATATTTTGAAGATTTGGATGATTTGATTATTCAGTCTACGGAGTATTGTATGAGTAAGGTCGAAGATGATTTCATGGCAAAAGCTCCTGTGAATGTGCCTGATTTGTGGCGATTTATTGATGAAATTCCATATTGGACGGCAGAAAAGCATGGAAAGAAGTATCGCTTGATGTATCAAGTGTATACACATCCAAAGTATAGAGAATATGGTCAGAAATTCTTTGCAGGAGTGGATAAGCGTTATACGGAATATGCAAAACTCTTAGAAGAGAAGATTGGCATTCCATATGAAATCACAACGCCATTGATTTTTATTCTCATCCGAGCTTGTGTACACTATGCTCTGTTTGAAGATGAATTTTATTTAAAATCTCAGATTGGAGTATTAAAGCAAAGTATTCAACTGTTTATGGAAAAATTTGAATTACAAAAGAGAAATAACGAAGAATAATAGCAAAGCATACATGTTTATCTGGTGCAGGTCAGATGAATATGTATGCTTTGTTATTTTATTTAGGAAGCGAGTTTTGGAATGGGAAAATTAGTGAGCAGGTCTATGTTATTGTTGAAAAAAATTCTCAAAAAACATTGACAAATATTTATAGTAAGTTTAGGCTAATCTCAGAAAACAAAAGAAAAGAGGAATTTGGAATGACTTTAAAAGATTTAGAAGTAGGAAAATCTGCAAAAGTCTTAACGGTTGGTGGAAATGGAGTATTGCGTCAGCATTTTTTGGATATGGGTGTTATACCGGGTGTTTTGGTAACAGTTGTGAAATATGCGCCTATGGGAGATCCGATTGAGATTCGTATCCATGGATATGAATTGACTCTTCGTTTAGACGATGCGGCAAAGATTGAAGTAGAAGCAGTAGAGGCTTGTGAAGAAAAAGAAAATAAAAAACAGGTTCGTGAGAAGCAAGAGCATCCAGGACTTGGTGAAGGCGGTAAGTTTCATCCAAAGGGAAGTGGAAATCCGTTGCCAGATGGAACAGTATTAACATTTGCATTGGTTGGTAATCAAAACTGTGGAAAAACAACATTGTTTAATCAGTTGACAGGTTCCAGACAGCATGTAGGTAATTTCCCAGGTGTTACAGTAGATCGTAAAGATGGTTCCATTATAGGACATGATGATACGTTGATTACAGATCTTCCTGGTATTTATTCTATGTCCCCATATTCCAGTGAGGAATTGGTTTCCAGAGATTTTGTGTTAAGGGATAGACCAAAGGCAATTATCAATATTGTGGATGCGACCAATATCGAAAGAAATCTGTATTTGACGATGCAGCTTTTGGAAATGGATACACCAGTTGTAGTAGCGTTGAATATGATGGATGAGTTGACTGGAAATGGCGGTTCTATTGATGTTAATGCAATGGAAGCAATGCTTGGTGTGCCAGTTGTTCCAATATCTGCTGCCAAAAATCAAGGTATTTATGAACTGGTAGAACATGCACTTCATGTAGCAAAATATCAGGAAAAACCATCCAGACAAGATTTCTGTGATCAAAAAGAGCATGCTGGTGCAGTACATCGTTGTCTGCATGCAGTCAGTCATTTGATTGAAGACCATGCAACAGCAGCAGGGATTCCAATTCGATTTGCGGCAGGAAAGGTAATCGAAGGGGATGAACAGATTCTTGCTAAGCTGAAATTAGATGAAAATGAAAAAGAAATGTTAGAGCATATCATGGTTCAAATGGAAAAAGAACGTGGTATGGATCGAAATGCAGCGATTGCAGATATGCGTTTTTCTTTTATTATGAAAGTTTGTGATGAATGTGTATCAAAACCACATGTAAGCAAAGAACATGTCAGAAGTCAGAAACTGGACAAGCTTTTGACTGGAAAGTATACAGCTATTCCAATTTTTATCGGTGTTATGGGACTTGTATTTTATCTGACCTTTAATGTGATAGGAGCATGGCTTCAGGATTTGATGGCTTTAGGCGTGGAAATGTTGACTGCATGGACGGATCAGGCGTTGACTAGTGCCGGTGTGAATGAGGTACTGCATAGTCTTGTCATAGACGGAATTTTTGAAGGTGTCGGAAGTGTACTTAGTTTCTTGCCGATTATTGTAACGATGTTTTTCTTTTTATCTATATTAGAAGATAGCGGATATATCGCAAGAGTAGCATTTTTTATGGACAAACTTTTAAGAAAGCTAGGATTATCCGGAAGAAGTATTGTTCCAATGCTGATTGGATTTGGATGTACAGTACCAGCTGTTATGTCTTCCAGAACATTGCCAAGTGACAGAGATCGTAAGATTACGATTTTGCTGACACCATTTATGAGCTGTACAGCAAAACTTCCAATTTATACATTCTTCGTAAATGCATTCTTCCCAAAACATGGTGGTTTGATTATGACAGGATTGTATGTACTTGGAATTATCGTAGGAATTGCAGTAGCATTTTTATACAAAAAGACAATGTTCAAAGGAGAGGCCGTTCCATTTGTTATGGAATTGCCAAACTACAGAATGCCAAGTGCAAGAAGTGTAATACAGCTTCTTTGGGAAAAATCAAAAGATTTCCTCCAGAGAGCATTTTCCGTTATTTTAATTGCAACTGTTGTAGTATGGGTACTTCAGAGTTTTGATTTCCACTTTAATTTAGTGGCGGATTCTAAGGACAGTATTCTTGCAGCAATTTCCAGTATCCTTGTTCCAATCTTTAAGCCATTAGGATTAGGAGATTGGAGAATTGTGACTGCTTTAATCAGTGGTGTGATGGCAAAGGAAAGTGTTGTTTCTGTATTAGAAGTGTTGTTTGGAGTAGAAGGCGGTGTAACAGCAGCTATGAGTTCTCTCGCAGCCGCATCCTTGCTTGTATTTAGTTTATTGTATACACCATGTATTGCAGCGATTGCAGCAATTAAGAGAGAATTAGGAAGCAAGTGGGCAGTATATGTAGTGTTATGGCAGTGCAGCGTCGCATGGGTTGCCGCATTTTTAGTAAAATTAATTGGTATGATATTATAAAAGTGCCGATTGCAAATATATGAAAGCAAAAAAGAAAGGAGCAAAAGCTCCTTTCTTTTTTGTTAGGTTAAAGCATATTTATTTCTTAATGAACAAATTACAATCTAGGTGCATGTGCTAACAGATATTGTTCTGCTTCTGCACACCACTGACCACCGTTACGTTCTACGATTACAGCTAATTCACGATACATAGGATCTGTTTCGCCTAATTTTGCTAAATCTGCAATTGCAACTAAAGGAATATCTAATTCATTGTAACATACCTTTTTAGCACCGCTTGGTTTTTCCATAGCGAATAATGTATCGCTTACTGCCTTTAAGCCTAAGATATGAGAAACGATAGCGCCGGCGTTAATCTTGTCTTCTTCTACAAGGTGGATAATATCTGTCATATCCTGAGGAATACTTCCGGCAGTACCAACTACATGAATGCCGTCATAATGTACACGATACAGATTTAAAGCACCTGGGAAATCGTGGATAGCAGGGCCGGCAAAGAAATTAATACAGCCATCTTCGCGACAGATTTCTTCAGCCTGTGTAAATAATGAAGCAACAGGAACCATAACGAATACGTCATCAAATCCGCCATTGGATAATTCTTTTAAGAAAGCAACAGGGTCTTCTACATTAGAAGTATTTACATACTGTAAATCTACACCTTTTTCTTTGGCATGTTCAGGGGAACACATTTTTGCAGCATAATCAAGACGTTCCTGATTTAAGTCAGTAACAACAACCTGAGAAACACCTGCATAGCCGAGAGCAAGTTCTACACAGCCGATACCCATAGGACCTGCACCGCCAAGGATAGCAAGACGACCAGATGCTTTTGCACCATCTGTTCTTTCGTAATTTGTATAGTCTGTGTGGTATAAGCCTTTGTAACCACGAATACAGCATGCAAGACTTTCTGCAAGAGAGCCTTTGAAGTAGCTGTCACCTTCATAAGGAAGTAAACATCCTCTGTCTAATACGACTTTTGGAACAACAGCATACTGTGTATTACCACCGATGTAAGGATAAGAATATCCAGGATCGTAGCCACTTTCTAATTTTAAAGCAGGCTGGATTACGATTTTTTGACCGATTTTCCATTCGTCCTTTAAGGAGTCACCAACTTGTAAAATTTCACCACACATTTCGTGTCCGATAATAACAGGCTGTTCTGCGATGTTTTCAGGAACACGTTTGTGAGCGGTACCTTGTTTGATTGCTTTGTAAGTGGAAGCACAGACAGAGTCGCTGACTACACGAATCAGAATTTCTTCGTCTGTAATTTCTGGAAGTTCAAATTCTTCCAGACGGATATCATTTGCACCATATAAGCGTACTGCTTTTGTTTTCATAACAATCCTCCGTATGTAATATTTGATATATCATTTTTAATTTTACTCTATCATACCATTTATTTGGAGTTTGGTAAAGAGAAACAGAAGCAAGAAGTATTTGAAAAGTTAGTAACCTCGTACTTTACATATGTCGTATTTTAGGTTAAAATAAGGGTGTATTCAGCAATAAAGACAAGCAGATTTACATGGTTTGTTTTGTGTTTATTTACAACCTATTAGGTTACACTGGTTTTACAGTATGCAATCAAATATATAAAAGAAAGGAGTGTATGATACATTTTTTGTATCATACAAGTACACGTATGTCACGTTACGAAGAGGCAAAAAAGATTTATGCAGAATTTGGTGTTGACACAGACGCTGCAATCGCCAGATTAAAAGAAATTCCTGTATCTTTACACTGCTGGCAGGGTGATGACGTAATTGGTTTCGACCATGACGGCCCACTTACAGGCGGTATCCAGACAACAGGTAACTACCCAGGTAAGGCTACTACACCAGAGCAGTTATTACAGGATATGGACAAGGCTATGAGCCTTATGCCAGGTAAAAAGAAATTAAACGTACACGCTTGCTACGCTATTTTTGAAGATGGTGAATTTGTTGACAGAGACAAATTAGAGCCAAAGCACTTTGCTAAGTGGGTAGAGTTTGCAAAAGAAAGAAATATGGGTATTGATTTCAACCCAACATTCTTCTCTCATAATAAAGTAAAAGATGGTCTTACATTATCTAGCCCAGATGAAGAAACAAGAAGATTCTGGATCGAACATGGTAAAGCATGTGTTCGTATTTCTGAATACTTTGCAAAAGAAACAGGCGTTCCATGTGTTATGAACATTTGGACAGGTGACGGTTTCAAGGATATCCCAGCAGACAGAATGGGTCCTAGAGTTCGTTACAAAGAATCTATCGAAGAAATCTTATCTGAGCCATTCGATAAGAATTTAGTAAAACCTTGTGTAGAATCTAAAGTATTCGGTATCGGTGTAGAAGCTTACACAGTAGGTAGTGCAGAGTTCTCTTTAAGCTTTGCAGCTATGCATGACGGATGTTTACCACTTATGGATAATGGTCATTATCATCCAACAGAAGTAGTTTCTGATAAGATTCCAGCATTACTTGCATTCTTCCCAGAAATCGCTTTACATATCACAAGACCAATCCGTTGGGATAGTGATCATGTTGTTTTATTTGATGATGAAACAAAAGAAATGGCAAAAGAAATCGTTCGCTGCGAAGGCGGTCTTGAGAGAACATACATGGCTCTTGACTACTTTGATGCAAGCATTAACCGTATTTCTGCATGGACAGTTGGTTTCCGCAGCTGGCAGAAAGCTCTGTTAAGCGCTCTTTGTACACCAAATGCGAAGTTAAAAGAACTTCAGGATGCAAACCGCATGAGCGAACTTATGGTTCTTCAGGAAGAAATCAAGACATTACCATTTGGTGATATCTGGAATGAATACTGTGCACAGTGTGGCGTTGTAGCTGGTCCTGAATGGTTCAAAGAAGTAGAAGCTTACGAGCAGGAAGTATTATTAAAGAGATAAGATAATCTGGATGTAAATAGGTCAGATACAAGAAAATACCTCTGGGACAGAAGTAAGGATGATCTGTTTCAGGGGTGTTTTTTGACCTAGATATATATTGACAAACCACATGAATGGTCATATAATGAAATTAGAAATGTGGTTTGTTGTTGATTTGTCAAAAGAAAATTGTGGAAAATTTACATTTTCGCGAGATGTAAAATGTGGATTTTGTACATGACAGAGGGATGAAAAATGAGAAAATATAACACTTCCAGAATTCCAAAGACAGAAAGGATCACACATCTGGTATCTAACCTGTATGCGAAGCTGCCAGAGATTGAGTCATCCAGAGCTGTTTTAGTAACAGAAAGTTATAAGCAGACAGAAAACGAACCTTTGATCATTCGCAGAGCAAAGGCATTCGAACATATTTTAAAGAATATTCCTATTATTATCCGAGATGAGGAATTGATCGTAGGAAGTTCTACATTAGCACCAAGAGGATGCCAGACATTCCCAGAATTTTCCTATGAGTGGCTGGAACAGGAATTTGATACAGTAGAAACAAGAGAAGCTGATCAGTTCTATATTTCTGAGCAGACAAAAAAAGAATTAAAAGAAGCAAATGCATACTGGAAGGGCAAAACAACCAGTGAACTTGCAACTGCTTACATGGCACCAGAAACATTGACTGCTATGGCACACAATATGTTTACACCAGGCAACTATTTTTATAATGGTGTAGGTCATATTACTGTTCAGTATGATAAGGTGTTGGCTATAGGATACGAAGGTATCATTGCACAGGCCAAAGAAGAACTTGCAAATTGTCATTTTGGTGATGCAGATTATGCAACAAAGAGCCGTTTCTTAGAAGCTGTGATTTTAAGCTGTGAAGCAGTTATTGCATATGCAGAGCGTTATGCGAAGTTAGCAGAGCAGATGGCTGTTGTATGTGAAGATGAAGCTCGTAAGCAGGAGTTGTGGGCAATCGCAGCAAACTGTCATAGAGTACCAGCAAAGGGTGCAACAAGCTTTTATGAAGCTTGTCAGAGTTTCTGGTTCGTTCAGCAGTTATTGCAGATGGAATCCAGCGGACATTCTATTTCTCCAGGACGTTTTGACCAGTATATGTATCCTTATTATAAGGCAGATCTGGATGCAGGTAAGCTGACAAGAGAGCAGGCACAGGAGTATATCGACTGTATTTGGGTAAAATTAAACGACTTAAATAAGTGTCGAGATGCAGAAAGTGCAAAAGGCTTTGCAGGCTACAGCTTGTTCCAGAACTTGATCGTAGGCGGTCAGGATGAACACGGACAGGATGTAACAAATGATCTTTCCTTTATGTGTATCGAGGCTTCTTTCCATGTATTCCTTCCAATGCCTTCTTTATCTATCCGAGTTTGGAACGGTTCTCCATATGATCTGCTCATTCGTGCAGCAGAGCTTACAAGAACTGGTATTGGTCTCCCAGCATATTACAATGATGAGGTGATTATTCCATCTTTGATGAGCAGAGGTATTCCATTAGAGGAAGCAAGATGTTACAACATCATCGGATGTGTAGAACCTCAGGTTCCAGGTAAGACAATGGGATGGCATGATGCAGCATTCTTTAATATGTGTCGTGTTTTGGAATTAGTATTCACCAGCGGTGTAGACTGCGGTGAGCAGGTTGGTCCAAAGACACAGCCTGTAGAAGAAATGACAAGCTTTGAAGAGCTTGTAAAAGCATACGAAATTCAGATGAATTATTTCATTGAGCTGTTAGTAAATGCAGATAATGCAATCGACCAGGCTCATGCAGAACGTATGCCACTTCCATATTTAGCAAGTATGGTAGATGATTGTATCAAACGAGGCAAGTCTTGTGAAGAAGGCGGTTGTGTTTACAACTTTACAGGTCCTCAGGGATTTGGTGTTGCAAACGTAGCAGATGCTTTATATGCAATCAAGAAACTGGTATTTGATGAAAAGAAAGTTTCTATGGCTGACTACAAGAAGGCATTGACATTTAACTATGGTAAGGATATCAATTCTTTAGTAGTATCTCAGGTTGCCGGTAATGTAGCAAGAAAGTTAGCTGAAAATGGTGTACAGCCTACACAGGAAATGGTTGCAAAGGCAGCAGGCGAAGTGATCAGACAGTCTTTAACAGCAGAAGACCTCAAGAAATTTGATGAACTGCTTGATATGATCGAAGACATTGACAAGTTCGGTAACGACGAAGATGAAGTTGACGAGCTTGCAAGAGAAGTAGCATATATGTATACAAAACCATTATTGAAGTACTACAACCCAAGAGGTGGTCAGTTCCAGGCTGGTTTATATCCAGTATCTGCAAACGTTTCCCTTGGTGCACAGACAGGTGCAACTCCAGACGGAAGACTTGCAGGAACTCCTATGGCAGATGGTGTATCTCCATCCGCAGGCAAGGATAAAAATGGCCCTACTGCAGCAGCAAACTCTGTATCCAAATTGGATCATGGAATTGCTTCTAATGGTACTTTATACAATCAGAAGTTCCATCCTTCTGCACTGAGCGGTGAAGCAGGACTGGACAAGTTTGTAAATCTGATTCGCAGCTACTTTGACAGAAAGGGAAGCCATGTACAGTTTAACGTAGTTTCCAGAGAAACATTGTTAGATGCACAGAAGCATCCTGAAAATTATAAGCATTTAGTAGTCCGCGTAGCTGGCTACAGTGCATTGTTCACCACACTTTCCAAGAGCTTACAGGATGATATCATCCGAAGAACTGAACAGGGCTTCTAAGACAACAGGAAAGAGGAGGCGCACGATGGAAGATATTTTACAGACAAAAGGTCGTATCTTTGATATTCAGCGTTACTCCATTCACGATGGAGACGGTATTCGTACCATTGTATTCTTAAAAGGCTGTGTACTTCGATGCAGATGGTGCTGTAATCCAGAATCTCAATCTTATGAAATTGAGACGATGATGGTAAACGGCAGACCAAAAACAATCGGAAAAGATGTTACAGTCGAAGAAGTAATGCATACCGTAGAAAAAGACAGAGATTATTACAGAAGAAGCGGCGGTGGTCTTACACTTTCCGGCGGAGAAAGTCTTTGCCAGCCGAAATTTGCGAAAGCATTATTACAGGCTGCAAAGAGTAAAGGAATTTCTACTGCAATGGAAAGTATGGGATGTGCTCCTTATGAAGTAATAGAGGAAATCCTTCCTTATCTGGATACGTATTTAATGGATATCAAACATACCAATACGGAAAAACATAAAGAATTTACAGGCAGAAGCAATGAGCTGATGTTGGAAAATGCCAGAAAGATTGCACAGAGCGGTCAGACAAAGCTGGTAATAAGAGTTCCTGTTATTCCGGGCTTTAATGATACTGTAGAGGAAATCCGCAGTATAGCACAATTCGCAGACAGTCTTCCGGGAGTGGAAAAAATCCACTTGCTTCCATATCACAGACTTGGTCAGGACAAGTACGATGGACTTGGCAGAACATATCTGATGGACGGCATTCTTCCACCGGAAAATGAGCATATCGAAATGTTAAAAAAGGTCGTAGAGATCGAAACAGATTTATATTGTCAGATTGGCGGCTGATTTTGGGGTATGCAAAACGCGAAAAATATTATATAATAGATAATGAAGGCGGATACTACGAATAAAAAGTTAGGCGAAGCACTCATTTTCATAAATCTTTTAAAATCATTTTAAGGAGGAACTTATCCATGATGAATGAAATGGAAATCAAAAAACAAATTTGTGAGATTGGCAGAAGAATCTACAACCGTAACATGGTAGCAGCTAACGATGGTAACATCTCTGTTAAACTCAACGACAATGAATTCCTTTGCACACCAACAGGTGTATCTAAAGGTTTCATGACACCAGACTATATCTGTAAAGTAGATAAGTATGGTAACGTACTTGAAGCAAACGCAGGTTTCAAGCCATCTTCTGAAATTAAAATGCATATGCGTGTATACGAAAAACGTCCAGACGTTGGTGCTGTAGTTCATGCTCATCCAACATTTGCAACAGCTTTCGCTATCGCTGGTATTCCTTTAACACAGCCAATTATGCCAGAAGCAGTTATTTCTTTAGGTTGTGTTCCAATCGCTGAATACGGTACACCATCTACAATGGAAATTCCAGATAACTTAGAAAAGTATCTTCCATACTTTGACGCTGTATTACTTGAAAACCATGGTGCATTAACATGGAGCGTTGACTTAATGGCAGCTTACCACAAGATGGAAAGCTTAGAGTTCTACGCAGAACTTCTTTACAAGTCTAAAATGCTTGGCGGTCCTAAGGAATTTGATAAAGAAAACATTAAGAAACTTTATGAAATCCGTCGTAAATTCGGTATGCCAGGTAAGCACCCAGCTAACGTTTGCTTAAACAAGGGTACAACAAACTGCCATAACTGTGGCGGCAGCTGCTCTTCTAACGTAGATTACAGCAAGTTCCCAGGTTATGAATATAACTTCGGTTGTGATTGTGAAAACGAAAACAAGTCTGTTGACGAAGCTGCAATCGCTGAAATCGTAAAGAACGTAATCGCTCAGTTAAAATAAAAAACATCCCTAAGGAAAGGCAAGGTGAATCCTATGGGAGAGAAGGACATGGAACGTATTGTCCGAGAAGTTGTAAAACAGATGAAACCTGCCACTGCCATGAGCCTTGAGCTTGCCTTAAAGCTCATGGAAAAAGTAGAAGCGGAAGCAGAAAGAATCGGCGTAAAGGCTGTTGTTGCAGTATCTGATGCTGCAGGCAGACCGGTAGCGATTCATTGTACAGACGGAGCTTTCATTGGAAGCTTTGATGTAGCCTTAAATAAGACTTATACTTCCGTAGCGTTTCAGATGTCAACAGCAAAGCTTGCCGAGCTTGCCGCACCAGGTGGTTCCCTTTACGGTATTCAGCATACTAACGAGGGAAAAATCGTTATCTTTGGCGGAGGGGAACCTCTTTATATCGATGACGTATTGATTGGTGCGATTGGTGTCAGTGGTGGTACTGCAGAGCAGGATACTTACCTTGGTGCCTACGGCAAAAATATTTTAAAGGAAGTGGTAGCTTGGAAATGACAGAAAGCCAGATTAAGAGTATTGTTGCTGAAGTGTTAGCTAAAATGCAGCTCAAAGAAGAATCTTCTAAGATGCATGGTGTTTTTGGTGACATGAATACTGCAATCGAAAAAGCAAAAGAAGCACAAAAAGTGGTACGCACCATGACAATGGACCAGCGTGAAAAGATTATTTCCAATATTCGTACCAAGATTAAAGAAAATGCTGAAACATTTGCCCGTATGGGAGTTGAAGAAACTGGTATGGGTAATGTTGGAGATAAGATCTTAAAGCATCTTCTGGTGGCAGAAAAGACTCCGGGTACGGAAGATATTACTACCATCGCATGGTCTGGTGACAGAGGACTCACTTTAGTAGAAAGAGGACCTTTTGGTGTAATCGGTGCAATTACTCCTTGTACAAACCCTAGTGAAACAGTTCTTTGTAACACAATGGG
>CAYRIK010000033.1:0-8978 GCA_964424345.1 uncultured Lachnospiraceae bacterium
CACAGCTTCCTGATTAAACTTCGTTGCTCTCACAAGCAACTTTGATATCTTATCAGATTTCTTATCACTTGTCAAGCACTTTTTTATTTTCTTTTTCAAGAAAATAAAAACGCAGAAAGAGGGATTTGAACCCTCGCGCCGGTTGCCCGACCTACACCCTTAGCAGGGGCGCCTCTTCGGCCTCTTGAGTATTTCTGCTCACTGAGTAACGCTCGCTACCAATGTATGTTGTATTGCTTCCGCAACACTTATTTGATTATATACGAGTTGCTTCATTTTGTCAACAGCTTTTTTGAAATTTTTTTACTGCTGTTTCATAAAGGTTATTTCCCTCTGTATCTACTACTACAATCACAGGAAACTCTTCTACTTCTAATTTTCGAATTGCTTCCGTTCCAAGATCATCGTATGCTATTACTTCTGAATGTTTGATTGCTTTTGAAAGTAGTGCTCCAGCTCCGCCAATAGCAGCAAAATAAATAGACTTATTTTTAACGATGCCATCTATTACTTCTTTAGAGCGTTTTCCTTTGCCAATCATGCCGCCCATTCCAAGATCTAATAAATCAGGTGCATATTTATCCATACGACTAGCTGTTGTTGGTCCTGCAGAACCAATCGGTCTTCCTTCTCTGGCTGGAGAAGGTCCCATATAATATATGATATTATCTTTTATATCTATAGGAAGTTGTTTTCCTTCCTGCAGTGCTTCATACATTCTTTTATGTGCAGCGTCTCTTGCAGTATAGATTGTTCCTGTAATAAAAACACTGTCTCCACTCTTTAATGATTGTATTTCTTCTTTAATGATAGGTGCATGAATGATTTTTTTCATAAATTAAATAAAGTCCTTTCGTTTCCATACCTATTATAGTACTCGAACTGCATGACGGTTTACATGACAGCAAATATTTACTGCGACCGGCAAACCAGCAATGTGTGTCGGATATGTGTTGATATTTACTGCGAGTGCTGTCACACGTCCTCCCAAACCGCCTGGTCCAATTCCAGAAGCATTGATTTTTTCTAATAATTCTTCTTCCATTTCACGCACATACGCAATTTCGGAACGCTTGCTAACATCTCTTATGAGTGCTTTTTTCGCTAATAATGCACATTTTTCAAAAGTACCGCCAATACCAACTCCTACTACCATTGGTGGACAAGCATTTGGACCTGCTTCTAATACAGCAGTCAATATTGCACGTTTGACACCTTCTATTCCGTCGGCTGGTTTGAGCATAAAAACACGACTCATATTTTCGCTTCCAAATCCTTTTGGTGCGAGTGTTATTTTTACTGTATCTCCCGGAACAATCTCATAATAAATAACTGCCGGTGTATTATCATTTGTATTTTCACGTAAAAGTGGATCTTTTACTACTGATTTTCGTAAAAAACCTTCTATATATCCTTGTCGAACACCTTCATTGATGGCATCTTCCAAATTTCCACCTTCAAAATGGACATCCTGTCCAATTTCCATGAAAACAACTGCCATGCCAGTATCCTGACAAATTGGTATCATTTCTTCACATGCAATATTGAGATTTTCTTGAAGTTGTCCCAACACAATTTTACCAAGTTCAGCTTCTTCTTTTATAGAAGCTTGTTCTAACGCTTCTTTCATATCGGCAGAAAGAACGTGATTTGCTTCTATACACATTTCTTTTATATTTTTTGTGACTTCCGTAACAGAAATATTTCTCATAATTTTTCCTTTATTATAAATACTCCCCACGCTAAACATGAGGTTAGAATATATTTAACAGCAGAAAGACCCACCTTGCACAGGAGGGTCTTTCTATTTCTTTGTGCAATTTTATTTTGTTATTTCAGCCAATACTGCATCTAATTCTTCTGCACTTGGAGACTGTGGTTTCCATGCAAGCACTGCATTTTCTTCCCCTTTGTAACGAGGGATCAAATGCATATGGAAATGAAATACTGTCTGACCAGCAATTTCACCATTATTTTGTACGATATTAAAACCGTCTGCATGTAATGCATTTGTCATTTTTACTGCCATCTTCTGTGCTACTTTCATAGCTTCGCCAGCTAATTCTGCAGGCATCTCATAAATATTGGCATAATGTTCTTTTGGAACTACAAGAGAATGACCTTTAGAAGCAGGTCCCATATCCATAAATACGGTAAACTGATCATCTTCATAAAGTTTTCTGCTTGGAATTTCTCCATTTGCAATCTTACAGAAAATACAATCGTCTTTTTTCATAATTAAATCCTTTCGTTCATTGCAGGTAAAAACCCACTGTCTAAAAGTGCTGGGAGAAGCAACGTTCTGCTTTCCAAAATAAATATGATTTTAGTATGCTTTTCCCCAGTAAACCATCTTCTTAGCTTCTTTGCCACAGCATACGCAAGTATCACTTAAGTGTTCCTGCTCAAATGGCATACAACGGCTTGTTACAGATAATTTTTCTTTAATTGTGTCTTCACAACCCTGTTCACCACACCACATTGCTTTTACAAAACCTGTCTTCTGCGCAAAAACAGCTTCTAATTCTTCCATATTTGTAGCAACGAATGTGTTTTCTTCTCTGTGAGCACGTGCTTTTTCTAACATATCTGTCTGCATAGCAGCTAAGATTTCTGCAACCTTTGTTTCTAATTCATCAAATGCAACTTCAATCTTTTCAAATGTGTCACGTCTGCAAATAATGCACTTGCCAGCTTCGATATCCTTTGGACCACATTCAATACGAACTGGAATACCTCTCATTTCCTGTTCTGCGAACTTGTAACCTGGGCTCTTATCTGTATCATCAACTTTCACACGGAAACCTGCATTTACTAATCTTTCACGTAATTCTGCAGCTTTTTCTAAAACGCCTTCTTTTTTCTGTGCAATTGGGATAATCATAACCTGTGTTGGAGCTACCTTTGGTGGTAAGCAAAGTCCACGATTGTCACCATGAACCATGATGATTGCACCGATTAAACGAGTTGTTACACCCCAAGATGTCTGATGAACATATTTTAACTTGTTGTCTTTATCTGTATACTGGATGCCGAATGCCTTTGCAAAGCCATCTCCGAAGTTATGGCTTGTACCGCTCTGTAAAGCCTTACCATCATGCATTAAAGCTTCAATTGTGTAAGTAGCTTCTGCACCTGCAAATTTTTCTTTGTCTGTCTTACGGCCTTTGATAACAGGAATTGCAAGTACCTGCTCGCAGAAATCTGCATATACATTTAACATCTGCTGTGTTCTTGCTTCTGCTTCTTCAGCTGTTGCATGTGCTGTATGACCTTCCTGCCATAAGAACTCACGGCTTCTAAGGAATGGACGTGTTTCTTTTTCCCAACGAACAACGCTGCACCACTGATTGTATACCTTTGGTAAATCTCTATAAGACTGAATATCATTTTTGTAGAAATCACAGAATAATGTTTCAGATGTAGGACGTACACACATTCTTTCCTGTAATGGCTGAAGTCCACCATGTGTAACCCATGCTACTTCTGGAGCAAAGCCTTCTACGTGATCTTTTTCTACCTGTAATAAACTTTCAGGAATGAACATTGGTAAATAAACATTTTCAACACCAGTTGCTTTAAATCTTGCATCTAACTGAGACTGAATTAACTCCCAAATTGCATAGCCTGCTGGCTTAAATACCATACATCCTTTTACAGATGTGTAATCCATAAGTTCTGCTTTTTTAACTACGTCAGTATACCATTGTGCGAAATCGTCTTCCATCGCAGTAATGGCTTCTACCATTTTCTTTTCTGCCATATTGTTCTCCTATCTTGTTTTTATATAAATGGAAATAAGTAATAAAAAAGAGGATGGACGCAACTCCAATCCCCAAGGGACCGGAATCCGGCGGTACCACCCTCATTAATGTCTAAACATTCACTCAACTTCTTTAACGCAGAAATACGCTGCATTTTCATGCAGTAGCTCCACGGTAGGTTCTGTAACATGCAGTAGAAATTCACACCAACCATTTCCTCTCTGAAACCCATTATTACATAATAGTCCGCTTCTATGCCGTTCTTTTCTAAAATCTTATTGCATTTTTCTTTAGATGTCAAGGGTGTGTATATTATTTTGAGGACATTTTTTTGCATCTTTGACTCTTTCATATATAGTACAAATCAAGAGATATCCAATCGGTCCTTTAAATATTCCACTCACTCCAAATAATTGTGTTCCTGCATAAACAGAAATCCATATGCCAATTCCCGGAAGTTTTATAGAGCTTCCTAAAAATTTAGGTTCTAATATTTCCCGTACGATTGCACAGATACAAAACAATATGCCACATATCGCTGCAGTTATATAATCTTGTTCTAATATTTGCCAAAGTGCAGTCGGTACTAAAACAATTCCTGTCCCAAATACAGGAAAAAAATCAAAAATGGCTGCCAATATACCAAGCAGCCATCCATGTGTTATCCCACTTAACATCAAAGTTGGTATACACAATGCTGCTATAATAAGAAATAATTTTCCCTGCGTTTTTAGATATGCCTTTAAATACGTAATTATATCTTCACTAATAGACAATAAAAGTCTTCCCTCTGCATACTCCTGCATTGTCTCCGTTATTTTCGAAAATACACCAGCTAGTAAGAATACAGAAAGTCCATACGCTCCAATGTTAAATAATACATTACTAAGAAGGTCTATCGCCATTTTAGACCATTGTGCCAAATTTCCCATTCCATGTTCCTGTAGCGCCAAAAGCGCTTTTTTTGCCCATGGATGCTCTAATATTTGATAACACCAGCTAAAATCACAGCATTTTAAATAAGGAATCAGCCAAAACCATATACCAAGTGCAGCCCCCAAAATAGTCAACACCAAAAAAATATATGCTATCGGTTTTCTTCCGATTCGCCATCGTTTGCTCCATTTGCTGAGCGTTGGTTCTATCGCTGTTAAAATCAAAAATGCCACAATCAATGGTGCAAAATATCTCCATACAACTGCGAGAAAAAAATACACTATTGCTGAAACGAGCAATAGTGTAATATATGGATTTTTCTTTTTTCTTTTGTTTTTCTCCTGCATATACTATTCCACCCTTTCAAACGCACTCATTATTTGTGAAATAGTATTTGTCTTCTATACAAAGAATATTTGCAGGAAATAAAATTACTCAAATTTGGAAAATGCCACGTTTTGAGGCTGTACCTCAAAGTTCAAACATTTTTTTGTTTTAGGATGTATGCAAGTGATACGGTTTGCACATAATGCAACATTTCGAATACCAAGCTGTCTGCTCAGTTCTTTTGTCTGTTCGCTTCCATATTTACTGTCACCCAAAAGCGGCATATTATGAGATGCCATCTGACAACGAATCTGATGAAAACGTCCTGTTTCAATTTCAATATCTACAAGTGCAATCTGCGTCTTTTCCAACATGTCGGCTGTCTTTACGATTCGATATTGCAACTTTGCCTCTTTTGCCTGCTTTTCATTGGAAGAAACTATTTTAGCAACTTGTCCATCTTTTATCATAAAATCATGGAATGTACCTTCTTCAGATGCTTGAGATGTCTGCACAACTGCCATATATTTTTTATTTAAACTTCCGTTTGTAAGCTGTTTTGTTAAAGCGGCAGCAGCTTCTTTTGTCTTAGCCACTACTAACAGACCTTCTACCGGCTGATCTAGGCGATGCACCAGACCGACATAAGGAGTAACCTTACTATTTGTCTTTCTGGCTTGTGCCGTAATATAATTTCGTAATTCACTTTCTACGTCCATCTGACCAATGCGTGCTGACTGCACCGCAATCCCAGCAGGCTTATGAATGACAAGCATCACGTCATCTTCATATAATATTTTGGTTTGCATACATTCTGTATTTCCTTTATTTATACTTTAAATCGGTATCCTACACCCCAGATTGTTTCGATATACTGTGGTTTAGATGTATCATATTCAATCTTTTCACGAATCTTTTTGATATGAACGGTAACTGTTGCAATATCTCCGACTGATTCCATATCCCAGATTTCTCTAAAGAGTTCTTCTTTTGTAAATACATGGTTTGGATTTTCTGCAAGGAATGTCAAAAGATCAAATTCTTTTGTTGTAAATGGTTTTTCTACACCATCTACATAAACTCTGTGAGCAGTCTTATCAATACGGATTCCACGAATCTCGATAATGTCGTTTTGTTTTGCCTGACTGCCAACAAGTCTGTCATATCGTGCCATGTGTGCCTTTACTCGTGCAACTAATTCACTTGGGCTGAAAGGTTTTGTCATATAGTCGTCTGCTCCAAGTCCAAGTCCGCGAATCTTATCAATGTCATCTTTCTTTGCAGAAACCATAATAATAGGAACATTTTTCTTTTCACGAATTGTTTTACAGATTTCAAAACCATCCATGCCTGGAAGCATTAAATCCAGAATAATTAAATTGTATTCTTCTGTCAATGCCATCGCAAGACCTTTACTGCCATCATTTGCAATATCTACTTTAAATCCACTTAATTCCAAATAATCTTTCTCTAAATCTGCAATTTCAATTTCATCTTCTATGATTAAAATTTTACTCATCACTACTTCTCCTGACCTTTATTTTCTGTATATTTACGAATTACAAAGTGCATACATGTTCCTTCGCCTTCTTTGGAAGTTGCCCAAATGTAACCGCCATGATCTTGTATAATCTTTTTTACAATAGATAAGCCTATGCCGCTTCCTCCAGTTCCTGAATTTCTGGAAGCATCCGTTCTAAAGAAACGATCAAAAATATTCTGAAGATCTTTTTGTGCAATTCCTTTTCCGTTATCTTCGATTTCTACGCGAATAGAATCTACTTCGTCCAAAATACGGATATTAATCTCGCCATTTTCCTTATCCATGTATTTTACACTGTTTCCTATGATATTATTTACAACTCGTTTAAGCTGTTCCGGATCTGCTATGATCATCGTATCAGGAGAAACAAGATTTGTGTAATTTAACTTAAAGTTTTTATTTTCTAATTCCAGACCAACTTCTTCGATGCAGTCATTAAAATATTCTGCCACAAAAATTTTATGAAAATGATATGGAATACGATTATTATCAATACTAGAATAAACCGTAAGCTCGTTAATCAGTCTTTCCATGTCATTTGCTTTATTATAAATCGTCTTAACATAACGCTCCATTTTCTCTGGCGTATCTGCAATACCATCCATAATACCTTCTGAGTATCCTTTGATTGCTGTAATCGGAGTTTTTAAATCATGGGATATATTACTGATCAGTTCTCTATTCTGTTTTTCACGCTGAATTTTTTCTTCCGCATTGTCTTTTAATCTTAAACGCATATCTTCGTAATTGCGATATAAATCATTAATCTCGCCATCATCTTCTTTTGGCTCTAAACGATATTCAAAATCGCCATTCTTGATATGCTTCATCGCGACGTTTAATTCATTGATTGGTGAAACCAACGTCTTATGCAAAAACAACGACAGCATCACACCTGTAAATACTAATATGATAATAATCGCAAAAATCATGCTTCTGAAAAAGGTTGGAGAAATAATTCGTTCAAACCCTTCTAACGGTTCTTCTAAAAAATCACGAATCGTAACTTGTGTGTATGCTTCTACCTCTTGTACAATCTCTTTGCCGATTTCCTTATTTTGTCGTACCATATGACGTCCAACAGTCAAAAATGTAAAGCACGTTAAAAGCAATGGTATCAAAATCATGGACAAACATGCAATCATTAATTTCGTTTTTAGTTTCATAATACCCACCTTCCTAACAGTACTATACCACACTCTCTTTCAAAACACGAAGTAATTTTAAATAAAAACTATAAAAATTTCATAAACTCATTGACAAACCTCAGAATTTATGTATAATAAAATCAGTAATAGTTATTACTTTTAAGGAGGTAACAAAAATGCTGAAATACAGTCGTCAAAGAGAATGTATCAAGTCATTTTTAATCAGTCGTAAAGATCATCCTACTGCTGACACCGTATATATGCATGTACGACAGCAGTATCCAAACATCAGTCTTGGAACGGTTTATCGTAATCTTACCCTTCTGTCTGATATTGGAGAGATTGCCCGTTTGAACGTTGGTGATGGTGTAGACCATTTTGATGCAGATACTTCTCCACATCAACACATTGTCTGTACTTCTTGTGGATGTGTACAGGATATTTTTCTTCCTGAAGAAGACACCAAGAAGATTATAGACTATGCAGGAAAGTATTATAATGGTGTTATTACTCAACAGATTCTTCACTTTCGCGGAACTTGCAGCGATTGCAGAAAGCAAGAACAAGCAAGTAACAATTAAATAGTACCTAAAACATGAAAATAGTTTAAAAAGGAGATTTTAATTATGAAGTTTGTATGCAGCGTATGTGGTTATGTTCACGAAGGAAATGAAGCACCAGCACAGTGCCCAGTATGTAAAGTAGGAGCAGATAAGTTTACAAAGGTTGACGAAGGCGAAAAGACTTGGGCAGCAGAACACGTTGTAGGTGTTGCAGCCGGTGTGCGTGAAGATATTATCGCAGATTTAAGAGCAAATTTTGAAGGTGAGTGCAGCGAAGTTGGTATGTACCTCGCAATGGCAAGAGTAGCTCATAGAGAAGGTTATCCAGAAATTGGTTTATATTGGGAAAAAGCAGCTTACGAAGAAGCAGAACATGCTGCTAAGTTTGCTGAATTACTTGGTGAAGTTGTTACAGATTCTACAAAGAAAAATCTTGAACTTCGCGTAGATGCAGAGCATGGTGCTACTGCTGGTAAGTTTGATCTTGCTAAGAGAGCAAAAGAACTTGGTCTTGATGCAATCCATGACACTGTTCATGAAATGGCTCGTGACGAAGCAAGACACGGCAAAGCATTCGAAGGCTTATTAAAGAGATACTTTGGCTAAGCTACAAGCCATGCAAAATAGTGAAAATAACGTCGGACAAGTTCGCTTGTACCGACGTTTATTTTTGCTATTTTATACGGCGACAGCCGTC
>CAYRIK010000033.1:9078-22038 GCA_964424345.1 uncultured Lachnospiraceae bacterium
CATGAAATAGCCCGCAGGGCTATGAATGGTGCATGGCGTTATACGGCGACAGCCCAACAGCGAAGCACTGAACACTTAGCGAGATATTTTCGAGCTTAGTGTGAAGGTTCACACCGTGGAAGTAGCGTAGCGAATTCGAGCTGGCTCGGCTGTAGCTTTATTAGCTTTTTATACGGCGACAGCCGTCCATGAAATAGCCCGCAGGGCTATGAATGGTGCATGGCGTTATACGGCGACAGCCCTTTTTATTTCCTATTTTCTCTCAAAATTTCCATTTCCACCACATTCCATGGATCGCCTTTTACGATTTCTCTGTCAACAAATCCTACTTTTTTATAGCATTCATGTGCTGGAGCATTGTTTTCAAATACACCTATCGTCACTTTTTTTGCTCCAAAGATATCAAAGGCATATTGCAATCCCAAGGAAAGCATCTGTTTGCCATATCCTTTTCCACGAGCAGACTGATCCACGACAACCCATCCGAAACGCACCTGTCTGCTATCTCCATTTACATATCTCATCGTAAAATGACCAACTGCATTACCTTCATCATCTATTGCTGTCCAAGGATAAAAATTGTCTGCTTCCACACAATCTCCATTTTGCTGATCATATTTATCGTTGATAATATCCGCATCAATAGGAAATATTCCAAAACGCTTACCGCCCCACTTTAAAAATACATCTTCCTCTTTTATCCAATTTTGAATCTTTTCTGCATCACAACGTTTGTATGGTCTTAATCTCATTTTGTTTTCTCCCATCGATTATTTTTTCCGAATAAGTATAGCAAAAAAAGAAAATAAAATCCATCACAGCCAATTTATTCCTAAAATATTTCATTGCATATTTGAAATACTTTCCGTATAATAAAAACAAAAATGGAGGATTTACCAATGGGTTATTTTACAAATAAAACAGTATTGATTACTGGTGGCGGAAAAGCTGTATTATCTGACGGCAGACCTGGTTCTATCGGCTATGGTATTGCACACGCTTATGCAAAAGAAGGTGCAAACATCGTTATCACTGGTCGTAACGTAAAAAAATTAGAAGATGCAAAGGAAGAATTAGAGCGTTTATACGGTATTAAAGTACTTCCTATTCAAGCTGATATTGCTGCTGGTTCTGATAATGCTGCTACTGCAAAAATGGTAGTAGAAAAGACAGTTGCTGAGTTTGGCGGTATTGATGTTTTAATCAACAATGCACAGGCTTCTGCTTCTGGTGTTACTTTAGCAGACCATACAACAGAACAGTTTGACCTTGCTGTATATTCTGGTTTATATGCAACATTCCATTATATGCAGGCTTGCTATCCTTATCTTGCAAAAGCAAAAGGAAGTGTTATTAACTTTGCTTCCGGTGCCGGATTATTTGGTAACTATGGTCAGTGTGCTTATGCTGCTGCAAAAGAAGGTATCCGTGGTTTAACACGTGTTGCTGCAAATGAATGGGGTAAAGACGGTATTAACGTAAACATTATCTGTCCTTTAGCTTGGACTGCTCAGTTAGAAAACTTCCAGAAGACTTATCCAGAAGCATTTGAAAAGAATGTTCATATGCCTCCTATGGGATTTTATGGTGATCCAGAAGCGCATATCGGCCGTGTTTGTGTACAGTTGGCTCATCCAGACTTCAAGTTTATGACAGGTGAAACAATCACTTTAGAAGGTGGTTTAGGTCTCCGTCCTTAATAAAATGTATATAAAAAAGGATAGCTTCGTAAGGAACGCTATCCTTTTTTTATTATTCTTCAAAGCAATCGTATGCTCCAAGTATATATCTGCCCATTTCGTATAATAAATTTTCTGCTTTGATACGAAGTTCTAATGGTGCTTGTGCCAATCTTGTATCTTTGTCATAAGGTCGTCTGGATGCTGCTGGAAGCAAGATGTTTGTTGCTTCAAATGTAAAGTAGCCTTTGTAATCAATATCTGCAAGTCCATGCATCAAAGAATCCAAATTTAAAGAACCACAAAATGGTGCTACATGAGAATCATGACTGCCTAAATTATCCTGAATGTGCAGTGCATAAACATGTTCTCCTAAAATTTTCAATTCTTCATCCTGTGCTTTTTCCTGCATATTGCCATGTCCTGCATCCCAACAAGCATGGAACAATGGATGGTCTACATAATCAATCAATGCTCTTAAATCTGATGCATTGTCAATCCAATATAAACCGTCTACACACATAATGTTAAAGTTTTCCACTAAAACATTCACATCATATTTTTCAGCAAAATGCAGTAATTCCAAAAAGAATACTTTATTGCGTTCAAACGCTTCTTCTTTGGAAATTTTATGTACATATCCGGAATGTACAACGATATTTTTAATACCAAGCTCTGCACAGCTTGCGATACAACGCTTTGTATCTTCTATAAACTGTTCATTTCCTTGCGCGATTGGTTTTCCCATTGGTGAATGAGACTGGACAAACTGAATTCCTAATTTATCAGCCTGTCTTTTTACATTTTCCAAATGTGCTTTATAGTCTTTGGAAAATATACCACTCTGATATTTATAATCCATATCAAAATTATAATCCTGATATTTAAATCCAGCTTCTCTTACATACTGCATACATGCTTCCTGCTGAAAAGTATAATGTTGAAAATCTCCTGTAGATGTTGCTATTTTCATAAACTTAAATTCCTCTTTGAATAATCCTGTGCATTATTTTGTACATCATTTTTTATACGATTATACTACGTTTTCTTTTTTGCCGCAACGAAAACTCATCATCTCGACAACTGCGATTGCCTGTGATACAATGAGCGAAACAGAAAGGATTACGATTATGAAACAGTTACAAAATTTACATACACACAGTGTTTACTGTGACGGAAAAGATACATTAGAAGAAATGATTGAAACTTGTATGGCAAAGGGATTTACTTCTCTTGGTTTTTCTGGCCACTCTTATATGTCATTTGCAGAAGACCATTCTATGTCCTTAGCTGGAACTGAAGCTTACAAAGAAGAAGTCCTTCGTTTAAAAGAAAAATATAAAGACAGCTTCCCTATTTTTCTTGGATTAGAAGTAGAAATGTATTCTGAAGTTGACTTATCAGGATATGAATATTTAATCGGTTCTTCCCATTATTTTGATTTTGATGGAAAAAAAGTAGGCTTTGACCGTTCTGCCGATGAAGTTCGTCGCGTAATTCAGACATATTTTGATGGAGACGGTATGGCATATGCCCGCAAGTATTATGAAAATCTTGCTCGTTTACCAGAATATGGTGATTTTGATATTCTTGGACACTGTGACCTTATTACAAAACATTCTGAAAAAGAACATTTTTTTGATACTTCCAGTAATGAATATAAAGAATATGCAATTTCTGCAATAGAAGCATTAGCTGGTAAAATTCCTTATTTTGAAGTAAATACAGGTGCAATTTCCCGCGGTTACCGTACAACGCCTTATCCAGAACCATTTTTATTAAAAGAGTTAAAGAGATTAGGCTTTAAACCAATCATTTCTTCTGACTGCCACCAGAGAGAATTTGTAGATTGTGCATTTGACAAATCTGCACAGCTTTTAAAAGACGCTGGTTTTCAAGAGCATTACATCTTAACAGATAACGGCTTTATTGCCATTCCTTTAGAAGACTACATAAAATAACAGCGGCTTTATATACTAAAGTTTCTCGTATACAAAAAATATGCTGAGAACCACATGGTTCTCAGCATATTTTTATTGTATTATTTATGTTTTTTTCTAAGCTTACAAATGACATTTTCTGCAGTAACTACGCTGCGTTCTATTCCAAGTGCCGCATATGGCAGCATCATAACAAAATATGGAAATACATATCGTGTCTTTGCTTCCCACAACATACTGAACAAAAATCCACCGAAAATACCAACCATTAAAATATGAACATCTATTTCCTGTTGTTTTCTAAAGCTAGAAAGCAGCCAGAATAAAATTGCTCCATATATTACAAGCTGATAAATATTCATGAACTGTTCTGTAAATACTCGAAGGTTTCCAAAATAAAAGCTGTCCATTAGTGAACTCTGGTCTTCTGCAATCTTACAATTCATGACTAAGCATTGATACATCGGTTCATTCCACTGTGCAATAAATTTTTCTTTGTAAAATTCCACTGCATAGGAAGGATGTTCCACACAATATGCAATAAATGCTTCTAAATCTTCTTTTGCTTCTTCGCTTGCTTTGTCTGGATCGCAATCATTATCAAAAAATACATTGTAATTATATTTAGAAAACCACCCTGGATTTTGCTCCTCCCAGTTTGTTCCCATTGTAATATATAATATACTCGGAATTGCTACTGCATCTTCTTTAAAATAATCTTTGTATATGCCTCTGATTGTCATATTTCCAACAATGACTCCAAGTGGTATTGCAAGAAGCATCACAAGTCTTTGCCACTGAAATTTCTGTATCAGCTTCACCGCTATCACAACAATAAATCCCAACAATACAACTAGCGAATTTTGTCTTAACTGTGTTGCTGCTCCTGCACACAAAAGAATGCCTGCAACCTTTGCCCAATGAAACTTATCCAAGCAAGATATAATCAACCATGCAGCAAGAAATAACACTGCTGTTGATGGTACTTCTCCATAAATAAAAAGTGTGTATACATACATTGGATAACATAATACTGCAAGAATCAAATACAAAAGTTCGGTAAACACATTCGCTTTACTGAAGCTTTTTACTAATTCATATCCTGCATACACGATGATACCGACACTCGCAACAGAAATCAGACGAAACGCAAGGAAACGATCTGGTGAAGTCAAGGCATATATAATACGAAGTAACGTGATCATGCCTAACTGATGTGGACATGTTGCAATATATTTTCCTTTTTCAAATCCTGAGAAATCTCCCAAATTAAACACATTTGCATAATAACTAATATTCCACTGATCCGCTTCCGGTACTACATTGGCTTCTTTTACCCAATATAAACTGAATAACATTGCCAATACCGATGCCGCAATCGCAAGCGGTCTTGTATGAATACGATGTTTTTGTTTGCGAACCAGACCAAACAATCCTCCGCAAATTCCCAAAACAATCAAAAGCCAAATGATATTGAGCCAAACCGAATCTTGTTTAAACGAAATCAATTCCGTTGACAGATCAAGCGGTACATATCCTGTCATAGTCAAACTATAAAAAAACAGCAATATAAAAAATAAGGTACATGCTATATGAAACAAATAGGTCAGTACTTTTTCTCTCATATCTATAATTCCTTTCCAACATATTTTGTAGTATATTTTAATTTCTAACGCAACATCTGTCAACAAGATGACTCTCTTGTCTTTGTTTTGATTGTCACCGCTTTTTCTTTATGATAAAATGAAAGTAATTATGGAAACGACACAGAAAGGAATAATTATGGAAAAAATTGCAAGTTTTACGATAGACCATATTAAATTACAGCCAGGTATTTACGTTTCTCGTAAAGATAAGATTGGTGCAGAAACATTAACTACTTTTGACCTGCGTATGACTTCTCCAAACGAAGAGCCTGTTATGAATACAGCTGAAATGCATACGATTGAGCATCTTGCTGCTACTTATCTTCGTAATCATGCAGATTGGAAAGATAAAGTCATTTATTTTGGACCAATGGGTTGTCGTACTGGCTTTTATCTAATCTTGGCAGGAGATTTAGAAAGCCGCGATATTGTTTCTCTTATGCAGGAAATGTGGCAGTTTATTGCAGATTTTGAAGGCGAAGTACCAGGTGCAAGTGCCAAAGACTGTGGTAACTATTTGGACATGAATCTGCCTATGGCAAAGTATCTTGCCGACAAATATTTGAAAAACGTCTTGAATGACATTTCTGAGGATAGACTGAGTTATCCACAATAATCCGAGTTATCCACAATATATTGTGGATAACTTTTTCAAAAACATCACAATATTGAGAAAGGACCCCTGAAAATCCCCTTCAGGGACATATAAAAATGAGTAAAATTGGTATTATTGGTGCAATGGATCTAGAAGTAGATGCATTAAAGGCACAAATGCAGATTACAAAAGAAGTCACAAAGGCTGGCATGGTATTTTGTGATGGTATCTTAAACGGAGCAAATGTAGTAGTTGTAAAATGTGGTATCGGTAAAGTAAACGCTGGTATGTGTGTACAGATTCTTGCAGATTTATTTGATGTAACACATGTAATCAATACTGGTGTCGCTGGTTCTTTAAATGCAGACCTTGATATCGGTGACATTTTGATTTCTAAGGATGCAATCTATCATGATTTTGATACAACAATCTTTGGATATGCTCCAGGCCAGGTTCCAGGTACTTCTAGTGCTGCTTTTTGTGCAGACCCACATATGATTGAGCTTGCCGAAGAAAGCTGTAAGAAGGCTTGTCCAGATGTTACATGCCGCAGTGGTCGTGTTGTAACTGGTGATCAGTTTATTTCTTCTAAAGAAGTAAAAGAACACCTGATTAAAGATTTTGGTGGCTTCTGTGCTGAAATGGAAGGCTGTGCAATCGCTCATGCAGCAACTTTAAACAATCTTCCTTTCGTTATTATTCGTGCTATTTCCGACAAAGCAGATGACAGTGCAGAAATGGATTATCCAACATTTGAACGTGCTGCTGCAAAACACAGTGCTGCTTTAGTTGCTGATTTTGTAACAAGATTATAGTGTTTTTTATTAACAAGGAGAATTTTATGGCAAATTATAATGATTCCGCAGAACGAGCTCTCGTATCACGCGCTATTGCAAGAGAAGGTATCATTCTTTTAGAAAATAAAAATCAAATGCTTCCTCTTGGTTCTGAAAAAGTTGCTGTCTTTGGAAGAACACAGATTGATATGATTCAGGGCGGTACTGGCTCTGCACTTTGTACAAGTGAATATTGTATTGATATTTTAACAGGTTTGGAAAATGCCGGCATTCAAGTAGATGAAACACTTGCAGATATTTATCGTACATGGTGTGCAAATCATCCGCTTGCTTCTTTCGGCGTATGGGGAAGCGGTGCTCATGTAAATCCAGAAATGCCTCTTTCTGATGCTTTGGTAGCCGATGCTGCGAAGCGTACCGAAAAGGCAATCTTTGTAATCGGTCGTACTGCTGGTGAAAATGATGATGTAAATGTTATGGACGGTGATTTCAGACTTTCTTCTGAAGAAAAAGCTGCTTTTGAACTTGTATGCAGTCATTTTTCTAACGTAATCGTTGTAATCAACTCCGGTAACCTCATCGACCTTCGTTTTATTCAAAGAGACGAAGTAAAAGCAGTTGTATTATTAAATCTTCCTGGTATGGAAGGTGGTAACTCACTTGGTGATGTGTTAAGCGGTAAATTCACACCATCTGGTAAACTGACAGATACTGTAGCTTATGATTATACCGACTATCCATCTTCTAAATATTTTGGTAAAAAAGGCGGCATCATTCAAAATTATGATGAAGATATCTTTGTAGGATACCGCTACTTTGAAACCTTTGCCAAAGAAAAAGTAATGTATCCTTTCGGTTATGGTCTTTCTTATACAGAATTTGAAGCTCGTCCAATATCTTTTAGCTGTGATGATACAACAGAAGGCTTCATTACTGCTGAACTTGCAGTAAAAAATATCGGAAATACTTACTCAGGAAAAGAAGTTATCATGTTATACTCTTCTGCTCCAGAAAGTAAACTTGGCACACCTGCTTACGAACTTCGTGCATTCCAGAAAACAAAATTGTTAGCACCTCAGGAAGAAGAAATCATTACACTTTCTTTCCCAATCAAAGATATGGCATCTTTTGATGATACTGGTGTACTCGGAACAAAAAATGCATGGGTTTTATTACAGGGTGATTACACCATCTCTTTTGGAAACAACATTCGTACTGTAAAACCATTGGCTTCTTATACAAGTGAGCAGGATACTGTAATCAAGATTTGTACTGCACTTCCAACAGAATTATCTGCACGACTTACTGCTGCTGGTGAAATGGAAGCATTGGATGCAATTCCACAAGATTCTACAAAAGGTGTATTCTTAGATACATTAGAAAAAAATGTGATTGCAAAAGATGCGTATTTTGCAAAAGATGATACATCTGTCACATATCGCTTTAATGTTGCTGCTCCTGGCGTATATCGTGCTGTTTTTGCCGATGCTGATTTTGAAAATCTTACTTGCAGTTTAAATAATCGTCCTTTAGACAATCTTGCTGCATGCTGTACAGAACATGGCGATGATATTATTTTCATCACCGGCACAAACGAATTAGTATTTTCTTATACAGACGGCAAACAACCAGAAGCTGTTTCTATTACACTTACAAAAAACAACGATCCTATCGTAATCAAAGCAGACGGTCCATCTTATATTCAGGGTGGAAAATACAGTGAATGTGGTTTATGGGTATATAATTCCCCATTTACAGACAGTCAGGGAGCTATCAAACAAGGTCGTGCATTGACAAGAATGCATGAGCCTGGCAGAAATGCACTTTATAAATTAGAAGTAGAAAAAGCTGGCGTTTATGATGTTCGTTTACGTTACTGCAATGTACATCCAGAATGTAAATTACCAGATGTATTCACATTCTTAATCTCTAACGTAGGACAGGAAGTAGAACCTATTACCTTAAAGCAGACTTGTACAGACAGCAGTCAGGTTCTGACAGATGGTTCTTTCTGTACTTCTGAACCATTCTCCTTATCTTTACCAAAAGGAGAAGCATACTTAAAGATTGTTTCCGGTACTCGCAAGCCTTCTATCATTGCTTATTTTGAATTGACTCCAAGCAATCGTACAGTAACTGTCAGCGAAAAACAAGAAAAAGCACACAGCGAAGTATCTTGTGTAGAAGCAGCAATCGAACGCTATGCTTTAGAAGAAATAACTACAAAATATGACTTACGAAACGTATTAAACGGAACTATTTCTTTAGATGAACTTGTTGATGATTTGACAAATGCAGAGCTTGCACAGCTTACTTGCGGTAATAAAGAATTCCGCGAACAGATTGGTTATCTGCCAAAACGAGGTATTCCAAATGCAAGCTGGTCTGATGGTCCTGTTGGTATCCGTCAAAATGCGAAAGTAACCGTTTATCCATCCGGAACAATGCTTTCTTCCTCTTGGAACCCAACACTTGCCGAAGAATTTGGACGTGCTCTTGGTCATGAAGCAATCAAGCACAATATCGATGTATGGCTTGCTCCTGCTGTGAATATTCATAGAAATCCTTGCTGTGGACGAAATTTTGAATATCATTCTGAAGATCCATTCGTATCAGGCGTTATGGCATCTGCTATCGTAAATGGGGTACAGGAAATGAATGTTGCAGCAACTGTAAAACACTTTGCAGCAAATAATACAGAATACCAGCGTCTGCGTTCTAACAGCCGCGTATCTGCTCGTGCAATGTATGAAATTTACATGAAAGCCTTTGAAATCGTAATCAATCGCTCTAATCCATGGTCTATTATGACTTCTTATAATTTGATCAATGGCGTGAAAGTTTGTGAAGATCCTCATTACTGTCAGGGTGTTATCCGTAATGACTTTGGATATGAAGGTGTACTGATGAGTGACTTTGGTAACGACTCTGTACATTTAAAAGAAGTGACTGTTGGACATGATTTAAAGATGCCTTTTGGTGAACCACTTGTAATTGCAGCAGCTTTAGAAGATGGTACTCTCGATAAAGAAACAGTAAAGGCTTGTGCAAAACGTGTACTCGAACTGATTATAAACACTGCTGTAAAAAATTCTGGTATGTTTTCATAAAGAAATTTTATAATAAATAGAACATAACATATAATGGCCGTCATTCGCTTGCGAATGGCGGCCAAAACATTTACATGAAAATCTTATTTTTTACGAAATACGAGTAACTTACTGAAAATATAGTTTCCGATTACGACCAGTACTGCAGATACGATTGTTGTAATAAATACATCTACACCTAAGAATCCTAATACCTGTCTCAATACAATATCTAAAAGCAATGTAAAGATTCTGGAAACAACAAATTTTACAAATTCCGCTGCAACATTTGCATCTTTACTCTTAAATACAAATGCTCGATTCGTTGGATATGCAAATAACACACCTGCTGTCCAGTTAACTATGCTCAATACTAAGTTCTGTGTACTTGTTGGATATAATGGATTTCCAAATATCACAATATTTACAAAGAACATACAGAACCATGATACAATCGTTGTCATAACACCAACGATCAAATATACGATGATTTCTTCGTATTTTCCAAATTTCTTACATAATTCTCTTATCTTATCTGCCATATTGTACCCCTATAAATTTACAACGTTTCGGATTTCCCCATTCATAAACGCCTTGATGTTCAAGCGAACACCTTCCACACAACGTTTACGTGCTTCTACACTTGCCCATGCTAAATGTGGGGTGATAAAGAGTTTATTGGAATCCTGAAGTTTACTTAATGGATTGTCTGCTGTAATCGGTTCTTTTTCAATTACATCTAATCCAGCACCAGCAATCACATCATGCTCTAATGCTTCATATAAATCATGGTTATTTACTACTGCACCTCTTGCTACGTTAATCAAGATTGCAGATTTTTTCATTTTGGACAATGCGTTTGCATCGATGAGATTGCGTGTAAGATCACTCAATGGGCAATGCAAGGAAAGATAATCACTTTCAGCCAACAATGTATCAAAATCAACCTGTTCGTATGCTGTCACCTTGCTCTTTCCTGTAACGGAATGGAAAATAACTTTACAGCCAAAGCTCTCTGCAATACGAGCTACTCTTTGTCCAATGTTGCCCATACCGATAATGCCCCATGTTTTTCCATCTAATTCATGGAATGGTACATCAAAGTTGGAAAATCTTGACTGTGCTGCATAAGCACCACTTTTTACATATTCATCATAATGACGCAATTTCTGTCCTACATAAAATGCCAATGCAAATGTATGCTGTGCTACCATTGCAGTAGAATAATCTACTACATTGGCAACCAAAATACCGCGGCTCTTACAATAAGCGATATCTACGTTATCATAACCTGTTGCAAATTCACAAACCAATTTTACGTTTGGTGCATCTTTTAAAGACTGCTCGTTGATTGGAGCTTTGTTTGCAACAACGATATCTGCATCTTTGATACGTTCCGCTGTTTCTTCTACAGTGACTGTATTTTCATAGTAAACTACTTCACCAAGCTCACTGTAATCTACAGAAATATCTGTACCTACACTATTTCTTTCTAATACTACTATTTTCATCATTCTAATTAAATATTTAATAAATCACTGAATACTTTTAATGCGCCGTCTGTTTCATGAGCAAGTACGCGTTTTGCTAATACTTTACCAAGCTGTACGCCTTCCTGATCAAAGCTGTTAATATTCCATACAAAGCCCTGGAACATAACTTTATTTTCAAAGTGTGCTAATAACGCACCAAGTGTTCTAGGATTTACCTGATCACCAATGATAATGCTGGATGGACGACCGCCTTCAAAATGTTTGTTGCGGTTTTCATCTTCTTTACCACATGCAAATGCAACGATCTGAGCTGCTACGTTTGCACATAACTTCTGCTGGCTTGTGCTTCCCTGAATTACAACGTCTTTCTGCATCTGATTGTTTTTAAAACCAACAAACTGTAATGGTACGATATCTGTTCCCTGATGTAATAACTGGTAGAAAGAATGCTGTCCGTTTGTACCAGGCTCACCAAAGATTACTGGACCTGTAGCATAGTTTACAGGTTCACCAAAACGGTTTACACTCTTACCATTAGATTCCATATCTAACTGCTGTAAGTGTGCTGGAAAACGATTTAAAGCCTGAGAATATGGTAATACTGCTGTATTCTGATAACCGAGTACGTTGCGTTCATATACACCGATTAAAGCATCTAACATAGCTGCATTCTTTAATAAATCAGTTTCCTTTGTAGCCGCATCTGCTGCTGCTGCACCTTCTAAGAACTGTTCAAATACTTCTGGGCCAAATGCTAAAGATAATACAGCACCGCCTACTGCTGAAGTAGAAGAATAACGTCCGCCGATATAATCATCCATAAAGAATGCTGCAAGGTAATCATCACTCTTTGCTAATGGAGAAGTTTCACTTGTAACTGCAATCATATGCTTAGAAGCATCTAAACCAGCTTTTTCTAATGCATCTTTTACGAAAGATTCATTTGTAAGTGTCTCTAATGTAGTACCGGATTTAGAAACTAATACGAAAATAGCATGTGCTACATCAATGTTATTTAAAACGCCTGCTGCATCGTCTGGGTCAACGTTGCTGATAAATTCTGCCTTCATCTTGAAAGTATCGTTAATCTTTGCCCAGTTTTCTAAAGCAAGATACATCGCACGTGGACCAAGGTCACTTCCGCCGATACCAATCTGAACTACTGTAGTGAATTTCTCACCAGCTTCGTTTGTAATTTCACCATTATGTACTTTATTTGCAAAGTCTGCAATCTTTGTCTGCTGTGCAACATAGAATGCTCTCTTATCTGCACCATCTTCTACAACTGCTTCACCTAACTGACCACGTGTCATATGATGAAGAACACGACGTTTTTCACCTGTGTTAATAATCTCACCGTTGTAAAGAGCTGCGAACTTTTCTGCAAGCTGTGTTTCCTTTGCAAGCTTATCTAATGCTGCTAATACAGTATCGTCTACCTGCTTTGCACCATAGTTAAATACAAGACCTTCTGCCATTGGTACGCTGTATTTTTTTACACGCTCTGCGCCCTGTTCGCCAGACATTACTTCTGCAAGGTTTACGCGCTTTACATCTAAAAGCTCCTGATAAGAAGCAAGTGTATCTAAATTATTCCAAGAAATCATGTTTTTTCCTCGCTTTCCAAATTCGAATAACATACTGAAAATTATACTATTCCATTGTGGTGAACTACTCCGACTTATAGAAGTCGGAGCTTCTTGCTTCAACCACTACTGCGT
>CAYRIK010000034.1:0-12295 GCA_964424345.1 uncultured Lachnospiraceae bacterium
GTGCAATTACTCCTTGTACAAACCCTAGTGAAACAGTTCTTTGTAACACAATGGGTATGCTTGCAGGCGGTAATACCGTAGTATTCAATCCACATCCCGCAGCAATTAAGACTTCTATTTTTGCAGTAAATCTGTTGAACGAGGCTTCTTTAGAAGCAGGCGGTCCAGACAATATTGCATGTACAGTAGAAAAACCTACTATGGAGACAAGTGCTGTTATGTTAAAGCACAAAGATACTCCATTGATCGTAGCAACTGGTGGTCCTGGTGTAGTAACAACAGTATTATCCAGTGGTAAACGTGGTATCGGTGCCGGCGCAGGCAATCCTCCTGCATTGGTTGATGAGACAGCCGATATCCGTAAAGCAGCAGAGGACATCGTAAACGGATGTACCTTTGATAATAACCTTCCATGTATCGCAGAAAAAGAAATCGTTGCAGTGGACAGCATTTGTGACGAACTTATGAGATATATGGTAGAAGAACAGGGCTGTTATCTTGCAGACGCAGAGATTCAGGAAAGACTCATCAAGACCGTTTTCAATGAAAAGGGTGCGTTGAATCGTAAATGCGTAGGCAGAAGTGCAAAAGCTCTCTTAAAGATGGTTGGTGTAGAAGTAACAGATAATATCCGTTGCATCACATTCGAAGGACCAAAGGAGCATCCACTTATCGCAGAAGAACTTATGATGCCGATCTTAGGTGTTGTAAGAGCAAAAGATTTTGAGGATGCTGTAGAACAGGCTGTATGGCTTGAGCATGGCAATCGTCATTCTGCTCACATTCATTCCAAGAATGTTGACAGAATTACAGCATATGCAAAGGCATTAGATACCGCAATCTTAGTAAAGAACGGCCCATCTTATGCAGCACTTGGCTTTGGTGGAGAAGGTTATTGTACATTTACAATAGCAAGCAGAACTGGCGAAGGACTCACCAGTGCAGCAACCTTCACAAAGAGCAGACGTTGTACAATGTCTGACAGCTTATGTATCAGATAGGAGGAAAAATTAATGGATATGAGTAATTCACAGGTAGAAGCTATCGTTAAGCAGGTATTAAATCAGCTTACAAATACTGCTCCAGCAGCAAACGTAGTAGCTACTAAAGGAACTCAGGAGCTTCCAAAGACAGCACACGTTGCTATCCTTACTGCTCTTGAACAGGTTGAAATAAAAGAATACCCAATGCCAGAGGTTGGCGATGATGACATCCTCGTTAAGGTTGAGGGCTGTGGTATCTGTGGTACAGATGCTCACGAATTTAAGCGTGACCCATTCGGTCTTATCCCAGTAGCACTTGGTCATGAAGGTACTGGTGAAATCGTAAAAATGGGTAAGAACGTTAAGCTTGACAGCGCAGGCAATGAAGTTAAGATTGGTGACAAGGTTGTTACATGTATGATCTTCAAGGACAACCCAGACATCACAATGTTTGACTTAAATAAGCAGAACGTTGGCGGTGCTGATGTATACGGCTTACTTCCAGATGATGATATTCATCTTAACGGTTGGTTTGCAGATTACATTTTAATCCGTAAGAATTCTACATTCTTCAACGTAAGTGATCTTGATTTAGATTCTCGTATCTTAATCGAGCCATGTGCAGTTTTAATCCATGCTGTAGAACGTGCAAAATCTACTGGTATTTTAAGATTCAACAGCCGTGTAGTAGTACAGGGTTGTGGCCCTATCGGCTTAATCTGTATCGCAGTATTACGTACAATGGGTATCATGAACATTATCGCAGTAGACGGCAACGCAGGTCGTTTAGAGTTTGCTAAGAGACTTGGTGCAAGTGATTCCTTAAACTTCAAGGATTACAAGGGCATTGAAGAAATGGCTGAAGCTTGCAATGAAAAGTTCGGCGGACATCTTGCTGACTTCGCATTCCAGTGTACAGGTTCTCCAGTTGGACATTCCAATATTTACAAGTTTATCCGCAACGGTGGTGGACTTTGTGAACTTGGTTTCTTCATCAATGGCGGTGATGCAACAATCAACCCTCATTTTGATATCTGTTCTAAGGAAATCACAACAGTTGGTAGCTGGGTATACACACTTCGTGACTACGCAACTACATTCGATTTCTTAAAGAGTGCAAAGGCTCTTGGTCTTCCAATCAGCGAGCTTATCTCTGACAGATATCCATTAAGCCAGATTAACGAAGCATACAAGAAGAATCTGGCAATGACTGGTCTTAAGATTGCAGTTATTCCAGACTAATTAACTTGTTGTAGTTGATATAGGAAAGGATTACTGAGATGGATAATAGAGCAGTAGGTATCCTTGAGGTTTATGGACTTGTTTGTGCTTTCATGGCAGCAGATGCAGGTTGTAAGGCAGCAAATGTTACTTTGGAGCCTTTTGACAAGAATAAGCCTGCAGGCGGCGACGCTTTACCAGTACCGCTTTTAGTTACGATCAAATTCCGCGGCAGCGTGGAAGATGTTACCGCAGCAGTAGAAGCGGGTGTTGAAGTGGCAAAGAGAACAACAGGTGTTGTACAAAGTCATGTAATCCCAAGACCAACACAGGACACAATAAAAATGTTACATATTTGTGCATTTGATAAAAATTAAATTTTCTGAGTAATGAAAGTGAGGAAATAAAATGGCTAAAGAAGCATTAGGCATGGTAGAAACCAGAGGACTTACAGCAGCAATCGACGCTGCAGATGCAATGACAAAGGCAGCAGAAGTTACATTAGTTGGAACAGAGAAAATCGGTTCTGGTTTAGTAACAGTTATGGTTCGTGGTGATGTTGGTGCTGTTAACGCAGCAGTAGACGCAGGTGCGGCAGCAGCAAGCCGTCTTGGCGAATTAGTAGCTCAGCACGTTATTCCACGTCCACATACAGACGTTGAAAAAATTCTTCCGGGATTCCCAGAGGCATAATTTATGGGTGGCTCATACGGACTTATTGAAGTTTCCGGTGTAGTTGCTGCGATTGATTCATTAGATGCAATGTGCAAGGCTTCCGAAGTAAACGTAGTTACTTGGGAAAGAAAGCTTGGCGGACGTTTGGTAACAGTTATCGTAGAAGGTACTGTATCTGACGTAAAGGCAGCAATCGAAGCTGCTGCAAATATTTGCAAGATGAATAATCATAAACTGGCGGCATCCGGCATCATTGCTTCTCCTTGTGATGAAGTTCGCAAGTTAGTAGCAAAGAGTGCACAGCGCCTTCAGAAATAAAAATCCGAAAACGGACAAATAAAAAATTAACAAAAAATCGTCATATATTTAGGAGGAAAAAATAATGGCACAGGAAGCATTAGGAATGGTAGAAACTAGAGGTCTTACAGCAGCTATTGATGCAGCTGACGCTATGTGTAAGGCAGCAAACGTTGCATTAATCGGAACAGAAAAGATCGGTTCTGGTTTAGTAACAGTTATGGTTCGTGGTGATGTTGGTGCAGTTAAGTCTGCAGTAGAAGCTGGTGCAGAAAGCGCTAAGAGACTTGGCGAATTAGTAGCTCAGCACGTTATTCCACGTCCTCACACAGATGTTGAAGGTATCCTTCCAACAATTAAATAATTTTAGAGTTGTGTTGCTGGGAGCAGTGATGCTGCTCCCGGTCAGCTTATTTAGCTGACTACCAAAACTAAAAGAAGGGTAACAGGTGAATAAAATGGACAAAGATCAATTGGAAGCCATCACCAGAATAGTTCTTTCCTGTATGGAGAGTCAAAAAGAAAAAGGAAATGGTTTTTTAGTACCGGTCGGTGTCAGCAACAGACATATTCATTTGTCACAGGAGCACGTAGAAGCATTGTTTGGTCCTGGTTATCAGCTCACTAAGAAGAAAGAGCTGATGGGTGGCCAGTTTGCTTGCAATGAGTGCTGTACGATCGTTGGACTCAAGCTGCGTGCGATTGAAAATGTTAGAGTATTAGGTCCTGCTCGTAAGAGAACACAGGTCGAGATCAGCAGTACAGATGCCAGAAAGTTAGGAATCAATGTTCCTGTACGTGAATCCGGTGATATTGAAGGTTCTGCTCCGATTGCGATTATTGGTCCTAAGGGAGCTGTTTATTGTAACGAAGGCTGTATCGTTGCAGCAAGACATATCCATATGTCTCCAGCGGATGCCGCAGCTTGTGGAGTAAACGATGGTGACTATGTAAGTGTAAAAGTTGACAATGAACGCGGTACCACATTTAACAATGTAAAAATCCGTATTGACGAAAGCTTTACCCTGGAAATGCATATCGACACAGATGAAGCGAATGCAAGCGAAATAAAACAGGGTGATAAGGTAGCAGTTATTAAATAGAGTATTTGATTACAATCAGAAATGAGTGAGAGAAATGATTATTGGAAAAGTAACAGGAAGTATCGTTTCCACACGTAAGCAGGATAACCTGGTTGGTAACAAATTTATGATAATTGAACCAATAAATACGATGGATGGAGGAAGAAATCAACTTGTTGCTGTAGATAACATTGGAGCCGGAGTCGGTGAATATGTATTAGTAGCAACCGGAAGTGCAGCAAGAATCGGCTGCGGTATGATGAATTCTCCTATTGATGCTGCTATTGTCGGAATTGTGGATGATATCGGAAGATTGGGGTAACAGGTTATGGAAATTGCTAGTTTAAGCAAAATCTTAAGAGATAATGGTATTGTAGGTGCCGGCGGTGCTGGTTTCCCTACATATGCAAAGTTGTCTGATAAAGCAGATACCATTATTATGAACTGTGCAGAATGTGAACCATTGCTGAAACTGCATAGACAGTTGTTAAAAGAGCATGTTCATGGAATTTTAAAAGCATTTGCTTTAATTCAGGAAACTGTACAGGCTAAAGAAGCGATTATTGGAATTAAAGAAGAATATGAAAGCACGATTGAAGCTCTCGAAGAATATATCGGCGAGTTTCCAAATATGCGTATACATAAATTACCAGGTGCATATCCAATGGGTGACGAAGTTGTTCTTATTTATGAGGCAACTGGTAAGGTTGTTCGTCCAGGCGGATTACCAATTGAATGTGGCGTAGCTGTATTCAACGTA
The DNA here is from genome assembly GCA_964424345.1 of uncultured Lachnospiraceae bacterium. GTDB lineage: Bacteria > Bacillota > Clostridia > Lachnospirales > Lachnospiraceae > RGIG6307. Next base: position 5,019 of record CAYRIK010000034.1, read on the forward strand.
GAAACTGTATACAACGTATATCGTGCAGTTTGGGAAAACAAGCCAGTAGCAGACAAGTATGTGTCTGTACTTGGTGAAGTAGAAAATCCGGTAACTGTTCGTGTACCTATTGGTACAAGAATCAGTGAGGTTGTAGCAATGGCAGGCAAGATTACTACACCAAATCCGGTTTATTTACTTGGCGGTCCTATGATGGGCGGTTTCGGTAAAGATTATCAGCCAGTTACAAAAACAACAAACGCTGTAATCGTATTACCAGCAGACCATCCATTAGTACTTCGTAAAACACAGAAATTTGAAACTGCTGTAGGCAGAGCAGCATCTTCATGCTGTCAGTGTCAGATGTGTACAGATCTTTGTCCACGTCATGCGTTGGGTCATCCAATCCAGCCACACTTATTCATGCGTGCTGCTGCAAACAGAGATTTCAAGGATTTAGATCCATTCTTAAATACAATGTTCTGTAGTGCTTGTGGTTTATGTGAGATGTTTAGCTGTCCTCAGGGACTCTCTCCAAGAACTATGATCACACAGTACAAGAACGGTTTAAGAAAAGCAGGAATTAAGCCTCCTGTAGTAGAAGCAGAGCCAGTAAAAGAATCTCGTGCATACAGAAGAGCATGGGAAGGTCGTTTAATGGCAAGACTTGGATTAGACAAGTATGAACATCCATGTTTATTAGACGATACTCTTAGAAAAACTGGTGAAGTAAAGATTATGTTATCACAGCATATTGGTGCTCCAGCAACAGCTTGTGTAAGCATCGGTGATAGCGTAAAGACAGGTGACGTTGTAGGTGCTGCAGGAAACGGATTGTCTGTAAATATTCATTCATCCGTAGACGGTATCGTACAGGAAGTAACCAAGGACTATATTATTATTAAGTAGAGAATAGAGGGATAACATGGCTAGAGCAATTGGAATGATTGAATTCAAAACAGTTTCAGCAGGTATTACTGCGGCTGACCAGATGGTAAAGACATCTGATGTTGAATTATTAGAAGCGCAGACTGTATGTCCTGGTAAATATATTGCTTTAATTGCAGGTGATTTAAGTGCTGTTAAGGCTGCTGTAGAGCGTGCAAAACAGACTAGACCGGATGAGATGATTGACAGCTTCGTGCTGGGTAATCCGGACCCATCTATTTTCCCTGCTATTTATGGTAGTACCCAGGTTGAAGAAATCAAAGCGTTAGGTATTCTGGAAACATTTGATGCAGCAGCTATTATCGTTGCAGCAGATATGGCAGCAAAGACTTCTATCGTACAGTTAGTTGAACTGCGTGTTGCAAAAGGTATGTGTGGTAAGTCTTATATGCTTATCACAGGTGAAATCGCATCTTGTGAAGCAGCGATTGAAAAAGCAAAAGCAGCAGTAGGAGATAAGGGAATGTTCTTAGATTCTTCTGTTATCGCACGTCCAGACAAGCAGCTTTGCAAACAGATTTTGTAATGTGAATTCATTAAGAAAGTATCTGTGACTGCCTAAAACAGTCACAGGTATTTGATAATGTATTCACAAAAATGTGAGAAAGAAAGGGAGCTAGGTGTATGCTGGCAGCAGAGAGAAGAAATCTCATACTGGAAAAGTTACAGGATGAAAAGAGGGTTCTCGTCAGTGAGCTTAGCGAGCTGTTCGGAGTATCTGAAGAAACGATTCGAAGAGATTTGGATCGTTTAGATAAAATGGGATTGGCAACAAAGACATACGGCGGTGCTGTATTGGTGGAAAGCAGCAGTACGGATATGCCGTTTAATGTGCGTAAGAAAAAAAATCTGCGTGGAAAACGTATTCTTGCAGAAACGATAGCTACTTTGATAGCAGATGGAGATCATATTATGCTTGATTCCAGTACGACAGCAGTAGCGATTGTAAAAGCATTGCAGGAAAAAGAACGTCTTACGATTGTAACAAATTCCATTGAAGTATTAGTAGAATTAGCAGATGTTTCAGGGTGGGATGTTATTTCTACCGGAGGCAGCTTAAAAGAAAATTCTCTTGCATTGGTAGGTCCAAAGGCAGTAGAAAGTATTGGTACATTTAATGCAGATGTTATGATTATGTCTTGTAAAGGCATAGATATGCAAAAAGGCATTACAGATGCAAATGAGATGTTTTCACAGGTAAAAAAAGCAATGATGCGTTCTGCAAAAAAGAAAATACTTGCAGTAGATCATACCAAATTTGAAAAAGTGGCATTTTCACAGATTTGTGAAATAACAGATATGGATATGATAGTCACAGATATCCGACCATCGGATGAGTGGCTGGAATACTTTAACAATAAAGGAATTGAGTGTCTGTATGGAGAAGAAAACTAGAATTATCGCATTTGCAAATAATAAGGGCGGAAGCGGAAAGACCACTTCCTGTGCCAATATTGGTTATTCTCTCGCAGTCATGGGCAAAAAGGTCCTTTTGATTGACGGAGATATGCAGTTAAACTTATCTCTGTCTTTTTTTACAGAGGATAAGGTTTTGGAAATGGCAGCAAGTGAGAAAAATCTTTACTACGCTGTAAAAAATCAAAAAGATTTAGAGGAGTATATTGTTCCAACTCCATATGAAAATCTTGATCTGATTCCTTCTTCCACATTGATGAGTGGTATGGAATATGAGCTTTTTACCAAATGGCAGAGAGAATTTATTTTAAAGGGTTGTTTGAAAAAAATCAAAGAATCCAATAAGTATGATTATATTTTGATCGATGCCCCTCCAACATTAGGCGGATGGGTTATGAATGTGCTTTGTGCATCAGACTATGTCATCATGCCTGTGGAAGCAAGTCCATGGGGGTTGTTCGGCATAGCAAATATGTTTGAATTTTTAGAAGATGTACGCCGCATCAATGAAAATCTGGAGCTTCTTGGTATTGCAATTACGAAAGTAGATGCCCGCAAGAACTACTATAAGCAGACATGTGATATTTTACGTTCTGCAGACCATGTGCATGTATTTGATAATATCATTCGTGTGGATAGTGAAGTGGAATGGGCACAGGATGACAGTAAACCAATACTTGCACATAAGAGCAGAGCAAGAAGTGCTGGAGAATATATGGAGCTTGCAAAGGAGATTGATAAGACATGGCAGTAGGAGCAGGAAGTATTAAAAGAGCATCAAAATTAAATGCAGAGGCAGAAACAAAGAAAGTTGCAGCTGAAACAGAAGCAGCAGCAACACCAGCTGTAGAAGCAACAGAGGAAAAAGCACCTGCAAAGAAAACAACAACAAGAAAGACTACAACAAGAAAAACATCTACAAAGAAGACAACTGCTGCAAAGGCTGCAGAAGTAAAGACAGAAGAAGTGAAAGAAGAAGCTGCAAAGGTACAGAATGTAATCGAGACAATTGCAGCAGAAATGACAAAACCTGTAGTAGAAGCTAAGGTTGTGGAAGCAATCGATCCAGAAATCTTAAATGTAGTATTAGATAAAAAAGAATCTAAAACAAAGAGCTGTCATTTGACAGAAGATATGCCAGTATATTTACTGTAAATGAAATAAAAAGCGAATAACAAAAGACTCCCTAGTTACGTTTTGTAGCTTAGGGAGTCTTTTTATATACTAGGAAATTACTTCTTTCCTATATAAAATGCTCGGCTCAGCAAAGTGGCCAAGTTCCTCATGAATGAGGAATATAGGAAGTTTGGGGGACTTGTTCACTTTATGCTTAGTCGTGACGTTCGTCTGCATTTGCATATGTTTCGCAAAATCTTGCTGCAAAGGAAGGATTGCGGTCACCTGCATAAAGATGAGAGGTATCTGCGAAAGCGTTCATTCTAAAGTAAGCAGCACCTTCACGTCTTTCTTCGGTAATAACAGTTGTTACGGAAGATGGAGCAGCGCACATACCATGCCATAAAATCATAGGGGAAACATTTAATAAATGGCTGAGCAGTACACATTCCAAACCAAAATGGCAAAACAATACGATAGTATCGTTGTTGGCGTGAACAGCATGATAATAATTATCTTTGCGTTCATAACCATGAGAAGCTAACAGCTTATCAAATTGCTCAGTAACGTATTTGTAGCGTTCTTTTACATGGGCTTCTTCCATGATTTCGTTATCATACCAACGGTCTTTATCGAAAAATTCCGGAACGACTGTCCAGTCAGTAGGAAGCCAGTCCCAAGCACATTTTCTTCTGTCAGTATCAGGTCTTTGTACTAAAGGAGAAAATTCTTCCAGCCAGTCACATTCTGTTGCTTCTCGGTCTAATTTTTTTAATGTGCAGGATGCAGTGTCTTTTGCACGACCAAGAGGAGATGTATAAAATGCTTTTATATCTAATTTTGTGAGTCGGTTTGAAAGAAGTTCTGCTTCCTTCCAGCCAGTTGGTGTTAAAGAATCAATGGAATAATCTGGGTCAGCGTGACGAATGATTAATAATTTCATAAAAAATAGTTACTCCTTGTAAGAAATATTTTTCTAAAGGTAATTCTAAAGTCTTTCTAAAAAAAGTCAATGAAAAAAGACAAGATTGTATAAAAAGGATGATAATTCACATACTACTATGGAATATATTAGGAAGGATAAAAAAGTATAGGAGGAATTACAGCATGAAAGCAACGGGAATTATAAGAAGAATAGATGATTTAGGAAGAATCGTGATACCAAAAGAAATCCGTAAAACATTTCATATCAAAGAAAGTGACCCGATGGAAATTTTCATAAATAAAGAGGGAGAGATTATTTTGAAAAAATATTCTCCAATGGGGGAGATGTCTTCTTTTGCAAAAACATATGCAGAAAGTCTAGCACAGGCGTCAGGACACATTGCAGTGATTACGGATAGAGATATGATCATTGCGGCAACAGGTGCTTTGAAAACGCATATTGGTAAACAGGTGAGTAAAGAATTAGAAAGCTGCATGAATAACAGGGAGACACTGACAGCATCAAAAGGAGCAAAAAATTTCATTTCAATTATAGAAGAAAATATGGAAGAAATCAGTGATATTGCATTTGCAACAATTTTGGCAGCAGGAGATGTGGCAGGAAGTGTATGTTTGATTAGTACCAAAGGACAGGTTGAGTTTGGAGAAGTAGAACGAAAATTAGTGCAGACAGCAGCAGGCTTTATCGGAAGACAATTAGAAGAATAAATAAGAAATTATGGAGGATGCACACGAGCGAGTAAATGCGAATTACGCTCGATGTGCAAAGTCCTAAAGCTCTTTGTTATAGGCATATACAGATGAAAAGAGGCTGTAAAAAGCTGCAAAAAACAAGTACCGATGACCGAAATATGCTTTGGATAAGGATAAAATGATAAAAAGCAAAAGATTAAGAAATTCTTTATTGAAAGAACTTAAATTTTGTTTATAATATTTTTAAGGAAAAATAAATATAACGGAGGTTTTTATGGACAAAGTACGAGCGTACATGAGAAAGACTGTTGATGTCATAAAGGAAATTCTTCCTTGGATCATATTTCCATGCGCCAGCTTTTATTTGATGGAAACGTTCCATCACAATCCATTTGCACATATGAATATTCATGTGCAGTTTTTGAATATTATTATTTTTGTTGCATTTGCATTATTGCTGTGGATGATTACCGGAAGTCGAAAATGGGCAATTCGAATAGAGAGTATCATAGCACTTGGAATTGGTATTTTTGATTATTATGTTATAGCATTCCGTGGAACACCGATTTTACCATGGGATATTTTTTCAATTAAAACAGCAGTTAGTGTAAGTTCAGATTATGATTATTCTTTAGAATGGCAGGCAGTGCTTAGTATTCTTGCTTTTCTTGTATTGATTTTTTTAGAAGGTAAGATTAAAGAGACTTCGTTAAACAGACATTACTGGCTGATTCGTATTTCAGGCGGTATTTGTGCATGTACCTTGTTGTTCGGAGAATATCAGATGCTTAAACAGCCGTCTTTTGTGGCCCAAATGCAGATCTACGATAAATTGTTTACACCATATGCCATGATAAAAAGAGATGGTATTGCTTTGGCATTTATGTTAGAGCTGCAATATATGGAAGTAGATAAGCCAAAAGGCTATACGACAGATAAGGTAGAAGAAGCCTATGAGTCGTTAGAAGGAGAAGCGTTAGGTGTAGAAACAGACGAAAAGACACCGAATATTATAGTAGTTATGGATGAAGCATTTTCAGATCCTGCTGTACTTGGCGAGTTTACGACAAATGAAGATTATATGCCATACATACATAGCTTGCAGGAAGGAAATGAAAATACAATCACTGGTCTTATGAATGTATCTGTAGTAGGCGGTAATACAGCAAATACGGAATTTGAGTTTTTAACTGGTTCTACGATGGCATTTTTACCAGATGGAAGTGTACCATATCAGCAGTATATTGATGGAACAACAGACAGCATGGCTTCTCATTTAAAAGACTTTGGCTATAATACAATTGCAATTCATCCATATAATGCAAGCGGATGGGAACGTAATCAAGTATATCCTTATTTTGGATTTGATACCTTTTATTCTTTGAAAAACTTTTCTAATGTCAAAAAAGTAAGAGATTATGTATCAGACGATAGTTGTGTAGACCGTATTATCAAAGAAGTGGAACGTTCTAAAGATCCTTGTTTTGTATTTAATGTAACAATGCAAAATCATAGTTCTTATGTTTCAAAGTATGATAATTTTGATCCAGACATTATGGTAGAGGGAAGTGATTCTTTCCAATTAAGTACATATCTTTCTCTTGTAAAGTTAAGTGATGCAGCGTTAGAAAAATTGATTAATCATTTTTCTGAATCAGATGAAGAAACAGTTATCGTATTTTTTGGAGACCACCAGCCTGCAGATTCTGTTGTATCAGACATTTGGACTTTAAATGGAGTGGATGAAAGCGAATTGACAGAAGACCAGCAGTGTCAGCGTTATCAGGTTCCATTTGTAGTATGGGCAAATTATGATATTGAAGAACAGACAGATGTTGTAACAAGTGCTAATTTTTTAGGAGCACAGGTATTTGACTGGTGCAAAATTCCGATGAGCGGATATCAGGAATACTTATTAGATTTATCAAAGGAGATTAAAGCAATCAGTGCTCGTACCGTAGTGGATAAAGAAGGAAAATTTATACATCTGGAAGATGTAGAAGAATTTTTGCAGGATTACAATCTATTGCAATATTATAGAATTTTTGGATAAATTCCTACGGAGAAATATAAGATTATGAAGAAAAAAACAAAGTATAAATACTCGTTTGAGTATTGGCAGGCATTTGTCATTCCGCTTGTTATTATGGTAGCAGGATGCATTGCAAGCGGAATATTTC
>CAYRIK010000034.1:12395-21617 GCA_964424345.1 uncultured Lachnospiraceae bacterium
TTTGTCATTCCGCTTGTTATTATGGTAGCAGGATGCATTGCAAGCGGAATATTTCTGGAAGATGTAGAAGAATTTTTGCAGGATTACAATCTATTGCAATATTATAGAATTTTTGGATAAATTCCTACGGAGAAATATAAGATTATGAAGAAAAAAACAAAGTATAAATACTCGTTTGAGTATTGGCAGGCATTTGTCATTCCGCTTGTTATTATGGTAGCAGGATGCATTGCAAGCGGAATATTTCCGTTTGGCAATCGCAGTTTTTTAAGAAACGATTTATATAATCAGTATATGCCTTTTTTTCAGGCATTACATGATAGAATCAGACAGGGCGAGGGCATTTCCTACAGTTTTCAACTGGGGTTAGGCTCTGGCTTTGCCGCACTTTATGGATATTATTTGGCAAGTCCGATTAACTGGTTGGTTGTGCTTTGGCCAAGAGACTATATTGCGGAATTTATTACACTGTTAATCTTGTGTAAGATTGGATTGGCAGGTATGAGCTTTGCATATTACTTGCGTAAGCGTTTTGGAAAAACACATATGGGTATTTTGCTGTTTAGTACAGCATATGCGTTATCTGGATTTATGGCAGCATATCAATGGAATATCATGTGGCTGGATGTAATTGTGTTAGCACCGCTTGTATTACAGGCTTTAGAAGAACTTATCAAAACGGGAAAAGGAACAAAATACTGTTTGTTTTTAGCGTTGAGCATCTACACAAATTTTTATTTAAGCATTATGCTCTGCATCTTTTTGGTATTGTATTTTGTAGTAACCGTTATATGGGAAAAGTGGTCTGTAATGTGGAGAAGCTGTTTTAAATTTGGCTTTTATTCTCTTTTGGCAGGCGGAATGGCAGCAGGTATGCTTATTCCTGTTTATTTTGCATTGAGCGGTACGGAATTTCATGAAGTGAATTTCCCAGACAAAGTAAAATGGTATATGAACATTTTAGAAGAATTGTCTCGTCATTGTATGAACGTTTCTATGAAAGTTCAGGCAGATCATTGGCCAAATATTTACTGTGGTGTCGCAGTATTTTTATTTATTCCATTGTTCGTATTAAATCGTAAAATCTCATGGAAAGATAAAATAAGCAAAATAGCTTTGACTGTTTTCTTTTTACTGAGCTTTAGCTGTAATATATTAGATTTTATATGGCATGGTTTTAATTATCCTGACAGTCTTCCAGCAAGACAGGGATACTTATATACATGGCTGATTTTAGTTATGGCATATGAAGTGTATATACATCTAAAAGAAGTCCGTTTGTTTGAAATTATATTAGCTGCCGTTTTGGGATATGGCGTTGTGATTTCAGCGTGGATACTGACTGATGTAGAAGGTACAGATGTTTGGACATATGTGCTGACACTTGGATTTATGACATTGTACTTCTTACTTTTGGCTGGCAGATATGCTTGGCGTTATCCAAGTATTCGCAAATGGATACGTTCTGGGGATCGTAAAGCATTATTTAAAAATGGTTATCTTGGATTAAATATTGTCCTTTTAGTAATCGTTGTCGTAGAATTGGCAGCAAATACATATCTTACAAGCATTCGTACAGTAAACCGTACAAAGTATCTTGCTCATTTTGAAGATGCAGAAGGTTCTGTAGATTGGATGAAAGCACAGGATGATGGCTTATATCGTACCGAGATTTTTGACCGTTTGACAAAAAATGACAGTATGATGTGGGATATCAATACAACAACGATATTCTCCTCTACCATCCATGCCGGTATTGTAGATTTTTACAAAGCAGTAGGACTTGGAACGACAAGAGTATCTTATTGGTATCAAGGTGCAACACCGCTTGTAAGTGCTATGTTTGGTGTGAAATATATGGTTGGTACAGATGATGCAATGGATAATGATTTGTATGATGTTGTATATACAGATGAAACAGGATGTTTATATAAAAATAATTACACACTTCCAATCGGTTATGTATTAGATAAAAAGATGGAAGAAGAATGGAGCCTTTCTGTATACAATCCGGTAAAAGCACAAAATGAGTTTTGTCATTTGCTTGGCATCAGCGGAGATTTGCTCGTGCCGATAGAAAGCACAAAAGAAGCAGATGATACCTATACGATTGCTGTGGAAGCAGACAGTTATGTATATGTATATCTTGGAAAAAATTCTCTTTCAGAAGTAAAGGCTACAAAGGGAGATAAGACAACGAAATTTACACAAGTTTCCTTTGATTATCTGTTAGACATTGGAGAAGCTGCAAAAGATACAACGATAAAAGTAGAGACTGTGAAAGAAGATCAGAATTTTAAAACATTTGAAGCTTATGCATTAAATACGAGAGTGCTGCAGGAAGCAATCGATATTATGTCACAGAGTACACTTCAGATTACAGAGCATGGAGAAAATTATGTAAAAGGTAATATTTCTCTGGAGGAAGAAGGAATGCTTGTATTATCCATTCCAATGGAAAAAGGCTGGACTTTATATGTAAATGGAGAGGAAACACCAATCGAGACATTTAAAAATGCATTTATTGCAAAAACATTGCAGGCAGGAACTTACGATATAGAACTTCGATTTACAACACCAGGTTGGAAAGAAGGAGTAGGAATCAGTATAGCTTGTATAGCACTTTTTGCAGGATGTGTATATCTTGAGAGAAAAAAGAAGAATAGTATATAATATAAAAACAGGCGATGATGCAATTTGCATGGTCGCCTGTTTTTGTGTTTAGAAAATATTTATTTAGAAGCGTTCTATTTTAGATAAAACATATTTCCCTAGCATATTAAAATTTCTTTGACTGCTTTTTTTGAGATTGGATAAAATCTTTCCAAAGTGTTGGATGGAACAACATTAACAATGGGAATAATTCCAGTCGTCCGGCGAGCATATCAAATGTGATAACCCATTTGGAAAGATTAGAAAGAAAACCAAAGTTAGAAGTTGGTCCGACCAATTCCAAACCAGGACCGATATTATTAAAGGTTGCTGCAATCGCTGTAAAGTTTGTTGTAAAATCATATCCTTCTAATGACACAATCAACAAAGAAGCACAGAAAATAAGAACGTAGGCAAAGCAGTACATATTTACAGAACGAACAACATCGTGTTCTACTGGTTTGCCATCTATCTGTATTTTTTTGACGCTGCGAGGATGCACATAAGAATGCAGTTCTTTTCCAAGACTCTTAAATAAAATCATAAATCTGGAAACTTTCATACCGCCGCCTGTACTTCCGGCACAAGCTCCAATAAACATCAAAAGCACTAAAATCATTTTAGAAGTCTGTGGCCAGAGATTGAAATCCGTTGTGGAAAATCCTGTTGTTGTAATGATAGAGCCGACCTGAAATGCAATGTGTGTCAGAGCTTCAAATGCATTGGAAAACAAATGAATTGTATTGATAAAAATAATACAGATTGCAGTCAGGATAATGATAAAATAACAACGTACTTCTTCCATTGAGAATGCTTTACGGAACTGTTTGTATAAAATAAAGTAGTAAGCGTTAAAGTTTACACCAAACAAAATCATAAAGATTGTAATAACCCATTGGACATATGGAGAATAAGAAGCCATACTGTCATTTAAAAATCCAAATCCGCCAGTTCCGGCTGTACCGAAGCTTGTACAGAGTGCTTCAAATAAAGGAACACCGCCAAGTAACAGTAATATGACCATAAGGATTGTCATACATAAGTAAATACTGTATAAGATACGGGCAGTTAATTTCATTTTTGGAACTAATTTACCAACGCTTGGTCCAGGGCTTTCTGCTCTCATTAAGTTCATATTAGAACCACCGCTTAATGGGATAATAGCAAGTAAAAATACTAATACACCCATACCGCCAATCCAGTGTGTAAAGCATCGCCAGAAGTTTGTGCAATGAGAAAGTGCTTCTACATCGCTGACAATACTGGCACCAGTAGTTGTAAAACCTGAAACTGTTTCAAATAAAGCATCTGTAAAAGATGGAATTTCTCCACTGATTGCAAAAGGCAACGCACCAAAGATACTTAGTACAATCCAGCTCAGAGCAGTAGTTACACATCCTTCTTTTAAGTAAAATACAGTAGTATGCGGTTTTTTGGAAGTTACTAACGTTCCAAGCATAATACAAAGCAGAGCAGTGCCCAAAAAGGCAAATCCACTGCTTTCTTGATAAATCAAAGCGACTATACATGGAAGCAGAAGGAAAAATCCTTCAAAACGAAGTACTTGTCCTAACATATAGCGAATAATAGAAATATTCATCTTGCCGCCTCCTATGCCAGAATATCCTGCAGGTCTGTAAAGCCGGCATGTGTTGTAACGATGATAACACTGTCACCTTGTAAGATAGAATCTTGACCGCTTGGAATGATAATAGAACCATTTCGATTGATACAAGAAATCAAAATGTCATTTTTCAGCTTTAAGTCCTTTAAAGGAATGTTTGTAACAGCAGAGTCATGGTCTACATTAAATTCAATCGCTTCTACACGATGGTCGAACATATGATATAACGTTTCGATATTACTGTTCATGGAGTCTGTTTTAGCACGAACATAAGCAATAACTGCTTCTGTTGTAATATATTTTGGATAAATCAAGCTGCCTAAATCCAGACTGCTGACTACTTCTTTAAAGTTGATACGGTTTATTTTTGTAATAACCTTGGCATTGGACTTTTGCTTTGCATATAAGGTGAGCAAAATATTTTCTTCATCAATTCCAGTAAGCGGAATAAAACTTTCAATATGTTCAATATTTTCTTCATGCAATAAATCCTGATCGCTTCCGTCTCCGTGAATGATGACAGCTTTAGGAAGCAAAATACTCAGTTCATCACAACGAGCAAGGTCTTTTTCAATAATCTTAACTTCAATGCCCATATGAAGAAGCTGCTTGGCAAGATAATAAGAAGCCTTACCACCACCGATAATCATAGCATTGCGGACTTGATTTGTCTCAAATCCAATCTTTTGGAAAAATTCTCTTGAATCGTCACGGGAAGAAACAAAGCTTACAACGTCATCTTTTTTCAAAATAAAGCCGCCCTTTGGAATATATACTTCTCCATCACGTTCTACAGCACACATCAGAATATTATTTGTAATGTCACTGCCTAATTCAGCAACTGTAAGACCATCCAATACATTATTTTTTGGAATTTTAAACTTAATCATTTCAGCCTGTCCATGAGCAAAGGAGTTAACCTCCAAAGCAGTTGGAAGACCAAGAATACGAGCTGCTTCATTCGCTGCTTCTAATTCTGGATTTAAAATCATGGCAAGACCAAGTTTTTCTCGCAGATAATTTACCTCCTGACTATAATCTGGAGTGCGCACTCTTGCAATCGCAGCACACTGACCTACCTGTTTGGCAATCGTACAGCATAACAGATTTAATTCATCGGAATTGGTAACTGCAATAATCAAGTCTGCATGCTGAATACCAGCTTCAATCTGCACACTATAACTTGCTCCATTTCCAGTAAGACCCATAACATCATACATACTAGTAATTTCCTGAATACGATGATAATTTTTATCGATGACGGTGATGTCATGACCTTCCTTACAAAGCTGTTCGATAATGGTTGCACCAACCTTACCACAGCCAACGATGATAATCTGTAATCCTTGCTTAACCGCCTTCGGTTTAAACAACATGATAAATTTCCTCCTGCAAAAATAAATAATAAATGCACGTATATCATACTCCTTTTTGTGAAAAAAAGATAGTCAAATCTTGAAACCTGTATAAGAAACGGTTGTTGACATTTCAACAAGAATATGATACAGTCTGTTTGTTGATATTTCAACAAGTCGCGAAAGATAGGAAATAGATATGGAAGAAAGATTTGAAACATTTACGGTGCTGATCAATCGTATCAGCCGTAATATTAGAAAAATAAAAAATCAAGAAATGGCAGAATATGGCTTGAGAAGTGCACATATCTCATGCCTTTATTATTTGTATTCTGTTGGTTCAGTGACAGCGGCAGAGCTTTGTGAATATTGCGAAGAAGATAAAGCTACCATTTCAAGAGCTGTGGATTATTTAGAAAAGAACGAATATTTGACTTGTCCGTCTAAAACTGTAAAACGCTATAAAAGTGCAATTATCCTTACACAAAAGGGTGTAGATGTTGGTAAAAAGATTGCAGATAAGATTGATGCAGTGTTAGAGGAAATAAGTGACAGCATGACAGAGCAGGAACGTGTGATATTTTACAAGCATCTTTCTGTAATCAGCGAGGGATTACAGCAGATTGCAGAAAAGTCAGAAGCAGAGAAATAAAAGAAAAGGAAGTATATTATGAAAACAAGAATTATTGTAGATTCTACAGCAGACCTTATGCCAAACGATAAAAAAAGAGTACATATTGTGCCATTAAGTGTATATTTTGGAGAAGAAGAATATATAGATGGCGTAACTATCGACCACAAGACATTTTATCAAAAGCTAGTAGAGTCAGATGTATTGCCAACAACAAGTCAGGCAACACCGGCAGCATTTGAAGAAGAATTTGCATTGGCAAAAGAAGCAGGAGAAGCGTGTGTAGTTATTACGATTTCTTCAAAGCTGTCTGGTACTTATCAAAGTGCAATGATTGCAGCATCAGAATATGAAAATATATATGTAGTAGATAGCGGGACAGCAGCAGTCGGCAGTGCAATCCTGACCAAATTGGCTTTACAATATATGGAAGAAGGATTAGAGGCTGGGGCGATTGCAGATAGATTAAATGAGGATAAAAAGCATATCGTATTAGTTGCCTTAGTAGACACATTAGAATATTTGAAAAAAGGCGGTCGTATTTCTAAGACCGTTGCCTTTGCAGGAACTGTTTTAAATATCAAACCAGTAATCTCTGTTATAGATGGAGAAATCCGTATGCTTGGAAAAGCAAGAGGTTCTAAGATGGGAAATAATCTCCTTGTACAGGAAATTGAAAAAGCAGGAGGCATTGATTTTACAAAGCCAGCTTTATTAGGATATACAGGATTGTCAGATGCGTTGCTTTTAAAATATATAGAAGACAGCAGATATATTTGGCAGGAGCATTTAGAAACGATGGAATATACTTCTGTTGGAAGCGTAATCGGAACTCATATTGGTCCTGGTGCAATCGCAGTAGCATTTTTTGCAAACTAGGAAATTATTTATTTTATGTAAAAGAGATGAAGTAGAAAACGAGAAAAGAATGATATGCAGTTGCTTTGAATATTGGAATACTTTTGGGCATACAATGTAAAAAATATTCTTGAGGTTTTTTACTTTGAAGGAGTATATCGAAGAGCGAGCAATCGAGATTGCAAATTACATTATTCAGAATAATGCGACAGTAAGGCAGGCAGCAAAACAGTTTGGAGTGAGCAAGAGTACGGTGCATGTTGACGTAGGAGTTCGCATTGGATACATAAATCCGGCATTAGCAAAAGAGGTTCGCAAAGTATTAGAACAAAATAAATGTGAACGTCATATTCGTGGTGGACTTGCTACAAAAGAGAAATATCTTAGGAAGAATAAAAAAATATTTTGACAAGAAAACTGTATATATATATAATATTTCTGTGACAAGGTAATAAGTGCAGTATGGACCATTTTATAAAAATGGAATGTTCTGTTACTTTGGTCTAAGTTAGATTTTATACTATAAAGTGTGCTGCATTTTATAGTTTGTGGAGGAAAACGTATGGATAAAAGAGAATTGGTTATTGTCCTTGATTTTGGTGGACAGTACAATCAATTGGTTGCAAGACGTGTCCGTGAATGTAATGTATATTGTGAGATATATTCTTACAAAACAGATATTGCCAAGATTAAAGCAATGAATCCAAAGGGTATCATTCTTACAGGTGGACCAAACAGCTGTTATGAAGAAGGTGCACCAACTTACAGCAAAGAGCTTTTTGAACTTGGAGTTCCAGTACTTGGTTTGTGCTATGGAGCACAGCTTATGAATCATGTATTGGGTGGCCGCGTAGCACGTGCAGATGTGCGTGAATATGGTAAGACAGAAGTGTTTGTAGACAATCAGTCTCCATTATTTGGAAATGTAGCACCTACTACAATCTGTTGGATGAGCCATTTTGATTATATTGCAGAAATCGCACCTGGATTTAAAATTACTGCACATACAGCAGACTGTCCAGTAGCTGCATGTGAAAATACAGAAAAGAATTTATATGCAATTCAGTTCCATCCAGAGGTACTTCATACACAGGAAGGAACAAAGATGCTTTACAACTTTGTTCGTGGCGTATGTGGATGTGCAGGCGACTGGGAAATGAATTCTTTCGTAGAAAATTCTATCAAAGCAATTCGTGAAAAAGTTGGAAATGGTAAGGTATTGTGTGCATTATCAGGCGGTGTAGATTCTTCTGTGGCAGCAGTACTTCTTTCTAAAGCAGTAGGCGAACAGCTTACATGTGTATTTGTAGATCATGGTTTACTTCGTAAAAACGAAGGCGATGAAGTAGAAGCTATTTTTGGACCTACAGGTAACTATGAATTAAACTTCATTCGTGTAAATGCACAGGAAAGATTTTACGAGAAATTAAAAGGTGCAGATGAACCAGAAAAGAAACGTAAAATCATCGGTGAAGAATTTATTCGTGTATTTGAAGAAGAAGCAAAGAAAATCGGTGCAGTTGATTTCTTAGTACAGGGTACAATTTATCCAGACGTAGTAGAAAGCGGTGTAGGCGGTGAGTCTGTCGTAATCAAATCACATCACAATGTAGGCGGTCTTCCAGATTATGTAGATTTTAAAGAAATCATCGAGCCACTTCGTGATTTATTCAAAGATGAAGTAAGAAAAGCAGGTTTAGAGCTTGGTCTTCCAGAGCATCTTGTATTCCGTCAGCCATTCCCAGGTCCAGGACTTGGTGTTCGTATCGTTGGCGAAGTTACTGCTGAAAAGGTAAAGATTGTACAGGATGCAGATGCAATCTTCCGCGAAGAAATTGCAAATGCAGGTCTTGACCGCAGCATTGGTCAGTATTTTGCAGCACTTACAAATATGCGTTCTGTAGGTGTTATGGGTGATGAAAGAACTTATGACTATGCAGTAGCATTGCGTGCAGTAAATACAATCGACTTCATGACAGCAGAAGCAACAGAAATTCCATTCGCAGTGCTTCAGAAAGTTATGAGCCGTATTATCAATGAAGTAAAAGGCGTAAACCGCGTACTTTATGATTTGACAAGTAAGCCACCAGGAACAATTGAGT
>CAYRIK010000035.1:0-8847 GCA_964424345.1 uncultured Lachnospiraceae bacterium
GATAGGTAAAATAAAATGCATAGAATAAAATATATTTTTATAATTATAAAACAGCTTATTTTTTATATTTGTTCAGCTATTGTGCCAAAACAACAGAATTTATGGGTTTTTGGAGCTTGGCAAGGAAAAGTTTATGGGGATAATACGAAAAGTTTGTTTGAGTATATGAATCAAAATCATAAAGAAATAAAATGTGTTTGGTTGACCCATAATGAAGATGTAGTCTCTCTTTTAAAAGAAAAAGAGTATAACGTTGAAAGAATTAAATCATGGAGAGGTCTCTTATGTTTATTGCGAGCCAAGGTAGCAGTGGAAACAGAAGGGAATATCGATATTGGAGGATTTATCTTGTGTAGAACAAAGATTATTCAGCTTTGGCATGGAGTTGCTCCTAAAAAAGCAAATTGGAATAACAAGAGAAATATTCTTCAAAAGTTATATTCTAAATTGTTTGATAATAATCATGCACATAGTTATTGGATGGCATCTTCAGAGCAAAATAAAGTGACAGTACATGAGATTTTTGGTTCTTCTTTAGAAAAAACATATGTAACTGGATATCCAAGAAATGATACATTTCAAAATCCTGTAGAAAATACTATGTTGTTTGAACGATTAGAAAAAAAATATCCAAACAGTAAGAAAATTATTTATATGCCAACACATCGTAATTTTGGGACAAAGGCGCCTTTTATAACATGTGAAAGTTTAATAGAAGTTGATCAAAAGTTTAGAGAACAAAATATTGTTATGGTATTTAAGCCACACTTACACGAACTGAAAAATTATGAAAATATTGAAAATCAGTTAACAAATATTATTTTTGCCAGAGATGATATTTATAAAGATGTGTATAGTTATGTTGGAGGCTTTGACCTCCTAATCAGTGATTATTCAAGTATTATTTATGATTTCTTGTGTTCTAAAAAGCCGATTGTATTATTTCCGTATGATTTAGATGAGTTTAAAGAGACTGATGCAGGTTTGTTTGATTATTTCTTTGATGTTCCAGCAGGTCCGTTTTGCTATACATGGGATGAAGTAGTTGCTTCTGTTATACAGTTGTTGGAAGAGGATACATGGGTAGAAAAACGAGAGGTTTGTAGAAAAATGTTCCATCCTTTTGATGATGGTAAAAATTGTGCAAGAGTATACGAAGCAGTAATGAAAATTTTGGCAAGATAGGAGAGCGTAGAATGGGAAAAGCAATAGGAATTATTTTGGCAGGTGGAATAGGCTCTAGATTTAAAGCTGATACGCCAAAACAGTACCAGTTAATTCATGGAAAGGAAATGATTTATTATTCTATTAAAGCATTTAGAAATGCTAAAAATATTAGTGATTTTGTTGTGGTAGTAGATCAAGAGGAATATGAAGCTGGAAGAATTGAAAAAGAGTATAATGTGCATACTGTTTTAGGTGGAAAGACAAGAAATGCTTCTCTGAAAAATGCATTAGATTATATAAAAAGCAATTATCCTGATTGTGATAAAGTAGTAGAGAATAATGCGGCTTGTCCATTAACGACTACTGAAGTGCTCGAAAAGTATATTGATTTATTGGATGAATATGATTATGTTCAAACTACATTTAAGATTACAGATGCATTAGGCTCTTATAAGAGCAAAAATGTAGACAGAGAAGATTACTTTTTAATACAGGCACCAAATGCGTATAGATTTCAAATGTTGTATGATCATTTTGATGCCGAACATCCAAATGGCCATCCTGTTGTTCAACTTCCTGACGAGGCTCGAGGATATAATTATTTTGATTTCGGTGTTAACTTTAAAGTTACATATCCGGAAGATATTCAGATTGTAGAAGCTTTGATGGATAGAAAGGGAATCGTATGAAAATTGCAGTAGCAGGAACAGGATATGTTGGACTTTCAATTGCTGTTTTGCTTGCACAGCATCATCAAGTAGTTGCAGTGGACATCATACCTGAGAAAGTTGCTATGATTAACGGTAGAAAATCTCCTATTCAAGATGAATATATTGAAAAGTATCTTGCAGAAAAAAAATTGGATTTAAGAGCTACATTAGATGCAAAAGAAGCATATACAGATGCAGATTTTGTAGTTATTGCAGCACCGACAAATTATGATTCTAAGAAAAACTTTTTTGATACTTCGGCTGTAGAAGCAGTTATAAAGCTTGTTATGGAATATAATCGAGAAGCGGTGATTGTTATTAAGTCTACAGTACCAGTTGGTTATACAGAAAGTATTAGAAAAAAAGTTGAAAATTCTAATATTATATTTAGTCCAGAATTTTTGAGAGAATCAAAAGCACTTTATGATAACCTATATCCTTCTAGAATTATAGTTGGAACGGATACAAAAAATCCAGATCTTCTTAAAGCAGCGCAGGTGTTTGCTGATGCTTTAAAAGAAGGTGCAGTAAAGACTGAGATAGATACTTTATTTATGGGATTTACAGAAGCAGAAGCAGTAAAACTTTTTGCTAATACATATTTAGCATTAAGAGTTTCATATTTTAATGAATTGGATACATATGCTGAAATGAAAGGATTAGACACGCGAAAAATCATAGAGGGTGTTTGTCTTGATCCTAGAATTGGTACTCATTATAATAATCCATCATTTGGATATGGAGGGTATTGTTTGCCTAAAGATACAAAGCAACTTTTAGCAAATTACGAAAATGTTCCACAAAGTATGATATCTGCTATTGTAGAATCTAACCGTACTCGTAAAGACTTTATTGCTGAACAAGTGTTGAATATGGCTGGATACTATGATGAATTTAATAGAGGAGATTTTGCACCGGAACAAGAAAAAGAGTGTACGATAGGTGTATATCGTTTAACGATGAAAGCTGATTCAGATAATTTTAGACAAAGTAGTATTCAAGGCGTTATGAAAAGAATAAAAGCAAAGGGTGCTAATATAATTATATATGAACCAACATTAGAAGATGGAAGCACATTTTTTGGGAGTAAAGTTGTTAACGATATAAAAATTTTCAAGGATAGATCAGATGCGATTATTGCAAATAGATATCATGAATGTTTAGATGATGTAATTGATAAAGTATATACAAGAGATATTTTTAGAAGAGATTAATGATTGGAAAAATTAAAAAGTCCAAGAAAGGAATGAAATGACGGCACAGTCTACATTATTTTTAACACAATCCTATAAGGATACATGGGACGATTATCAACGTTCTTTAAATAGGGAACAATTTGCTTGTTGGGATTATATTATCCTGACAGCATCTAATGAACAGCAGGCAGAAGGATTTCGCGCTCAGTTAAAAGAGCGTATGGATGCAGGACTTTTGCCAAAACGCACACATTTTGCAGTAATTCCAGATCCAGATGGAAAACGAGTAGGTTCTGGTGGTGCTACATTAGGCGTTATTCGATATATTGCAGAACATAGCGGTTTGAATGATTTTTCTGGACTTCGTATTTTGGTTATTCACAGTGGTGGAGACAGTAAGCGAGTTCCTCAGTATTCTGCCCTTGGAAAACTATTTTCTCCAGTTCCGCATGAATTGCCAAATGGAAGAACTTCTACATTATTCGATGAATTTATGATTGTGATGTCTTCTGTTCCAGGACGTATTCGTGAGGGTATGCTTTTATTGTCAGGAGATGTATTGTTGTTGTTCAATCCATTGCAGATTGATTACAGTGGAAGAGGAGCTGCTGCAATCTCTTTTAAAGAAGATGTAGAGACAGGAAAAAATCATGGTGTATTCTTACGTGGAGAAGACGGATATGTTAAAAAATTCCTGCACAAACAAACGACAGAATTGTTACAGGCACAGGGAGCTGTAAATGAGCGAAATGCAGTAGATATTGATACCGGAGCGGTAATCTTTTCAGCTGATATGTTAAAAGCATTGTTTGGATTGATTGCTGAAGATGGAGTATGCAGTGAAGCATTATTTGAACAGTATGTCAACGAGAAGGTAAGACTGTCTTTGTATGGAGATTTTTTATATCCATTAGCAGCAGATTCTACGTTGGAAGATTTTTATAAAGAAAAACCAGAAGGAGATTTCTGTGAAGAATTAACAAATGCAAGAAATGCGGTTTGGGAAGCACTGCGACCATATCGTATGAAATTGTTGCGTCTTGCTCCAGCCAAATTTATTCATTTTGGTACGACAAGAGAGATTATGCATTTAATGTCTGATGGTATTTCAGATTATGCTGTATTGGATTGGAGCCGAAAGGTTGGAAGCAGTATCAGTAGTTTCCATAAAGATGTAGCAGGATATAACAGCGTATTATCCAGAAATGCAGAAGTGGGTAAAGATTGCTATTTGGAAGTTAGTTACGTGCATAGTGGCGCTAAACTTGGAGATCATGTATTATTGTCTTATGTAGATATTCATGAAGAAGAAATACCATCTTGCGTAGTTTTACATGGTTTAAAACAAAAAGATGGTAAGTTTGTAGTGCGTATTTATGGTACAGAAGATAATCCAAAAGCAAGTATAGAGGATGGCTGTACATTCCTTGGAACAACATTAGAACAATTCATGAAAAATAATGCCATTGATGAAACAGAACTTTGGAAAAATCAAGCAAAGTCCTTATGGACAGCAGAGTTGTATCCAGCATGTAATACGATTGCAGAAGCGGTATCCGCTGCATTAAATATATATCGCATGGCACAAGGAGAGGGCGACGTTGATGCTTGGAGAAGCGCTAGTCGTAAGTCATTGTGTTCTGGATTTAACGAAGCAGATCCATATGCAATCATCGAATGGGATAAGCGTATGAGGGAATTGGTTCATATGGATCAATTGTCTAAATTAATTCGCTCAGGTGAGTGTGCAGGAAAGGCAAAAGAAGCACTTCGTACCACTCAACTTTCTGCTATTCAGAAGGAATGGTTAGAAAAGCATTTAAAGAAAGCTGATTTTAGTGAAGCAATGCGTCTGCATTATTATATTGGCACTGCACTTGGTGGAAGTGAAGGTGAAAAACATATCTCAGAATGTTTCAGAGTGATTTCAGATACGATTTTAGAGCATGCAATGAATGAGCTTGCTGTTCAGGAAACGTGTAAGATTGTAACAGATAAGCATACTGTAAAGTTACCGCTTCGCGTGAACTGGGGTGGTGGATGGAGTGATACTCCTCCATATTGCAATGAATGTGGTGGAACCGTTTTAAATGCTGCAATCTTATTAAATGGAGAAATGCCTGTAGAAGTAACACTGGAGCGTTTAAAAGAACATAAGATTATTTTTGAAAGCCGTGATATGGATGTATATGGAGAGTTTGATACTATTGAGCCATTACAGGCTACTGGAGATCCATATGATCCATTTGCATTACAGAAAGCTGCATTAATCGCATGTGGCATCATTCCAAGCAAGGGAGGCAACTTAGAAGAGTTGCTGACAAGATTGGGTGGTGGCTTTAAGATGAATTCTGAAGTAACGAATGTACCAAAAGGAAGCGGACTTGGAACAAGCAGTATTTTATCAGGAGCTTGTGTAAAAGCAATTTTCGAATTTATGGGAATTTCTTATACAGAAGAAGATTTATATGACCATGTGCTTTGTATGGAACAGATTATGGCTACTGGCGGTGGCTGGCAAGATCAGGTTGGTGGTCTGAGCCGTGGTATGAAATATATTACCGCAATGCCTGGTATTCAGCAGAAACTAAAAGTAGAACATGTAGAAATACCAGAAGAGACAAAAAAAGAATTGAGCAATCGTTTAGTTCTGATTTATACGGGACAGCGTAGATTGGCACGTAATTTATTGAGAGATGTTGTTGGTCGTTATGTAGGAAATGAACCAGATTCTTTATTTGCTTTAAATGAAATTCAAAGAGTAGCTGCATTAATGAAATTTGAATTAGAACGCGGTCATGTTGATGATTTTGCAAAGCTGTTAAATTATCATTGGGAACTTTCTAAAAAAGTAGATGCCGGAAGTACCAATACGTTGATTGACCAGATTTTTGATAGTGTAGAAGATTTGATCGATGGAAAATTAGTATGTGGAGCAGGCGGTGGCGGATTTTTACAGGTTATTCTGAAAAAAGACGTAACAAAAGAAGCAGTACATGAACGTTTGAAAGAAGTATTTCAGGATAACGAAGTAGATGTATGGCCGGCTGAATTAGCATGGTAAGATAGCGTAATAATAGGAGATAATCATGGGCAAATATTTTGGAACAGATGGTTTTCGTGGAG
Source organism: uncultured Lachnospiraceae bacterium (assembly GCA_964424345.1). Taxonomy (GTDB): domain Bacteria; phylum Bacillota; class Clostridia; order Lachnospirales; family Lachnospiraceae; genus RGIG6307. The sequence goes on from CAYRIK010000035.1 coordinate 6,200, forward strand.
AAGCTAATAAAGATTTGACAGCAGATCATGCATATAAAATAGGTCGTTTCCTTGGTTGGTATTATAAAAATAAAAAAAAGGAAAATGAATGCAGAGTCGTGATTGGCAAAGATACCCGTCGTTCTTCTTATATGTTCGAATATGCGTTGGCGGCAGGTCTTACAGCGTCTGGAGCAGATGCTTACTTACTGCATGTAACAACTACTCCGAGTGTTTCTTATGTAACCCGTACCGAAGATTTTGATTGTGGTATTATGATTTCTGCGAGCCATAATCCATATTATGACAATGGTATTAAGCTGATGAATGCCAATGGTGAAAAGATGGATGAAGAAACAATCTTAAAGATTGAAGCATATTTGGATGGAGAAATAGGAGAAATTCCATATGCAGAGCGAGCGGAAATTGGTTGTACCGTGGATTATGCAGCAGGAAGAAATCGTTACATCGGCTATTTGATTTCTTTAGCAACTCGTTCTTACAGAGGTATAAAGGTTGGATTGGATTGTGCTAACGGAAGTTCTTGGATGATTGCAAAGAGTGTATTTGATGCACTTGGAGCAAAGACATATGTAATCCATAATGAACCTAATGGTGTAAATATCAATACAGAATGTGGTTCTACACATATAGAACATTTGCAGGAATTTGTTGTTGAAAATGGCTTAGATGTAGGATTTGCATTCGATGGCGATGCGGATAGATGTCTTTGTGTAGATGAAAAAGGAAATCTCGTCGATGGTGATGCAATTATCTATATTTATGGTCGTTATTTAAAGGAACGTGGAGAGTTAGACGGAAATAAAGTTGTTACTACAGTTATGTCTAATTTTGGCTTATATAAGGCGTTAGATGAAATTGGTGTAGAGTACGAAAAGACAAATGTTGGTGATAAGTATGTATATGAAAATATGCAGCAAAATGGTTATCGTTTAGGCGGAGAACAGTCTGGACATATTATTTTCAAAAAGTATGCAACAACAGGAGATGGTATTTTAACTGCTATTAAGATGATGGAAGTTATGCTTGAGAAGAAGAGTACATTGTATGAATTAGCAAAACCATTTGTTGTATATCCTCAAGTATTAAAGAATGTACGAGTGATAGATAAAGCAGCTGTAAATGCAGATAAAGATGTACGAAAAGCGGTAGAAGTTGTAGCTGATGCATTAGGAAACAGCGGACGCATTCTTGTAAGAGAAAGTGGTACAGAACCTGTTATTCGCGTTATGGTAGAAACTGGTGAATTAGAAACTTGTGAAACGTACGTAAATCAAGTTGTAAATGTTATCAGAGAAAAAGGCTATGAAACGTTGTAATTTCATGTGATTTACAAAAGAAAAGGTGAGTGCTATAATGTATTCGCCTTTTCTTTTGTTTGAAGAAATTGGTATCAAGCAAGTATAACGGGGAGTTATGTGGTGAAACTATAAATATCAAAAAATACAGGAGAGAAAACAGTGACAGAATGGAGTGTAAAGGTATTAGATAGTGTAAAAGGTGTTGGAAGAAAGACATTGGATAAAGCACAGGAATATTCTTTAGAACGTTTGGTGTGGTGCCTAATTGCAATTGGTTTTTGCTGGACAGAAGTACAAAATTATCATCGATATATATTTTGGCAGCAGATGTATCTAATGGCAGGACTTGGCTTGTTTTATTGCATCAAATTAGGATGTTTTTCAAAATATAAACGAGTTATGTGTGCTGGGATTAGTATATTGGGGATAGGATTGACAACCTATTTAGTGGAAATAAACTTTTTTGCGACTTATCGCTATTTAAATATGCCTATTGGTATACTAGCGACAGTACTGCTTAATTTAGTTGCCTTAGTTTTATGGGATGTGATACAAACACGTCATATTTCTATTGCGATAGGTCCTTCTATTGCTTTAGTATTGATGATCATAGCGATGCAGACATCTATATATGATTATAAACGATTTTATTTTTATTTACTGCTTGGATTGTTGCCTTTTATTTTGATGAAAAAAGGAACACGAACAGGAAGCTGTGTGTTAAATGGCATGATTGATGGATTGTGTATTGGTTTTTTCATAGTTCAAGGATATGCGTGGATGCACAGACCATACAATTTTAGTCAGATTCGTTATACTGGTATTTCTAATGCATGTACAGAAATGTCTCTTATTTATTTAGTGTATTTTGCTGCTTGGATTATCCGTTATGTGCAAAATGCTCGTAAAAAGCCGAATGTATGGAATGTGGTAGGTCGAGTGTTCTGCTGGTTTATGGCAGCTTTTGTGTTGGCTTTGGAATATCTTACAGGAAGTAGAAGTGCTGTACTGGCGATGATGTTGATGACGATTATAGCAACAGCAATACGTCATATGTATATTCAGCAGAAATGGTGGAAAAATCTGATTGGATTTATAATGTGGCCAATAAATTGCGCATGTATCGGTGTACTTTCTCTAGCATTATTTCCAACTGCGTATGCATCTGTCAGATATCTTCCAGCGTATTTTAATGAGCCGGATTATGTGGATTCTATAGGATATCGTTTGCATTCGCGTCCAATTGAAAAATGGGGAGAGTCTTTTGGATGGGACTTTGAGTATGATGAATATGCTGTAAAAGAAGGCGATACAATAGATAATCCTAAATATACAAGTTTTGCTGAA
>CAYRIK010000035.1:8947-21268 GCA_964424345.1 uncultured Lachnospiraceae bacterium
ACACTTGTACAGTTTTTGAACACAGTTTTTGAAAAATGTTTCTCTAATGTAATAGTACAAAGTGATGCACAAGAAAGTGATGAAATGTTGGCGTTAGAAGAGGTTGTGTTTGTTGGAGAACGTGGCGATAGTGCTGAAAATCCATGGTATAGTGATGAGACGTACCCTGGAAATGGTATGGCACTTCGTAATGCAATACATCAGTATGCAATTAGCAAATTAAACAGCGAAGGTCATAAAGTCGACAGTTTTGAAATGTGGGTAACCTCTGATGATGTTCAGCCTCATGCACACAATATATTTTTGATTATGGGATACGATTTTGGTATTCCAACGATGATCTTGATGATTTTATTGTTTGTTTCTCTTGTGGTTACGGCACTGTATAATATCATCCGTTTTGGAAAGACAGAATATTTATTACCATTGTTATTAATTGCAGCATTGACGATGTTTGGCTGGTTTGAAAGTGGATTTGATTATAAGAGCATGATATTTGGCTGGGTATGTTGGTGCAGTGTATTTACAGATGTCTTAAGAGGTGAAAAGAAAGCTGATAAAAAGGCTGAAAACAATTGAAAAAAGTCCTGTCTTATGGTATAGTCAAAAAAACAAGTATATCAATGGAGGTTTCAAAATGATCAATTATAATAAATTGATGAAGTTACTGAAAGAGAGAGGTTTTACAACATATACAATAAGACAGGAATCCTTGATTTCTCAAGGAACTTATATTAAAATGAAAAAGTGCAGCGGAGAAACGATGGAAGAAATTTATCAGAAGCTGCAGGAATATAGTGATACACATCATGGCAAAGAATTTATGTGTCATGTATCTACTGGAACAATAGAAGATATTTGTCAGCTTTTACAATGTCAGCCATGGGATATTATTGATTGGGAAGTAGATTTAAAACCAGAATTATCTTATGAAAACAGACCAAAGTATACAAGAAACTTTTAGCAAAGTTTTTTTAAACAAGAACTATTGACAAGCTGAAAAATATATGATACTTTGTAATAGAAGACGGACGATAGGTCTTTTTTTAATGCTCAAAATTTGTGTAAGACAAAGACCTGAGTAAGAAACGAAACAATTAATCTATTATTACTTAAAAGTGGAGGTAGAAACTTATGCGTACTAGAATTACATTAGCTTGTACAGAATGTAAACAGCGTAACTACAATACTACAAAAGACAAGAAGAACCATCCAGACAGAATGGAAACAAAGAAATATTGTAGATTTTGCAAAACTCATACAATGCACAAAGAAACCAAATAATTTCAGCAAGTTAGTTGCTCAGTGAATTATTGGAGGGTAGTATGAGCGAGAAAGCAGAAAAGAAAGCAAAAATCTCTGATTTTTTCAAAGGGATTAAAGCTGAGTTCAAAAAGATTACATGGCCTGACAAAACTTCATTATTTAAGCAGACTGTTGCAGTTATCGGTGTATCTTTAGTAGTAGGTGTTTTGATTACAGCTATGGATTCTATTATCCAGGTTGTAGTAAATCTTTTACTTGCATTATAAGAGAGGGATAGCGCTATGGCAGAAGCAAAATGGTATGTTGTACATACTTATTCCGGGTATGAAAACAAAGTCAAAGACAGTATCGAAAGTACCGTTGCTAACAGAAATCTTGAAGAAGATATTTGTGAAGTAATGATACCAATGGAAAAAGCAGAGGAAATTAGAAACGGTGCTACAAAAGAAGTAGAACGTAAGATGTTCCCAGGCTATGTTTTGGTAAGAATGGTCATGAATGACGATACTTGGTATGTAATCCGAAACACTCGAGGCGTTACAGGTTTTGTAGGCCCAGGAAGCAAGCCGGTTCCATTAACAGATGCAGAAATGAGAGCATTAGGTATCGTTGCTGAGAATACAGAACCAACTCTTTCAGTTGATTTCGCAGAAGGTGACAGCGTTGTTGTTACTGCAGGCGTATGGAAGGACGTTGTGAGTGTTGTTCAGAAGCTTGATTTAAGCAAGCAGGTTGTTACTATCGTTATTGATATGTTCGGCCGTGAAACACCTGTTGATGTAAACATCACAGATGTGAAGAAATTATAGTAGTTTATTTTTCGCTTCGTGAGAAGTGTATGAATAAAGGTCACAAAAAGTCCGTATGATACGGGCTGTGGGAGCGAGCCAAAGGCTTGCGCCAATAACCACATTATAGGAGGTGCCACAATGGCAAAGAAAGTAACAGGATATATTAAACTTCAGATTCCTGCTGGTAAGGCTACACCAGCTCCACCAGTTGGTCCAGCTCTTGGTCAGCATGGTGTAAACATTGTTCAGTTTACAAAAGAATTTAACGCAAGAACAGCTGATAAGGATGGCATGATCATCCCAGTTGTAATCACAGTATACGCAGATAGAAGTTTCAGTTTCGTAACAAAGACTCCACCAGCTGCAGTACTTATCAAGAAGGCTTGTAACATTAAGTCCGGTTCAGGCAAGCCAAACAAAGACAAGGTTGCAACAATTTCTAAGGCAAAAGTTCAGGAAATCGCTGAATTAAAGATGCCTGATTTAAATGCAGCTAGCCTTGAAGCAGCTATGAGCATGATCGCAGGTACAGCTCGTAGTATGGGTGTTGTAGTAGAAGAGTAATTTCAATAAAATTGGGAGACAACGAAGCGGTTGTCGTTTGAACCATAGGAGGTAAAGAATGAAACACGGTAAAAAATATGCAGAAGCTGCTAAGTTAGTAGATAGAGCAGTTGCTTATGAAGCAGCTGAAGCAATCTCTTTAGTAAAGAAGACTGCTGTTGCAAAGTTTGATGAAACAGTAGAAGTTCATATCAGAACAGGCTGTGACGGACGTCACGCAGATCAGCAGGTTCGTGGTGCTGTAGTACTTCCACACGGCACAGGTAAGACTGTAAGAGTATTAGTATTTGCAAAGGGTGCAAAGCTTGATGAAGCTACAGCAGCTGGTGCAGATTTTGTTGGCGGCGAAGAATTAATTCCAAAGATCCAGAAAGAAGGATGGTTGGATTTCGACGTTGTTGTTGCAACACCAGATATGATGGGTGTAGTTGGTCGTCTTGGTAAAGTTTTAGGTCCTAAGGGCTTAATGCCAAACCCAAAGGCTGGTACAGTTACAATGAACGTAGCTCAGGCTATCAATGATATCAAGGCTGGTAAGATCGAATACAGACTTGACAAGACAAATATCATTCACTGTCCAGTTGGTAAGGCTTCTTTCTCTGAAGAAGCATTACAGGAGAACTTCAATGCATTAATGGATGCAATCTCCAAAGCTAAGCCAAGCACATTAAAGGGTCAGTATTTAAGAAGCATTACATTAACTTCTACAATGGGACCTGGTGTAAAGGTTAACACAGCTAAATTCTAATTTTAGAACAAGCAGAGTTCCTTCAAGATTATTTCTTGGAGGAACTTTTTGTATGCTAAGAGATAGTTGTTCTCTAGTATATAAAAAATATAAAAATAAATAAAAAGAGGGTTGACAGAAATGGTTTCTTATGGTAACATACATTTCGGTCAATGTGATCAGCCGAAGACAGCAGGTAAGAAATTGTAAGCGAGTCATCCGCCTGCCGAGGAGAAGAGTATAAGATATTTGTTTCTCTCTGTTTGTTTTCGCAAGTAGAGGGTTTTTTGTATATCAGGCATTAGCCAACCTCTTAATCGGCTTAAATCTATAAGGAGGTAAGAAAATGGCAAAAGTTGAATTAAAGCAGCCTGTTGTAGCAGAGATCTCAGAGTTAATCAAAGATGCTCAGTCTGTAGTATTAGTAGATTATCGTGGTCTTACTGTTGAAGAGGATACTGCATTACGTAAACAGCTTCGTGAAGCTGGTGTAAACTACAAGGTTTACAAGAACACTCTTATGAACTTCGCGTTCAAGGGTACAGATTTTGAAGCTTTAGCTCCATACTTAAACGGACCAAGTGCAATCGCTGTTTCTACAGATGCAACAGCTCCAGCAAGAGTACTTGCTGAATTTGCAAAGAAGGCTAAAAACTTAGAAATCAAAGCAGGTGTTGTAGAAGGTACATTCTATGATGCAAAGGGTATGGCTGCAGTAGCAGAAATCCCATCAAGAGACGTATTAATCTCCAAGTTACTTGGAAGCTTACAGTCCCCTATTACAAACTTTGCTCGTGTTATTAAGCAGATCGCTGAAAAAGACGGTGAAGTAGCAGCAGAATAATCTGCACCATTAAGTGTTGAACTTAATATTATAACGAAGAATTTATATTAAAAATTTACAAATTTCGGAGGTAAATAAAATGGCTAAATTAACAGCTCAGGAACTTATTGATGCTATCAAAGAGTTAACAGTATTAGAATTAAATGACTTAGTAAAGGCTTGTGAAGAAGAATTCGGCGTATCTGCAGCAGCAGGTGTTGTTGTAGCAGCAGCTGGTCCAGCAGCAGAAGTTGAAGAAAAGACAGAATTTGACGTAGAATTAACAGAAGTTGGTTCTGAAAAAGTTAAAGTTATCAAGGTTGTTCGTGAAATCACAGGTCTTGGCTTAAAGGAAGCTAAGGAAGTTGTAGACAACGCTCCAAAGACATTAAAGGAAGCTGTTGCTAAAGAAGAAGCTGAAGATATCAAGAAGAAACTTGAAGAAGTTGGCGCTAAAGTTACAGTTAAATAATCTGTGCGATAAGCAAAAACAGTTTACGGAAAATAAAAGCTCAGAGGCATATGTCTTTGGGCTTTTTTCGTTTAAAAATGAAAAAAATTCTAATTATCTCTTGACAACTGGTCAAAACTTGTAGTAATATAGGTAAGCTATATTGGAATGTTATGCTTAAAATAAGTGTAATTAGCTAATGAAACTGGCCAAAAAGAAAGAACGGGGTGAATGTCAATGGAAAAACATAGAATACGACCACTTGCTGTCGGCAAGAACATGCGTATGAGTTATTCAAGACAAAAAGAAGTTTTAGAGATGCCTAACTTAATTGAAGTCCAGAAAGACTCTTACAAGTGGTTTCTCGAAGAAGGCTTAAAAGAAGTTTTCGAAGATATTTCTCCTATTACAAACTATGATGGCACATTGAGCCTGGAGTTTGTAGACTTTGAATTGTGTGAAAAGGATAAGAAATACACAATTGAAGAGTGTAAGGAAAGAGACGCTACTTATGCTGCACCTTTAAAGGTCAAAGTACGTCTTCACAATAATGCAAAACCAGAGATGGGGTTTGCGGAACATGAAATTTTTATGGGCGATTTGCCTCTTATGACTGCTACAGGTACGTTCGTTATTAATGGTGCTGAACGAGTTATTGTTAGCCAGTTAGTACGTTCCCCTGGCATTTATTATGCAATCGGTCACGACAAAATCGGTAAGACATTATATTCGTCTACTGTAATTCCTAACCGAGGCGCATGGTTAGAGTACGAAACAGACTCTAACGATATTTTCTATGTACGTGTTGACAGAACAAGAAAAGTACCTATCACCGTATTGATTCGTGCACTTGGTCTTGGTACAAACGATGAGATTTTAGAAGTATTTGGTGATGAACCAAAGATTTTTGCAAGCTTTGCAAAGGACAATTCTCAGAATTATCAGGAAGGTTTATTAGAACTCTACAAGAAGATTCGTCCAGGCGAACCTTTAAGCGTAGAAAGTGCTGAAAGCTTAATCAGCAATATGTTCTTTGATCCTAAACGTTACGATTTGGCCAAAGTAGGACGTTATAAATTTAATAAGAAATTAGCTTTAAGAAATAGAATCACAAAACATACTCTCGCTGCAGATGTAGTAGATCCAACAACAGGTGAACTTATCGCAGAAGCTGGTACAAAGGTTACAAGAGAGCTTGCTGATCAGATTCAGAATGCAGCAGTTCCTTTCGTATACATTCAGGCAGAAGAAAGAAACGTAAAAGTACTTTCTAACATGATGGTTGATTTAGACGCTCATGTTGACTGCAATCCAGCTGATTTCGGCATCCATGAGAAAGTATATTATCCATTACTTGCTCAGATTATTGAAGAGAGTGCTGGTGATGCAGAAGCATTAGCAGAAGCAATCACAAGAAATATTTCTGAATTGATGCCAAAGCATATTACAAAAGAAGATATTTTCGCTTCTATCAACTATAATATGCACTTAGAATATGGTATCGGTCACAGTGATGATATCGACCATTTAGGTAACAGACGTATTCGTGCTGTAGGTGAATTATTACAGAATCAGTATCGTATCGGTCTGTCCCGTATGGAACGTGTTGTTCGTGAAAGAATGACTACTTATGATGTTGGTGAGGTAACTCCTCAGGCATTAATCAATATTAAACCAGTAACTGCTGCAATCAAAGAGTTCTTTGGTTCTTCTCAGTTATCTCAGTTTATGGATCAGAACAACCCACTTGGTGAGTTGACACATAAGAGACGTTTATCAGCTCTTGGTCCTGGCGGTCTTTCTCGAGATAGAGCCGGATTCGAGGTTCGAGACGTTCACTATTCTCACTACGGTAGAATGTGTCCTATCGAAACACCTGAAGGTCCTAACATCGGTCTGATCAACTCTCTTGCATCTTACGCAAGAATCAATGAATTTGGTTTCATCGAAGCACCATATCGTGTAATCGATAAAACAGATCCAAAGAATCCTCGTGTAACAGAGGATGTAGTTTATATGACAGCAGATGAAGAAGATAATTACCATGTAGCACAGGCTAACGAAGCACTTGATGAAAATGGTTATTTCATTAAGAACAGTGTATCTGGTCGTTACTTAGATGAAACACAGGAATATCCAAAGACAATGTTCGATTACATGGACGTATCTCCAAAGATGGTATTCTCTGTTGCTACAGCACTTATCCCATTCTTGGAAAACGACGATGCTAACCGTGCTCTGATGGGATCTAACATGCAGCGTCAGGCAGTTCCATTGTTATTTACAGAAGCACCTGTAGTTGGTACAGGTATGGAAGTAAAGACAGCAGTTGACTCTGGTGTATGTGTAGTTGCTCCAAAGAGCGGTGTTATCGATTATGTATCTTCTAATCTGATTAAAATGACAGCTGATGACGGAGAAAGATTTGAGTTTAAGCTCACAAAGTTCTCACGTTCTAACCAGTCTAACTGCTACAATCAGGTACCTATCGTATTCAAGGGCGATGTAGTAAGAGCTGGACAGGTTATCGCAGATGGTCCTTCTACAAACGAAGGTGAATTAGCACTTGGTAAGAACCCATTGATCGGTTTCATGACATGGGAAGGTTACAACTACGAAGATGCTGTACTTTTAAGTGAAAAATTAGTTCAGAATGATGTTTATACATCTATCCATATTGAAGAATATGAAACAGAAGCTCGTGATACCAAATTAGGACCAGAAGAAATCACTCGTGATGTTCCTGGTGTTGGTGAGGATGCATTAAAGAACCTTGATGAAAGAGGTATTATCCGTATTGGTGCAGAAGTTCGTACCGGCGATATTTTAGTTGGTAAGGTTACTCCTAAGGGAGAAACAGAACTTACAGCAGAAGAAAGATTACTTCGTGCAATCTTTGGTGAAAAAGCTCGTGAAGTTCGTGATACTTCCTTAAAGGTTCCTCATGGTGAATATGGTATCGTTGTAGATGCAAAGGTATTTACAAGAGAAAATAGCGATGAATTAGGACCTGGTGTAAATCAGTCTGTTCGTATTTACATCGCTCAGAAGAGAAAAATCTCCGTTGGTGATAAGATGGCTGGTCGTCATGGTAACAAGGGTGTTGTTTCCCGCGTATTACCAGTAGAAGATATGCCTTACTTACCAAACGGCCGTCCATTGGATATCGTATTGAACCCACTGGGCGTACCTTCCCGTATGAACATCGGTCAGGTACTTGAAATCCATTTATCTTTAGCTGCAAAGGCTCTTGGCTTCAACGTTGCAACTCCTGTATTCGCAGGTGCAAACGAAGTAGATATTATGGATACATTAGACCTTGCAAATGATTATGTAAATCTTCCTTTAGACGAAACAGAAGCAGATGCTTGGAGAGCAGAAGGCAGAACTACAGATTATACTGACAAGGAATGGAATGGTGAAACTTTTGTAGGTTTACATGCAGAAGAACTTTTACCAGAAGTATTAGAATATTTAGTTGTAAATAAAGACCATAGAGAGCTTTGGAAGGGTGTTCCAATCTCAAGAGATGGTAAAGTAAGATTACGTGATGGTCGTACAGGTGAGTATTTTGACAGCCCTGTAACAATCGGTCACATGCACTACTTAAAACTTCATCACTTAGTAGACGATAAGATTCATGCTCGTTCTACTGGTCCTTACTCCTTAGTAACACAGCAGCCTCTGGGTGGTAAAGCTCAGTTCGGTGGTCAGCGTTTCGGTGAAATGGAAGTTTGGGCACTGGAAGCATACGGTGCATCTTACACATTACAGGAAATCTTAACTGTAAAATCCGACGATGTTGTTGGTCGTGTGAAGACATACGAAGCAATCATCAAGGGTGAAAATATACCTGAACCAGGTATTCCAGAATCCTTCAAGGTATTACTCAAGGAATTACAGGCTCTTGGTCTGGATGTAAGAGTATTACGTGAAGACATGACAGAAGTTGATATTCAGGAAACTGTTGACTATGCAGAGCGTGATTATCGCTTTGAAATGGAAGGCGACAGAGGTAACTACAACTACGAAAACGAAAACTTAGGTTCTATGGGTTATCAGACTCAGGAATTTGATGCAGAAAGCGAAGAATTAGTTACCGTTGAGGACGACTTTGATTTAGACGTAGACGAAGATATGGATTTCGAAGAGTAATTACAAGTATGGAATGGGGCTTGGCCGTCCGTTAAAGGGCGGCTGCAAGCACCGTTAGAAAGGGAGTGCCATATATGTCAGAAATGAATAAAGAAGTGCAGCAGCAGCCTATTAGCTTTGACGCCATTAAGATCGGTCTTGCATCTCCAGAACAGATCTTAAAATGGTCTAAAGGCGAGGTTACTAAGCCTGAAACAATTAACTACAGAACACTGAAGCCAGAGAGAGATGGTCTGTACTGTGAAAGAATTTTCGGACCTAGCAAGGACTGGGAGTGTCATTGTGGTAAATATAAAAAAATCAGATACAAAGGTGTTGTATGTGACCGTTGTGGCGTAGAAGTTACAAAAGCAACTGTTCGTAGAGAGCGTATGGGTCATATCCAGTTAGCAGCTCCTGTATCTCACATTTGGTATTTTAAGGCTATTCCATCCCGTATGGGCTTAGTTCTTGATATTTCACCAAAGAACCTTGAAAAGGTATTATATTTTGCATCTTACGTTGTATTAGATAAGGGTGATACAAACTTAGCTTACAAGCAGGTATTATCTGAACAGGAATACCAGGATGCAAGAGACACTTACGGCAAGAAATTCCGCGTAGGAATGGGCGCAGAAGCTATTAAAGAGCTTTTAATGAATGTAGACGTAGCAGCTGAAGCAGATGAATTAAAGGCAGAATTAAAGGATTCTACAGGCCAGAAGAGAAGCCGTATCATTAAGAGATTGGAAGTAATGGAAGCATTTAGAGAATCCGGCAATAAGCCAGAATGGATGATCTTAGATGTAATCCCAGTTATGCCTCCAGATCTTCGTCCTATGGTACAGTTAGACGGTGGCAGATTTGCTACTTCTGACTTAAATGATTTGTATCGTAGAATTATCAACAGAAACAATCGTCTTGCACGTTTGTTAGAGCTTGGTGCACCTGATATCATCGTTAGAAACGAAAAGAGAATGCTTCAGGAAGCAGTTGACGCATTGATCGACAACGGCAGACGTGGCCGTCCTGTAACAGGTCCTGGCAACAGAGCATTAAAGTCTCTTTCTGATTTCTTAAAAGGTAAAGCAGGTCGTTTCCGTCAGAACTTACTTGGTAAGCGTGTTGACTACTCTGGTCGAAGCGTTATCGTAGTTGGTCCTGAATTAAAGATTTACCAGTGTGGTCTTCCAAAAGAAATGGCATTGGAATTATTCAAGCCTTTCGTTATGAAAGAATTGGTAAGCCGCGGCATCAGCTTAAATATTAAAAATGCAAAGAAGTTAGTTGAAAAGTTAGATACACAGGTTTGGGATGTTTTAGAAGAAGTTATTCGTGAACATCCAGTTATGTTAAACCGTGCCCCTACACTTCACAGACTTGGTATTCAGGCATTCGAGCCAATCCTCGTAGAAGGTAAAGCAATTAAGTTACATCCATTGGTATGTACAGCGTTCAACGCCGACTTCGACGGTGACCAGATGGCCGTTCATTTACCACTTTCTGTAGAAGCTCAGGCAGAATGTAGATTCTTATTACTTTCTCCTAACAACCTCTTAAAGCCATCTGATGGTGGTCCTGTAGCCGTTCCTTCACAGGATATGGTTCTTGGTATTTACTACCTTACACAGGAACGTCCTGGTGCACTTGGCGAAGGTAAAGCATTCAAGAGCTTAAACGAAGCTATTTTAGCTTATGAAAATAAAGTTATCACATTACATTCTCGTATCAAAGTCAGAGTAACAAGAACAATGGCTGATGGTACAGAAATGACAGGTATCGTAGAGTCTACATTAGGAAGATTTATCTTCAACGAAATCCTTCCTCAGGATTTAGGCTTTGTAGATAGAAGCGTAGAAGGAAATGAACTTTTATTAGAAGTTGACTTCCACGTAGGTAAGAAGCAGTTAAAGCAGATTCTTGAAAAAGTTATCAATACACATGGTGCAAGCATCACTGCTGAAGTATTAGACGATATCAAGTCTACAGGTTACAAGTATTCTACAAGAGCATCTATGACAGTATCTATTTCTGATATGACAGTGCCAGCTGAAAAGCCACAGATGCTTGAAGAAGCTCAGAAGACAGTAGACCGTATTTCCATGAACTTCAGACGTGGTCTTATCACAGAAGAAGAACGTTACCGTGCAGTAGTAGAAACATGGAATGAGACCGATAAGAAGTTGACAGAAACTCTGTTATCCGGTCTTGATAAATATAACAACATTTACATGATGGCTGACTCTGGTGCCCGTGGTTCTAACCAGCAGATCAAACAGCTTGCAGGTATGCGTGGTTTGATGGCAGATACAACTGGTAGAACAATCGAATTGCCAATCAAGTCTAACTTCCGTGAAGGTCTTGATGTACTGGAATACTTCATGTCCGCACACGGTGCTAGAAAGGGTATGTCCGATACTGCTCTTCGTACAGCCGACTCTGGTTACTTGACACGTCGAATGGTTGACGTTTCTCAGGAATTAATCATTCGTGACATCGACTGTATGGAAGGTGCTGAAGTAATCCCTGGTATGAGCGTTTCCGCATTCATGGATGGTAAGGAAACAATCGAAGGCTTAAAGGATCGTATTACAGGTCGTTATGCTTGTGATGATATCTGCGATGCAGAAGGCAATGTATTAGTTAAGAGAAACCATATGATCACACCTGCTCGTGCAGCTAAGATCATTTCCAAGGGTGTAAATGAAAAGGGTGAACCAATTGAAGAAGTTAAGATTCGTACAATCTTAACATGCCGTTCTCATAATGGTATCTGTGCAAAATGTTACGGTGCTAACATGGCAACAGGCGAACCTGTACAGGTTGGTGAAGCAGTTGGTATCATCGCAGCTCAGTCTATCGGTGAACCTGGTACACAGCTTACTATGCGTACATTCCATAGTGGTGGTGTTGCCGGTGATGATATTACACAGGGTCTTCCTCGTGTTGAAGAATTATTTGAAGCAAGAAAACCAAAGGGTCTTGCAATCATTGCAGAAATTCCTGGTATTGCTACACTTAGAGATACAAAGAAGAAACGAGAAGTTGTTGTAACAAATCCTGAAACAGGAGAAGTAAAGGAATATTTAATTCCTTACGGTTCCCGTATCAAGGTTGCAGACGGACAGGTATTAGAAGCAGGTGATGAACTTACCGAAGGTAGTGTAAATCCACATGACTTATTAAAAGTTAAGGGCGTTCGTGCTGTTCAGGATTACATGCTTCGTGAAGTACAGCGTGTATACCGTTTACAGGGTGTAGATATCGCTGATAAGCATATCGAAGTAATCGTTCGTCAGATGTTAAAGAAGATCCGTATCGAAGACAATGGTGATTCTAGTTTCTTACCAGGTACTTTAGTAGATATTCTTGAATATGAAGATACAAATGCACAGTTAATTGCAGAAGGCAAAGAACCTGCAGTTGGTGTACAGACAATGCTCGGTATTACCAAAGCAGCACTTGCTACAAACTCCTTCTTATCTGCAGCTTCCTTCCAGGAAACAACAAAGGTTCTTACAGAAGCAGCAATCAAAGGTAAGATTGACCCATTGATCGGTCTGAA
>CAYRIK010000036.1:0-21099 GCA_964424345.1 uncultured Lachnospiraceae bacterium
GTTTAGAGGAGGAAGCTCTTCTGAAAAAACAGCGAGAATCATCCACAGTCTCCGATTAAAGAGAAACTTGGTTGGATGAGTCCTGTTGAATACAGACTCTCTGCCATGGCTGCATAAAAATAGCGTAGCAGCCATTAAAACTGCTACGCTTAAAAAGTCTAACTTTTTGGGGTCACCTCAATTGCGGATGAGGAGCAAGTATTAGACCAGATACAGGAAGAATTGAGTAAAAAAGGATTTTTGGCAAAGCTTCAGGATTATGAACCGGTAGATTTCTGGAACGAGAACCATGCATAAACGTGTGCGTATCTTGACATTATTTGCAAAAAAGAGTAAAATTGACTCAACGATTTTTTTACTTGGAGGAATTTCATGAACGACGTATATGTAGAGTGGCTTGTAGCCAAAAAGCGTAATTTATTTGGCAAAGTTTCCCGTGTGGTATGTTTGCTTGCATCTATCTTATTATGGGTAGGAGCTCTTGGTTATGTAAATACTATCGTACTGATCTTTGCAGTATTAGTGTCTATTGTTACTTATTTCCTTTTCTGTTTTACAGATCTTGAGTATGAGTATGTATATATTAATGGAGAATTAATGGTAGACCGTATTTTAAAGAAGTCTATGAGAAAGCGTATGATTAATATAGAGGCTTCTGAGATGGAAGTTGTCGCACCAATGACATCTCCAAAAGTAGATGGCTATAAGCATAGACAGTGGAAAGAGTTCATTTTTACTTCTGGTTATGAAAAAGATCAGAGAAAGATTTATGAAATCTACTGTAACAATGGTATCAAAGTAGTATTTGAACCAAGTCGTGAAATGTTAGAAGCAATGAAGGGTCAGATGTTTTCTAAAGTAACGATTGAAGATTAATGGAAATTATAAAATTTTATCATTGACTTTATACATCACTTCACTTATACTATAGGAAGAATGATTCAAGAATATGATATCTGAGATGTGACTGGCGGAATTTGCAAGATTATTGCAAAGGGGATTACCCCAAGGGAGCATCTATTACAGAAACCAATGCCGACCGCCTGGGCGACCCATTATATGAGGTCCCCAGGTTTGGTTGGCATTTTTTATTTCATAAAATAAAAATGTTATATAAAATAACACGATGGGACGGAAAGAAAAGGAGAAATTGATCATGAAGAAATTAAATTTAAAAGAAGAGTTAGCTGGCAACACATATCCAGGACGTGGTATTATCATTGGAAAGACTCCAGATGGTAAAAAGGCAGTGACCGCTTACTTTATCATGGGAAGAAGTTCTAACTCCCGTAATCGTGTTTTTGTAACAGAAGGAGAAGGCATTCGTACACAGGCATATGATCCATCTAAATTAGAAGATCCAAGCTTGATTATTTATGCACCAGTACGCGTTTTAAATGAATATACAATCGTAACAAATGGCGATCAGACAGATACTATTTTCGATGGAATGAAGTCTGGAGAAACATTTGAACAGTCTTTACGCGTTCGTGAATTTGAGCCAGACGGACCAAATTACACACCTAGAATTTCTGGTATTCTTCAGGTAAAAGATGGACAATTCCATTATGCAATGTCTATTTTAAAGAGCAATAACGGAAATCCAGATGCTTGTAATCGTTATACCTTTACTTATGAAAATCCAGTAGCAGGGGAAGGTCATTTTATTCATACATATGCACAGGACATCAATCCACTGCCAAGTTTTGAAGGCGAACCAAAGTGGGTAGAAATCTTAGATGATATGGAAGCATTTACAAATATGCTTTGGACAAATTTAAATGAAGACAATAAAGTTTCTTTATTTGTTCGTTATATCGATATTCAGACAGGGGAATATGAAACAAAGATCATCAACAAAAATGTATAATCAGAAATAAAACATACAAAGATCAAAATCAGAAAGAGGAAATATCATGAACGAATTAGAATTAAAGTATGGTTGTAATCCAAATCAGAAACCAAGCAGAATTTTTATGGAAGATGGCAGTGAACTTCCTATTACAGTATTAAATGGAAAACCTGGTTATATCAATTTCTTAGATGCATTTAATGGTTGGCAGTTAGTAAAAGAATTAAAGCAGGCAACAGGACTCCCAGCAGCAACTTCTTTTAAGCATGTATCTCCAGCAGGTGCAGCAGTAGGTTTACCATTGACAGAAACTTTAGCAAAAATTTACTGGGTAGATGATTTAGGAGAATTATCTCCATTGGCTTGTGCATATGCAAGAGCAAGAGGCGCAGACAGAATGAGTTCTTTTGGTGATTTTATCGCTTTATCTGATGTTTGTGATGTAGATACAGCTCGTTTGATTAAGAGAGAAGTATCTGACGGTGTTATCGCTCCTGGATATACAGAAGAAGCATTGGAATTATTAAAAGCAAAGAAAAAAGGCAATTACAACATCATTCAGATTGATGAAACATATGAACCAGCAAAATTAGAAAGAAAGCAGGTATATGGTATCACATTTGAACAGGGCAGAAATGAATTAGATATCAATGGTGATTTATTATCTAATATCGTAACAGAAAACAAAGAAATTCCAGAAGAAGCATTGATTGATATGAAGATTTCTTTGATCACATTAAAATATACACAGTCTAATTCTGTATGTTATGTAAAAGGCGGTCAGGCAATCGGTATCGGTGCAGGACAGCAGTCTCGTATCCATTGTACACGTTTAGCAGGACAGAAGGCAGATAACTGGTATTTACGTCAGGCACCACAGGTATTGAATTTACAGTTCCTTGACAAGATTGGACGTGCTGACAGAGATAATGCAATCGACCTTTATATTGGCGATGAATACATGGATATTCTTGCTGACGGAACATGGGAACATACATTCAAAGAAAAACCACCTGTATTCACAGCAGAAGAAAAGAGAGCATGGTTAGACGGTATGCAGAATGTTACATGTGGTTCTGATGCATTCTTCCCATTCTTCGACAACATTGATCGTGCAGCAAAGAGCGGCGTAAAATATATTGCACAGCCAGGTGGTTCTGTAAGAGATGATCTTGTAATTGAAAGAGCAAACAAGCACGGCATGGCAATGGTATTTACTGGAATCAGATTGTTCCATCACTAATCAATCTGGAAAAATCAAAATTTTGGAGTGACAGATAGTTTAGAATGTGGTACAATTCTCTATCATAACGATAAAGATAGGTGAATTATATGGAAAACAAAGAATTACAGTTAGAAACTGCGGAAGAAGCAACAGAAGTAGTTTCCAAAAACTTTATTGAACAGGAAATTGAAAAAGATTTAGCAGAAGGTGTTTATGATACCGTTCATACAAGATTTCCACCAGAACCAAATGGTTATCTGCATATCGGACATGCAAAGAGTATTTTATTAAATTACGGTTTAGCTAAAAAATACAATGGTAAATTTAATATGCGTTTTGATGATACAAACCCAACAAAAGAAAAAATCGAGTTTGTAGAGTCTATTAAGGCAGATATTGAATGGCTTGGAGCAGACTGGGAAGATAGATTGTTCTTTGCATCTAATTACTTCGGTGATATGTATGAAGCAGCTGTAAAGCTGATTAAGAAGGGAAAAGCATACGTTTCTGACCTTTCAGCAGAAGAAATTCGTGCATATAGAGGTACACTTACAGAAGCAGGTAAGGAAGATCCATATGCAAGCCGTTCTATAGAAGAAAATCTTGCTTTATTTGAAGCTATGAAAAATGGCGAAGTAGAAGATGGTGCAAAGGTACTTCGTGCCCGCATTGATATGGCTTCTCCAAATATGAATATGCGTGACCCTGTTATTTACCGAGTTGCACATATGCATCACCACAATACAGGAGATCAGTGGTGCATTTATCCAATGTATGACTTTGCACATCCAATCGAAGATGCGATTGAAGGTATTACACATTCTATCTGTACATTGGAATTTGAAGACCATAGACCATTATATGACTGGGTTGTTCGTGAATTAGAATATCCACATCCACCTCGTCAGATTGAGTTCGCAAAATTATACTTAAAGAATGTTGTTACAGGCAAGCGTTACATCAAGAAATTAGTAGAAGATGGTATTGTAGACGGATGGGATGACCCAAGATTAGTTTCTATCGCTGCACTCAGAAGACGTGGTTTTACACCAGAATCTATTAAGATGTTCGTAGAACTTTGTGGTGTCAGCAAGGCAAACTCCATCGCAGATTATGCAATGTTAGAGTATTGTATTCGTGAGGACTTAAAGTTAAAAGCTCCTCGTGTTATGGCTGTTTTAGATCCAATTAAGCTTGTAATCGACAACTATCCAGAAGGTCAGACAGAAATGTTAGAAGCACCAAACAACCTTGAAAATGAGGCACTTGGTGTACGTCAGGTTCCATTTGGTAAGGAATTATATATCGATAGAGATGACTTTATGGAAGAGCCACCAAAGAAATATTTCCGTTTATTCCCAGGCAACGAAGTTCGTCTGATGAATGCTTATTTTGTAACTTGTACAGGATGTGTTAAGGATGAAAACGGTAAGGTAATCGAAGTACATTGTACATACGATCCAGCGTCTAAGGGTGGAAACAGCCCTGATGGACGTAAAGTAAAAGGTACAATCCATTGGGTTCCAGCACATGAAGCAGTAGAAGTAGAAGCTCGTTTATTCGAAAATCTTGTAGATGAAGAAAAGGGTGTATACAATGAGGATGGTACTATGAATATCAATCCTAACTCTTTAGAAGTAAGAAAATGCTATGTAGAGCCTTCTGTAAAGAATGCAAAAGCATTTGACAGATTCCAGTTTGTACGTCAGGGATTCTTCTGTGTAGATTCTAAGTCTTCTACAGAGGATAAGTTGGTATTCAACCGTATTGTTTCCTTAAAGAGTTCTTTTAAATTACCAAAATAATAAATAAAATATGGATATGATGTTTCAATTGGACACAGAGGGTGGGAAACGCCTGTATGTGCAGATTTATGAATATATCAAGTCCGAGATAAAAGGAGGGAGGCTTCTAAAAGGTGAGAAGCTTCCCTCTACGCGTATCTTGGCAGAAAATCTTCAGGTCAGTCGTTCTACCGTAGATTTGGCTTATGAACAGCTTGTCAGTGAAGGATATTTAGAGGCAAGAGCAGGAAGCGGATATTATGTCGGACAGATAGATGAATTGTATGATTTTGGTATTGGAATGCCAAAAGAAACGAACATGGTTCAGCCACAAAAACAATACATCGTAGATTTTTCTACAGGTGCGGTGGAAATGAGAGGATTTCCGTTTGGAACGTGGAGAAAATTAAATAAAAAAATACTATCAGAAGACAATGCAAGTCTGTTTGCATTAGGAGATCCACAGGGAGATTTAGAACTTCGAAAGACCATTGCAAGATATTTGCATGCATCCAGAGGAGCAAATATTTCGCCAGAGCAGCTAGTCATCGGAGCAGGAAATGAATATTTACTGTTGCTGTTAGAGAAAATTTTGGGCAGACATCAAAAGATTGCAATGGAGAAACCGACATATAGCAAGGCATATCGAAGTTTCGAATCGTTTGCATATGATATTTATCGTATTCCGATGGATACGTATGGCATTCAAATACAAAAACTAAGAGAATGTGAGGCGGATATTGCCTATGTAATGCCTTCTCATCAGTACCCGACAGGACTTGTAATGCCGATTGGACGCAGGCAGGAACTTTTGAAGTGGGCAGATGAAAGGCCTGACCGCTACATTATAGAAGACGATCATGACAGTGAATTTCGATACAAAGGAAAACCAATCCCTTGTTTGCAGTCTATTGACAGACATGGAAAAGTAATTTATATGGGAACGTTTAGTAAAGCAATCGCTCCGGCAATCCGAATCAGTTTTATGGCATTACCAAAGCCGCTTTTAACGAAGTATCAGACAGCATTTCGCTTTTTTTCTTCTACCGTTCCGAGAATGGATCAAAGAATGCTGCAGCTTTTTATAGAAGAAGGACATTTTGAACGTCATTTGAATCGTATGCGAAAAACATATCGTATCCGACATGATGAAATGCTGCAATTATTGAAACCTTTTCGCAAAAAATTTCACATTCAGGGAGAAAATGCAGGTACTTATTTAGTATTAAAATCCAAAGAAGGACTGACAGAACAAGAATTGATTCAGCGTGCAGAACAGGTTGGTGTGAAAGTATATGGAATGTCACAACATCTTATGAGTGAAGAGGAATGTTATGACGGCATTTTACTTGGTTTTGGAGGGCTGAGTGTTGAGGAAATCCAGATGGGGCTAACATTGTTGTCTCAGGTATATTTGTAAAAAATAATAAAAATAGACAGAATTAGAGTGATAAAACTTGATTTTAAAGTGTGTCAATGGTAGAATGATGGTACACTAGATTACGATGCCTCAATGGAGGCAGGAAGGAGTTTTACTATGGCAGAGAGCAGACTTATTGGCGGCTATCCAGTTATTGGTATCAGACCAACAATCGATGGCAGAAGAGGACCTTTAAAGGTTCGTGAGTCTTTAGAAGAACAGACCATGGGTATGGCAAAGGCAGCAAAGAAGCTGTTTGAAGAAAATTTAAAGTATTCTAACGGAGAACCTGTAAAGGTTGTTATCGCTGATACTACAATCGGACGTGTTGCAGAAGCAGCAGCTTGTGAAGAAAAATTCAGAAGAGAAGGAGTTGCAATTACATTAACTGTTACTCCATGTTGGTGCTACGGTTCCGAAACTATGGATATGGACCCAAATACAATCAAAGCTGTTTGGGGATGCAATAAGACAGAAAGACCAGGTGCAGTATACTTAGCATCTGTTTTAGCTACATATGCACAGAAGGGACTTCCAGCATTTGGTATTTATGGACATGATGTTCAGGATATCGAAGATGAAAGCATTCCAGCAGACGTAGAAGCAAAGTTATTAAGATTTGGTCGTGCAGCAGTTGCAGCAGCTACTATGAGAGGCAAATCTTACTTACAGATTGGTTCTATCTGTATGGGTATTGGCGGTTCTATCATTGACTCTGATTTCTTAGAATCTTACTTAGGTTTAAGAGTAGAATCTGTTGATGAGGTAGAAATTATCCGTCGTATGACAGAAGGTATTTATGACGAAGCAGAATACCAGAGAGCTCTTGCATGGGCAAAAGAAAAATGTATCATCGGTTTCGATAAGAACCCAGATTTCGTAAAGAAGAGCGATGAAGTAAAAGAAGAACAGTTTGAGTTTGTTGTAAAGATGGCTGTTATCATCAAAGAATTAATGAATGGCTGCAAGACACTTCCAGAAGGATGTGAAGAAGAAGCAGTTGGTCATAATGCAATCGCAGCAGGCTTCCAGGGTCAGAGACAGTGGACAGACTTCTATCCAAATGGTGACTTCGCAGAAGCAATCTTAAATACTTCCTTTGACTGGGAAGGTGCAAGAGAACCTTACATTCTTGCAACAGAAAATGACGTACTCAATAGTATTGGTATGTTATTCATGAAGCTGTTAACAAACAGAGCTCAGATGTTTGCAGACGTTCGTACATATTGGAGCGGTGATGCAATCAAACGTGTTACAGGTTATGATATCGAAGGCTGTGCTAAGCAGGCTGATGGTGTAATCCATTTAATCAACTCTGGTGCTTGCTGTTTAGATGCAAACGGTGAAGCAAAGGATGCTGACGGCAATGCAGTTATGAAGCCTTGGTACGAGGTAACAAAGGAAGATCAGGATGCTATTATGGCAGCTACTACATGGAATGCAGCAGATAACGGTTACTTCCGTGGCGGCGGTTATTCTTCCAGATTTGAAACAAAGGCTACAATGCCAGCTACAATGATTCGTTTGAATCTTGTAAAGGGCTTAGGTCCTGTTGTTCAGATCGCTGAAGGTTGGACAGTAGGTCTTCCAGAAGAAGTTTCTGATACACTTTGGAAGAGAACAGACTATACATGGCCATGTACTTGGTTTGCTCCAAGATGTGATGGCAAGGAAGGTTCTCCTTTCAAGACAGCATATGAAGTAATGAACAACTGGGGTGCAAACCACGGTGCTATTTCTTACGGTCATATCGGTGCTGACTTGATCACAATGTGTTCTATGTTAAGAATCCCAGTTTGTATGCACAACGTTCCTGAAGAAGAAATCTTCAGACCAAAGGCATGGGATGCATTCGGTACAGACAAAGAAGGTGCTGATTACCGTGCTTGTGCAGCTTACGGCCCAATGTACAAATAATAAATAAAGATTTATTTTGCTATGAACTCAATGCTCAGTTTTGGGTATTGGGTTCATGGCTTCCTATGAGGTGTTTTTTATGAGTAATTATTTTTTAGCAATTGATATCGGTGCATCTAGCGGCAGACATATTTTATGCCATATGGAAGATGGAAAGATGCAGTTAGAGGAAATTTATCGTTTCCCAAACGGCATGAAAGATGTAAATGGTTCTAAGTGCTGGGATGTAGAGCAGTTATTTGCTGATATTAAAGCTGGTATGAAGAAATGTTCTGAATTAGGAAAGATTCCTGTTTCAGTAGGTATTGACACATGGGGTGTTGACTTTGTTTTATTAGACAAAGAAGGCAACCGTATCGGTAATGCAGTAGGTTATCGTGATAACCGTACAAAAGGCATGGATGAAGAAGTATACAAATACATCGATGAAAAAGCACTCTATGCAAGAACTGGTATCCAGAAGCAGCTTTACAATACTATTTATCAGTTAATGGCTCTTAAGACACAGAACCCAGAACAGTTAGAAGCAGCAGAAACAATGTTATTTGTACCTGACTACTTCAACTATTTATTAAGTGGTGTAAAGGCAGTAGAATATACAATCGCTTCTACAGGTCAGTTATTAAATCCTGCTACAAAAGATTGGGATTATGAATTATTTGATATTCTTGGTTATCCAAAGAACATTCTTCCAGCCATCAAAAAACCAGGTGAAGTACTTGGTGAATTAACAGAAGAAATTCAGAAGGAAGTTGGTTATAACTGTAAGGTAATCTTACCAGCAGAACATGATACAGGATCTGCAGTACTTGCAGTTCCAAGCATGGGACTTGATGCTGTTTATATCAGCTCTGGTACATGGTCTTTAATGGGTGTAGAACTTCCAGAGGCAAACTGCTCTGAAGAAAGCCGTATTGCAAACCTTACAAATGAAGGTGGTTATGACTATCGTTATCGTTTCCTCAAAAATATCATGGGCTTATGGATGATTCAGTCTGTACGTCATGAATATGATGATAAATATTCTTTCGCTGAATTATGTGCAATGGCAGCAGAAGTAAAAGAGTTCCCATCCAGAGTAAATGTAAATGATGACTGCTTCTTTGCTCCAGACAGCATGATCAAAGCAATTCAGGATTACTGTGAAAAGTCTGGTCAGGCAGTTCCACAGACTCCAGGTGAAGTTTCTACAGTTGTATACCAGAGCTTAGCAGACAGCTATGGCGAAACAATCAAAGAAATCGAAGCAATCACAGGTAAATCTTATGATGCAATCAACATCGTAGGCGGTGGCTCTAATGCAGATTATTTAAGCCAGCTTACAGCAAACAGCACAAAGAAGCCAGTATATGCAGGCCCAGGCGAAGCAACAGCTATTGGTAACTTAACAGCACAGATGTTAAATGCAGGTGTATTTGCAAGTGTTGAAGAAGCAAGAAAAAATATTTTCGACTCTTTCGCAGTAAAGACTTTTATGCCAATGTAATACGAAAAGAGAGGTAGCATTTTATGAGTATGAGATATAGACAGGTTCATTTGGATTTTCATACAAGTGAAAAGATTGATGGAATCGGAAGCAAGTTTGATAAAGAACAGTTTCAGGCAGCTTTAAAAGCAGGTCATGTAGATTCTATCACTGTTTTTTCAAAATGCCATCATGGATGGGCATATCATCCAACAAAAGCAAATCAGATGCATCCAGGCTTAAAGTTTGACTTATTAAAGGCTGAAATCGAAGCAGCACATGAAATCGGTGTAAAAACACCTGTTTATTTGTCTGCTGGTATGGATGAAAAATATGTTCAGACACATAGAGAATATGCAGTTCGTGGACAGGATGAGTCTACTTGCTGGCCATCTAACTTTATGCAGCCAGGTTTCCACAGATTATGTATGAATACTCCTTATTTGGATATTTTACTTGATCAGATCAAAGAAGTTTGTGAAAACTATGATGCAGACGGTATTTTCTTAGATATCGTAGGTGTTATTCCTTGTTACTGCCAGAATTGTATCAGTACATTGATTGCAGAAGGTAAGGATCCTGAAAATCGTCGTGATGTAATCAATCTTGCAGAACGTGTATATGCAAATTATACAAAGAGAGTAAGAGAAACAATTGACAGCGTAAAGCCAGGTCTTCCAGTATTCCACAATGGCGGTCATATTCGTCGAGGAAAGAGAAGCATTGCATTTGCAAACTCTCATTTAGAATTAGAAAGCTTACCAACAGGCGGATGGGGATATGATCATTTCCCTGTTTCTGCAGGTTATGCAAGAAGCCTTGATATGGATTTCATCGGTATGACTGGTAAATTCCATACAGCATGGGGTGAATTTGGCGGCTTTAAGCATCCAAATGCATTACGTTATGAGACAGCATTATCTTTAGCAAATGGTGCAGGTTGTTCTATCGGTGATCAGATGCATCCATTAGGTGCTATGGAAAAAGCTACTTATGAATTAATTGGTGCAGCTTACAAAGAAGTAGAAGAAAAAGAAAAATATTTAGAAGGTGCAAAGAATTTAATCGATATCGGTGTATTAGGCGGCGAAGCAGTTCGTAACTATTATGCAGGTCTCAAATTCTCCAGTGGTGTTTCTACAAAGACAGGCCCTTCTGAAGCTGGTTGTGCAAGAATCTTATTAGAAGGTAAATATCAGTTTAACTATATTGATGCAGAAGAAGATTTCGATAAGTATAAGTTATTAATTCTTCCTGATGAATCTCCATTAGATGATTCTTTAACAGAAAAGATTAAAGCATTTACTGCAAAAGGCGGTAAAGTATTGGCTTCTGGTAAATCTGCTACAGGTGAAGATGGTAAGTTTACATTAGACTTTGGTTGTGAATGGAAGGGTGAAAATGAATATAAGCCTGACTATTTCAGACCAATCGGAGATTTAAAGAGCTTACAGAACTCTGCATTTGTTATTATGTCACAGGGTTACAAAGTAGAGCTTACAGATGGTGAAGTAATTGGATATCGTGAAAATCCTTATTTCAACAGAGGATTATTACATTTCTGTTCTCACAAGCATACACCAAATGATCCAGAAACATTACAGCCAGCAATCGTAATGGGTAAAGATGGTGCATATATTAGCTGGGATATCTTTACAGAATATGCAGAAGTAGGCAGCCTTGTTACAAAGGAAATGGTACTTAGTGTATTAGAAAAATTACTTCCACAGCCTGTATTAAAGACAAGCCTTGCAGCACAGGGTGTAGCAACTGTTATGGAAAGAGATGATGCGTATGTTGCTCATTTATTATACGTTTCTCCAGTAAAACGTGGTAAAGGAACAGAAATCATCGAAGATATCACACCTGTATTTGACATTAAGGCATCTGTAAAGACAGATAAGCAGATTAAACGTGCTTACCTCGCTCCACAGGAGACAGAAATTCCATTTACAGTAGAAGATGGATATGTAAACTTCACAGTAGATAAGATTGAATGTCACCAGATGGTAGTATTAGAATTTTAATGCCAGTCTAGTTTATGGACAGCATAAATTCATATAATTTTTAGTTGACAATTTTAGTGATTACAGTTAATATAACCATATGTAAATCGCCAGAACGTGTTTTGGCATTATATACAAAAGCTAAGAACGAAAGAAGTACACTTTAATAGGAATTACAGAAAGTAGCCGGATGATGAGAGGCGCAAAGAGGATTAAAGTTGGAATACATTCGCGAGCTGCATGGCAGAACGATTTTGGTCCAGTAGGTCATGACGGAGGACGTACACGTTACAGTGCGATAGTCGATGGTGGTCGACTTACAGAGACTATGTGTGTGAACATATGGTAATTAAAGGTGGTATCGCGAGTAACCTCGTCCTTTGTATGAAGGACGAGGTTTTTTATATTTTCTGGAAAGGTTTTTTGATAGGAGATATACAGTGCAGCCACGAATGAGAAAGGAAAAGAATATGAGCAACATGACAACATTTGATGAGTTGAAAGCCAGAGGACTTTTGGCACAGCTCACAGACGAAGAAGAAATCAAAGAATTAGTAAATGCCGGAAAAGCTACATTCTATATTGGATTTGACCCAACAGCAGATTCTTTACATGTAGGACATTTTATGGCACTTTGCCTTATGAAGAGACTTCAGATGGCAGGTAACAAACCAATCGCATTAATTGGCGGTGGTACAGCAATGATCGGTGATCCATCTGGACGCAGCGATATGCGTACTATGATGACAAAAGAAACAATCCAGCATAACTGTGACTGCTTCAAAAAGCAGATGAGCCGTTTTATCGATTTCTCTGAAGGCAAAGCTATCATGGTAAACAATGCAGATTGGTTATTAGACCTTAACTATGTAGAAGTTTTACGTGAAGTTGGTGCACACTTCAGCGTAAATCGTATGCTTACAGCAGAATGCTACAAGCAGCGTATGGAAAAAGGTCTGTCTTTCTTAGAGTTTAACTATATGATCATGCAGAGCTACGATTTCTATATGTTATACCAGAAATATGGCTGTAATATGCAGTTTGGCGGTGATGACCAGTGGTCTAACATGCTTGGTGGTACAGAATTGATCAGACGTAAACTTGGTAAAGATGCTTATGCAATGACAATTACATTATTGTTAAACAGTGAAGGCAAGAAGATGGGTAAGACTCAGAAGGGTGCTGTATGGCTTGATCCAAACAAGACATCTCCATTTGAGTTCTACCAGTACTGGAGAAACGTAGCAGACAGCGACGTTATCAAATGTATGAAATTATTGACATTCCTTCCATTAGAAGAAATTGAAAAAATGGAAAGCTGGGAAGGCAGTCAGTTAAATACAGCAAAAGAAATTCTTGCATTTGAACTTACAAAAATGGTTCATGGTGAAGAAGAAGCAACAAAAGCACAGGAAAGTGCAAGAGCTTTATTTACAGGCGGCAGTGCTGCAGATATGCCTGAAGCTGTTATTACAGAAGATAAATTTACAGACGGCCAGATTGATATTTTAAGCGTATTAGTAGCATCAGGTCTTTGTGCTTCTAGAAATGAAGCAAGACGTGCTGTAGAACAGGGCGGTGTTACTGTAAATGATACAAAGGTTGCTGACATTAAGACAATGTATCAGACAGCAGATTTTAACGATGGATTAATCGTAAAACGAGGCAAAAAGAATTTCCGTCGTGTAATTCTTTAATGTTTAAAGTTAGGTTTTTGAAACCATAACAAATATAAAATAAAAATTCTATTTAGGGAGATGACAATGAAAAAATTTTTAGCAACATTATTAACAACAGCAATGATTATTTCTGCAGTAGGATGTGGAAATAAAAACAACGTTACAACAGAAACTCAGAAAGCAGATACAGTTACAACAGTTGTATACACAGCACCAAAGGAAGCAACATTAGGTGCAACATTATTAGATGTATTCACAACACAGATGGAAGCAGACAAGGATACTTCTGCACAGGATATGGCAAGTACATTGATTACAAATGAAGCTATTTTATTTTCAGGTGATACAGTACCAATGGAAGAAGGATTCTTACCAGGTTTTAAAGAAGATATCACAGGATTTGAAGAAGCAATCGTATTTATGCCTATTATCGGTTCTATTCCTTTTGTTGGATATATTTTTGATTTAGCAGATGATGCAGATGTAGAAGCATTTGTAACGAATTTACAGGAAAAAGCAAATATGAGATGGAACGTTTGTACAGAAGCAGAGCAAATGGTTGTTGCATCTTGTGGCGATAAAGTATTTTTCGTAATGTGTCCAAATTCTCTGGAAGATTAAATAGAAAACAGAGCAGAGGTGCGGTGATATTCTCCGCACCTTTTTTGTATACTAGGAAATTACTCATTTCCTAGTATACAAATGCTCTATATTGTTTTATGATTAGGCTTTTAGCATGTTTGAACGGTATATAAGAAGCAAACGTGCTTTAGTCGTTGCGTATCAGTAGGAGTTTTATATGCTTTTTTCAAGTATTCCATTTTTATATTATTTTTTGCCATGTGTTATTTTATTATATGTATGTGTACCTGGTAAAATCAAAAATATTGTTTTATTGTGTGGAAGTTTATTGTTTTATGCATGGGGCGGCATAACATATATGCTTTTGATGTTGACTGCCATATTGATTGGGTATGTGTTTGGAATATGGATAGACAATACAACTTCATCCAAAACTAAAAAAGCAGTGCTTATATTATCTGTCATATCAAGTGTAGGACTGCTTGCATATTTTAAGTATACCGATTTTTTAATAGCCAATGTAAATACAGTTACCGGATGGGACATTCCGTTGCTGAAGATTACACTGCCGATAGGAATTAGTTTTTATACCTTTCAGATTATGAGCTATGTGGTAGATGTGTATCGTGGGACAGCCAAAGCACAATACAATCCATTTACACTAGCAACATATATTTCTATGTTTCCACAGTTGATTGCAGGCCCAATCGTGCGTTATGCAGATGTGGCAGAACAGCTTGAGTATAGAGAACATTCCTTAGATAAAGCAGCAGATGGTGTCAGACGTTTTATGATAGGGCTCTCAAAAAAAATATTGATTGCCAATGCATTAGGAGAGTTATGTGAGGTGTTTAAGGCTTCCTCAGATAAATCAGTACTTTTTTATTGGGTATATGCAGTTGCTTTTACATTGCATATTTATTATGATTTTTCTGGTTACAGCGATATGGCGATAGGACTTGGAAAATTGTTTGGATTTGAATTTTTGGAAAATTTCAATTATCCATATATTTCTAAGAGTATTACGGAGTTTTGGAGAAGATGGCATATGTCGCTTGGAACATGGTTTCGAGACTATGTATACATTCCAATGGGCGGAAATCGTGTACCAAAATTACGTTGGTTTTTTAATATCATAACAGTATGGTTTTTGACAGGATTTTGGCATGGAGCAAGCTGGAATTTTATCGTATGGGGCCTGTATTTTGCTGTATTTTTAATATTAGAAAAATGGATACTGCTTTCAATACTCAAAAAAACAAAAGTATTCAGCCATATATATGTTTTGTTTTTAGTTATTATTAGCTTTGTTATTTTTAATGCGGCAGATATGACAGAGGCAGTTTCTTATATAAAAGGAATGTTCGGAATTGGAAATATTCCACTGATATCCAAAGAAGCCATTTATTATGTAAGAAGTAATCTTATAACTATATGTATAGCGATACTTGGCAGTACACCGCTTATGATTACATTGTATGGACGATTGAAGCAAAATAACATAATAAATAAGCTAATGATGCTGTTAGAACCGTTTTTATGGGCAGGATTGTTACTGTTGTGTACGGCATATCTTGTAGATGGTTCATTTAATCCATTTTTATATTTCCGTTTTTGATGAAAATATAAAAATGAATGATAGATGTTATTAAATGAAGTTCAGAAATGGAGAAATCATGAAAAAACAAAGTATATATGTATTAACGGTAATGTCTGTACTCTTTTTCGGATTGGCTTTTTTATGTTGGTTTAAAAAGTCAGATGCATATTCTGACAGTGAACGCAGATTTTTAGCAGAGTTTCCTAAATTAACAGCAAGCCGTATTGAAACGGGAAAATTTATGTCAGAGTTTGAGACGTATACGCAAGATCAGTTTCCATACAGAGATTCTTTCCGTACACTAAAAGCAACAGCACAACTTGACATTTTTAAACAGAAAGATAATAATGATATTTATAAAATCGGTGATGTGATTTCTAAAATGGAGTATCCTTTGAAGGAAAATATGTTGGATATTGCAGCAGATAAATTTAAGTATTTATATGATACTTATATGGCATCAGAGCAGATTACACCATATTTTTGTATTGTACCGGATAAAAATTATGTATTAGCAGAACAAAATGGATATCTGTCCATGGACTATGATGCACTTTTTTTGCGTATGCAGGAGAAAACTTCTTATATGAAGTTTATTGATATTCGTGATTTGCTGTCAGCAGAAGACTATTATCGTACAGATACACATTGGAAACAAGAACAAATGCTGGATGTAGCAGCGTATATTGCGGCTGCTATGGGCAACACATTAAGCTGGGAATATGAACAGATTACAGCAGAACAGCCTTTTTATGGTGTATATTCCGGACAGTCTGCATTAGATGTGAAACCAGATGAGATTGTTTATTTGACAAACGAAGCATTACAGCAATGCAGTGTTACAAGCTATGATACAGGAACGGCAGTTACAAAGTATATGTATGATTTGGAAAAGTTAGATGGAAAAGATCCGTATGAAATGTTTTTATCAGGGTCAGATGCATTGCTTGTAGTAGAAAATCCAAATGCCAACACTGAAAAAGAATTGATCGTATTTCGTGATTCTTTTGGAAGCAGTTTGCTGCCGCTTATGATAGAAAGTTATCAAAAAGTGACGATCGTGGATATCCGTTATATTAACAGCAGTATATTAGGACAATTTATCGATTTTAAAGATCAGGACGTATTATTTTTATATAGCACCTTGCTTTTAAATAATAGTACGGCTTTTAAGTGATTATGAAAGAAAAATATTACTGTTTTATAATCGTCTGACAGAATAATGGGAAAATGGAGAGAAGAACGATGGACATCAGAGAGGAATCCTTACAAAAACATTATGAATGGAATGGAAAGATAGAAGTAGTATCCAGATGCGAGATTAACAATCGACATGATCTTTCTTTAGCATATACGCCTGGAGTAGCAGAAGCATGTTTGGAAATTCAAAAGGATACAGATAAATCTTATGAATTAACAAGACGTAACAATCTTGTAGCAGTGATTACGGATGGTACAGCAGTACTTGGGCTTGGTGATATTGGACCAGAGGCAGGTATGCCTGTTATGGAAGGAAAATGTGCATTGTTTAAGACATTTGCAGATGTAGACGCATTTCCAATCTGTATCCGCAGTAAGGATGTAGATGAACTCGTACGAACCATTTATTTAATTTCAGGTTCTTTTGGCGGTATCAATTTAGAAGACATTGCAGCTCCTCGCTGTTTTGAAGTAGAACAAAAGTTAAAAGAAATCTGCGATATTCCAGTATTCCATGATGACCAGCATGGTACAGCTATTGTAGTTGCAGCTGCGTTGATCAATGCACTGCGTGTTGTTAAAAAGGATATTGCACAAGTAAAAGTAGTTATCAATGGAGCCGGTTCTGCGGGTATTGCAATCGGAAAACATCTGTTAAATATGGGTGTAAAGCATCTTACAATGGTAGACCGTTTTGGAATCATCTGCAAAGGAATGCCAAACTTACATGCAGCACATGAAGAAATTGCAGAAGTGACTAATTTAGAACATAAAATGGGAACACTTTCAGATGCATTACAAGGTGCAGATGTATTCATTGGTGTTTCTGCACCAAATATCGTAAGTGAAGATATGATTCGTTCTATGGCTAAAGATGCAATCTGTTTTCCAATGGCAAATCCTACTCCGGAAATTATGCCAGATAAGGCAAAGGCAGCAGGTGCAAGAGTAGTAGGTACTGGACGCAGTGATTTCCCAAATCAGATCAATAATGTATTGGCATTTCCTGGTATTTTCCGAGGAGCATTGGATTGCCGCGCAACTTGTATCAATGAAGAAATGAAAGTAGCAACAAGCTATGCATTAGCATCTTTGATTTCAGAAGAAGAATTAAATGAAGAAAATATCATTGTTCCAGCATTAGATAAGCGAGTTGCAAAGGTAGTAGCCAAGGCTGTTATAAAAGCTGCAAGAGAAACAGGAGTAGCAAGAATATAAAAATTTCTTGCTAGTAAAAAGTATATTTTTGTTGGAGAAAAGATTATGAACATGGTATTAGAAAGAACAGATCAATTTTTAAACATCTTAAAGAAGACAACAGAGCAGCAACCAATATTTTTGACAGATATCGAATATCATGAAGGCAGAGCGTATGACATTCCTTGGGAAGCTTTTCCGGTTGGAGCATATTGGGGAAAAAATGACACTTGGTATCGTTTTAGAACTTCTGTTATAATTCCACAAGAATACGAAGGAAAACGTGTGAGATGCCGTCTTGTAGTAGGAAGAGAAGGACAGGCTATTTCTATTAATCCACAGTTTTTAGTTCGTATTCAAGGTAAGGTTGTACAAGCATTAGATACCAACCATTATACATTTGATATTACACAATGTGCAAAGGCTGGGGAGCAGTTTGATGTCGATTTTGAAGCATATGCAGGTCGAGAACTTGGAAATATTTCCATGAAGGATCATCCACTTCAATTCGCATTGCATATGTATTGGCATGAAGCGGATTCAGAAAAATTATATTTTGATCTTTCTTGTGCTAAGTCTGCAGCAAGTTTATATACAGAAGAAAATTATTATCGCATTCAGATTGAAAATTATTTGACAAAAGCATTAAATATGCTGGATTGCCGTCAGGTAAATTCTGAGGCTTATTTTGCATCCGTTCGTCGTGCATCTGAATTTATGCAAAAGGAATTTTATGATACATATTGTGGTCATACAGATGGTGTTGCAAATTGTATTGGACATACACATATTGACGTTGCTTGGAAATGGAGATTAGAGCAGACACGTGCAAAAGCAGTGCGTAGTTTTTCTACAGAGCTTGCATTGTTAAAAGAATATCCAGAACATAAATTTACATCCAGTCAGCCACAGCTTTACCAGTATGTAAAGGAAGATTGTCCAGAAATTTATGAACAGATTAAAGAACAAGTGAAAGAAGGCCGTTGGGAAGTAGAAGGAGCTATGTGGCTGGAAGCAGATTGTAATCTGAGTTCTGGAGAAAGTTTGATTCGTCAGATTTTGCATGGAAAACAGTTTATGCAGGAAGAATTTGGTGTAGATTCAAAAGTATTATGGCTTCCAGATGTATTTGGATATTCTGCAGCGCTTCCTCAGATTTTACAAAAAACAGGTGTTGATACATTTATTACAAGTAAAATTCACTGGAATGATACCAATCATTTTCCATATGATACTTTTATATGGAAAGGAATTGATGGCAGTGAGGTATTTACACAATTTATCACAGCTGGAGGTGAAGTAGGTGCGAATAGCAGAAGAAAGTTTTATTCTACCTATTCTTCTCAGCTTACACCAATATCTTTATTAAAAGGTTGGGAAATGTATCAGCAAAAGGATATCAATGATGAATTTTTAGTAACATTTGGTTTTGGTGATGGAGGCGGTGGTGTTACTCGTGATATGCTTGAACGAAATAAACGACTTTCTAAGGGTATTCCGGGTATACCAAAAGCAAAAATTACAAATGTTGCAGGCGCAGTTTCTTGTATAAAAGAGAATATCAAAGATAAAAAAGTACCAAAGTGGTTTGGTGAGTTATATTTGGAATTTCATAGAGGAACATACACATCTATTGCAAAAAATAAACGAAATAATCGCAAGGCAGAATTTTTATTACAGACAAATGAAGCTTTGTGGATGACAAATAAAACATTATATGATGCAGCATATCCAAAGAACGCATTATACGATAGCTGGCAGACCGTTTTATTAAATCAGTTCCATGATATTATACCAGGTTCTTCTATTAAAGAAGTATATGAAGACTCTGATTTGGAATATGCAGCATTATTTGCTCAAAATGAACAGAGCTGTGAAGAAGCATTAGAAAGCCTTGCAAAACAGGTAAATACAAAGGGTATTTTTGTATACAATCCAACAGGTGTAATGCAAAGTGGCATTGTGAAAGCAGATGGTGAAACATATTTTGCAAAAGATGTCCCTGCATATGGATGGAAAGTATTAGATGAGGTACAAGTAAAGGCTGATGATACATTGTTTGTATCTCCGCAGCATATGGAAAATGCATTCTTTGCGATTGATTTAGATGAAAAAGGTACATTAAGCCGTATTTATGATAAGAAAAATGACCGCGAAGTATTAAAAACTGGAGAACGAGGAAATGTATGGTACGCATTTGATGATCATCCACCAGTATATGATAACTGGGAGTTGAGTGTATATCACAAAGAGATTACATGGGAAATTGATGATGTACAATCTATAGAAGTAGTAGAACAGACACCAGTATCTGCTTCTGTAAAAATTACCCGTAAATTCTTATGTTCTACAATAGAGCAGGTAATTACTATTTATAAAGATATTGCTCGTATTGATTTTGATTCTAAAGTGGATTGGCATGAACAGCATATCTTTGTAAAAGCAGCATTCCCGGTAGATATTTTATCTGATAAGGCAACATATGAAATTCAGTATGGTGCGGTAGAAAGACCAGCACATATGAATACAAGCTGGGATCGTGCAAAATTTGAAGTATGTGCACATAAGTGGGCAGATTTTGGAGAAGCTGGATATGGTGTCGCATTAATGAATGACTGCAAGTATGGATACGATATTCATGACGGTGTAATGTGTCTATCATTGATTAAGTGTGGAACAAGTCCAAATCCAGTTGCAGATCAGGGAGAACATGTATTTACCTATTCTTTGATGCCTCATGAGGGAGACTGGAGAGAAAGCAATGTACCAAAAGAAGCACTTGCATTGAATTGTCCATTGCTTTGTATAAAGACATTAGGAACAGGAACTGCTCCAAGTGAATATAGTTTTGCATCTGCAGATGTACCAAACGTTATTATTTCTGTTATAAAAGAATCTTGTGCAGGAGATGCCATGATTGTAAGAGCATATGAAGCACATGGTAAACGTACAAAGGTAACGATAAACTTCGGTGTAGATATGAAAGCGGCAGAAGAAACAGATATGTTGGAAACAACAACATATGAGACACTTTCTATCAAAAATCGTAGCTTTACGACGATGTTTAAGCCATATGAAATTAAGACATTTAAGATAACCTGTTAATATAGGATAAGAAAAAAGCGTGTAAAAGGCATTTCAGTCTTTTACACGCTTTTTATATTATTCTGCA
>CAYRIK010000037.1:0-19408 GCA_964424345.1 uncultured Lachnospiraceae bacterium
TCACAGGATAACGGATGTAGTTTCAAGTTTTCGTGTTCGGTTTTGAAGGTACAAGTAAATAACAAAGAAACTTATACCAATTCGGTATAATTTTTTTGTACAATGACAAAAATAGTATTGCAAGATAAGAAATTATCTGTTATACTATATGAGTATTCCTCGATAGCTCAATGGTAGAGCACTCGGCTGTTAACCGAGTTGTTGTAGGTTCGAGCCCTACTCGGGGAGTTGAGGCCCGTTGGTCAAGCGGTCAAGACATCGCCCTTTCACGGCGGTAACACGAGTTCGATTCTCGTACGGGTCACTACAATTATATATTGTGTATGGCGTGATAGCCAAGCGGTAAGGCCCCGGTCTGCAACACCGTTATCCACCGGTTCGAATCCGGTTCACGCCTCTTAACCCTTAGAAGCATTTCTAAGGGTTTTTGTTTATTTATAGAAAATGTGTCTTTTGTGTGTCCAAATAAAACAATAAGGAGATTTAAAACAGCATGGCAAAAACAGTAAAATTGGCGTTTCATGGAGAGCATGATGCAATGAAAGCTTTGTATGAGGAAAATAAACAAAAGGTCTTTTACATTGCAAAAACATTGCTTTCTGACGATCAGGAAGCAGAAAAAGCAGTACAGAGGGTTTGGGAGAATGTCTGGACAGATGCTTCTGCAGAACAAATCGTTACCGAAGAAGAGTTTTCTTTATTGGTAGTTAGATTGGTCGCATCTTATTGTAAGAAAAAAGTAGAAAACGGAAATCCTTCTATATTTAAGAATGATTTGAAATCAGATACAGAGGAAATCACTGCTTTAAAGAAATTTATATTTGTATTAAATAAAATTGGTGGTATGAGTCAGATGCAGCTCGCTGCGTTATTTAAAATGGAAGCTTATACGATTCAGAAGATTATAGATTGTGCAGATCAACATGAAGAATTTATAGAAGAATTGGTAAAACACCAAAAAGAAGCAGTTATTTCTGATCATACAGAACAGGCAATCAAGAGATTTTTTGCAGAACGTGCAAAGCAAATTGAAAAAGCAGACAAGAAAAAAGACGGTATTCGTGCAGCCTTGGTATTAGCAGTTGGTGTAATCGTATTAATTTTTGTATTTTTCGGAGGAGCTATCAAAACAGCAATTTTTGGAGAAGAACCAGTTCAGGAAACTGTAAAAGAAAGTGTCTCTAAAGAAACAACTGCACAGAAAGAAACAAAACCAGCAATTGATTTTGCGGCAGAAGCAGCAGCGTTAGAAAACAAATTAGATGAAAATCTGATTTATTATGCTGATATTGATATTGAAGAATTTGGTGTGGTTACAGTAGAGCTTGATCAGTTAGCAGCACCAATTACAGCAGCAAACTTTGTAGAGTTAGCAGAAAGCGGATTTTATGATGGCTTAACATTCCATCGTATTTTAGGTGGATATTTGATGCAGGGTGGTGATCCAAATGCAGATGGTACTGGTGGTTCTGGAAATCCAATTCGTGGTGAATTTGCAGAAAATGGTTATGAAAATCCATTATCTCATACAAGAGGTGCTATTTCTATGGCACGTTCTTCTGATTATGACAGTGCAAGCTCTCAGTTCTTTATCGTACAGCAGAATTACCCATTCTGGAATGGCTCTTATGCAGCATTCGGTTATGTAACAGAAGGAATGGATGTAGTAGATGAGATTTGTAATAACGTAAAACCAATGGATGGAACAGGTCTTGTAGACAGTGACAGCCAGCCGGTAATCAAGAGTATTACAATCCGTACAATAGAAAGACCAGAAGAAGTAGAAACTGCAACAGAAACAGAAATTGCGACAGAAACAGCCGCTGAATAATAAGATAGAACAGAAGGTGGCACAAGTCTTGTGAGTGAGATTTGTGCCACTTTGCTGTGTCAGATGTAAGCTGAAAAAATGTTATTTTCTTCTGAATTGAATGCGTATTTTTATACTATAGGAAATGCGTGATTTTCTAGTATATAAAAAAGAGAAATGTATCATAAAAGGTACATTTCTCTTTTTTAGATTGTAACAAAGGAGAATTACTGTAATTACAGATCTAAATGTTCCATAGTCTTTTGAACAGAATCAGAAATTTTTACAGTACCAACACCGAAGATAGAAGTATGTAAAGTATCATTGATAGGACCTGTCCATTCTTCACCGATGCTGTCAATGCCGTAAGCCATACCGAGAATAGAACCAACAGTAGCACCGTTACAGTCGGTATCAAAACCGGTTTCTACGGACATACAGATAGATTTTCCAAAATCACCTTTGCCGTAGAGTAAAGAAGCTACTACGATCAAAGCATTGGAAATTGTATGGCACCAGTCATGACCATCAAATTCATCATAGCGTTTATGAATCTTATCAAAACATTCTTTCTGTGTTACACCATTGTGATAATCGTCTAACAGTTCCATTGTCTG
Organism: uncultured Lachnospiraceae bacterium; assembly: GCA_964424345.1. GTDB lineage: Bacteria > Bacillota > Clostridia > Lachnospirales > Lachnospiraceae > RGIG6307. Next base: position 2,428 of record CAYRIK010000037.1, read on the forward strand.
TTCATATAATCTGGAAGATGCAGGAATCTGTGCAAGACCTCCTAAAATAATATCTTCAATATTTTCTGTTACAGCTGCGCAAGCAATCATAGCAGAAGCAAACATTTCGCCATAGATACCATTCTTTACATGAGAGATAGAAGCATCTCTATGTGCCATTTCAGCAGCAAGCTCTGGGTTACCTGGATTGATATAACCAAAGTAATCGCCACGAATTTGAGCACCAATCCATTCACGATAAGGATTTTTATAAATAGCAGAAACAGGTGGTTCATAACCATTTACAAAGTTACAAAAAGCAACACGTTCTGCAGTACAGTAAGCATCTTTGTTCTGGTAAGAAAGCCAAGCTCTGGAAACGTCATAAGCTGTGAAATCTCTGCCATATTTGCTTATGATACGCTGTGCTAATACAACGTAGTTTGTATCGTCATCAACAGGCATACCATCGCAAGTATCTGCATAGCATCTGTTTGCAAAACGGAATTTATATTTTTCACAGATTTCATCTGTAAGGTCTGCATGGTGAATATAACGATACATTGGATAGTTTCCTGTTTCTTTTAAGAAAGGAATCAATTCATCTGTTTTGATACCTTCTACGGTTTTACCTAACAGACATCCGCAGATACGACCCATCCATGCACCATGAATCTGTTTTTCTAAAGCAGCTTTGTCGATTGCTTTCTGTTCAAATTCATGAGGTTTTCTCAATGATTTGATATCAGCGAGTGCAGATGGTTCAATATATTTGTAACCTTCTACATATTTAGCATTCATAACTACTTCATATAAAACATCGCCTAATTTCTTTTTGATTTCGCCTTTTGGAAGATTAGAAATAGCATAAAAAACATCTTTGTAGTTCTGGATGTCTAAACCTTCTTCGATAGACTGTACATATTCTGTTCTTAAATTAGAAGAATAAGATTCCCAATCGCAGATGTTTGCGTATTTTGGCTTAATCTCTTTATTATAAGTAAGTTCTTCTGTAATTCTAGTATCGCTTCCAAGTACCAAAGAATCGATAGAAACATCAAAATGCTTTGCAATTTTAATAATCTTGTCTAATTCTGGTGTGGAAACACCGCTTTCCCATTTCTGAACAGACTGGCGGGAAACGTCAAATAAAGTAGCGAATTGCTCTTGAGACATATTCACGCCTGTTCTGAGTTTATATATCATATCACCGATTGTCATGGCAATACCTCCATTTGATTCTTTTAAGACATTCTAACAATCTGATTTTTAAACGTCAAGCAATCGACTGGTGCAAATGATGCAACCGCTGGTTGTCAAAGAAAACAATGGAAATATTCTGAATTTTTTTTGATGATAAGAAATAGTAGCATGATAAGCAAATATGTGATAAAATGACTTTGTATGCAATGATGAAGTAACTGATTTGAGAGGGTAAACATATGATAAAAATGGTTATTACAGACGTAGATGGCACGTTGGTAAAGGAAGGTACATTAGGTATCAATCCAGAATATTTTGATGTAATTCGTGCATTAGTAGCAAAGGGAATTAAAGTAGTATTAGCAAGTGGTCGTCAGTACGAGAGTATTCGCAGACTGATCGAGCCAGTTCAGGATTTAATTTGGTACGTTGCAGATGGCGGCGCTACTATGAAAATGGATGATGGTCTTATGACAGTAGCTGAAATTCCAAGAGAATGGGTAAAGAGAGCTTGGAAAGATATCAGTAATATTCCTGGTATGGAATGTGGTCTTGGTACAGCAGAAAAGACATACGTACCATTTGAAGGAACAGAATTATATAACAGATGTAAATACGATTATAAGTTCAATACAGAAGCATTGGGCGGTTGGGATAAACTTCCAGACGAACCAATTTCTAAATTATCTTTATATCGTCCTACAGAAATTGAAAAGTATACAGATAAGTATTTCATTCCTAAGTGGGAAGGAAAACTTCATATGAGTATTGCAGGTGAATGGTGGTTAGATTGTGTTATGCCTGGTGTAAATAAAGGTACAGCACTTCAGAAAATGATGGACATCACAGGTATTAAAGCAGAGGAAATCATCGCAACAGGTGATAACCCAAATGACTTGGAAATGATCAAACTTGCAGGTACAGGACTTGCAGTAGCAACAGCACATCCATTTGTAAAAGAAGCAGCACAGGCTATTATTCCATCTTATACAGAAGATGGTGTACTTCAGGAGTGGAAAAAGCTTTTATAAGAAGCGTGGACTATGGATATACAAGTTGGAAATATTATTAAATTAAAAAAGAAACATCCATGCGGTAGTTTTGAATGGGAAGTACTGCGAGTGGGTGCGGATTTTAAATTAAAATGTGTCGGATGTGGGCATCTTGTGATGCTCCCACGCACGACCGTTGAAAAGAGTATAAAAGCAATTAGATAAGATACAAAGATTATGATAAAAAATATAAAAAACCCTTGCAATATGGGCGTTTTTATGCTATCATAACTCTCTGTGATATATTCATTCCTTGCTCTTGTGAAGACAAGGGCCAGAGACCAAAAGGAGGTAAATGACAATGACAAAGTATGAATTATGTTTTGTTGTCAGTGCAAAAATCGAAGACGAAGAAAGATTAGCAACTGTAGAAAGAGCAAAAGCTCTTGTTACTAGATTTGGTGGCACAGTTACTAACGTAGACGAATGGGGTAAGAAGAAATTAGCTTACGAAATTCAGAAGATGAAAGAAGGTTTCTACTACTTCATCCAGTTTGAAGCACCAACAAATGCTCCAGCTGAAATCGAAAGTCGTGTTCGTATTATGGACAACGTAATCAGATACTTAATCGTTAAGCAGGAAGCTTAATAGAAAGAGAGATTATCCATGAACAAAGTAATTCTTATGGGACGTCTGGTAAGAGATCCAGAAGTTCGTTATTCTCAGGGTGAAAATGCAACAGCGGTTGCTAGATATACATTAGCAGTTGACCGCAGATTTAATCGTAACAATGGTGAAGAAAGTGCTGATTTTATCGGTTGTGTAGCATTTGGAAAATCTGCTGAATTTGCAGAAAAGTATCTTCACAAGGGTACAAAGTTACTCGTGACAGGTCGTATTCAGACTGGAAGCTATACAAATAAAGATGGTGCACGCGTATATACAACAGATGTTGTAGTAGAAGATCAGGAGTTTGCAGAAAGCAAAAATGCTTCAGGTGCAAATGAAGGTGGTTACAGCGCACCAGTTCGTACAGCAAATACTTCTATCAGCGATGGATTTATGAACATCCCTGACGGTATTGATGAAGAATTACCGTTTAATTAATTTGCAATGACAAGGAGGCAATAACAATGGCTTACAATAAAACAGAAAAAGCTGATGCTCCAATGAAGAGAAAAGGCGGAATCCGCAGAAGAAAGAAAGTTTGTGTATTCTGTGGCAAAGATAATGTAATTGATTACAAGGATACAGCTAAGTTAAAGAGATATGTATCTGAAAGAGGAAAAATCCTTCCTAGAAGAATTACAGGAAACTGTGCAAAGCATCAGAGAGCTCTTACAACAGCTATTAAGAGAGCTCGCCACGTAGCAATTATGCCATACGTAGCAGAATAATATAGCGAATAAGCCGGAAGCGATACGTTTTCGGCTTTTTTTGTTACATTTTACCAAAGAAAAAAGCTCAAATTGACTTTACAATCGTCATAAAATGGGGTATAATAGGCACATTAACAGCACACTTTAGTTGACTAACATATTGATGCGTCAACGCATGAGTGTGTTGCTGAGAATGGTATTAAGGTTTCTTGAATGGTGACCTTGATATATATCTTAAAGGGAATACATTTAAGATGCATTCCAGAAGGAGGAAATTATGAAAAAGAAATTAGTTTCTCTTCTCTTAGTAGGTGCTATGACTGCTGGTTGTTTAACAGCTTGTGGAAACAAGACAACTAACACAAATTCTTCAACAACTACTACAGAGAGCAAAACAGCATCTTCTGAAACACAGCAGACAACAACACCAGCTGCAACAAACGAAGATGTAGACGTAGCAGACGCTGTTGTACACAGTGATTTTACATCTGTTTACGACAAAATTGGTTCAAAGGTTACTATTGATATGGTAACAGAGGATCCAGAAACTGGCCTTGCAACTATTACATACGAAGGCAAGGAATACGAAGCAGGTCTTGATTTTCTTTCTATGGCTATGGTTTACAACTGCCAGCCAGCAGGTGAATACGAGACAAGTGAAGATGTTTACAACCAGTGGTGGAAATTATTCATTCAGAGATACAACTACATGGCTCTTGAAGTACCTCTTTACTCTAACCAGTATTACGACCTTTACAATGCAAAACTTGACAATTTCGTAACATCTCCATATTGGGGTTCTGATGATGCAATCATCGCAGCTTCTATCAAAGAAGGTTATGATAATTCTGTTATCCTTGGTGAAACAACAGAGCTTTCCGGTCAGTTCCGTATTTCTTCTTGGGGTAAATCTTCACCAGGTGCTTCTGACTATGATATCCAGAAGTTAACAACTGGTTATGAAACAGTTCAGACTACAATGGATGGTTCTTATATTTGGAATATGTCAGCTCTTGCTGAAGAACCAACATCTGTAAAGAATGATGATGGTTCTTTAACATACACAATCAAGATTAAAGACGATATGGTATTTGCAGATGGCAGCGCTATCACAGCAAAGAACTATGTTTCTTATGTACTTGCTAACTCTACAGACGTATCTGTTGCAGCAGGCGGTACAGGTGTTTCTGGTAACAACTTTGTAGGTTACGATGAATTTAAGAAATACACAGGCGAAGGTGACACAGTTTACTTCGAAGGTATCAAGTTACTTGATGATTATACATTCTCTGTAACATTACTTCCAGAATATGCTGATTACTACTATGCACTTGGAAATGCATCTTTTGCTCCATACGCATTAGAACTTTTCTTAGGTGACAACGATATTATCGTAAATGAAGATGGTTCTTGTGGTCTTTCTGAAGGTTTCTACGCTAAGGCTGATAAGAACGGTGTAAGCACATATACAATGGCTGACACAATTATTGCTAACTTAAAGTGGGATTCAGACATTCCTTACTCTGGTCCATACACAGTAGCAAACTTTGATGCTTCTTCTTTAGTTGCTACACTTACATTAAACCCATTATATCCTGGTGATGATGCTCGTGGTAAAGCTTCTATCGAAACTATCACATATGTAAAGATTGTTTCTGAAACTCAGACAGACCAGTTCAAGACAGGTCAGATCGACGTTTTAGCAGGTATTACAGGTGGTGAAGAAACAGATGCTGCTTTAGCATTAGTAAAGGAAAGCCCAGACAAGTATGCTGAAACACACTACGACAGAGCTGGTTACGGTTTCTTAGGCTTACGTTGTGACGTTGGTCCTACAAGTGATGTTGCAGTTCGTCAGGCAATGATGTACACAATCAACCGTCCTGAATTCGCTCAGAACTTCACAGGTGGTTACGGTTCTGTAGTACATGGTCCTTACTACACAGGTTTCTCTGCTTACCAGGCAGTAGAAGATGAAATCATTTTAAATCAGTATGCTTACAGTGCTGACACAGCAAATGCTGTATTAGACGAAGCTGGTTGGGTTTATAATGAAAATGGTGAAGAATATGTAGCTGGTACAGATGCAGTTCGTTACAAAAAGTTAGCAGGTTATGAACTTTCTGCAGACAACATTCAGTACGCAAGCGTTGACGGTGCATACAAGACTGTTAAGATCAACGGTGAATACTACATGCCACTTGCTATCAACTGGTATGGTACACAGCCAAACAACGTAACTGATATGTTAATCACAGCATGGCAGTCAAATCCAAACGCTACAACAGAAATCGGTGCTTACATTACATACACATCTACAGACTTTACAACAGGTCTCTATGGTGAAATGTTACACATGGAAGCATACGGTTGGGATGGCGTATCTAAGTTATGTGCAATCAACTATGCTACAGGCTTCAACTCTGCTGCATACGACATGGCTTATAACTTTACAATCGATCCTGATATGTATGATGATTACTCTCGTGCATATGTAATGGACGAAGCTGACTTCTGGGAAAACTACTAATTCTTATAAAGTCAAAAAGTTTTAAAATAATTTAAAGAGAAAGGGCATTGAAAAGTGCCCTTTCTTTTAAATAAAGGGGAAATGAATGGCTTAAGCGAGTACTAATCTGTTGCGAAGTCATTCGAAACAGATTAGTGCTTACTTGGGCACACACTTAGGTAAAAATAAAACTACAAAAGTTTGGAGGATTATGATGGGCAAATATATTGTCAAAAGAATAACTTACATTATTCTTGTTTTCTTTTTCCTTTCGTTCCTTATCTTCATGATCTACAATATGCTTCCATCTGACAAAGCAGCAGAAGCTGCCAGAGCAGAAATTCAGGCAAACCGCAGATTAGATTATGAAGAGCGTTACGAGTATTGGCAGTTGCAGTACGGAACAAACGGCACAAAAGTAGAGCGTTACTTCCGTTGGTTGGGTTTATACCCATATGCAGATGGTTCTTTTAATGGTTTATTACAGGGTAACTTAGGTACATCCACAAAGTTTGGTCAGCCTGTTGCTGAGGTTTTAGTAGAACCGATGAAGAACACGATATTTATAAACATTTTCTCGACAATCTTAGCATTGGGCATTACGATTCCGTTAGGTATCTTCTGTGCCGTCAAGCGAGGAAGCCGAAGGGATGTGGCAGTACAGGTAGGTACGGTAGTCGGTTACAGTTTGCCGACATTTATTATTGCAATCGTATTTATCTGGATATTTGCAATTATATTAGGATGGTTCCCAGTATCTGGTATGCAGACGGCAGGCAGCTTGAACTGGTCTCCATGGAAACAGTTTTGGGATAAGATGTATCATCTTGCATTACCATTGATCGTTATGACATTTGGTTCTTTAGGTGGTATGACACGTTATGTGCGTGCAGCTATGATCGAAGCACTCAATATGGACTGTATCCGTACAGCAAGAGCAAAAGGTCTTCGTGAAAAGGTTGTTATTTATTCTCACGCTTGGAGAAATGCACTTCTTCCTGTTATTACATTGATCATCAGCTGGTTTATCGGTATTTTCAGTGGTTCTTTGATGATTGAAAAGATTTTCGCATTAAATGGTATCGGTAAGATTTACTATGATGCTTTAACAGGTAATGATAATGAAGTTATTCTTGCATTACAGATGTTCTACATTGCATTAGCATTATTTGGTAACTTATTGATCGATATTGTTTACGGTTTCGTAGATCCACGAGTTCGTGTAAACAAGTAAGGAGGAGGCAGTATGAAAAAAATTAAAAATGTATTTGCCACTCTTTGGCGTTGGATAAAGCGTGCTTTCTTTGGTGCATCTAAAGAGATGTCAGATGAAGAACGTTTTGCTGTAGAAAAGATCGAAAGCCCTTCTGTTATGGCAGTAAAGGCATTCTTCCGTCGTAAGATTGCAGTTGTGGCATTAGTTACATTGATCGCAATGTTCTTATTTGTATTTATTGGTCCTCATTTTATGCCAATGGACTTAAATTATACAGATGCCCTTCAGGCAAATATCGCACCAAATTATACAATGATGAAGGTGCCAGATGAATTAAAAGATGATATTAAAGATATCAGCAGTTTTGCAGATTTTTCTGTAGGTGTAAGTCAGGATAATAAGTTATATCTTTGGGGTAATACAAAGAACAACCTGACAGGTGTAGATTATACACAGTTTCCTGATGAAATTCAGGCAGGCAAGGTTGCTCATGCGGCAGCAGGTTCTGACCATATCATTGCTATCACTACAGATGGTAAGGTAGTAGGTTGGGGAAACAGCAGTGCAGGTCAGTTTGGCAAAAAGCTTCAGGCAAACGACCCATACACAGAAATGCCAGAAATTATTTTAAATGGTACAATCGATGCTTCTGAAGTAAAACAGTTACTTTGTGGTTATCAGGCAACAGCACTTGTTATGAACGATGGTACTATGTATATGTGGGGTAACAATAATGCAATGTTGAGCTTACCAGAATTTACAAAGTCTGATAAGTACAACACAGACGTAGAAAAAGTTGCATTCTCTAACTATTATGCATTGATTATGCGTAAAGATGGTACTGTAACTGGTGGTCAGACATTGAGCTTTAATATGCAGAAAGCATACTCCAACAAAGACGGTGAAATCAAGAATTTACGTTCTTACATGGATGGACGTACTGTTCGTGATATCGCAGCTACAAACAACTGTTATGCATTTGTTATGGATGACGGAAGTATAGTAGTATTTGGTGCAGCAGAATATGGTGAAAAGAATGTTCCTGAAATCAATGAAGAAGTTGTTTCTATCAGTGCAGGTACTCGTCATTTTGTAGCAGTAGGCGAAAGCGGTACTGTATATGCATGGGGACACAACGATGGTGGTCAGTGTAACGTAAACGGCGAAACAACAGACCATGTATTCGTTGGTTCAAAGCAGACTTATTTAGTAAATGCAAACAATGAATTAACAGCAAAAGAAGGTTTCTCAGGTTATCTTATGGGTACAGACGGCAGAGGTCGTGATATATTTACTCGTATCGTACATGGCGGTAAGATGACTATGACAATCGGTGCTGTAGCCGTTATCGTTTCTACAATAATTGCTATTATCGTAGGATGTTTATCTGGTTACTTTGGCGGTTGGGTAGATATGCTCTTAATGCGTGTAACAGAGATTTTCTCATCTATTCCTTTCTTACCATTTGCTATGATGCTTTCTTATGTAATCCGTACAATGCCAATCGGAGAAACTACAAGAATTTTCATTATCATGGTAATGCTTGGTCTGTTAAGTTGGACAGGTCTTGCTCGTATGATTCGTGGTCAGGTGCTTGCAGAACGTGAAAAAGAATTCGTTCTTGCTGCACAGTCTATGGGTGTAAAGGAAAACAGAATTGCATTTATGCATATTTTACCAAACGTTATTTCTGTTATTTTAGTAAACGTTACATTGAACTTTGCTTCTTGTATGCTTACAGAATCCTCTCTTTCTTACTTAGGATTCGGTGTTCAGCAGCCACAGCCTACATGGGGTAATATGCTGTATGGTGCAAATAACTCTATCGTTATCCAGAATTACTGGTGGCAGTGGGTATTCCCAGCATTATTCCTTTCTGTAGCAACAATCAGTATCAATATTATCGGTGATGCCCTGCGTGATGTTCTTGACCCTAAGAGCAGCCAGGAGAAATAATAGGTGGAGGCAGAAAAATGAGTTTATTAGAAGTTAAGAACCTTCATACCTATTTCAAAACGAGAAAAGGTACTGTTAAGGCGGTTAATGATGTTTCATATTCTCTGGAACCAGGAAAGACTATCGGTATTGTAGGTGAATCCGGTTCTGGTAAGAGTGTATCTGCAATGAGTATTTTGCAGTTGTTAGATGGTAATGGTTATATTGCAGAAGGTGAGATTTTATTTGATGGTAAAGACTTAACAAAGCTTAGCCAGAAAGAAATGTATGAAATCCGAGGCAATAAGATTTCTGTAATCTTCCAGGAGCCAATGACAAGTTTAAATCCAGTTTTCTCTATTAAGAGACAGCTCAGCGAACCATTCCGTATTCATCAGAAGATGAGTAAAAAGGAAGCTGAGAAAAAAGCACTTGAGATGCTTGCAGCAGTACAGATTCCAAATCCGGAAGCTGTACTGAACCAGTATCCTCATCAGTTGTCTGGTGGTATGCGTCAGCGTGTTATGATCGCTATGGCTTTAGCTTGTAAGCCAAAGATTTTGATCGCAGACGAACCTACGACAGCACTTGACGTAACAATTCAGGCACAGATCTTACGTCTGATGAACAATCTGCAGAAGGAAAACGGAACTGCAATTATTTTCATCACACACGATCTTGGTGTTATTAATGAGATGGCAGACGACGTTGTAGTTATGTACTGCGGTCAGGTAGTAGAGCAGACTTCTGCAAAACTGATCTTTACAGACTACACAACAAGCCATCCATATACAGAGGGTCTTATGAACTCTATTCCACGTCTGGACACAACAGCGGACAGACTGGAGCCTATTCCAGGTGCAGTTCCTCATCCATTGGCATTGCCAAAGGGTTGTAAGTTTGCACCAAGATGTAAATATGCAACACAGAAATGTATGGAGCAGGAACCAGAACTGCTCGAAGTAACACCAGGACAGAAAGTTCGTTGTTTCTATCCAGAGAAGGAGGTACGTCGTAGTGAAGAACACAGAAAAGCTCTTATCAATCACGAATCTTAAGAAGTATTTCCCTGTTGCAAAGACTAGCTTCTTCCAGAAAGAACAGCTCTATGTTCGTGCGAATGAAGAAATTACTATTGATATCCACAAGGGAGAGACATTTGGTCTTGTAGGTGAGTCTGGATGTGGTAAGTCTACATTAGGACGTACTATTTTACAGCTTTATGATCAGACAGCAGGAAGTACATTATATTATGGCCGTACATTAGAGGAGTTTGCACCTTCTTATGTAGAAGAAACTTTGAAGAAAGCTCCAAAGATGATCGCTGATTACAAGAAGCTTCAGGCAAAGGCAAAGGCAGCAGAAGCAGAATGTGAAAAGGCAGGAGAAAATGCAACATTTTTCCAGCATCAGACAAAGACACTTTTAACAGCAGAAGCTGAGACAGCATTCCAGAATGTTGTAAAAATCATGGGTGGTTTTGCTGCTTTAGATGATTGTACAGAAGGTGCAAAGGCACTGTTAAAGAAGTACAATACAAACGTAAAGTTAAGCAAGTTAAACGAGAGTATTCGTGACCTTGACGGCGAAATCGCTTTTCAGGAAGCAATTGCAAAAGAGTTAAAAGAAGATACTACTGTTAAAAAAGCAGAAGCAAAAATCAGCAAGGCATTAAAGCAGGCAGAAGCAGCTCGTGCAAAGAAAGAAAAGCTTGTAAACGAAGCAGAAGCAGTAAAGAAAGTGCTTGCAGCAGATGAAAAGGTAATTGCAGACTTAAAGAGCAAATACAAAGATAATAAAGAATTTGCAAAGTATGAAGCAATGTTGGATAATGGTATCGATTTAAGCCGTTTGAAATACAATGAAATGCGTATTTTACGTAAAGATATCCAGATTATTTTCCAGGACCCATATTCTTCTTTAAATCCTCGTATGACAATCGGTCAGATTATTGGAGAAGGTCTTACAACACACCGTTTCTTCAAGAGCGGTGATCCAAAGATGAAAGAATATATCATCAAGGTAATGGAACAGTGTGGTCTTCAGGATTATATGTTACATCGTTATCCACACCAGTTCTCAGGCGGTCAGCGTCAGAGAATCTGTATTGCAAGAGCATTGGCAGTAAAGCCTAAATTCATCGTATGTGACGAATGTGTTTCCGCATTGGACGTTTCCATTCAGTCACAGATTATCAACTTGTTAGAGGAATTAAAAGAAAAAGAAAATCTGACATATTTGTTTATTTCTCACGACTTATCCGTTGTTCGTTACATTTCTGACCGCATCGGTGTTATGTATTTGGGAAATATGGTTGAAATGGGTACTGCAGAAGAAATTTTCGCAGATCCAAGACATCCTTATACAGTAGCGTTGTTGTCTTCTATTCCTACAACAGATCCTGATGTATCTAAGAAAGAACGTATTATTTTGGAAGGAAATATTCCTAGCCCAATTCGTCCACCAGAAGGCTGTAAGTTCCATACACGTTGTTACATGGCTTGTGACAAGTGTAAGAGAGTTCCACCACCATATGTTGAGGTATCTCCTGGACATCATGTTGCCTGCCATTTCTTAGATAAGAAAGTAGATGAAAACGGTAAATATTTATTTGACGTTTCCAATACTTCTGTGGAGAAATAAAGCATGATTTTTGATAAGTTAAAAAAACTGAAAAAATATGATCCTAAAAAAGAACAAGAGCTTTATGATGAGATACAGGCAAATGGCGGTTTAGAAAAAAATGACTTGTTTGCAATGATCTTATCTGCACTTTTAGTGATCATGCCGATAGCATTGGCGCTGTTTATATTCATTATTATATTTGCGTTTATGTTTTTATAAAAACAGTTTTGATATCACAAATGATAGGGGAAGCAGATGCTTCTCCTATTTTTGTATAATGGCCTCTTATTTACTGTATATGAAGGGGTTTTTATAAAGGAGGATTTTATATGAATACAGAATGGTCTCTTGACGCAATTTACAAAGGGTTAGATGATCCGGCTTATGAAAAGGATGTAAAAGCATCTGAAGAATTAGTAAAGAAATATGCCGAATTGGTAAAGAAAGCACAGAGTGCAGAATCTGTAGAAGACTGCATAGAAGAACTGCTTTTAACAGAAGAGGAGTTAAGCATTAAACTTCAGAATCTTCATTTATATTTAATGCTTCGTCAGTCTGTAGATTCTGAAAACGGTGATGTTATGGCACAGGTAAGCCGTATCAACAAGATTTCAGCATCTAATGCACCAGCAAGTGCGGCAGCAGAAAAAATTTATGCGCAGATTAAAGACGTAGATGCATTGGCACAAAAGAGTGAAGTTGTAAAAGCATATACATTTTACTTAAATCAGACAAAGGAAAGTGCAAAGTATCTGTTAAGTGATGAAGTAGAAGAAATGGTTTCTGCTATGAATATGACAGGCGGCGGTGCATGGGGTGAATTACAGGCTTATCTTACATCTGTTGTCAAAGTAGAATATGAAGGAAAAGAACTGACATTGTCTGAAATCAGAAATTTAGCATACAGCCCTGATGAAACTGTTCGTAAGAAAGCGTACGAAGCAGAGCTTGCATGCTATGAAAAGATTGAAGATGCAGTAGCCTTTTCTTTAAATAACATTAAAAATCAGGTAACAATGTTAGCTGCAAAGCGTGGTTATGAATCTCCATTAGATATGACATTAAAGCAGTCTCGTATGACAAAGGCTACATTGGATGCTATGATGGAAGCCATTAAGGAATATTTACCACAGTTCCGTAAATACCTTCGTAAGAAGGGCGAATTGTTAGGTCATAGCAATGGTCTGCCATTTTATGATTTATTTGCACCACTTGGAAAGTCCGGAAAGAAATATACATTAGAAGAAGCAAGAGAGTATCTTGTAACTTGCTTTAATACCTTTTCTCCTGATATGGCAGAATTGATGCAGGAAGCATTTGATGAAGCATGGATTGACTTCTATCCTCGTAAAGGTAAACGTGGCGGTGCGTTCTGTGCAGGTGTGCTTGGAAAAGACCAGAGCAGAATCTTAACAAATTACGAAGGTTATTTTGGTTCTATCGGAACATTGGCACATGAACTTGGTCATGCATATCATAACCGTCAGACATATGAAAATCGTGTATTAAATCAGGATTATTCTATGCCTGTTGCAGAAACAGCTTCTACATTCAATGAAACACATTTAGGTCATTATGCATTAGCAAGTGCAGATGCTGAAGAAAAACTTACTTTATTAGAAAATGATTTAATGGAAAAGACACAGTGTATCGTAGATATTTATTCTCGTTACCTGTTTGAAAGTGCTGTATTTGAACAGAGCCAGTCTAAGTTCTTAATGGCACAGGATTTAAAAGAAATCATGTTAGATGCACAGCGTAAGGCTTATGGAGATGGCTTAGATGAAAATGCTCTTCATCCTTATATGTGGGTATGCAAGAGCCATTACTATCGTTCTGGTTTAAGTTTTTATAACTTCCCATATGCATTTGGTAACTTATTTGCAGTTGGTTTATATGATATGTTCTTAAAAGAAGGAGAAAGCTTCGTAGCAAAATATAAAGCAATGTTAAAGGCAACTCCTGTTTGTACAATCGAAGAAGCAGGCCGTATGGTAGGCGTAGACTTAACAGATAAGACATTCTGGGAAAACAGCCTTGCATTGATTGCAAAGGATATTGAGGCGTTCTGTGCATTGTAGGATGTGAGAAAAATCTGAACAAGGCAGAGGATTTGAGATGAAATCATAATCCATTATTTGATTATCATGGTACGATGCAGTCTTTTGAGCGATTAAAAGAATTGACCAAACGAACGCTAGTCAAAGCATTGGAGTGTAAAAAGAAATAAATACTTGTATAAAAATACCGTAGGGGCTTTGGTGCATCCTACGGTATTTTGGTTTTTTAGTTTATTTGTTGTGTTTTTGTTTGTTTCTTCCGGTGAAAATGGAAATGCCAAAAATAATGGCGAGCAGTAACAGTGCAAAGCACATCCATGCTGAAAGTACAGCAGGTCCTTGATTTTTAAAGGTATCATAATAACCTTTTAAGTAAATGATTGTAACGATAACTGGAAGGATGTACTGCATATAGAAACGAATCCAGTGTGGGAATTTAATTCCGTCTCCTTGATTTGCTTCTTTTAAGAAGTTTTCAAAGCCCCATCCATTTTTCTTAACACAAAACATTACAAATACAAGGCTGCCAAGTGGAAGTAAATTAGAGGATACGAGGAAATCTTCCAAATCCATGATAGTACTTCCGGCTCCAAGCGGCTGAATATGAGAGAGAATATTGTAGCCAAGTATAGCTGGCAAGGAAAGAAGTGTAATAAGTACAAAGTTTACAGCTACAGATTTTGTTCTGCTCCAGCCTGCCATATCCATAAAGAGTGCAACGATATTTTCAAATACAGCAATGATTGTGGATAATGCAGCAAAAGACATAAAGATAAAAAATAATGTTCCCCAGATTCTTCCAGCAGCCATATTATTAAATAAATTTGGCAGAGTGATAAATAATAGGGATGGTCCGGAACCAGGCTCTACACCAAATGCAAAGCAGGCAGGAATGATAATAAATCCAGCCATTAAAGCTACAAATGTATCAAGTAATACGATGTTGACTGCTTCTCCGGCAATACGTTTTTTGCGGTCAAGGTAGCTTCCAAAAATTTCCATGGCACCGATACCAAGACTTAATGTAAAGAATGCTTGAGACATTGCTGCAAAGATTGCATTTCCAATACCTTTTTTAGCTACAGACTGAAAATCAGGTATGAGATAAAAACGAATGCCTTCGGAAGCATTTGGTAAAAATAAAGAATTTAATGCAAGAACAATCATCAATGCAAGTAATAAGCTCATCATTACTTTTGTAATTTTTTCTACACCTTTTTGCAGACCAAATATACAGGTAGTAAAGGAAACGACGATTGCAATGATTGTCCAGAATGTCATAGTTGGTGCAGAAGCAAGCATGTTAGAGAAAATATTTGCAACACCTTCTCCATCTAAACCAATAAACTTGCCACTGGCTTCTAAGTAAGCATAATACAGCATCCATCCGCCAACCATAGTATAAAACATCATCAGTAAGAAACAGCCTAAAATACTGATCCATTTTAAATGATGCCATTTGGTTCCTTTTGGTTCAAGCTGTTCTAATGCCTTTCCCATACCTTTTTGACTAGCTCGTCCAACACTAAATTCACAGACCATAATCGGTAAACCGAGTACGATTAAAAATGCAAGATACATTAATATGAATGCGGCACCGCCATACATACCAGTAATATAAGGAAATTTCCATACGTTGCCAATTCCGATTGCACATCCTGCTGACACTAAAATAAATCCAAGCCTTGAACCGAATTTTTCTCTTCCTGCCATAATAAGTTCCTCTCTTGTATAAAATTTTAAAGCCATTGTAACATATACAGGATACTATTTCAACTTAATAAGTATGCAAAAATTACATATTTTTTTCAAAAACGACGCATTTTGCGCAGGAATTATGAATAAAAAGTGTATAATTTTAATATAGGTGGAAAGAATAAGCATAAAGAATTTTATGACAGGTGGGAAATATCATGCAGTCTGATCATATACAAGAACATGAAGAAGTAAAAGAACGGGATAATTTATACGTTGTAGAGATAGAATTGAGCGATTATCAAAAAGAAGATATTCATGCTCTGTTTCATGATGGATATTTGGTAGTCAGTGCTGGTGAGGCATTTAAGAAAGCCTATTATATAGGAAAAAAGGTATCGAAAGACAATATTCGTGCAGCATTTCACAATGGGGTTTTAAAGTGTATGATAACCAAAACGGAGAAGGAAGTTTCTTTTGAACCTGTTGCAATAGAGATTATGTGAACGGATAATAGTTGCCAAGTATGCTCTGTTTATTGTATACTATGAAAAACAGTGTTCATGGAACATGGGGAAGAATTGGGGCGTAGAAATGAGAAGAGACAAAGTGAATTATTATCTGGATCTGGCAGAAACGGTATCAAAGAGAGGAACGTGTTTACGAAGATTATACGGAGCTGTTATCGTAAAGGCAGATGAAGTAATTTCCACAGGATATGTAGGAGCACCAAGAGGACGAGCAAATTGTTCTGATTTAGGTGTTTGTGTGCGTATGAAAATGGGTGTGCCAAGAGGAGAGCGTTATGAGCTTTGCAGAAGTGTACATGCGGAAGCTAATGCGATTATTTCTGCGAGTCGTGATAAGATGATTGGAAGCAGCTTGTATTTGGTTGGTACAGAAGTAGATACAGGGGAGTATGTGTCTAATTCCTGTTGTTGTTCTATGTGTAAGCGTATGGTTATCAATGCGGGTATTGAACGAGTATATATTCGAGACAGTAAAGATGAATATCGTATGATTATGGTACAGGATTGGATTGATCATGATGAGTCAGTAGATGGTCAGATGGGATATTAAAAGCAAATTTGAAGGGGTGTTGTGTGCTGGAAATGTACAGTCTTTCCAGTATACAACATAAAAATAAAATTTTTTTAATTTTTTCAAAAAAAGTACTTGCATTTTGTAGAAAAGGTGTGTATAATAACAAAAGTGTTGAGGACACAGAAACATAGGGCTATCGCCAAACGGTAAGGCAACGGACTCTGACTCCGTCATTTCAAGGTTCGAATCCTTGTAGCCCTGTTACAGTGTGAAAATCACTGGAAGTAAATATAGGGCTATCGCCAAACGGTAAGGCAACGGACTCTGACTCCGTCATTTCAAG
>CAYRIK010000038.1:0-19174 GCA_964424345.1 uncultured Lachnospiraceae bacterium
CATCAGAGTGCATACGTCCCATAGTATCTGTCATACCATAAGAAGCTGGACCTGCAGCCATGTTATCTGGATGAAGTGTACGGCCTGTACCACCACCTGAAGCAACAGAGAAGTATTTCTTGCCCTGTTCGATACATTCTTTCTTGTATGTACCTGCTACTGGATGCTGGAAACGTGTAGGGTTTGTAGAGTTACCTGTGATAGATACGTCTACGCCTTCTTTGTGCATGATAGCAACGCCTTCGCAAACATCGTTTGCACCGTAGCAGTTAACTTTTGCACGTAAGCCATCAGAATAAGATTTTCTGTAAACTTCTTTTACTTCGTTTGTATATGGATCATATTCTGTTTCAACAAATGTAAAGCCGTTGATACGAGAAATGATCTGAGCAGCGTCCTTACCAAGACCATTTAAGATAACTCTTAAAGGTTTCTTACGAACTTTGTTAGCCTTTTCAGCGATACCGATAGCACCTTCAGCTGCTGCGAAAGATTCGTGACCTGCTAAGAATGCGAAACATTCTGTTTCTTCTTCTAATAACATTTTACCTAGGTTACCATGTCCAAGACCTACTTTACGTGTGTCTGCTACAGAACCTGGGATACAGAAAGCCTGAAGACCTTCACCGATTGCTGCTGCTGCATCTGCTGCACGACGGCAATCTTTCTTAATAGCGATTGCAGCACCTACGATGTAAGCCCAGCAAGCGTTTTCAAAACAAATTGGCTGAATGCCTTTGATCTGATTGTAAACATCAAGACCAGCATCCTTTGTAATTTTTTCAGCTTCTTCTAAGGAAGCAATGCCATAGCTGTTTAAAACAGCTGTGATTTTATCTATACGTCTTTCATAAGATTCAAATAAAGCCATGTCAATACCTCCTCAAATTATTCGTGTCTTGGGTCAATGATCTTAACAGCATCAGCAACACGACCATACTGGCCTTTTGCTTTTTCCCAAGCTGTGTTAGGGTCATCACCCTTCTTAATGAAGTCTGTCATCTTTCCAAGAGATACAAACTGGTAACCGATAATGTGGTCTTCTTCATCTAAAGCGATACCTGTTACATAACCTTCAGCCATTTCAAGGTAACGAGGACCTTTTGCTAAAGTACCGTACATTGTACCAACCTGAGAACGTAAGCCTTTACCTAAGTCTTCAAGACCTGCACCGATTGCAAGACCATCTTCAGAGAAAGCAGACTGTGTACGACCGTAAACGATCTGTAAGAATAATTCTCTCATAGCTGTATTGATAGCGTCACATACAAGGTCTGTATTTAATGCTTCTAAAACAGTTCTGCCTGGTAAAATTTCAGCTGCCATAGCTGCAGAATGAGTCATACCGGAACAACCGATAGTCTCTACTAATGCTTCCTGAATAATACCTTCCTTAACGTTTAAAGTAAGCTTACATGCACCCTGCTGTGGAGCACACCAGCCAATACCATGTGTGAAGCCAGAAATATCTTTTACATCTTTTGCTTTTACCCATTTAGCTTCTTCTGGGATAGGAGCACAACCATGGTTAACACCCTGTGCTACTGGACACATTTCTTCTACTTCTTTAGAATAAATCATGTGAATTCTCCTTTCAATATGTAGATTCCCAACAACAAAAAAGCTGTTGACATAATCACTTATCCTATTTTCGCATAATATGTCGAAAAAATCAAGTACAATATCAAGCATTTTCTAAGAGGATTGTTGAGAAATTCTTTTTTCAGCAAAGAATTCTAGAGGAATATTTATATATAACTGCTCTAACAAAAATTGCAATAGTGTGTTTAGAATAAAAACTTTTAGTTGATAACATCATAATTTTAATACAAAAAAGATGCTTATCCTGAACAGTATCAGATATAAGCATCTTTTTTATTAATCTAAATTACCTTTTGCAAGTTTTACATCTTCTGCAGTAATTTCTTCCTGACTGTAACGCACTTTATTGTATGCTTTTTCAAGACCTTCTGCATCGATTGCATCACAACACTCACTTGCTGTTTTGTACTTTAAGTTTTCTGTATCAAGACTTCCAAGGATTGTTACTTTTTCTTTTGTAACTCGTTTCTTATAATACTTTCTGATCTTATCTTTATTATCTTTAAAAGCAAAGAAACCTTTTCCTTCGTTGTCTTTCTTTTTACGTTTAACGTCTAACTTTTCTCTTACTTCGTTCTGAGCTGTCATCATTTCTTCACTTGCTTTATTGACTGTAAAGTCTTTCCAAGCAAGGATAATCGCTCTGGCAAGTAATACAAGTGCAAGGATAATCAACAATACGATAAATACCTTAATAACAACTAATAAGATATCTTCATACATTGGATTGCTTTCATATTCTACCTGCAGCTTTTCGCCTGCCGTATACATATCATCTTCCCCTAAGACCGGTTCATTATAAGTAGGTTTAAAATGAATTTTGCTTAAAAGGAAACGAAGACCCTGTATTAAAACACCACCAACGATATCTGCAATGTATGCAAACCATTCTACGCAAGAAGTCAAGAATAATACACCAAGACCTCCTACTGTAAACAATATGGTATGTGTCATACCAGATGTAAAGATTTCTTTTTCTGGTATATTTGCTGTACTGTTATGGTTTAAAAGCATAAAGATACGATATCCATGCAGGTAATTATAGATGTAATAGCAGAAGAAATAAGCAAATACTAAAATCATGTAATATACAGACCATTCGCTTACGCCCCAGATTAACTGCATGATCATACCAACTGAAAATGTAACGATAGCTACCAATGGTACAATAATTTCCATTTCCTTATGGAATTTCATCTTCATACGAATGGAAATAATTAACTGTAATGTAACCAATACAAAGTATAAAACTGGGAATACACTGCCCTTACCCCATGAAACTGCAAGTGCTATCACTGGCCAAAAACAATGCAGCAATACGAATAATGGGAAGTTATTTACTTTTTTTCTTAACACATAAAATACGATTGGAACAATAGTAGATGCAAACCATAAAACAGCAAAATCCTGTTTTTCACTAAAACATCCAGTCAATGTCATAAAGGCAGCAATCAGGACGAAATGGTTTGCTAAAACAGCCAAAACCTCTTCTACAATGTCTAAATACTTCTTTTTCATAAATCCTGTCACTCCTATCTGATATATAAGTACTGTACGTGCTTTTTGATTTCTTCAGGAACTTCAGGCTGTTCACCATAACTGTATGGATAATACCATGTGTATTCTATCTTCTTGTCATTACAACGCTGCAACAAATCTGTAAAATCATCAAATCCATTTGGAGATACGAAAATATTGCATAATGCGTCTTTTTCAGAAAAGATAACGTCTTCAAACAATTCACAGAAGGATAATGGCTCTTTTTTGAGGTCAACTCTTGCAAGTGCTTTACCAACTGTATCTCTCTGACCAGATCCTGCACTTCCTTCGATGCTGATTGCTTCTCCTGTCATAATATCTCTTGCATTAGAGTAGAAAGAAACTTTAATACCCTGTGATAAGAAGTATATCATAAGTCCCATAACAATCTGCATTGCAGTTTCCATATCATCTTCTTTTTTTATAACACCATCATCTTCTACATTTAAGAAAATACGTGCTGTCTGGATTGCTGTGAAGTTCTTCTGATTTACTTTCATTTCGCCTGTTTTTGCTGTCGCTTTCCAGTTTACTGTTCGAATATCATCAAACTGCTGGTAATCTCTAATACCACGAAGTTCAAATGGATCTTCCATAGTATGTCTTTTTACGACAACATCACCGTTAAGCTTCTGCAAAGAGTTCATGAACTCTTTGCTCTGATACATTTTTGGATAAACGTATAAATAGCTTTCGGTATTTTTACTGTCAACGAACTCTGTAGAGAAGAAAAGGTCAGAACTTACATAATCAATCTTTTTGATATTGTAATATCCTCTTCTAGTACCTTTAAATCTCAATGTTCTTGTAAGTTTTTGTTCTCCACCAATCTGGAACAAATCATAACGATAAAATTGATCTGTGGTCTTAGAGTTTGGATCATCTGCAAATTCCAAATATCTAGATGTCTGGAATTTTACTTTTAACATAGGAAGCGGAAGCTTTTTTCTGTTTTCGATTATTTCCATCAGTTCGCTTTCTTCATCCTGTGCGATACCAGTCTCTTTGAAAAAAACAGATACCTGCAAATCTTTTGCCCACAGCTTTTCATAAAGTCTTTGCTGTAAGTAAAACAGCAAAAAGGCTATAACACCAATTCCTATAATTTTCATGCACTAAAATCCTCTGTAGGTACTGCTGTAGTTGCAACAATCTTCTCAACAAATGCCTTGCTTTCACCTGTTTTACCATAACCCATAACAACACGGTGTGCTAATACAGGTACTGCGAGTGCTTTTACATCATCTGGAATTACATAATCTCTTCCCTGTAAGTATGCATAAGCCTTTACGCAACGTAAGAATGCTAAAGTACCACGAGGACTTACACCCATCATAACGTTGTCACCTTTTCTTGTTGCCTGAACGATTTCTACCATGTATTCTAATACACACTTATGTACGAAAACATTTTCGATTACTTCTTTTGCCTGCTTTAATTCATCTAATGTAATTACTGGCTGAAGATCTGCAAGTGGTTCATCTTTCATGTATCTTTCCATAATCTGACGTTCTTCTTCTTTGTTTGGAAGACCCATAGAAAGCATCATCATGAAACGGTCCATCTGAGCTTCTGGAAGTGGGAATGTACCTGCTGTTTCAATTGGGTTCTGTGTAGCAATTACAAAGAATGGAAGACCAGCTGGATATGTTTCACCATCAATTGTAATCTGACGTTCTTCCATACACTCTAACAAACCAGCCTGTGTTCTAGGAGTTGCACGGTTAATTTCGTCTGCAAGTAAGATGTTTGTAAAAGCTGGACCTTTTCTTAATACGAATTCGCCTTTTTTCTGATCGTAAATAGAAAGACCTGTGATATCACTTGGTAAAAGGTCAGGTGTAAACTGGATTCTGCTGAAATCTGCATCTAAAGACTTTGCAAGAGATTTTGCTACTTTTGTCTTACCTGTACCTGGTACGTCTTCCAATAAAACATGTCCATCTGCTAATAATGAAGTAAGTAATAATGTAATAATGTCTTCCTTACCGATAATTACTTTTGCAACGTTGTTTACTACTTTTTCTTTAAATTCTTTTCCTGTCATGTTGTCACCTCATATAATTATTTAATCAATTTGGCAAATTCTTCGATATTTGCTTCAAACACTTTTAATGCTTCTTCTACTGGTTCTTTCTGTGTCATATCTACATCACAAAGCTTTAATAAATCGATACAATCTAAAGAAGAACCACCACTTAAAAACTTCTTGTATTTTTCTACAATACCAGGTTCTCCTGCTAAAATCTTGCTGCTGATTGCAATCGCTGCTGAAAATCCTGTTGCATACTGATATACATAGAATGGTGTATAGAAATGTGGAATTCTTGCCCATTCAAGAGCAATTTCCTTATCTACTACAATATCATCGCCAAAATACTGCTTATTTAAATCATAATAAATATCGCAAAGCATCTGAGCGGTGAGTGTTTCTCCTGCTTCTGCTTTCGCATGAGCAATCTTTTCAAATTCTGCAAACATTGTCTGACGGAACAATGTTGTTCTGAACTGTTCTAAGAAATAGTTGAGCAGATATGCCTTTTCTGCATCATCTTTAGACTGTTCTAATAAATGATGGATTAAAAGTGCTTCGTTACAAGTAGATGCAACTTCTGCTACAAAAATCTTATATCCTGCATAAATAAAATCCTGTGCTGCGTCAGAATGATAAGAATGCAGTGCATGTCCCATTTCATGTGCCAATGTAAATGTATTGTTTAAGGAATCCTGATAATTTAACAAAACATATGGATGTGTGCCGTAAGCTCCCCAAGAATATGCTCCGCTTCGTTTTCCTTCATTTTCATATACATCAATCCAACCATTGTCGAAGCCTTCCTGCAATAATGCCTGATAATCTTCTCCAAGAGGCTTTAATCCTTCTAAGACAATTTTCTTTGCTTCTTCATATGGAATCTTTTTGTCTACATCACCAATCAATGGCACGTACAAATCATACATATGAAGTTCTTCCACACCCATTTTCTGTTTTCTGATAGAAACATACTTATGTAATGCTGGTAAAAACTTATGTACACTTTCAATCAGATTGTCATATACACTTACTGGAATAGCACTCTGATCTAATGCTGCTGCCAAAGAAGAAGGATATTTTCTTGCTTTTGCAAAGAAACATTCCTGTTTTACATTTGCTCTGTATGTAGCAGCAATCGTATTGATAAACTTTCCATAAGAATCATAAATTCCTTTAAAAGTTTCTTCTCTTACTCTTCTGTCCTGACTTTCCATCAGACGACCATATCTTCCATGTGTAATCTCTACATCATTTCCATTCTCATCCTTAATGGTTGGGAATTTAATGTCTGCATTGTTAAACATCATAAAGATATCACTTGGACCTTCTCCAACTTCTCTTGCACCTGCAAGCAATTCTTCCATATCAGAAGAAAGAACATGTGCTTTTTTACGAAGGATTCGGTTGAAATACGTACGATATTTTGCTAAAACATCTGATTTAAGCATTTCTTTTAAGGTCTCTTCCGGAATTGCTAATATTTCCGGCATAATATAGGAAGTTGCCTCCATAAGCTGTACTTCCATAACCTGAACTCTTCCTACCAACCCCTGATAATACGCGTCAGCTGTATTTTGATGTAATCTCTGGTTCGCATACACATGCAGTCTTTCAGCTGTAAGTGAAATATCATCATACATCTGCTGCATCTTGCAAAGCTGTTCTGCAGACTCCCCTAAAGAACCAGCAAAACTCTTTATACTTGGAATCGCGTCCAGTACTTTTTGATAATCGGCTTCCCATAACGCTTCGTTTGCGTACAAGTCTTCCATGTTCCATTTAAATTGATCTGAAATTTCTTCTCGCTTCATCCTTGTTGTCCCTTTCAGTCTTGTTTCAATCCACCTGCCCTTGTGTTTCTTTTTTCAAAAATCAAAAAACACTTGGGCGTTGAAACTCGCTTTGTCCATAATAACACAAGACGGAAAGTTTTTCAACCTCCGTCTTGTAAATAAATCCTAAATTTTTTTAATTTTTGTATCTTTTTTGTGTATTTTAACCAATTCTGTTTTTATGCACGCTGCCTAAGCTTCATTTTCATCCGGCAATTTGTAGAAAATGATTGCATTTGGCTTTTCGCATGGAATTTCTCTGCCGTTTAATACTAATGTACCATGTTCTAAATCAACATTTAAAAATGTCAATGTATCGGATTCATGGTTTAAGCTTACTAAATGCTTATTATCTGGGAATAAAGCTGCATCTTTTGGATAAGAGCCATTTACAGGAAGACATAAGATTTTAGAAAGCATACCTGTCTCTTCATCTATATTATAAATAATAACACTGTTATCACCTGCATTAGAACTCAACATATATTTGTGGTCATAAGAGAAGTTCAAAGCACTTGCTGCAGAGTTTCCTGAATGATAATCATTTAAAGTAGAGATTGTCTGGATCTTATCAAAATAAGGATTATCTTTTACTTCATAGTATTTATATACGTCGATGTAATTTTTTAATTCATGTACAACATACATATATTTGCCGTCTAAAGACATTTTGATATGTCTTGGTGCAGATTCTGGTTCACTTCTTACTACGTCTACTAATCTTAATGTTCCTTTTCTATGGTCTACACGATACACCTTAATGTGATCCATTCCAAGGTCTGCTACACAAAGATATTTGTTATCTCTTGTCATACGAGAGCAATTTACATGTGGTCTGAAATTTCGTTCTGCAATACTTCCCATACCTTTGTGGTATTTTTCATCTGTAATCTTTCCAACAGAACCATCTTCATTTAAACGTAATACTGTTACTTTTCCGTCATGATATCCTGATACAAATAAGAGCTTGTCTGAATAATCAGTAGAAAGATAACAACCTCTCATACCATTGATACTAGCCTGATTTAAAAACTGTAATCCGCCATCTGGAAGGATTTGAAATGCTTCTACTCCAAAGTCTGTGATAGAGTAAAGGAATTTGTTGTTATGGGATAATGTAATATAAGAAGAGTTTGTGATTTCTACTGAGTCTTTTTGAGTAAAACGACCTTTTTCTACATCTACATCAAAAATTTTAATACCCATTTTATCGCCCATTGTATAGGTAGATACATACGCTACATATTTATCTGTTGACATACTGTACGCCTCCATCTAAAATCATTTTCTTCATCATAGCACATTATGTCAAATTTGTTAACAATTTTTATAATATTCTGTTGACTTTTTCCTAGATGAGATTATAATAGCATTTGTCCCTTGTTTAGTTTTATTAAACTTTTCGTTTAAAACTACATTCAGACACTATTTATTTATCAGAAGTTTAGCAATACTAAAATTAGTATTGATTTTTATAAGGAGCTATCATCATGAATATCGGTGCAAAAATCAAAGATTTACGAGTCCGTAATGGACTGACGCAAGAAGAACTAGCCGACAGAAGTGAACTTTCTAAAGGCTTTATTTCCCAGTTAGAACGTGATCTGGCATCTCCATCCATCGCTACTCTCACAGACATTTTACAATGTCTTGGTTCCGATTTATGTACATTCTTCCAAGAAGAAAAGGAAGAACAGATCGTATTTAATGAATCTGATTATTTTGAGAAGATTGACAGCGAACTTCATAACAAGATTGAATGGATCATTCCAAACGCACAAAAAAATATGATGGAGCCTATCCGTCTTTCTTTAGAACCAGGCGGAGCTACTTATCCGGACAATCCGCACGATGGCGAAGAATTTGGTTATATTTTATCAGGTTCTGTCTATATTTGTCTTGGAAACAAACGATACAAAGCAAAAAAAGGGGAAACCTTTTATTTTAAAGCAAATACAACCCACTATATTCAGGCAAGTTCCAAAACCGGTGCTGTTTTATTATGGATCAGCACCCCACCAAGTTTTTAATTACCAAGGAGTACAACATGAGCAATAAATTAGTTGATTTACAGCATATTTCCAAATCCTATGGAGACACTCTTATCTTAGATGACCTTAACTTATATATTAGAGAAAATGAATTTTTAACCCTTCTTGGTCCTAGTGGCTGCGGAAAGACTACTACTTTACGTATTCTTGGCGGTTTTGAAGAAGCAGATAAAGGACGTGTAATCTTCGGTGGCGAAGATATTACAAATCTGCCTCCAAACAAACGTCAGTTAAATACTGTTTTCCAGCAGTACGCATTATTTACTCATATGACAATCAAGGAAAATATCGCATTTGGTCTGACGATCAAAGGAAAATCCAGAGATTATATCAATGATAAAATCAAATACGCTTTAAAACTTGTAAATCTTCAGGGTTTTGAAAACCGTATGCCTGATTCTCTTTCCGGTGGTCAGAAACAGCGTATCGCAATCGCACGTGCGATTGTAAATGAACCAAAGCTCTTACTGTTAGACGAGCCTCTTGGCGCATTGGATTTAAAACTTCGTCAGGATATGCAATATGAATTGATCCGTTTAAAAAATGAACTTGGTATTACTTTCATTTACGTTACACACGATCAGGAAGAAGCACTTACTATGTCTGATACAATCGTTGTTATGAATCAGGGCTATATCCAGCAGATTGGTACTCCTGAAAAAATCTACAATGAGCCAGAAAACGCATTTGTTGCTGACTTTATCGGTGAATCTAATATTATCAGCGGTGTTATGTTACAGGATCGTTTGGTATCTATCCTTGGCACAAAATTTGCCTGCATCGATACTGGATTTGGTACAAATACACCTGTCGATGTTGTAATCAGACCGGAAGACGTTGAATTGACCGCACCTGAAAAAGCAAATCTTACAGGTGTTGTTACTCATTTAATCTTTAAGGGTGTACATTATGAAATGGAAGTTATGGCTAATGGATTTGAATGGCTCGTACATTCTACTCGTATGCAGCCTGTTGGTACAAAGGTTGGTATTTGTGTAGACCCAGAAAACATTCAGATCATGAATAAGCCACAATCCGAAGATGAGGAGGCTGTAGGTATCAATGAATAAATCCAAAAATTCTCTTTCTTCCCGCTTGCTTGCTACTCCATTTTTAGTATGGATTGCAGCATTTATCTTAATACCGCTTGGTATGATATTTTATTATGGATTTACAGATAAAACCGGTGCTTTTACACTTGCAAATGTTACTTCCATTGCCGGTCCGGAACATATTAAAGCATTGTTTGTTTCTATTGGATTATCTGTAATCAGTACCATGATCTGTTTTTTACTTGCTTATCCATTGGCTTACATTTTAAGTCAGATGAAAGTAAAATCCAATCAATACATCGTATTTATGTTTATCCTTCCTATGTGGATGAACTTTTTACTCCGTACTCTTGCATGGCAGACACTGATTGAAAAAACAGGTGTCATCAACAGTATACTTGGTATGCTTGGACTTCCTGCTCTTCGCATTATCAATACCAATTATGCAATCGTGCTTGGCATGGTATACAACTATCTTCCATTTATGATATTGCCGCTCTACAATACACTGGCAAAGATTGATCCAAGTGTTATCAACGCTGCAAGAGATTTAGGTGCAAATGGATTTATTACATTTAAACGTATTATTTTCCCATTAAGTATCCCTGGCATCATAAGCGGTTTTACGATGGTATTTGTACCAAGTCTTACTACCTTTGTTATCAGTAATATTTTAGGTGGTTCTAAAATCCTTTTGATCGGTAATGTTATCGAACAGGAATTTACGATAGCTTGCAACTGGCATTTAGGTTCCGGTCTTTCTATCGTATTGATGTTGTTTATTATCGTCAACATGGTACTGTCTATGATTTTCGATAAAGATGGGGAGGCTAACAGACTATGAAACACCTCAAAAGAATTTATATTGCACTTATTTTAATTTTTATGTATGCACCAATCGTTACTTTGATTGTATTAAGTTTTAATGCCAGCAAATCTCGTTCTAAGTGGGGTGGATTTACTTTAAAATGGTATGCAGAACTGTTCCAAAATGAAGAAATCATGGGAGCTTTGGTCAATACACTCGTTGTTGCATTTTTCTCTGCTTTAATTGCTACTGTAATCGGCTTGATTGCTTGTATCGTTATGCAGAATATGAACAAAAAAACAAGAAACCTGCTCTCTGCTATTACAAACATTCCTATGTTAAATGCAGAAATCGTTACTGGTATTTCTCTGATGCTTTTATTTTTAAGTTTCAGTAATATCTTGGCAAAGTTTGGCGTACGTTTTCAGCTTGGTTTCTTAACCGTACTGATTTCACATATTACTTTTAATATCCCATATGCGATTTTAAGTATCCTTCCAAGAATGAAACAGTTAAATCCAAGTGTCTATGAAGCTGCACTCGATCTTGGTGCTTCTAAATTTACTGCTTTCTACAAAGTAGTGCTTCCAGACCTTTTACCTGGTATCTCTTCCGGTTTCTTAATGTCTTTTACAATGTCTATTGATGATTTTATCATTACACATTTTACAAAAGGTCCTGGTTTTGATACATTATCTACCAAAATTTATACAGAGCTTCGAAAGGGAATCAAACCTGAAATGTATGCCCTTTCCACTATTATTTTTGTTGCTGTCTTTGTATTGCTGCTTTTAGTAAACCGCCCAAAGAAAAACGCATCAAAAGATTGATCAAGCTGTAAGCTCAGCCATTGCCGACATTTGGCAATACATGTGTAAGGAGAAATTTTTTATGAAAAAATATATAGCTGCTGCACTGATTGGTGCGATTGCACTGTCCTCTCTTACTGCTTGCGGAAACAAGACAGATGACAGTAAAAAATTATATGTTTACAATGCTGGTGAATACATGGATCCTGAAGTAATTGATCTGTTTGAAGAAGAAACAGGAATCCAAGTTATTTATGATGAATTTGAAACAAACGAATCTATGTATTCTAAGCTCTCTTCTGGTGCTTCTATTTATGATCTTGTATGTCCTTCTGACTATATGATCAGTAAAATGATTGCTGAAGAGCTTGTTCAGCCTATCAACTGGGAACACATTCCAAACAGCTCTAATATTGGAGATGAACATTGGGAAATGGCAAAAGGCTATGACCCTGAACAAAAATATGCAATTCCTTACGCTTGGGGAACTGTTGGTATTTTATATAACACTTCTCTTGTAGAGAGAAAAATTACAAAATGGGCAGACCTTTGGGATGAAACATATACAGATGAGATTTTAATGCAGGATTCTGTAAGAGATGCTTTGATGGTAGCGCTTAGAATGCTTGGCTATTCCGGAAACTCTACCAATCAGGAAGAACTTACAGAAGCAAAAAATGCTCTTATCAAACAAAAACCAATCGTACAGGCATACGTTATGGATCAGGTACGAGATAAAATGATAAGCGGCGAAGCTGCAATCGGTGTTATTTATTCTGGTGAAGCATTATATACACAATCTCAAAATCCAGACCTTGCATACGTAATTCCTGAAGAAGGCAGCAACGTATGGCAGGATTCTTGGGTTATTCCTTCTAATGCTGCACATATAGAAAATGCTGAAAAATTCTTAGATTTTCTTTGCAGACCAGAAATCGCTCTTATGAATTTTGAATATATTACATATTCTACTCCAAATATCGCTGCTGTTGCATTGATTGAAGATGAAGAACTCCGCAATTCAGAAGTTGCATTTCCTCATTTAGAAAATTATGACTTAGAAGTATTCCAGTATCTTGGAGAAGATATGGAAACTCTCTACAGCAACATTTGGAAACAAGTAAAATCTTATTAAACTGAGGTGAACCTATGACCCGTATGATTACTTATACGATTACCGATTCTGATCAGGGTCTTACGATTTTACAGTTTTTAAAAAGACATCTTTATACAGATAAAGCAATCATTGCTTTAAAGAAAACTCCGAACGGGATTTTATTGAATGGTTCTTGGGCCTATGTCAATCAAAAAATCTCGCTCGGAGATATTTTAATTATAACACTAATAGAAGATGCCGCATCCGAAAAAATCGTACCCCAAAACATACCTATAGACATTGTATATGAAGATGATGATATTCTCGTTGTAAATAAATCTGCAAATATGCCTATTCATCCAAGTCAAAACCATTATACAGATACATTGGCAAATGGCATTGCGCATTATTTTGAAAGCCAAGGACAACCATTTGTATTTCGCTGCGTCAATCGTTTAGACCGTGACACAACTGGTCTTACCATTTTATGCAAGCATCAGCTTGCTAACGGAATTCTCTCAAATATGGTCTCTAATCGCCTCATAAAGCGCACTTACCTTGCTATATGCAGCGATGATGGCTCTCTTCCTGAACATGGCACAATTAACGCTCCTATCGCCCGAAAAGAGGGTTCTACAATAGAGCGTGAAGTAAATCATGAGACTGGCGAATATGCTGTTACACATTACAAAAAGCTGTCTCATAATGAGAAACTTTCTATTTCTCTTATTCAACTGCAATTAGAAACTGGTCGTACACATCAGATTCGAGTACATATGAAGCACATTGGATTTCCACTGATTGGAGATGACTTATATCAGACAGACTGTTCTCTTATCAAACGTCAGGCATTACATTCCTTTTCTCTGCGCTTTACGCACCCTGTCACACTAAAGGAAATGTACTTTGAACAACCTTTACCAGAAGATATGCAATCCCTTCTGTAATAAAAACAACGTGGACAAGTCCACTTCAACTTCCTAGTATATAAAAAAGCTTCCTATCAGGCGCAAGTAAATACTTGCTTTCCTGTTTAGGAAGCTTCTTTTTTCAAAAAATCAATTTATCGTACGCGTTCTGGGAAACCTACTTTTTTCTGAACCTTGCGTAATGTCTTGTTAGAATAATACTGTGCTTTTTCTGCGTTGTTTTTGATGATGCTGTCTAAATATGCTTTGTCCTTCTGAATTTCTGCATATCTTTCCTGAATTGGTCGTAATACATTTACAACACTCTCACCAACAGCAGCCTTGAAATCGCCATATCCTTTGCCTTCAAAATCTGCTACAATCTGTTCTTGTGTCATGCCTGTACAAGCACTGAAAATGTCGATTAAGTTCTTGATACCTGGCTGATCATCACTGTAACGTACACAAGCTTCTGAATCTGTAACAGCACGCTTAAACTTACGCATAATAGTGTCTGGATCATCCATAAGATAAATGCTGGCATTTGGATTTTCATCAGATTTACTCATCTTCTTAGATGGCTCCTGTAAAGACATAATCTTTGCGCCTACTTTTCCTACATAAGGTTCTGGAATTGTAAATACATCTCCATAAATACCATTGAAACGCTCTGCAATGTCTCTTGTGATTTCTAAATGCTGAAGCTGATCTTTACCAACTGGTACTACATCAGACTGGAATAATAAAATGTCTGCTGCCATAAGTACTGGATAAGTAAATAAACCTGCATTGATATTGTCTGCATGCTTTGCTGCTTTATCCTTAAACTGTGTCATACGGTTTAATTCACCCATATATGTAAAGCAATTCAAAATCCATGCAAGCTCTGCATGTCCAGTTACATGAGACTGGTAATATAAACAATTCTTCTCAGGGTCTAAACCTGCTGCAATATATAATGTCAAAAGATTTCTAGCACGTTTTCTAAGTTCTGCCGGATCCTGACGAACAGTAATAGAATGTAAGTCTACTACACTGAAAAAACATTCATACTCATCAGTTAAAGTAGTCCAGTTTTTCAATGCACCAAGATAATTTCCAAGTGTAAGATTACCTGTTGACTGCATTCCACTAAATAATACTTTTTTTCCATCTAACATAAGGTATTTCCTCCAAAAATTACATAATGACAGTTTATCACTCTCACACATCAAAGTCAAGAAAAGTTGCTAGAACAACGTAGTGCGTGTATATTTCCTAATGTCTAAAACACGTTCTATCTAAAAAGGAGCCTGCGAATTTCTTCACAGACTCCTTAGACTTAATTATCTAATACTGGGAAAGAATTGATTGGAAATCCTCTTCTGCATCCGCAATCTTCTTCTCTTGCTGCTTCTTTCGCCGCTTCACAGGCAGCCTCACATACAACTTCACATTCTGGTTTTGGTTTGTTTGGACAACGATTGCAGTTAGAATTGTTGTTATTGCTGCAACGACTGCAACTATTACAAGAACAATTGCTACTGCAGCCATTCTGATTGCTCCATGCTAAAATCAGTAAAAGCCAAATAATGTTCATACTATGAAAACTCCTTTAAGACTTTTACTATATTCTATGCTTCAAACTAATAATCGTGTCAAAATGCAGTAATATCCTTTTGTCTTTGATTTGGTTCTAATACCGCTTCTAACACAGCAACACTTCTTGGTGCAAGCGTTAAAAACCTATTATCCTTCGACAACTCATACGGTGTATCTGTATTCGTATCAAAACAACACTTCCACTCTGATTTTCCTTTTACGATTGGCAACGCCAATGTTTTTGGTATCCAATGCATATTAAAAGCAAAATAAGTAAGTTTCTGATTTTCACACAACAAAATACCTACTTCTTTTATATTTTCTCCTGCCACAAACTGATACGCTTCTTTTCCATGAAACGAAATATTCGGATATCCGTATCCTTTCATATCTCGTTCTACCGGTACACTTTGATACAAATATGAATGCTCCTTGCGAAAAGCAATTAAACGTTTTGTAAATTCGTATATATCTTTCTGTTCCTCTTTTTTGTTCCAATCCAGCCAAAATATCTCATTGTCTTGATTATACGGATTGTTATTTCCATGCTGTGTAGAAGCAAACTCATCTCCCATAAACAAATATGGCGTATTCCATCCAAGTAATAGAAAACTCAATGCATTTTTAATCTGTCGCTTGCGTAACGTTTGAATCCCATAATTTGTACAAACTCCCTCCGCACCACAGTTCCAACTATCATTTTCTTCTATACCATCTTCATTTTGCTTTTGATTGTAAGATACAATATCTGCAATACGCATACCATTATGATCTGCAACAGAACAAATCTTATTTTCATGCAAATCTTTTGTACAAAAATGCTGTAAAAATGTACTTAAACTTCCTTCGTCTCCTTTTAAGAAACGTCTATATATACTTTTTTGGTCTGGTCGATATACCGCTGTATTTGCTATATCCAAACTGTTTTCTGTACACTCTGCAATCAACTTTACTTGCTTTAAGCAATCACTAGCATTGCGTATCTTATCTACACAACAGCTTGACATAATCTGAAATCCGTCTACTTGATAAACAGTATTCCAATACTCTAATACTTGTGCAATTTCTTGACTTTCCATATCATTTGGAAAATAAAACTGCATAAATAATTCTAATCCATTTTGATGACATGCTTCTACTAATTGTTGAAATTCCTTTTTGGGATTATTCGAAGCTGCATAGGATGTTTTCGGTATATAATAATACCCTTTTTTATACCCCCAATAATTATAAGAAATATTTCTCTTTCCATCTTGATCAAAAGAATATTCTTTCTCTTCAAATTCGTATGACGGCATCAACACAATCGCTGTAACACCCAGTTCCTTTATATCATCTAACTTCTCTATTATTCCTGCAAAGGTACCTTTATTGCGACAACCACTGCTTTCATGCATCGTAAACGCTCTTACATGAAGTTCATAAAAAACAGAATCTTTCCACAGCATAACTTCACCTCATTTTTCACTAAAACACACTTTTTTCAAAGTCTTTTACTTGCCAAAAATATCTATATTAAAAACATTTATCCAACATCTTCTTCGTTAAGATAATAATCCAATCTTTCTTTGGTAAAAGATTTATCCAGCTTTCTGGAATTGCTTGTATTCCGTAATACGTACCAGCCAATCCACCAGCCACTGCAGCCACAGTATCGGTGTCATTTCCTAAATTAACAGCTTTTAAAACACAATCTTTGTAATTTTCTGTAGTCAAAAAGCACCAAATTGCCGCTTCTAGTGTATCTACTACATAACCACTACTTTTTATATGACTTTCTTCAAGATTTTTAAATCCTATCGCATCCCATAAACGAGCGTACTTTTCTGCCTCGATATTTATTTCTTCTACATCAATCGAATCAAAATATGCTTTGCACCTAGCCATGCTCTTTTCTACTATTTTTATTTTATCCTTTTCTTTCGCATAAAGAATCTCTGCTATTAATTTTGCATATATAAGACAACCTATTTTGCTGCGTACATGGCCATGTGTCAATGCTGATACATCATAAATAAATTGCTCACCACTCATTTCTTCTGTGACAAGGAATTTACTGCACCATAATGCCACAGGTAATATTCTCATAAGAGAGCCATTTCCATTATCCCACTCTGTTTTTTCACCACAAAGTATCGGTTCTGTTCCTTTTCTGTAGTTGATAATTGCTCTATTTGTTGAAATACCACAATCAAACACTTCTCCATAAGGAGTATAATCACCATACATAAGCCAGTTACTAAACTTATCCATAAGCAAAGCATAATCTGGAGTCTCTGTTTGCATTTCAGACAGCCACTCTATTGTTGCAATGACCATGCTAGAATCATCAGACCATGTTCCAGCAGGTTGATTATGCGTACCATAACCAACCATATCCGTAATCAAATTCTCTTTAAGCATTTCGCGAGACTCAAATTCTACCGGAACTCCCAATGCGTCTCCAACAACAAATCCCAATATTGCTGCTATGCCTGTATTAAAATCTAATTCTAAGTTACTCATATATCTATTAATCTCCTTAATCTCAACAGCTAAATCATCACGAACTTTATTATTGATATTATCCAATATTTGCATCGTTCTCTTTTACCTCATTTGTATTTTACTAACAGCGAATCAAATCATAAAAAATTACTAGTTCTTTCTTCTTGTCGGTTACTCTGACTTCTCTGCATTTTATCTATTCCATATTAACTAAATTTCTACACTAATTTATTTTATAGTATACCATATCGTCGGCAACAAAAACAATATATTATCCTAATAATCACTTTTGCTGTCTTCAGTATTCTGATATTCTTAACATATTGACTTCCAATATACTGATAGATATTCACGTATCTCATTATTCGTTTGAAAAACAGTTACTCCTTGCAAAAATGCATTACTAAATAAAAAACCTCATTACTTGGATGTCATCAAGCAACGAGATCTTTTTATTGTTATATATATTTTCTCTTCACCTCAAAAAGCCGGAGACCGAGCCTTCCCCAAAGCCCTTTCTCCGGCAAATCTATAGTTACCCCTTTTACACTTGTTTTATCTTGCTTTTATTCGCACTTATCACTTACACTTAAATCAATTTCATCAAACATCGTTCCATTTCCATAGGCATATCCTTGAAATCTGATAGTATACGTTTTGCCTTCTTCACATTGATAAGTACGTTCCTGATCATAAGGACTTTCAAAATCACTGATGGTCCAGCTCTTTAAATGTCTACCATTTTCATCATATAAGATCATTTGACCATCAAATCCGGTAAACACCTCCCAATACGGTATTACAGAAATCCCAAAATATCCCATATCATTTTTATCAAACCCTATCGTTAGATTAGCTCTTGCTATATTATTCCAACGTGCCTGCATAGAGTCTATCTGACCTGTTAATATTTGCGTTGAAGTATTTTCTGCACATACTGGCAATACTGCCATATTTAATGCAAGCAGCATCACACCTGCTGCCTTTTTTACTTTTTTCTTTATATAAGTATTCATTCCCCTTTTATCAATCAATAAGAAATGCTATTCATAACTATTTCTAATTCTTCTTTCGCGATATCACCACTTAGAATATAAAATCTATCTGTTACATCTGACCATTCAAATACATGTACTTTCAAATCTTCCTTATATACATATCGATATTCTAAACCATCTGCATTGA
The DNA here is from genome assembly GCA_964424345.1 of uncultured Lachnospiraceae bacterium. Taxonomy (GTDB): domain Bacteria; phylum Bacillota; class Clostridia; order Lachnospirales; family Lachnospiraceae; genus RGIG6307. The sequence continues at coordinate 18,986 of CAYRIK010000038.1, forward strand.
TATCTACATTTTGTCCTGTTTCTATATTATCTGCCCCATCCAACATTTTGTCCTGATATATTTCCAAAATAATATGTTTCCCACTATCATTTTTATAAATATATGATACTTTTGATTCTCGAACTACTTCCTCCACCAATTCAAATCCCTCTGGCAGGTATCCAATCTGGTCTTGGCTAAACAGCACTT
>CAYRIK010000039.1:0-18910 GCA_964424345.1 uncultured Lachnospiraceae bacterium
ATTGTTAGATTCTGTACTAATAGTTGGTGTGTCATGTTTTTTACCACAAGCAGTTGCAGATAAAGCAATACAAGCTGCGAGAATACAAAGGTATACTCTTTTCTTCATAATTTTTTAATTCCTTTCCTGATCTTCTGAGGTGCCCACATTTCTACATGTTTCTTACGTACACCTCTATATAAAAATCACATATCATTTAATAGTCGCTTTATATTCTTCACTTGCTTTATTGTATGCCCTATTTGTTTTTGAGCCTTACTTATCCTCAGATGTGTCAAGGCATCTAAATATCCATCATCAATATACAGATCTAGTACTGTTGCCAAACGACTATACTTTAATTTCACACACTTATGATTATGTAAATTTTGTAATTCTCCATTTAAATCAGCTATAGCACACTTGGCATTTTGTATTTCCATATCTGCATCGGTAAGAGAAGAATATTTATATAATGACGTAAAAACTCCGTTAGTCATCATATCTACAAAACTTGCATTACTACTTTCATGCAACGCTTCTTTTGCCTGTTCAAGACATTCCAATGCATAATCAGCTGCATCAATAGCAAATTGAAAATCGATATCATCATCTTCTTCGTCATCATCCTCTTCGTACAAGTCTTCTGGTAATGTTATCTTCTGGAGTTTCGCTACCTGTATAATTAGTTCATCATCGATAAATCCATATAAATCTTCCAAATCTTGTGCTGTAAACATATCTGCAGATTGATACAATGCTTTCTTAATACTTGATTCCGTACATACGTCAACAATTTCAGCAAGATTTGATCCTGAAAACTTTATACCGTATTTTAAAGCTTTTTTCAATAATTTATCAGCCCCGGCCTCATCTTCAAGACCAATCACATTAAGTACTTCTACGAGTTCGTCTTGATCACCTATATTTTCAATGGATGATATCTGGCGTATGGCAGTACTTATTTCCCATTCATTGATTTTTTCATAATAATCATCCCATGTCATACGCTTTTCCTCTCATTTTATCATAAACTCTAATTTCAATCAACCATATAAACGTCAATAAAAATCTTAATCCACGTTTCGTTTGGTTTCAAATTTTCACCAATATCTCCTTCTTTCACAATGCCAAATAAATATTTTCCTGCATTCATTAGATGATAAAGCACTTCATTTTTAGCCCTTGGGATATATCCAAGCTTTTCTCCGGCTTCATTCTTTACAAGGATTGCTCTATGATCGTATTGGTTTTGAGGTTCTAAAATCAGCTGCACCCGTTCTCCTTCATGCAGCGCTTTTGCTTTTTTATGTATTTCATCTATATGCATTGCTCCATTAATCATGGTATTCATCAGCAATATATCTCTTGAAAAAGGACTTTGGAGACTATTTCCATTTTTTTTCAAAAAGCTCATTGCTAATATATCCTGCCCTCTCATAGACAATGTTTTCTTTTCGCTATCCATGTGTGTGTTCTCTCTTCTTTTTCTTTAATTCTTCCATTTCGTCATTTACTTCTTGTAAAAGCTTGCTTAATCGCGTAATTTCTTTTTCATATTCTTGAATCAGCTGTAGGATTGCTTCCTGCAATTCCTTTACAGCTTCAGGATTTTCTAAAAATTCTTTTTCGGTATAAGGAAATCTTTCTTTTATAGCGTTAATTTCCTCCAGCACTTTTTCAATTTGTTCCAGCAACTTTTCTTTAAGCTCCAGCAACGTTTCCATATGGTCTTCTTGCAGAAGCATTTCTTCTTCTGTTCCGTAAATTTCATCGTATATTGCTTGAAGCGTCATAATATCTCCATCTTCATATGCCTTTACCGCTCTGTTAAAAAGCTCTAAATCATGCTCTGTAGCATTCGGATTCATATCTGGATGTAGTTTTTTTACTATTTTTCGATACAGTTCTTTTATATTCGGAAGCGGATTTTCTTTTGATTTTGATTGTGTATCCGTTTCTGTATCTTTTGTATCTTCCTCATCACAATCTATTTTGTCAAAATCCTCTGCAGCTGAGTCTGTTTTAGTATCTTTTCTTTCTTCCTCAGTGCCTTTATAAGCTTCTTTTTCTTCTTGCTTTGCATTGCTATATTGATTTTTCCACTGTTCTTCGTAAAATTTACGCTTTTCTTCCTTCTGTGCCTGCTCTTCCTGCGTTTTCTTTGATTTTTGGTATTCTTCCTCTACTTTTTGATGAAATTCTTGATATTCCTTTTCGATTTGTTCGTCTACTTCTTCTTCGGAAACACTCTGTTCTCGATTCAGTGCTGCTCTTGCAATTTCAATTCGACGTTTTAATTCTAAAATAAGCAATTCTTGATAATTTGCTCGATTTTGATAATCTCCAATTTCTGCGGCATACTTGGCACGAAGTTCCGGGCAAATATGATAAATCAAATCATCTCTTTCCTGCAACACTGCTGCAAGCTTTGCCTTTAATATTCGAATTTCCTCTTTTATTTTTTCCAATACATCTGAAATAACAATTTCACTACCCATTGGATATTCCTCCAATCAACTAAGTTATTCCCACTTCTTCCAAACTTCTGGCATATATCCCAAGGTGGACTGTTTTCCATTTCGAACAATAGGAGTTTTTATTACTTGTTGATGTTCAAGAATCTTTTCCACTTTATCTTCTGCAGCAATATATGTAATCAATGCCAGTACATCTTTGTCTTTGCAATTTTGATCAATCATATGCTCAATGCCGCCATTCACCTGAGCTACAGATAAAAATTCACCTTTGCTCATACCTTTTTCTTTCATATCGATAAACTGATACTTGATACCGCGTTCCTTGAAAAAACGTTCTGCTTTCTTCGTATCATTGCACTTTTTTGTTCCAAATATTTGTATATTCATCTTCATACTTCCTATAAATTACACATATTAACATTTAACGTTGCTGCCATTAGGCTGCTAAGGCTTTTTAACATTCAATATTTTAATATTTTTATCTATTGTTCCACGTTTACTAAATAGCTATAGACAGCATACAAGCCCTGACATTTAAAAACATCAGGGCTTGCAATGAATATTAAACTTCTTCTACAACTTCGTCGTATTCAACAGTATCTAAAAATTCATCAAATGCATCTGCAACTAATTCATACTCAGCATCATCTTCGATGTAACCAAGTTCTGGTTCTTCATTAGGGTCATCTGGATTTTCAGAATAACGGTAGAACCATACTTCGCCTTCTTCGTTTTCTCCATTTTCATCTAATGGTAATAATACGATATAGTCTTGTCCCTGAACTTCTAAAATAGTAACGATAGAGCAAACAACGCTGCTGCCATCATCTAATTCTAAAGTTACAGTCATTTCTTCTTCTGCGAAATTGTTATTATTTGCCATAATAGCCTCCTGTATAAATGTGGTTTGTAATTTCCTTGTAACGCTATTCTACACTTTTTTATCTGAATACGCAACAACTTCTTTTTATACTCTTCCAAAAAGCGTTGTATAGGCTAATAACTTTTGGGCCAGTTCATCTGTAAATACATCAGGTTTAGCACGCCATTGCCAGTTTCCGTCGCTTGTAGAAGGGGTATTCATCCTTCCTTCACTGCCAAGACCAAGTAAATCCTGTGCCTGAACAATCGCAAGTTCAGCAACACTCTTAAATAATGCACAAATCATTTCCCAATGATACATATCTGGATCTGTTAATGGAAGATACGCTTTTGCAAGATTTGCATCTTCTTTAGAAATCGTACGGATCCACCCTTGTACAGTATCGTTATCATGCGTACCAACATATGCTACACAATGAGATGTATAATTGTGTGGGAAATATTCGATACTGTTTGCATCTCTGCTGTCAAACGCAAACTGCAGCACTTTCATTCCCGGAAAACCACTGTCATGTAAAAGCTGTTTTACAGAATCTGTTAAAAATCCTAAGTCTTCTGCAATGATTTCTTTTCGTCCAATAGCTTGTTCTACTGCATCGAACAACTTCATGCCAGGTCCCTTACACCAATGACCTGTGGCAGCAGTATCTGAACCATACGGAATTGCAAAATAAGAATCAAATCCTCTAAAATGGTCGATACGCAGCACATTATATACATTCGTTAAGTATGCAATACGTCTAATCCACCACCAAAAGCCTTCCTGTTCCATTTTGTCCCAATCATAAAGTGGATTGCCCCAAATCTGTCCTTTGGCTGAAAAGCCATCAGGAGGGCATCCAGCTACCTCCACAGGAAGCATCTGTTCATTTAATTGAAATTCTTCTGGATTTGCCCATACATCTGCACTGTCCAATGCAACATAGATTGGAAGGTCTCCTATGATTAAAATATCTCGTTCATTTGCATACGTCTGAAGTGCCGTCCACTGCTCATAAAACAAATACTGTAATACCTTCCAAAAAGATATTTCATCACAATATTGTTTTTTCGCTTCATCTAACGCAAGTACTTCTCTATTTTTCAACGGCTGTGGCCATTCTTGCCAAGCTTTTCCGCCATACACTTGTTTGAGTGTCATAAACAGAGCATAATCATCCAGCCAAAAACTTTGCTTAGTACAAAAATCAAAATATTTATCCGGAACATGCTGCAAAAATGCTTTTGCAGCCTTATGCAGTATTGGATAACGTTTTTCATAAAGCAATCCAAAGTCTACTTTTTGAGGGTTTTTGCCCCAGTCAATCGTATCATAATCAGACTTTTGCAACAGCCCTGCTTCTTCCAACATATCCAGATCAATAAAATATGGATTGCCGGCAAAGGTTGAAAAGGTCTGATATGGACTGTCTCCGTATCCTGTCGGACAAATCGGAAGAATCTGCCAATATCGCTGCTTGCTCTTTTGCAAAAAGTCTACAAATTCTCTTGCAGACTGTCCCATTGTGCCAATCCCATAAGATGTGGACAAACTAGATATATGCATTAATACACCACTGCTTCTCATATGCTCCACCTCAATCTATTTATTATATTGACATACACTTTCTCCTGATATCAAATGAAATTCTGCTATGATATGCATTGCCTTTGCCCCTTGCTCTATACAATTCAACAGCACTTCAATACTTTTTGCAACGATACATTCTCTTTGCTGTCGAATAGTTGTAAGACGAGGAATCATATAATCTCCGATATCAATACCATCAAATCCAATCACAGAAATATCTTCCGGAACTCGTAATCCTCTATCTTTGATTGCACGAATTGCACCGATTGCCATAACATCTGCTACTGTAAATACCGCAGTCACATTCGGCATTTTATCTAATAGACGGTTCATAGAACGATATCCTTCTTCAATAGAAAAGGTAGTTGCTTCATATTGCAGATCATGATGAAATACCATACCATGTTCTTGAAATGCCTGTAAACATCCGATATATCTGGAATTACCTGCAAGAGAAACTTCCATTCTTCCGCCAAGCATACCAATATTTTTATGCCCTAAAGAAATCAAATATTCTACTGCATATTTGGCTGCTTTTACGTCATCTGTACTGACACTGGAAAGATTATCAAATCCAAGTCTTTCTGCAGAGTTTGTTACAAGAACACAAGGAATATCGATTTCTTTGAAACGTTCCTGAAAATTGCTAAGACAGCTTCCAAGAAATAAGATACCAAGAGGTCGTCTTTCTACACAAATCTGAATAGCCTGTTCTACTTCGTTATCATATTCACCAATATAATATACAATACAGTCATAATCTTTTACTTTAATCAGTCTTTGCAGCTCTTCTACAATAGCTGCAAACAACATGTTTTTCGTTCCTTTGATAATGATTGCAATGCCGTCATAGCTTTGTTTTTTCAGATTTTGTGCATTGCTGTTTATTTGAAAATGATATTTATCTACCACTTCCATAATTGCAAGTCGTGCTGCTTCTGATACACCAGGTCTGTGATTTAGCACTCTGGATACCGTTCCTACCGCATAGCCCGATTCTTTTGCAATATCTTTGATCGTCATATAAATTACCCCTTCACTGCACCTGCTGCCACACCCTTTATGATGTGCTTTTGTCCAAGCAGATATACGATAATGATTGGAATGATCGTCAACATAATACAAGCCATCATAGGGCCCATTTCTACACGACCATAGCTTCCTCTAAAATATTGGATGAGCATAGGAATGGTTTTATATTTTTTAATATCCAATACAAGAGTAGGAAGCAAATAATCGTTCCATACCCACATAGCCTCTAAAATACCTACAGATACCATCGTTGGCTTTAACATTGGTACAACAATCTTAAAATATGTCTGAAGCGGTGTACAGCCATCCATCATGGCAGCCTCTTCTATTTCGATTGGAATAGACTTCATAAATCCCGTAAACATAAATACAGCAAGGCCAGCACCAAATCCAAGATAAATAATCCATAAATTCCATGGTGTGTTTAATTTCAAACGGTCTGCAGTCTGAGAAAGTGTAAACATAACCATCTGGAATGGAACTACCATAGAAAATACACACATGTAATATAATACATTGGATAAAATTCCTTTTACACGTGCTATATAATATGCACACATAGAACAGAACAACAAAATAGCCAATACACTGCTTACGGTAATAAACATACTATACAAAAGGCTTTTTAAAAATCCATTTGCTTCGATTGCAGTGATATAATGAGAAAGCCCAACAAAACTTGTGCTGTTTGGAAGTTCAAATGCTCCGGAAGTAGTAATCATGCTTTCTACTTTTAAGGAATTCATCAAAATCATGAATATTGGATATATATAAAGTACAGAGCATATGCTTAAAAAAGCAATCCAAAACCAATTGTGTTTCTTTTTTGTTTTGGTCATTACTGCTGCACCTCCTTATCTCGTGTAAATTTAAGCTGAAGCATGGAAATTGCGACTACGATCACACAAAATACAACAGCCTTTGCCTGACCCAAACCTTTCCACTGGGCACCGGCACGTGCATAAAATGTCTGGTAAATGTTTAATGCCAACATATCTGTTGCATGATTTGGTTCACCGCCAGTCAATGCAAGGTTTTGATCGTACAGCTTAAAAGAGTTTGTCAATGTTAGGAAAATACAGATTGTAATAGAAGACATAACCATTGGCATTTTAACCTTCCATAAAATCTGCCAATTATTTGCACCATCAATCTTTGCAGCATCAATCAAAGAATCTGGTACGTTTTGCAGCCCTGCAATATAAATGATCATCATATAACCGACCTGCTGCCAACACATTAAAATAATCAGTCCCCAGTATCCTGCAGTGCTGTTTAACGCTAATAAAGGCAGTTCTGCTTTAGAAAGCACACAGTTGATTAAAATCTGCCATATATAACCTAATACAATACCACCAATTAAGTTTGGCATGAAAAAAACTGCTCGAAATACATTTGTTCCTTTTAATCCCTTTGTAAGAAGAAGTGCAAAGCCAAATGCAATGACGTTAATGGAAACAATGGAAACAACAGCAAACTTTACGGTAAACATGATTGCTTCCCAGAAAGATTCGTCCTGAAATACTCTTATATAATTTCCAATCCCAATCCACTTTGCATTATCAATCGTTGTAAACTGACAAAAAGAAAGATATAACCCCTGTAAAAATGGAACAATAAATCCAATCGTAAATGTGATCAATACAGGCAGTACAAAGATTGGTGTATATCGTTTGATTGCCTTTTGCATAAAAATACCTCCCTGTCATTCATGGTGCATCCTAGAAGAGCTTTTATATACTAGTAGATTTGCATATCCCAGTATATGAAGAAATGGGCAGGCAAACCTGCCTGCCCATAATTTTTTGCCTATTTATTAATTGTTAGTCAGTTTGTATTCTGCTGCCCAATTATCTACGAATGCACTTACAACTGCATCCCAGTTTGCATCTGTCTGATCTGCTGCATATGCTGTTAAAGCGCTTCCTAAAACGTTCTTCCATTCTTCTGATGGCATTGTTGGGAAGTTCCATGCTACAGGTTTTTTGCCTTCTGCTGTATATTCGTTATCTTGCTTAACAAATAAGTTAGAAGATTCTACTGCTTTCTTGAAAGGAATTACAAATCCCATATCATTTGCCATTGCTTTTGTACCAGTTTCACTTGTTACTACCCAGTATAAGAAATCTAATGTAGCATTGATATCATCTTCAGAAGAGTCTTTATTTACACACCAGTAATTTTCTGTACCAGTACAAAGGCCCTGATTTGCTTCATCGCCAACACCAATGTAAATAGGGATCATAACTAAATCTTCGTCTTTCAGACCAGCATTTGTAAGATCACCGTATGCCCAAGAACCGTTCTGATAGAATACAGCCTGTTTTGCACCCATTTCTGCAACTGCGTCGTTACCAGTCTTTGCAGATAATTCTTTTGGATCACAAGTAGCATTGTTGATATATAAATCCCAGATTGCACGATAGTTATCTAAGTAAGTTCCTTTTACAGTACCAGGTGTAATACCTTCTGTATCATATTCAAAGGAAAGAGGTAAGTTTGCAAGGTGTGTCTTAAATCTCCAGTCGGAGGAGCCATCCATACCAGAACTTGCAAATGCAGAGAAACCAAGTTCAGAAGAACGAGCTGTGATATCTTCTGCACATTCTTTTAATTTTTCAAAAGAGTTGATATCTTCTACTTTGTAACCTGCCTGATCTAATAAAGTCTTATTAGCAATGATACCATAAGATTCGATAACATAAGAGATACCGTATACAGAACCATCTTCGATCAATGCGAAAGAATCACTTGTAAGTTCGCCATAAAGCTTAGAATCTTTCAGATCATAGCAATAATCTTTCCAGTTCATCAGACCAACTGGACCATTTACTTGGAATAATGTAGGAGCAGATGTCTTACCAATCTCACTCATAAGCGTTTCTTCGTATGTACCGCTGGCAGCAGTTACTACTGTTACAGGAACGCCTGTTTCATTGGTGTAAGTCTTAGCTAAATTCTGCCAAGCTTCATCTTGTTCTGGTTTAAAGTTTAAATAATAAACAGAACCTTTTGCAGTCTTTACTTCAGAAGAAGTTTCTTTTTGTTCTTCTTTAGTTTCTTTCTTAGATGTCTCTGTTGACACTGTAGAATTAGAACTACATCCAGCTAATGCTGACAATGCCATAACAGATGCCATAGCGATAGATAAATATTTCTTCTTCATTTTTCAATCCTCCTATTTTTGGAAACGTTTCCAATTTCGTTCAAACATTTCCTAACTGTTGAGTACATCATAGCATATTTGTATAAATTTTACAACATATTTTGGGAATTTTAATATTTTTTAGCAAAAGTGCATAAATCATTTTGTGTTTTTAAACAAAAATAGGCACACCCAAATTGCTGGATGTGCCTATCAATCATACGTCATTATTTAATTACAAATCCATGTATTCCCAACGCTCATTTATATTAATCCTTTCAACAAATGCTTCAAAAATCTTTTTTGCACATTCTACTTCATAATCGGTTGTTTTTGCACCCCCATAATTGCAAAAATACATATATCTTTTTATAATTTTTGGTAGTATTTTATTTTATAGTATGTTACAATCACCACTTAGATATATATTTAAGGAGTAATTATAATGAAACAAACAAATTACAAACGCACGAAGTTTGCTTGCTATTTCACATATATAGCAACTTCAGCGGTATTTAGTTTACCACCTGTACTTTTTGCAGTATTTAGAGATATGTACAATATCTCCTATACTTTGCTCGGAACACTTGTCCTTGTCAATTTTTGTACACAGTTAGGAATTGATTTGATTTTTAGCTTTTTTAGTAAATATTTTAATATTCACAAAACATTCCGAACTATGCCTATCATTACGGCACTTGGATTATGCGTATATGCAATTATTCCAACTATATTTCCACAGTATGCTTACATAGGTCTTGTCATTGGTACATTTATCTTTTCTGTTTCCGCTGGATTGGCAGAAGTATTAGTAAGTCCAACCATTGCAGCTTTGCCATCAGAAACTCCAGAAAAAGATATGAGTATCCTTCATTCACTTTATGGATATGGTTTTGTAAGTATCGTCATCATTAGTACTTTATTCATACAGTTTGTCGGTCAAAAATACTGGATGTTTTTAACATTATTTTTCTCTATATTGCCTATGATTGCAGCTATCATATTAAGATGTTCTCCGCTTCCAAATATGGATATGGATCAAAATGATACAAAAGCTGCTAAAAACAAACAACGAACAAAAGGATTGCTCTTATGTGTGCTGTGCATTTTCCTAGGAGCATGTGCTGAAAACACAATGACCAATTGGGTTTCTGTATATGCAGAAAATGCATTACATTTGCCAAAAGTTTGGGGTGACATTTTTGGATTAGCTTTATTCTCCATTTTATTAGCATTGACGAGAAGTGTTTATGCAAAATACGGAAAAAATATTTTCAAAACTTTAAAACTCAGTATGTTCAGTGCAGTTGTCTGCTATTTGTTTGTTGCTCTTTCACCAAATGCATTCTTTTCTTTAATCGCTTGTGTTACACTTGGTATTTGTACATCCATGCTTTGGCCTGGAACATTGATTTTAATGGAAGAAAAAATCCCTGCAGTTGGTGTTGCAGCGTATGCTTTAATGGCTGCTGGAGGTGATTTTGGAGCTTCCATTGCACCTCAGGTATTGGGAATTATCGTTGATAATATTGCTCTTACAAAATGGGCTGCTGAATTAGGAAATATCATGTCATTGTCTGCAGAACAAATAGGATTTAAATTCGGAATGTTGCTTGCTGCTGTTTTTCCATTATTAGGAGGAATTCTTTTGATATACATGGGAAAATTTTTTGATAAAAATAATAAATAAAGTTTATACGTATAAAAAATCCCATGCAAGATCATCATATCCTGCAGGGGATTTTTTCACTAATTATTGTATTTGCATAATCTGTTCTGCATAGCGAACACTTTCCATTGCATCTTTTGCATAATAATCTGCTCCGATTTTATCAGCATATTCTTTTGTAAGAACAGCACCGCCTACGATTGTTTTACACCATGGAGCTTTTTCTTTTAATAATCGTATCGTTTCTTCCATTGCCGGTACAGTTGTTGTCATTAAAGCACTTAATCCAACCATAGGAGCATGTACTCTTACGACTGTTTCTGCAATCTGTTCTGGTGGTACGTCTTTTCCTAGATCTATGACATCAAAGCCATAATTTTCTAATAAGAGTTTTACGATATTTTTTCCAATGTCATGGATATCTCCATGAACGGTAGCAATAACAAAAGTTCCTTTGTTTGCCTGTTGTTTGTCTGACATAAATGTTTTTATAACTTCAAAGGCACTCTGTGCAGCTTCCGCACTCATAAGAAGCTGTGGAAGGTAAAACGTCTTTTGTTCAAATCCTTTTCCAACTGTATTGAGTGCTGGTATAATCTCTTGATTTACGATATCTAATGGGTCTTTACTTTTTAACAGCTCTTTTGTAATATTTTTCGCTTTTTCTTTAAAGCCTTTTACAACAGCTCTTTGCAGCTCAGAGTGATATTGGGCAGCTTCCATTGTTTGTACAGCTTGTGGTGCGGTTGTTGTTTGCTGTACACAAAATTCTGCTGCAGCCTCCATATAGTTTGTACAGTTTGGATCCATTCCTTTTAATGCTTTATAAGCATAATATACTTTCATCATATCTAAAGAGTATGGATTCATAATAGCTGCTGAAAGTCCATTTTCTAATGCAAGTGCAAAAAAGGTACTGTTGATTGCATCTCGTACTGGCAGTCCGAAGGAAACATTAGAAACACCGAGTGATGTATGACATCTAAGTTCTTCTTTGATTGTTTTTAATGATTGCAGTGTTGCAAATGCTGCCTGATTATCTGCACTGATTGTCATAGCCAATGTATCAAATATGATATTTTTAGATGATATTCCATATTGGGCAGCTTTGGCAAGTATCTTTTTAGCAATGTGTACTCTGCCTTCTGCTGTCTGAGGGATTCCATTTTCATCTAATGTGAGTGCAACGACAAGTCCGCCATATTTTTTTACAAGCGGAAATACGGCATTCATGTTTTCTTCTTTTCCATTTACAGAATTGACCATTGCTTTTCCGTTATAGCGGCGAAGTGCTGCTTCCATAGCACAAGTATCTGAACTGTCAATTTGTAATGGCAGGTCAATGACTGCCTGAAGTTCACATACTGCTTTTTGCAGCATTTTTTCTTCGTCAATATCTGGAAGTCCAACATTTACATCTAATATATGGACTCCTTTTTCCTGTTGTTTTACACCTTCTGCCAACAGGTAATCCATATCGTTGTCTAATAATGCTTGTTTGAAGCGTTTCTTTCCGGTTGGATTGATACGTTCTCCTATTAGAATAGGTTCTTTGTCAAATATAACTGCATGGGTATAGGAAGAAACCATGGTGATATGTTTTTCGGTTACTGGTACTGGCTCAAGCATATGTGTATGTTCATATAATGCTTTGATATATTCCGGTGTTGTTCCGCAGCATCCACCTGCAACACGAAGCCCTTTTTGTATTAAATCTGCCACTTCTTTGGCAAATTCTTCCGGCATAACATCAAATACTGTTTTTCCATTGACTGCTTTTGGAAGTCCGGCATTTGGTTTTAAAATAACAGGGACAGAAGCATATTTTAATAATTCTTCTGCAACTGTTTTAAGCTGACGAGGACCTAATGAGCAATTTGCTCCAATAGCATCGGCTCCCATTCCTTCTAAGAGGGCAACCATGGCAGCAGGACTTGCACCAGTCATTAACTTTGCATCTTCTCCATATGCATTAGATACAAATACGGGAAGGTCGCTTTGTTCTTTTGCTGCAAGAAGGGCAGCTTTTGTTTCATAGCTGTCATTCATTGTTTCTATGAATATCAAATCTACGCCGTATTTTACACCAATCTGTACAGTTTTAGAAAATATGCGTACGGCATCTTCAAAATCAAGGTCGCCAAAAGGCTTTAGTAACTTTCCGGATGGACCGATATCTAAGGCAATAAACATAGGTGCTTTAGATGTTGACTGTTCTCTTGCTGCTTTTGCATTTTGAATTGCAGCACAAATAATCTGTTCTAATTCTTCTTCATCAAATTTGAGAATATTGGCACCAAATGTATTAGTACATACGACGTTGCTTCCTGCATCAAAGTATGCTTTATGGATATTGGTGATTACTTCTGGATGAGAAATATTCCAGCGTTCCGGATGTTCTCCTGGCTTTAATCCTTTTTCCTGCAGTAATGTTCCCATTCCACCATCAAGATAAACAATGTGTTCTTTTAAATATTCTTTGAATTTCATAACTTACCTCTGAATATGCAGTTTTGCATGTTGCATGTGCTGCATTTATAATATGTTTGTTCGTTATTGTTTCCAATTCCGATAATAGCAGTAACGGATTTCGATGGTGACATAAATAAGCTGTCATTTAGTACGAGTCCGATTTTTCTCTCACAATCTAATATTGCAAATATGTTCTTTTGGATTTCTAAAGGAAGGTCTCCATATCCTGGGCTGAATCGTGTTTTAATTCCAATCGGATATTGTTGTTTGATGTCGTCACAGAACGCGTCACAAAGGGCTTCTATGCGTTCTGCACCGATTGCTTGGAATAACAATGCTTTTACCGGCGAAATACGGCCATATTTGGCGATTAAGCGGTCTATGCCAAGTCCTATTGTGGCTGCAAACAAAATGGCCTGTTTGCACGTTTTAAGGTGTCTTGCAAGTGTATGACTTGTTGTGCAAAATACTTCAAAGTCACATATGTCATCTGTTACGTTAACTGGGAGTTCACAGTAACATACTTTGTAGCTTAATACTTGTTTGGCTTCCTGAATACATTCTTGTAATATTTGTGAGAGTTCTTTTGTTGTTTCTCTACATCCTGCATAGCGTAGGATTTCTTTTTCACAAAAGGGAGGTTCTGTATATGTAGCTTGTAAGACCATATAGTTATTTTCCTAATATATCAGAAAGGTTATCTTTAATCTTTGCTGCAACATCTGGTTTATTCATAGAATATACGTGTATATTTGTAATGCCATTTGCGTATAAGTCAATGATTTGATCTGTAGCGTATGCAATGCCGGCTTGTTTCATGGCAGCAGGATCATGTCCAAATTTATCTACGATACTCTTAAATCTTTGTGGTACAAAAGAACCAGAAAGGCTGATTGCACGTGCTACCTGATTTGCATTTGTAATTGGCATAATACCAGGAATAATTGGAACTGTAATACCAGCTTCTCTTATTTTATAAAGGAAATTGTAAAGCAGGTTATTATCGAAAAACATCTGTGTCGTTAAAAATTCACATCCAGCTTCTACTTTCTCTTTTAAATATTTGATATCTTCTGTTTGATTTGCACTCTCTGGATGGATTTCCGGATAGCATGCACCACCGATACAAAAATCTGCATCTGCTTGTTTTAACTCATGCACAAGGTCGATTGCATGTTGATAATCCCAGTTGCTTCTATCTGCATCTTGCAGATCCTTTGGAATATCTCCTCTTAACGCCATTACATTTTTAATGCCGGCATCTTTGATTTCTTGAATTTTATGTTGTACCGTTTCTCTTGTAGAAGAAACACAAGTAAGATGTGCTAATGTTGGAACATCGTATTGCTTTTTAATATTTTGTGCAATATCCAACGTATACTTGCTCGTTCCACCGCCTGCTCCATAAGTAACACTCATAAAAGAAGGCTTCAGTTTTGCAATTTGTTCAGTTGCAGTTTTTACACTTTCAAAACTTGTTTCTGTTTTTGGTGGAAAAACTTCGAAGGAAATAGAAAGTGTAGGGTCAGTAATAATGTCTGTAATTTTCATAGTTAAACTCCTCTCAATCAAGCAAGCGTAAACACGCACTTATGACAGAATTATACAACACGTTTTGGCAAATATCAACAAAATGAATAAAGAGTACCGCTTGCTTTGTTAAAAGTAAATGGTACTCTTTTCTTAATTCCTTAACTTAATGAATTTTGGACAAACTAAATGACATTGGCATTAGTTCCTGAAAAACATTATTTACCTGCTACAGAAATATCTTTGATCATAATGGTTGGGGAACCAAAGCAGCATCCACCATTTGGTGCCTGAAATTCTAAGTCATCTCCAACTAAGCTGATTTTATGAAGCAGTTCATAGAAGTTTCCTGAAATTGTGAAGTTCTTTACTGCATGACGTTTTTCGCCATCTTCAATCCAGAATCCTTCAGAAGCAAGGGAGAAATCGCCTGTAACAGCGTTAGCGCCCGCATGAAGACCGTTTAATTCTGTGATGTAAATACCAGTTCCAATTGTTTTAAAAATGTCCTCACAAGTTCCTGCACCGCCTTTTGCGATATAGAAGTTATAAGGCATAATATTTACACCGCTTGCATATCCTGCTTTGCGTCCATTACCAGTAGATTTTACACCTGCTTTGTGTGCTGTTGTTAAATTATGCATCAATGTACATAATGTTCCATGTTCTACAATATTTTTGGTATATGTAGCAACACCTTCACCATCAAATGGCATACGAATACAAGTATCTTTGCAGAAAGGATCATCTACGATTGTTACTAACTCGCTTGCAACCTGTTCTCCTTCTTTTCCAGCAAATAATGATAAACCATGCTGTGCTGCATCTGCAGAGAAAATGCTGCAGAATGTTGCAAATAAAGAAGTAACAACATCTTTTGCTAATACAATATTATAAATACCACTGTTTACAGATTCTGTACCGATATTTGCAAGTGCTTTTTCTACTGTGATATTTGCAAGTTTTTCTGCATCAAGTTCAGAAAAATCACCAACCTGAATTTCACCCTGGCTGTATTTTGCACCCTGTTCAGATACGATTACTGTTGCAATAAGATCAGAACAAGCATATTCACAGCTTAAATCCAAGCCTTTTGAATTACATAATGCAGTACGTACTCTTCCAAAGCTTGCAAATGTCTGAGAGCCTTCTACAACACGATTATCCTTTGTATAAAGGCTTTCTTCTAATGTACGAACAAGTTCGATTAACTGTGCACCTGTAGGTTCTGTTACATCAGCTTTTTCTACTTCTTGATAAGTATCTCCAGCTTCATGGATAAATACCATATCTTCACTTTCAATAGCGATTGCATTCTGAATTGCAGCTTCTACGATACGAATGGCTTCTTCTTCTGTAAATAATTCTGTAGAAGCGTATCCCATCTTACCATCAAAAATACAACGGAAACATGCACCTGCATCTACTGCAGTTGTAAATTTCTGAATTTCATGCAGCATAGCACTGGCACCAAGATCTTCAGATTCTGTATAATAAAGTTCATATTCGGCAAGCCCTTTTTCTAAAGCTGCATCCATAACACATTTTTTAAAATCATTATAATTCATAATCCTTCTCCTATCTGCCACCTACAGTAATGCTGGAAACTCTTAATAATGGCTGTCCTACATCTGTAGGAATACTACCGCTGGAAGAACCGCACATACCCTGACCTGTTTCCAAATTCTGACCAACCATATCAATATCCATAATAACGTCAGAACCTTTACCAATCAAACTTGCACCACGAACAGGTTCACAAATTTCACCATTACGAATAATATAGCCTTCCACTACTGCAAAATTGAATGCTCCTGTAACAGGATTTACAGAGCCACCGCCCATACTTTTTGCATACAGACCATATTCAATAGATTTAATGATATCTTCATTTTTGTCTGTACCATTGTCAATATAGGTGTTACTCATACGAGAAGTTGGTGCCCATCTATAGCCCTGACGACGGCTGGAACCATTTGCTTCCATACCCATACGACGACCATTTAACTTATCAATCATATAGTTTTTCAAAATACCGTTTTCAATCAATACTTTCTTCTGAGATGGATTACCTTCATCATCGATATTGAAAGAACCCCATGCGTTTGGTATTGTACCATCATCAATTGCAGTAACCTTTTCATTAGCAATCTTCTGACCAAGTTTACCAGCAAACTGAGAACGACCAACAGCTACACCAGAAGCCTCTAAAGAATGACCGCAAGCTTCATGGAAAATAACACCGCCAAAACCATTTTCAATTGCAACTGGCATCTTTCCAGCCTTTAAATATCCTGCATTTAATACAGTCATTGCCTGACGTGCAGCTTCAATACCAATATCCTTTGGATTAAATAAATCAAATAATTCTAATCCCATACGACGACCTGGTCTGCAAGAACCTGTCTGGTTTTCGCCACCCTTACTTGCAATCGCTTCAATTGTCATACGAGTTCTGATCTGTCTGTCTTCTGCTAAAAGACCATCACTATTTGCTACAAGAATATTATGATCAAAATCCAATAAATTTGCAGTAACCTGACTAATATCCTGATGATAATTCTTTGCTGCAAAGTATCCTTCTTTCAATAAATCAGTCTTAAACTGCATACTTGCACTATCTGGAACAATCTTAATTGGATGAATATCTCCAAAGATACGTTCTGTTAAATGGATACTTTTGCCTTCTGGAACACCATCTAATGCATCTGCTACTTTTCCTGCACAAGCGAGCAAAGCACTGCGTTCCATATTAGATGTAGAACCTGTAACGCATCTTGTTCCCTTAAAAATACGAATTCCAACACCTGAAACGAATCGATCTTTGATGCTGTCTACTTTACTGTCAATCATAAAGATATTGTTCTCTTTTGTATGTTCTACATACACTTCTGCAAAATCTGCTCCTGTGGACAAGGCTTTCTGCAGCACTTCTTCTAATAATCGTTTTGCTAACATCTTGCTACTCCTGTTTTATTTATTTTTGTTATCATCATACTCTTTTCCATACTTTTCGTCAACGTCTTTGAAAGTTGAGGTTGTCATAAGAAGCACCTCCTCCTTGGAGAATGAAGTTTGAGCGAAGCGAAAATTAATTGGTTTGTTAATATTATTACTCATACTATAACATACCTATACTAAAATATAAAAATGTAGCATGGTATGTAAGATTGGATTGAACTAATCACTCCCCATTTTTTGCAAAAGAAAACGATACTGTTGCGAACTCCACATACTGCACATCATTTTCCGAACCGTCAGGACGTTCCAATCCCAACGTATCATAATAATCATTGGTAAACTTGATTTTGCTATCGTCATACTGCTCCTGTACAGCTTTTACATACTCATACGGATTTTCCATCGGAGTTAGCTTCAACTCTGCCTTTATTCTATCCAGAATATTTTTCTGCTCTGGAAGCACCGCATTATCATTACTTACTAAGAATGCTTCAAACTGCTCTTTGCTCCATCCAATAATCTGCTCCACTGCTGTTGTACTTCCACACGCTAATATCAAGCATAAAAAATCCTTAAAATTCATTGCCAACGGATACACATATTGATCAACACAAGTTTCCGGATCAACTGCAAACACCATATCCCGATATCCACGGATAAAGCAGTAATGTATGCTGTTCTCCCAACCAATTATCATCGCATTTTTCGGTGTACAAAAATATTCCACACACACATTACGCTTTTCAAGCCCTATCAACCTGCCATCTATATTTAGCTTGCTAAACTTCTCATACATTATCATACAATATACTCCTTTTATTCTTGGACACAACTCTAAAAGTAATTGATTATATTTTGATAGGGTGACGCTCAATGCGAACATCACCCTACTATTAATAAAAATTTTTATTCTTCTATAAAAACTTCCAATGTAACTGTTTTTTGACCATATTCTCTATCAGAAAATGTAAGTTGAACATGGCTAGACATTCCATTTGCATCTTATGCACTCCATGAAATATCCTGAGCCTGTCTAATATCTTCTACATTTCCTTCTGTAGCTTCTGGCATATATTCCTGAGCTTGTTTCATAAGTAACTCACAAAAATATCAAATTCTGCATCCGTTACATCTAATATATAGGTTACACCAGTTAATCCATTTTCTGCATCAAATTGGAACTCTTTATG
>CAYRIK010000040.1:0-16963 GCA_964424345.1 uncultured Lachnospiraceae bacterium
ATATTGAGCACCTAAGGGTATATGTAAAGGTAGAAATTATTGGAACGAGGAAAGGTATTGAGTATTTTTGAATGTTCTTAGTAATATTTGAAAATATAGATTGTCGAAGAACAATAAGCAATCGAATCAATGCTGAAAAGTAGTGTTCGAACCTATGAAGTCTTTGTAATGAAGATGGAGGAATGGGCACAAGTCGTTGTAACTTTTATTAAAAACTAAAATTAAAATTCATTCATTCAAACACAATAGGGATTTCGTGTATGACTAAAAAGGCTCACTTTCAAGAAAGGAAGTGTTCGTTATAAAGCACTCCTATATGAAGTTACGAAAATACATCAATTAGATTTAGTCGAAAATGATGATAGAGTAAAACCATACATCGAGGGATTGGAAATTAAAATATTAGGTATGAGAATTTACAAGAATACTTGGAATGAGAGTACAAATGATACTCAATAAGTAATGTTTTTTTTAGGTTGTTTGATTAGAATGAATAAAAGTTATGACGATGGAACGCCGTGTGCTAGGAAACTAGCATGCACGGTGTGGAGTGGGGGAAAACCTAGAGATAATATCAAAGGGTTACCTATCACTATAGCAAGTTATGCAGATTGTACGAGATTTGGGCGGATATTCTCTTGGACGAAGCGACTTGGTGCGTCGTGCCATGAGTAAAAAGAAGCAATCTGTTATGGAAAAGGAACGTGCAAACTTTATTTATGGTAATAAGGAAGAAGGCGTTCCAGGATGTCTTGCAAATGGAATCAGCGAAGCAGTAGCTGGCAAAATTTATGACGATATGATGGACTTTGCAAAGTATGCATTTAATAAATCTCATGCAGCATGTTATGCAGTTGTTTCTTATCAAACTGCATTTTTAAAATACTATTATCCGGTACAGTTTATGGCGGCACTTATGACAAGTGTAATTGATAATCCAAGAAAAGTAGCAGAATATATTATGTGCTGCAGAAATATGGGAATCGAAATTTTACCGCCAAACATCAACGAAAGCAACGGAGAGTTCAGTGTATCAGGAAATGCAGTGCGATATGCATTGCTTGCCATTAAGAGTGTTGGCAGACCGGTCATTGAACTTATCTGTCAGGAACGAAAAGCAAATGGTCCTTATACATCTTTAAATGATTTCTTGACACGAATCCAAGATGGAGAATGCAATAAGCGAGCAATAGAGCATTTTATCAAAGCCGGCGTGTTGGATTGTCTGGGTGGTACAAGAAAGCAATTTATGGAAGCCTATATACCTATCATGGACAAATTGAGCAGCAATAAGAAAAATAATATTGCAGGTCAGATGTCATTGCTCGATCTTCTTGGAGAAGGCGAAAAAGAAGAATTTGAAATTAGTCTTCCAAATGTAGGCGAATATACAAAAGAAGAAATTCTCACAATGGAAAAAGAAGTGTTGGGAATTTATGTAAGTGGACATCCATTAGAAAATTACAAAAATATTTGGGAAAAATACATTACAGCAACATCCGCAGATTTTATGTTGGATGAAGAAACAGGACATACCAATGTAGAAGATACAGCAACAAAGATCATTGGTGGCTTGTTGACCGAAAAGACAATAAAATATACAAAAAATGACAAAATGATGGCATTTTTAGAGATTGAAGATTTGTATGGAACGGTAGAAGTAGTTGTATTTCCAAAAGATTATGAACGTTACCACACATTGTTTGTGGAGGATACAAAAGTATTTGTAAAAGGACGCGTATCATTAGAGGAAGATAAGAATGGAAAATTAATCTGTGAAAAAGTAACTTCTTTTGAAGATGCAGAAAAACTTTATGAGACAACTGCTCGTAATACTTCTTATCAAAAAGAGCCAAAGGTACAGCATACATCCCAAAAACTTTGGATTCGTTTTGATACGATGAAGCAGCTGCTTACGCAAGAACAGGAGCTGACCAAACTTTTACTAAGTCATAAAGGTACCGATAAAGTTGTTCTTTTTGTGGCAGAAACAAAGCAGAAAAAAGAATTGCCAAAAGAATATGATGTGTGTGCTGATGCAGCACTCTTGGACACATTATACGAAAAATTTGGTAAAAACAATGTGAAGCTTGTATAAAAAATATTGCAATCTCAATCTAAATGTATTAAACTACATAAGGATTGGGATTGCTTTTATATTGTAGGACATGAATAGATTGCTATATAAGAGCATTATAATAAAAAATCAGGTTACAAATAGATAAATAATAGAAAGTGAAGGATTAAAATATGGCAAAGGAAATAAAGACAATTGGTGTATTAACTAGTGGTGGTGATGCTCCTGGTATGAATGCAGCGATTCGTGCTGTTGTTCGTGAAGCTATTTCCAAGGGAGTAAGAGTTATGGGTATCCATAGAGGATATCATGGTCTTTTAAATGAAGAAATCGAAGAGTTTACATCTAAGAGTGTTGCAGACATCATTCAAAAGGGTGGTACTATTTTAGGTACAGCAAGATGTATGGAATTTAAAGAAGCAGAAGGACAGCAGAGAGGTGCTGAAATCTGCCGTAAATATGGTATTGACGGTATCGTTGTAATCGGTGGTGACGGTTCTTATCAGGGTGCTCAGAAGCTTTCTCATTTAGGAATCAACACAATCGGTATTCCAGGTACAATCGACTTAGATATTTCTTGTACAGAATATACAATCGGTTTCGATACAGCTATTAATACAGCAATGGAAGCAATTGATAAAATCAGAGATACATCTTCTTCTCATGAAAGATGTTCTATCGTTGAAGTTATGGGACGTCATGCAGGTTATATTGCATTATGGTGTGGTATTGCAAACGGTGCAGAAGACATTCTTCTTCCAGAAGAATATGATTACAATGAACAGGAAATCATTAACCACATTATCACAAGCCGTAAAAATGGTAAAAACCATCATTTGATTATCAATGCAGAAGGTATCGGCCACTCTATTTCTATGGCACGTCGTATCGAAGCTGCAACTGGTATCGAAACTCGTGCAACTATTTTAGGTCACATGCAGCGTGGTGGTCGTCCAACATGTAAGGATCGTTTCTACGCTTCTATGATGGGTGCATATGCAGCTGATATTTTAATTCAGGGCAAGACAAATCGTGTTGTTGCAATGCAGCATGGTGAGTTAGTAGATATTGATATTGATGAAGCTTTAGCTATGAAGAAGACAATCAATCCATATCAGATCGAAGTTGCTACTACATTAGGTAAATAATAGGTGAGGTATGATTACCAGTATTTCTAATGCACAGGTAAAACAAGTCTGTGCTTATGTACAAAAAGCAAAAGAACGTCGAAAAGATCAAATCTTTGTGGTAGAAGGCCGTAAAATGTTTGAGGAAGCACCAAAGCAGCAGATTGCCAAGGTGTATGTAACACAGGCATTTTTGGACAAGCACAAAGGCGATGCAATAGGAGAGAGACTGTCAGAAGTTGGCTTTGAGACTGTTACAGAAGAAGTATTTGCTAAAATGTCAGATACAAAAACTCCACAGGGAGTTATGTGTCTTGTAAAATGGCCAAAATACGATATAAAAGACTTGATCTCTGATGCGAAAGGCACATTTGTTGTGTTGGAAGATTTGCAGGATCCAGGCAATCTTGGAACCATTATCCGTACTGGAGAAGGTGCAGGAATTTCAGGTGTCATTATGACCAAAGAGACAGTGGATATTTTTAATCCTAAGACGATTCGTGCAACAATGGGAAGCATTTACCGCGTACCATTTGTATATGTAGAAGATATTGCAGAAGCAATCAAAATATTAAAAGAGGCGGAAATTTCTGTTTATGCTGCACACTTAAAAGGAACGCAGTATTATGATGCCTTTGATTACACAAAAGGCAGTGCATTTTTAATCGGAAACGAAGGAAATGGATTAAAAGAACAGACCGCTGATATGGCAGATGTATATGTGAAAATTCCAATGGCTGGACAAGTAGAAAGTTTAAATGCAGCGATTGCAACGACACTTTTTATGTATGAGGCAGCAAGACAAAGAGGATTTTGACATAGAAAAATGTCACAAAAAATGTAATAAATTACAAAGTTATTAGTAAGTTAAAAGGCCATTTTTGTCGTCAAATTGCACAAAAATGGCTTTTTTGCGGTCTTTTACCACTTTAATTGAGGGGAAAAGGTTGACAAACAGGCGTTATTTTGCTAGTATAGCCTTTGGATTTGAAATGTAACAATTTCGTAACAAATTGTCACAAAGTTGTGATGATTAAGTGGAGGAAAAGAAGTGAAAAGAAATCTGAAGTTTGCAGTAAGTATGATAACACTGGCAACAGTACTTACAATTGAAGCAGGAAGCAGCGTAGTAAATGTTTCCGCAAGTACAGCTACCGTAAAGACTTGTCTGGACGGATATAACAGCGGTGTTGCATCTATACTCGACCCTACAAACTGTACAGCAGAAGAAGAAATTAAATTAGTAGCAGCAGAAGATGATAGTGTTGCATATGAATTGGTTATGGCAAATATCACCAACTCTTTAAATGTAAGAACACAGCCAAGCGCAGAAGCAGAAATCGCAGGAAAGCTTTATAGAGACTGTGGTGCAGAAGTACTGGAAAAACAGGACGGCTGGACAAAGATTAAAAGCGGTAATCTGGTAGGCTGGGCGAAAGACGAATATTTATATTTTGATGATGTTGCTGTTCAGGAAGCCTTAAGAGTAGGTTATTCTATCGCCGTAGTAAAAAGTGATGCACTTCGTGTACGCAGTGCTGCAAATGTAGGTGCAGAAGTATTAGGATATGCTGCAAATGGCGAAAAGTTAGTAGTAGTATCTGAAGCAGATGAAAACTGGCTTTGTGTTGAATACGGAGAAGGCGTAGGCTATATTTTACGCGAACATGTATCCGAAGAATTCAGCATTGACCATGGTGAAACTGTAGAAGAAATCAACGAACGTAAAGAAAAAGAAGAAGCAGACAAAATGAAGTTAGTGAAAAACTATGGTGCAATGTCTGCAAGCGATTATGAATTATATTTATTAGCAGCTTTGATTTATTGTGAAGCAGGCTGTGAAAGCTATGAAGGAAAGCAGGCCGTAGGTGCTGTTGTATGTAATCGTATTAGAAGTGCTTCTTATGCAGATACACTTCAGGGTGTTATTTACGCATCTGGACAGTTTACCCCAGCAGGTTCTGGTAAAGTAGACCGCGTGATGGAAAGCGGTAACATTCCACAGTCTTGTATCGACGCAGCAAAAGATGCATTAAGTGGTTACACAAACGTAGGTGACCGTTTGTATTTCCGTAGAAATAATGGTACAAGAGAAGGTATCGTTATTGGAAATCATGTATTTTATTAAAAAAGAATCATCCCAAGAAAGTCAAAAGCTTTCTTGGGATTTTTTGTATACTAGGAGATTATTCATCTCTTAGTATACAAAAACGCTCCGCGAAGATGAACACGAGCGTATAGGGAAAGTATTACTTCGCAAAAACGCTCGGCTCAGCAAAGTGGAGCAAGTCTATCATGCGTGAGAAATATAGGAAGTTGAAGTGGACTTGTCCACTTTGTTATCTGCTTTATTACACATTAACGGTCATATCGTGCGAAAAAAAGAATTGTAATAGTATATAAATCATAGTATAATGTAGACAATTCTAAGGGAGGAGGCAAAAAGATGGATGCATTATTCAATGAACCGGTTTATTTTTGGTTAATAGCAATGATTGTATTTATAATTCTGGAATTGCCTACAATGGGAATTACGACAATCTGGTTTGCAATAGGAGCTTTGGCAGCACTCGCAGTTGCAGCGGTAAGCGGGCCAGTGTGGTTGCAGATTATCGTCTTTCTATTTGTATCCTTGATTACGCTGATTTGTTTTAGAAAGGCAATCGTAAGCTTTTTTAACAAAAATCGTGAAGTCACGAATGCGGAAAGCTTGATTGGGAAAAATGCAATCGTTACTGAAGAAATTTCTAATCTGCTCAGTGTAGGACAGGTGATTGTAGGTGGTCAGGAATGGACTGCAAGATCTGTCAAAGATGAAGTGGTGTTGAAAAAAGGTGAAGTTGTTGTTATTCGTGCCATTCAAGGTGTAAAACTTATGGTAGAAGGTATTGAGTCAGTATAGTGATGAAATATCAAAAAGAAAGGAAAAAACGATATGTTAGTTGTTTTTAGTATATTGCTTATTGTTGTATTATTATTATTGATTTCTTGTATTAAGATCGTTCCTCAGGCACAGGCGTATGTAGTAGAACGTCTTGGCGCATATCAGGGAACATGGCATGTAGGTGTTAAATTCATGATTCCTTTTATTGATCGTGTTGCAAGAAAGGTTACATTAAAAGAGCAGGTTGTTGACTTCGCACCACAGCCGGTTATCACAAAAGATAACGTTACGATGAGAATTGATACAGTTGTATTCTTCCAGATTACAGATCCAAAGTTATTTGCTTATGGTGTAGAAAATCCATTAATGGCTATTGAAAATTTAACTGCAACAACTCTTCGTAATATTATCGGTGAAATGGAATTAGACCAGACTTTAACAAGCCGAGAAATCATCAATACAAAGATGCGTGCTCAGTTAGACGTTGCAACAGACCCTTGGGGTATCAAAGTAAATCGTGTAGAATTGAAGAATATTATTCCTCCTGCTGAAATTCAGAATGCAATGGAAAAACAGATGAAAGCAGAACGTGAACGTCGAGAAGCTGTTACTCGTGCAGAAGGTGAAAAGAAAGCAAGTATCCTTCAGGCAGAAGGTGAAAAACAGGCTGCAATCTTACAGGCGGAGGCAGAAAAAGAAGCTGCAATCCTTCGTGCAGAAGCAGAAAAAGAAAAACGTATTCGTGAAGCTGAAGGTCAGGCAGAGGCTATCTTAAAGGTACAGAATGCGAAAGCAGAAGGTCTTCGTATGTTGAAAGAAGCTGGTGCTGATGAAGCGGTTCTTCGCTTAAAGAGTTTGGAAGCGTTTGAAAAAGCTGCAGACGGTCAGGCTACTAAAATCATCATTCCTTCTGAAATTCAGGGCATGGCAGGTTTGGCAGCCGGATTAAAGGAAATCGTTACAAGTAAATAAAGTCTTTGGGCTTGCAATATTTGGTTTTTGATGTTATCCTTAAAAAAAGTTCTTTGAGGAAGCATGATGAGACGAAAGAAACAAATATTTTATATTGCTCTTATTTGCCTGCTAATGCTTATGGTATTAGCAGGCTTTTATTTGTTATCAACACCAGAAAATGTACCAAAAAGGGCAGAGCAGTATGCAGATTTGCAGATACAGTTAGAAGTAGGAGAAAAGATAGAACGCATCAACATCTGGCAAGATGAAGAGATGTATTATTTTTTTCTGCCATCTACAGCAAAATTAAATAGTATTACATTTTGTAATGTATATTCACCAGATACGGTATGGTTAAATGGAGAAGAAAAGTTCTCGAATATAGAAACCGATGTTGTTTACGAGTTACAGTGTATATTTGATGGAACAACATTAGAAAAAGTGCCGCTTCAGTTTGTGCAGTCTGCAAATATCGCTGTGATGTTTGTGGAAACACAAAGTAAGACAACAGATGCCATTCATGCCTCCAAAGAAGCAGAAGAACCTGCAAATGTTGTTTTAATCAATGAAAAAGGCAAGGTAGATTATAATTCTGAGATTGAATATATTCGTACAAGAGGAAATTCTACGTTTTTGAATTTTGAAAAAAAGGCATACCAGCTGAAATTAGAGGAAAGAGTATCTTTTCTTGGAATGCCAAAAGGGAAAAAGTGGATTTTGCTTGCAAATGCCATAGATGATTCTTTTATAAGAAATGCACTGGTATATGAGTTCGCACAAGAATATACAGCAGTTCCATCGATAGAAGGCACATTTGTTGATTTATATATGAATGGAACATATTGCGGTAATTACTATTTGTGTGAAAAAGTAGAAGTAGATAAGTATCGAGTGCAGATTACAGATTTGGATTCTAAAAATGAAACAGAAAATGGAAAACAGGTCGTAAAAGCTGCTGAAACGATAGAAGTAGAGAGTGGAAAATATCGTGCGTGTCAGGGGTTAAAAAATCCGAATGACATTACAGGCGGATATTTGCTGGAAAGTATTACCGAAGAAGAATATGCTTCTGTGACTAGCGGTTTTCGTACTAATAGCGGATATTATTTTAAAATTACAAGTCCGCAGAACGCAACAATAGAACAGGCAAAATATATTTGTGGTCTGTTTGATGAATTTGAGACAGCGATAGAAACAAAAGATGGAATCCATCCAGAGACTGGAAAACATTATACAGATTATATTGATCTGGACAGTTGGGTTGAAAAATATCTGATAGATGAAGTGTTTCATGATCCGGATTCTCAAATAGCAAGTTTGTTTTTTTATAAAGATGCAGACAGCATAGATACTCATATTTTTGCCGGACCGGTTTGGGATTATGACAGAGCCATTGGCAGTTATGGAGCTAATTCTTATGAATTAGATGACCCGATGAAGATTGGCATTTATGGCATCTATGTTCCTAAAATTATCAAAAAATATCCAGAGGCAAAAGAATTGCTTCAAGATAAATTAAAGCATATTTTTATACCTTATATAGAAGAACAGTTAAATGCAGATGTATCAAAATACGAAGCATTATTAACAGCATCTATTCAATGTGATAACATTCGTTGGCCACAAAATTATGATTATTATGCAGCATTTGAAAGCAGTATGGATTATATCAAGTCCTTCATGCAGCAAAAAAAGAATGCTTTAGAGGAACTGTGGCTGAAAGAAGAAGTGTATCATACGGTTTCTTTTTTAGATTATGATGGAAATCTAATTCAGACATATCGTGTGAAACATGGAGAATATTTATCACAGCAGATTACGACACCTCGATGTTATGTAGCTGTTTTTACAGGCTGGACCAATGTACTTACAGGAAAGGCATATGATGCAAGGCTTCCAATTTTGGAAAATAGTATTTATCAGTCTGAATGGCTTAGCTTAGAGCTGTTAATGCAAAATGGTCTGAATATGGCAGAAATGGATGTTTTACAGGTAGATGTTGAAGCAATGGAAGATTTGCTGAGATTTATAAAAGAAAAACAGAAAGAACAGGCAGAATGATGCAAAAAAATCAAACGTATCGTCACGAATTAAAATTTTTGCTGTCAGAGTATGAACTATGTATTTTGGAGCAAAAAGTTGCTCAAATCTGCAAACGGGATGCATATACAAATTCGGATGGGATTTATAACATTCGCAGTATTTATTTTGATACATATAATGATCAATATTTGGAAGAAAATATGGCAGGGGTAGACCATCGCCAAAAGTTTCGTGTCCGTATTTATGATCAAAAAGATGATGTGATTAAGCTGGAGTGTAAAAGTACCAGATATGGATTAAAGAAAAAAGAAGTTTGCAGTATTACAAAAGAACAATGCAGACAGCTTATGGCAGGAAATATTATGGTTCCGGCTATGGAACATCAGAGCGTCCTACAGCAGATGCAGTATGAATATATGACAAAACTTTTGCAGCCAAAAGTCATTGTGGAATATGTTCGTACACCGTTTGTACATGAAATAGGAAATGTTCGCATTACGTTTGATAGAAATATTGCTTCTTCTGACAGCATAGGTTTGTTTTTTGATAGACATATGCCGAAACGAATGGTGCTTCCGCAAGATTATGCCATTTTAGAAGTAAAATATGATGAAGTGCTTCCGGATGCTGTTCGGGAAGTACTAAATACAGGAAAATCTCTTTATCGCACTTCTTTTTCAAAATATGCGATGTGTCGGATGAATCCATTAAGATAAAACGAGGTAATATTGTATGAGTGTAAAGGATTTGATAAAAACCTCCGTATTAGAAGAGTTTGCAAATAACAGTTTGTCGATGCGAGAGGTTATGCTGCTTCTTTTGATTGCGGCAGCTTTGGGAATATATATTTTCTTTATATATCGTCTTACTACGCTGCGTACCTTTTATTCCAAGACATTTAATTTGTCTTTGATTTTGCTTTGTATTATTACAGCATCTATTATTATAACGATTCAAAGCAGTATAGTTGTATCACTTGGAATGGTCGGAGCGTTGTCGATTGTGCGGTTTCGAACTGCAGTAAAAGAACCATTGGATCTTGTATTTTTATTTTGGGCTATCAGTGTCGGTATCATGGTAGGTGCAGGCCTTCCTACGTTAGCTGTGGTAATGAGTGTAGTTGTCACCATTATTACGATATTGTTTATGTATATGCCGCAGCAAAGAAAATCGATGCTTTTAAATATTAGTGCAGACGGAAATGTCGAATGTACAGATATTTTAGAACTTGTAAAAAAGTATGATAAGCGTTATATTATGAAATCCAGAAATATTACGGGTGAAAATCTGAATATGTTGCTGGAAATCCATGTAGGAGACTGTGAAGAACTGTTCAAAGAAATAAAAAATATAAAAGGAATATATGGTATTTCTCTGATAGCACATAGAGGCGATAGTGATTATTGATTTATGAAAGGATGATAATAGTATGAATTTAGTTGGACGTCATTTTTTAAAATTGTTGGATTATACACCAGAAGAAATTGCATATTTGGTAGATTTAGCAGCAGAATATAAAGACAAAAAGAAAAAAGGTATTCTGGTAGATGAATATAAAGGCAAAAATATTGCATTGATCTTTGAAAAAACAAGTACAAGAACTCGTTGTTCTTTTGAAATCGCAGCACATGATCTTGGTATGGGAGCAACATATTTAGATCCAGTAAGCTCTCAGATTGGTAAAAAAGAAAGTATTGCTGATACAGCTCGTGTATTAGGAAGCATGTTTGATGGTATTGAATATCGTGGTTTCGAGCAGGCAAAAGTAGAAGAACTTGCAAAATATGCAGGTGTTCCAGTTTGGAATGGACTTACAAATGAATTCCATCCAACACAGATGTTAGCAGACTTGTTGACAATTCGTGAAAACTTTGGCCACTTAGAAGGTATTAAATTCACATACATGGGAGATGCCCGCTACAACATGGGTAACTCTTTAATGGTAGTATGTGCAAAAATGGGTATGCATTTTACTGCTTGTACAAGCCGTAAGTATTTCCCAGATGCTGCACTTGTTGCACAGTGTCGTGAAATCGCAGAGCAGACAGGAGCAACTATCACATTGACAGAAGATGTGACAGCAGGCACAAAGGATGCAGATGTTATTTACACAGACGTTTGGGTTTCTATGGGTGAGCCTGATGAAGTATGGGAAGAACGTATTCGTGAATTATCTCCATATCAGGTAAATGCAAAGGTTATGAAAAATGCAAGCCCAGAGGCTATTTTCATGCATTGTCTGCCAGCATTCCATGATGTAAAGACAAAGATTGGAGCAACTATTGCAGAAAAGTTCGGCATTCGTGAAATGGAAGTTACAGACGAAGTATTTGAGTCTGCACAGTCTCGAGTATTCGAAGAAGCTGAAAACCGTATGCATACAATTAAGGCAATTATGGCAGCTACTTTACCAAAGTCAAAGACATTATGATTATATACAAAAGAGAAATAGATTCTACTAATTTAGAGGCAGCGCGTCTAGCAGATACGCTGCCTCATGGTGCTGTAATCGCAGCAGATGCACAAACAGCAGGACGCGGAAGAAGGGGAAGAACATGGGTTTCTAAGAGCGGAGAAAATATTTATTTTTCGATGCTGTTAAAGCCAACGTTTGAACCAGATAAAGCCTCTATGCTGACGCTAGTAATGGCACTGGCTGTGGCAGAAGCAATAGAAGAAATATATGAGGGTTGTAAGCCACAGATTAAATGGCCAAATGATCTTGTTGTTCACAACAAAAAGGTCTGTGGTATTTTGACAGAAATGCAGCTTCAGCAAACACAAATTAAACATGTGATCATTGGTGTTGGTATTAATGTAAATCAGATGGAATTTGATGAATTGCAGTACGCTAGTTCCCTGAAAAAAGAAACTGGGATACAAAAAGACAGAGAAGAATTACTACAGGCAGTCATCAGACATTTTGAACTGCGTTATGAGCAGTTTTTGGAGGCAATGACATTGCAGCCTATGTTACAGCCTTATGAACAAAGATTAGCAAATATTGGAAAACAGGTGCGTGTACTTGACCCTAAGGGAGAATATCAGGGTGAGGCACTTGGAATTGATCCATATGGAGAGCTTATAGTACAAAAACAAGATCAAACACTTGTAAAGGTGTATGCAGGAGAAGTTTCTGTACGAGGGCTGTATGGATATGTATAAAGATTTGGAGGACATCATGGCAGAAAGAATTGTATTATGTGGTGCAAATTCATATGAACAAAAATATTATTTTAATGAGCAGTTTAACACCATTCCGCAGTCTATCAAAGATGAACTGCATATTATATGTGTACTTTTTACCGAAGAAGTAGGCGGTGTCTTTATGTTGGTGTTTGAAGAAGACGGCACATTAAATATGGAAACAAGCGTAGAAGAAGATGATATTTATTATGACGAGATTGGAAGTGCTTTGTTGATTAAAAAAATCAGACAGACAAGACAGGATTTATTTGAATCTCTTAATTTGTATTATCGAGTATTTATTTTACATGAAGATGTAAGCAGCTTGCTGGAGGAAGATGCGTGAGCCAATTAAAGATAGGAAATGTGACATTAGACAATAATCTTGTACTAGCCCCAATGGCAGGTGTAACAGACCTTCCATTCCGTTTGTTATGTAAGGAACAGGGCGCAGGTTTGATTTGCATGGAAATGGTCAGTGCCAAGGCAATTTATTTTAATAATAAAAATACGATGGAGCTGATGGAGATTCATGACGAGGAACGACCAG
Source organism: uncultured Lachnospiraceae bacterium (assembly GCA_964424345.1). Lineage (GTDB taxonomy): Bacteria > Bacillota > Clostridia > Lachnospirales > Lachnospiraceae > RGIG6307. The sequence goes on from CAYRIK010000040.1 coordinate 12,822, forward strand.
TTTCCTTACAGCTTTTTGGTTCAGATGCAGATATTATTGCGGAAATGGCAAAACGTATCGAGGAGCGTCCTTTTGCGATATTAGACATCAACATGGGATGTCCAGTACCGAAAGTTGCCGGAAATGGAGAAGGCAGTGCGCTTATGAGAAATCCGAAGCTGGTAGCAGAAATCGTAGAAAAGACAGCAAGAGCCATTTCTAAACCAGTTACTGTAAAAATTCGAAAAGGATTTAATGACCAGGAAGTGAATGCTGTAGAAATCGCGCATATTGCGCAGGAATGCGGTGCGGCAGCAGTTGCAGTACATGGACGCACAAGAGAACAATATTATTCTGGAAAAGCAGATTGGGACATTATCCGTCAAGTAAAGGAAAAAGTAAGTATTCCAGTTATTGGCAATGGAGATATTGTAGATGGAGCAAGTGCCAAAGCAATGTTAGAGCAGACCGGCTGTGATGGTTTGATGATTGGACGTGGTGCGCAGGGAAATCCATGGATATTTAGAGAAATTCTTCACTACATGCAGACAGGAGAGCTTTTGCCGCCGCCTACTGCACAGGAAAAGGCAGAAGTGATCAAACGTCATATTGCACTCCAGATGCAGTACAAAGGAGAATATACTGGCATCAGAGAGATGAGAAAGCATTTGGCATGGTACAGTGTTGGAATGCCGCAAAGTGCCCAATTTAGAAATGCTATCAACTTAATGGAAACAAAAGAAGAGTTGCTTGCAGGTGTAGAGAAGATGTTTGTGAAATAAGGTAGTTGACAGTTGCAGGAAAAAAAAGTATAATCAATGAGTTAATTTATAGGATTTTTTATCCGATGGCAGTATGATGCCGGTTCTAATGTGCCAAAAAGGGACATAGAATAGTAAAAATGTTTTGCAGCAAAGTTATATAAGAAGGAAGGACGAGCAGTAATAATGAAGAAAAATATTTTAACCTACGAAGGCTTGAGAAAATATGAAAGCGAGTTAGAAGAATTAAAGGTTAATAAACGTCAGGAAGTTGCTCAGAAGATTAAAGAAGCTCGTGAACAGGGCGACTTATCTGAAAATGCTGAGTATGATGCAGCAAAAGACGAGCAGCGTGATATTGAAGCAAGAATTGAAGAGTTAGAAAAACTCTTAAAGAATGCAGAAGTTGTAGATGAAGATGAAGTAGATTTAGATAAGATCAGCATTGGTTGTAAAATCAAAATCTTAGATATCGAATTTGAAGAAGAATTAGAATACAAAATCGTTGGTTCTACAGAAGCAAACTCTTTAAAGGGTAAGATTTCCAATGAAAGCCCTGTAGGTCATGCATTGATCGGACATATGGTAGGAGATATCGTTGACGTAGAAACTCAGGTTGGTACAATTCAGTACAAAGTTTTAGAGATTCAGAAATCTAACTAAGAACAAAAAGAGAACGGATCATAGAAATTCATAAAGAGAAAGGATTGTAACTGTTATGGCAAATAATCAGAACCAGACACCAGTTCAGGAACAGGATATTAATCAGTTGTTAAAAGTTCGTAGAGAAAAGTTAGCAGCTTTACAGGAAGCGGGAAAGGACCCATTCCAGATTACGAAGTATGATGTAACAAATCATAGTGCAGAGTTAAAAGATGATTTTGAACAGTACGAAGGAAAGACTGTTCGTATCGCAGGTCGTATGATGTCTAAGCGTGTTATGGGTAAAGCATCTTTCTGTAACGTACAGGATTTAAAGGGCAATATCCAGTCTTATGTAGCACGTGACAGCGTTGGTGAAGACGTTTACGCAGATTTTAAGAAATTTGATATCGGTGATATCGTTGGTATTGAAGGTGAAGTTTTCCGTACAAAAACAGGTGAAATTTCTATTCATGCAGCAAAAATCACATTACTCTCTAAGAGCTTACAGATTCTTCCAGAAAAGTATCATGGTTTAACAAATACAGATTTACGTTATCGTCAGAGATATACAGACTTAATTATGAATGCAGAAGTAAAGGATACTTTTATCAAGCGTTCTAAGATTATTAAGTCTATCCGTAACTACCTTGATGGACAGGGATTTATGGAAGTTGAGACTCCTATGCTTGTTGCAAATGCAGGCGGTGCATCTGCAAGACCATTCGAAACACATTACAATGCATTAGACGAAGATGTTAAATTACGTATTTCTTTAGAGTTATACTTAAAGAGACTGATCGTTGGTGGTTTGGAAAGAGTATACGAAATCGGTCGTGTATTCCGTAACGAAGGTGTTGATACAAGACACAATCCTGAATTTACTTTAATGGAATTATATCAGGCATATACTGATTACTATGGTATGATGGATCTTACAGAAAATATGTTCCGTTACCTTGCAGAAGAAGTTTGTGGTACAACAACTATCACTTATGGCGAACATACAATTGATCTTGGAAAGCCATTCGAAAGACTTACTATGCTTGAAGCTGTAAAGAAGTATGCTGGTGTAGACTTTGATGAAGTACCAGATACAGCAGCAGCTAAGGCTCTTGCAAAGGAACGTCACATTGAATTTGAAGAACGTCATGAAAAGGGTGATATCTTAAACTTATTCTTTGAAGAATTTGTAGAAGAACATTTAATTCAGCCTACATTTATTATGGATCATCCAGTTGAAATTTCTCCACTTACAAAGAGAAAACCAGATAAGCCAGATTATGTAGAACGTTTTGAATTATTCATTAATGGTTGGGAAATGTGTAACGCATATTCTGAGTTAAACGACCCAATCGACCAGAGAGAACGTTTCAAAGCTCAGGAAGCAGCACTTGCACAGGGCGATGAAGAAGCTAATACAACAGATGAAGATTTCATGAACGCACTTGAAATCGGTATGCCACCAACAGGCGGTATCGGATACGGTATTGACAGACTTGTTATGTTGTTGACAAATTCACCAGCAATCAGAGATGTATTACTGTTCCCGACGATGAAATCCCTGAACTAGTGTTCGATTTTGGAGAGCATCCAGCATTGTCCTTAGAGCAAATGGCGTTCAGTGGATTGATATGGACTTACAGACATTTCCATGGACTTGTAAGGACGGATATGGCTTTGTATGGATTTTAAGAAAAAATGAAATGGTCCTCTATGGATTGTTGAGTTTTGAAAATATCATTCATTTATAAATCAATAAAGAATTTTTTTGAGGAACAGACTCAAAATAAAAGTGTGAAGACACTTCGTTTTGGTAGAAATACCAATTCGAGGTGTCTTTTTTTGTTTTCTAAAACTTGTGCTTTAAATTTTTGAAATGGAGGTAGTAAAAGTGAAGAAAAATCGAGGTCCGGATCTGGAAAAATATCTGGATGGTCATGGACGCAGATTTGTGAATTACGCTCAGGGAGCAAAACTATACAGACTGCCATACTGGTCGTTTGTAAGAGTTGCAAAAGAGGCAGATTCTAATTATCCGATCAGAAAAACATGTATTGTGGATTTGGATATTTTGGAAAAATTTTTAAAGGAACACCCGGAAGTGGAAGAACGACTGGAAGAAACAAGGAGGAACAGTGATGTCAAAGCCAAGAAAAGAAATTCCTGATTTGGAAAAGTTGGTACGAGAAAGAAGAAAAAAATTTGTGCGATATGAGGAAGGTGCAAAACTTTATTCTATGGGGTTTCATACTTTTCAGCAATTAGCGAAAGATGCAGGTGCTGTATACCATGTGAAGCGAGTTGTACTAGTGAATTTAGATATCATTGATGAGTATTTGGAGGCATTTCGAGATGAAGAATAGTTACGATGTAAACGAACGTCAGCATATGGATGATATTCCAAGGTTAAAAATCAGAGTTCAGGGAACAAAGGAAGATATTGCATGGTTTAACCGATTTTTGGAATTGAATCAGGAGATAAAAGTGATCAGCACATCACATATTTTTTCAAATAAGGGTACGGTGCGATATTTTAGAGAATACATAGATGTAAAAACGGGAGGACAAGTAATATGAGCAAAGTTATTTCAGTAGTAAATCAGAAAGGTGGAGTTGGTAAGACCACCACAACAGTAAATTTAGGAATAGGACTTGCAAGAGCAGGGAAAAGAGTTTTGTTGATTGACGCAGATCCACAGGGGAGCATGACGGTAAGTTTAGGTTATGATGAGCCGGATGATATAGAAATCACCTTAG
>CAYRIK010000041.1:0-16382 GCA_964424345.1 uncultured Lachnospiraceae bacterium
TACCGATACTCATTACTTCACCAACGGCACGCATCTGAGTACCTAAGTGATCTTCTACACCTTTGAATTTCTCAAATGCCCAACGAGCGAATTTGATTACAACGTAATCTCCGTCTGGAACATATTTGTCTAATGTACCATATTTACCACATGGAATATCTTTTAATGTAAGTCCACATGCAAGCATTGCAGAAACTAATGCGATTGGGAAACCAGTAGCTTTAGATGCCAAAGCTGAAGAACGGCTTGTTCTAGGATTGATTTCAATAACAATGATTCTATCTGAAACAGGATCATGAGCAAACTGTACGTTTGTACCACCGATAACCTGTACAGAATCAACGATCTTGAATGCCTGTTCTTTTAAACGATCCTGAACTTCCTGAGAAATTGTAAGCATTGGTGCTGAACAGAAAGAGTCACCTGTGTGAACACCTAATGGGTCAATGTTTTCGATGAAGCATACAGTAATCATATTTCCGTCAGCATCACGTACTACTTCTACTTCAAGTTCTTCCCAACCTAAAATAGACTCTTCAACTAAAACCTGTCCTACTAAAGATGCCTGTAAACCACGAGCACAAACAGTCTTTAACTCTTCTTTATTGTAAACGAGGCCGCCGCCTGCACCGCCCATTGTATAAGCAGGACGCAGAACAACAGGATAACCTAATTCATCGGCAATCGCAAGTGCATCCTCTACAGAGTAAGCAACTTCACTCTTAGCCATTTCAATACCGAGTTCATTCATGGTCTTCTTAAATTCAACACGGTCTTCACCACGTTCAATAGCATCTACCTGAACACCGATAACCTGAACATTATACTTTTCTAAAATACCAGCCTGATTTAATTCAGAACAAAGGTTTAAGCCAGACTGACCACCTAAGTTTGGCAAGAGAGCATCTGGTCGCTCTTTTGCGATGATTTGCTCTAAACGTTCTACGTTGAGCGGTTCGATATAAGTTACGTCAGCTGTCTCAGGGTCTGTCATAATAGTTGCAGGATTTGAATTTACTAATACAATTTCATATCCTAACTTACGAAGTGCTTTACAAGCCTGTGTTCCTGAGTAGTCAAACTCACAAGCCTGTCCAATAACGATTGGACCTGAGCCGATAATTAATACCTTATGGATGTCTGTTCTTTTAGGCATATTAAGGTTCCTCCTTAGATTGTGTTGCAAAAAATACGTTCGACATATTTTTTCTAACATTATATTATACATTTTCTAGTGAAAAAAACAAGCCCTAATTTTATTTTTTTTGTTATTTTTTGATATTTTATGCAAAATATACAATTTTTATTCACCGAGCAAGATACGAACTGCACAACCTGCATACTCTCTGTCAAGCTCCTTTAATGATTCTATTCCAAACATTTTTCGTACATTTTCTAACACAATATTTTCATCTAAGCTGTTTACAATCTCTACAAGCAGATAATCTCCTGACTGATATGTATACGTTTCTTTTAATACAGAAAGATTGCTTTCGTACACAATACCAACGTTTCTGCACTGTGCCAATATCGGAATTTCTTCACTGCTTTCGTTATAACTTCCGTCTGGAATAATAAAAATACAATCTGTATTTGGATAAACCTGATATGTTTCCTGACCACCTTTGTTTAGATATCCTGGTACATGAACAATATAATTATTACATATAATTGCAATTATACCTATTCCGACAGCTATATATTTATTTATATTTACACCACTTTTTTTGCATATATATACATGTTCTTGACAGCAATTCCATGCATATTGTACGCTTGCGATAAACATCACACACCAAAATGGATAGGTGCACATTACATAACGGTCTGTCAAAAATGGAGAAATTTGTCCTACTACTAATGTATAGCAAATAATTGGAAGTGACAAAATCGCTGCTTTTCCATATGGAGCTTTTCCTTTTTTGAAAAAGATAACAAGCCCTATACAAATCAACACTATGACTGCTGCAAGTTTTATATGCCCTCCAAATATATTATCTGAAATATGTCCAAGCATATATTTTGCTTTATACCAATAAAAATGACCACTCTGTAAAATTCCTAAAGATTCCTGACCACGGTAACCGGAAAATACATGTTTTATGGAAAATGGCCAAATCACTATACCGACTCCTGCTGCCGCAGCAAGTGTCGCAGCATAACACCCTACACTCTTAAAACGTCTTTTATAAAACATACATACGAGCATAACTGCTGCCATAACAATCGCATACAATACAAAATAGTACTGTGTATAATATCCACCAAGCACACTAAAAAAGATAGCTGCTGCTCGTTTTTTCGTAAGTGTAAAATCAGATGCATACAATTCCAAATGTGCAAACGTACATAATACAGTCATGCAAGTAAGCAATGCATACATTCTAATAAACATAGCTGTTGACATAAATCCAACCGAACAAGCATACATACAAGCGATTGCGATTGCCGTATACGTTCCACCAAAATGCTTTTTACACATCTTGTACAACATACATATCGTGAATAATAAAATCACAATATTTAATCCAAGCCCAAACCATTTTGAAAAACAACCTTGAAATATGGAACATATTGTATGCAGCAATATGTAGAAAAATGGTGGGTGTACATCGCCTCTTTGATTATAATAAACAGACGCATAATTAAATGTATTACTCTTGCTTGCTGCAAGATAATCTTGATAGTCCGTTCCGCTTACCCATGTCGTCGTATAAGTATCTGCACTGTTTTCCTGTGCAATCTGATATGCCTTATAGATTTCTGTATCATAAAACTGAAAATCATGTTCTTTTAAAATTTTAACATCCTGCAAAAGATTAGAACATAAATCTAACAGACTCTCTCCTGCTCCATATTCTTTCATCCAATCTTTTACATCGTATCCGCTTTCTCCAAAATGCATAAACGGAAGATATTCACTATTAGAAAGGCCATAAGAATAAATTTCATCTATATGATATCCCTGTTTTTTATGTCCAAAATATAACATCATAAAAAAACTCAACATCAATAAAACGATGAGCATAATATTCGTATTTTTCTTTGCTTTCATTTATTCCCTCATAAGTTTTATATTTTAATAATTACTCTCTGCTAATCTTTTCTCAGCATCCTCTAATGATGCATATCCGTATAAGATTGCTGTATTAGACATAATCAGTTTGGCAAGATTTTGCCCATCCTGAGATAATTTCACAATAAATCTTCCATACATTTGCAAAGTCTTTGCACTGTAAGTAGATAATTCGCCTCTTAAATATGTCTCATAAGAAGTATTATATAATGTATCTTCACTCGTATGAATAGAACGACTATTATATGCCATATTTGGATATTCCAAAGCAAACTGCTCCATCCATGTAACTTGCATACCAACAATCTGCTCTATAATGCGTTCCTGCATCTGGGACAATTCTGGGAGAGTATCTGCAAGTTTTGCATAACCTTTTGGATCAGTTGTTTTCATCATTCTTGCATACTTTTCTGTAATCAAATTCCAATTTCTTGCTTTTGCCTGTTGAAAATCTTCTATAAAGCTGATAATAAGTGGCTTTTCCCATGCCAAATATTGGCTTTTTCTCATAATGGAAAATGTTCCCCAGTTATCCTGACAATCTGCTCGGCCTCCTTGATTTTGCACTGCATCAAAAGCCTGCCATTCCATAGACACAATATAATCTACCAATTCCTCTTTGGAGTTGTTTTCTAAACAAGAGCAATCAGATAATACGGTCAATGGACGTTCTTCTTTTACTTGTGCTTCTTTTTTTGTTTCTGACATATTCATAAGCAATGCCTTTCCATATGCTTCCAAAAATAGTTCTTCTTTTGCAAGTGCAATATTTGAAAAAAGTCCACTTTCTTTTGCATCATCTACAATCAATTTTGCAATAATCTCTATCGTACCTGCAACTTTATCATTGCTTCCAGTTGTATCTTCCTTCCACGCTTCTCTTGCATCTGCAAAATCTGCCAACGCATCTGTAAGATCTGCTAATACCGCAAGCTTAGGAAGTCCATTGGCACTCTTTTTAAGCCATTTATAATATGGCGGAAATACATGGTTATAGTAATGCACAAATTTTAACAGTTCTTCGATATACTTGTATAATACTATCTGTGCTGTTACATAATCGCCACGTTTCATACAGCGAGGATAATTATATTGACCATATTTTCCAAGCAATATCAGGCTATATGCAATCTTTGTATTCCATACACGTTCTGAAAAAGCCTCATAAAATTCCAATCGTTTCTTGGAAAATACACCGCTCGGATCATAAAAGACACGACCATTTAAAATAGCCGCCATTCCATCATCAGAAATCTGTAATATATCTTGTTCAGAAATATCTTTTGTGTCCTTATAGCCAACAAAATGTAAAAAAAAGTCATCTATGCACCATACGCCTGTTCTTTTCGTGCCAATCAACGTTGCTGGCATTCTTTGAAATCCTTTATATTCTGTCGGAAGGCTGTCATACCAAGACTGTAACTTTGCTCCAAACACATCATAAATTTGTTTTGGAAGCCAAATACAAAATCCAGGGCCAAAGTCATGATCTTCGGAAAGTTCATCATCCAGTCCAAAGCATTCACTGCCTTCTCCAACAAGTCCAACTGCAATACTGTCTATAATATCTGGAAACTGTTCAAACAAACTTTGTTTTGCCACTTTTTCATAAAACTCTTCGGAAAGTTCTAATCCTTTGATATGTTGTTTTCTTACACCTTGTTCTGATGGTTCCGGTGTCAATGCCACGCCAAGTTTTTGTTCTACAATGTGCAGATTATTCAATATACGATAAAACGCTTCACTCTTTCCACAGTGCTTTTGCTGTTCATATAATGCATCTAAATAACAAGCTCTTGCCTTTGGCAAATCATCTATAAGCATATATGCCTGTCCCATTGCAGCTGCTGCCGCACTATAATGAAAATCTTTTTCTTTTGATTTTCCAAAAATCATCATTGCTTGATTTAAGTGATACATTGCCTGCTCTACTTCTCCAAGCTGTAATAAAGAAGACCCAAGATTGCTATGTGTAATCGCTATTTTTATCTGATCTTCGCCTCTGGATATAATATCTAACGCCTTCATAAGGCATACAACTGCACTGGCATGGTCATCCATTTCCTGATACAAAAGGCTAAGGTTATTGTACAAAGATGCCACACGCTCATCATATGAATCCAGCTGTTTCTCATAAATTGGAAAGATTCTTTTATAAAAAGCAAGTGATTCCTGATGCAAACCTGCAGCACGCAGTGCATTTGCCACATTTAACATTGTTGTTGCGTGTGCGAGTGTTCCTTCATATCCTAGCTGTTGTATAAGCCTCAATACTTGTTCACTGCGGTCTAATGCTTTTTGATACTGACTTGTATCTCTGAAAAAGCCTATCATTTCATTCAGTATTGTAATACACGCATGATAATCCTGACTGCTGTATGCACGTTCTAACTGCTCTGTTAAGTATGGCTCTATCTCCTGCAAAGCCTGTTTGTCAAACAATGTATCCAAATGTTCTAAAACTTCTTTTATATCCATCGTATTACACACTTCCTTTCAAGCTACAAAATCTCATGTAATGCTTTGCTTTTTTTGCTTCTTGTCAATTCCAACAGTCCTAATCTTGTAAATTCATATACAGTTGTTTTACAGTAATCATGCTTTACATATTGCTTCATACAGTCTATGATTGCTTCCTCCATATGTTTATCGGACATATTAATGAAATCTATAATAATCATACCGCTTAAATTTCTTAATCTTAGCTGTCTTGCAATTTCATAAGCTGCTTCTTTATTCACTTCAGCAAATAGCGTCTGTGCATCCTTTTTTTGTATTGCTTTTCCGCTGTTTACATCAATTACGACCATCGCTTCTGTTGGTTCAATGCAAAGATATCCGCCGCATGGCAGCCAAACATTCGTATGAGTCAATTCTTCTAAACGACTTTGTATACTGTATAACACAGATAAAGAAATTCTATCATCTTTGTAAAAACGGAGTTTGGAAAAATCCTGCTTTGGTACTAAATTTTGCAATACAGAAAATAAGTAAAAATCATCCGTAATATATTCTTCAATCGAAAATCCGATACTCGCCAGTTCTTTCCATACCTCATCCATCCATCCGACTGGTTTTTGATGTACATAATAACAAGTACGCATAGATGCCTGTTTTATCATATTTTGTAATGCCGCTGCCGTATTTTCTATATCCTGCACCAAAACAGAAAGATCATCTAGTAATGTTTCTGCCTGTGTTCGGATTGTAATATTCATATGCTCCATACCGATTAACTGTTTTTCTCTTGTTACAACGGCGCGTGATACAAGATACTGTAAAATAGTATCTTTGACTTTTGGAGACAATTTTTTAGAAAACAACAATTTCCCGCTGCCAAGCTGTGCTGCCGCATACCGTCCACTCATATCTAAAACAGTCGTCAATGCTGCATCTTTTGTTTTGATTGGCTCTCGCACAACCTTTACAAGCACCTCATCTCCTGACTGTAGTTTTCCATTATATTTTCTATTTACAACAACAGCCTGTTCCGTATCATGCAATGACAAAAATCCCATCTTTTTATCAGCATTTAAAGCAACAAACGCTGCTGGAATGTTTGCAACAACATTTGTTACCTTTCCTGTTAAAATCGTACCGATTGGAAAAGAATCCTCTTGTGGAATGACTTTTACATACTCTAATTTGTCATTTGCAATAAAACAAGCTACCTTATGAACCTGTGCTTTTCCTGTTTTATAAGATGTAAGGATCAATTTACCCTGTATTTTTTCATCCATACATATACTTCCTTCTCATCACTTCTTTTTACTCTTATTATCATTCTTACATGATTAATAAAAAAAAGCAAGCAATTACACGAGAAACTGCCTGCTTTTTCAAAATATTATTTATGAAGTGCTTCCATTGCAGTACGCATTGCTACTAATGCATAAGATGCAAATCCATGATCGTCACTGCCCTTAAACTGTCTGTATTCCCAAAGAGTTCCTGTATGTTTACTCATATTTCCAAAAAATCCTTCAAGATCTTTCAAAAGAAGTTCATATTCACCCATCTTTAACAATGCCTCTAAGCGAAGGTATGCACCGATAAAAGCATTTACCTCCATAATTTCTGGCATTACCCCTTTACGGTCAGGTGCAAATACATCTGTAATCAACTTCTTTAATGGCTGGAATTTTTCGCTGTTTAAATCAATATCGCCAAATAAAACTGCATAATACTGACCTGCTTCAGAACAATCCTCTTGTCTGCACAATACGCCTTCTTCATTACGTACTGCGTGATCTAAGAAATATGTTCCATTGAAAGACTGTTCAATTGTTTTTTCGCGAACCTCCACGCATCTTCTTCTGCATTCTTCATCACCATAAACATCTGCAATGCTCTCTAATACTTGTGCATATAAGAAGTTTGTTGGATAGTTTACATCCCATGTCCAGTCGTTTGCTTTACTCCATTCTACAAAGTTCCAGCTTGGAAGGCGTTCTAATAAACCATCTTCGTTTTCATACTGCTTATAGAAATTCAACAGATCATAAATGCTCTTTCTAAAGTCTTCTGCCATATCTTTATGACCACGCTTTAACATATAATCTGCACTTTCTAAAATATACCACATAGACCACTGTGGAATAAACTTTCCGCCCACTTCAATTTCAGAAGGATAACACATTGGAATCATACCATCTGGTATTCTGGAATCCCCATCAAACAAACGATAATTCTCTAAAAATGCATCTTCTACTCCTGTTTTTCCTGTTAACGCATACTCTGTTTTACCAGTAAAATAAGAGTCACACAACCATCCTGCACGTTCTCTAGAAGGACAGTCCATATAAATATCTACTGCATTGTGTGCAAATGTACGAACTGCCGCATAATAAATACCATTTAATACATCATCTTTATAATCTGGATATGTAACATCATTGATATCAAACATAAATGTCTTCATACCAAAGCCATGTAATTTGATATGACCCTCTTTTGCTGCAATAATTGCAAAACGGCAAGTATATGGTTCAAAAGAAAGCTCTGTTCTGTCAGCATGTTCTGGAAGGAAATATTCGATTACATTATGTGCATTCATATTTGGAAGTTCAAATGTTTCTCCCTCATAATACTCTGTAAATGCCATAACAACATCACTTTCCTCTAATGCTTCCATGTGAAGATTAAAGAAACCACACTCAATACGTCCAAAATCTAAAATTGCATATTCGCCCTTTTTCAATTCTAAAGGAAATGCAACTTCTTTTTGTGTGATAGTCTGTCTTTGTCTCTGAATCCATGTATGTGGATGTAATTCAATTTCATCATATTCAAACTTTCCAAATACTTTTGGAATACCGCCGCCTGAATACTTTTCTGCCTTATAAGGAAGTGTTTCATCAAATTCTAAAACACCCTTTGTTCTTGCAAAAGGAACTTTTACATCTTCATATAAAGGATATGGAGCAACACGATCAATGACTTTGATGCCAAGATCTAATACTTCTGTTTCTGCTTTGTATGCATCGTCTGTCAAAGAATCACATGTTCTGTAATCCCAAATTTCTGTAAAGTTTCTCTGCATAGAATAACGTTCTACCTTCTGAAGTTTACATGCTGGCATATATCCTTCAAAATCATGTCCTGTATATGCAAGTACTTCTCCATCACATTCTAATTCAGCCATAACAAAACTTGGCTGGCATATAATAGAAAGTCCGCTGTTATAGTAACCGCATACCTGTACAATAATATCACAGATTCCATTTTCATCTGGACAAACAGTTAAAATGTCCTCTCTTGCATATCCTCTTGCTGTTCTTGCTGGACCATATGCAATAAATTCTCCATTTACAAATACTCTGTAATATGTTGCTGCTGTAACATGAAGATTTGCAGGCTTTGTCAATGTTTTCTGTACATGAAATGCTGCAAATACGTTCATTTCTGTACTCTTGTCTTTAATCCAAATGGATTTTGCTTTTTGAAACATAATATCCTCTTCCTTTTCGTTTATTTTACTTTGCAATATCTTTTAACGCTTCTTTTAATCTGGAAAGTCCATCTTCTAATACAGCTTTTTGGCATGCTACATTCATTCTTAAAAAGCCGGTACCATCTCCTGAAAACTGCTTTCCTGCTGAAAGATAAAGCCCTGTCTTTTCACGAATCATCTGTGCTAAACTTTCTGTATCCTCAGAAATATTTTTGCAGCAAATCCATAACAAATATGTCGCCTGAGAAGATACAACAGTAAGCTGTGGAAGTTCTTTTGCAATAAATTGCTCTGTACGCTGTTTATTTTCTAAAATATAAGCTCTCAATGCATCTAACCACGCTTCTCCATTTGTAAAAGCTGCTACAGCTGCAGTTACTGCAAATGCATTTGGCTCTGCTACTTCATCCGTATTTAAGCCTCTCCATACTTTATGGCGAAGTACAGGATTTGGAATAGAAACTGCCGCTGTCTGTAATCCTGCCATATTAAATGCTTTTGTAGGAGCAATACAAGTAATGCTGTTTTCTCTGCAAGCTTCGGAGGCAGAAGCAAATGGAATATACTCTTTTCCAGGGTCTGTAAGATCACAATGGATTTCATCAGAAAGCACAACTACATGATGTTTTTGGCAAAGGTCGCCAATTTTAGCAAGTGTTTCTTTATCCCATATTTTTCCAACAGGATTGTGTGGATTACATAAAATCATCAATGTTGTCTGTGGATCAGAAAGCTTTTGTTCTAAATCATCAAAATCAATATGATACTGCTCTCCATCGTATACTAATGGACTTTCTAATACTTGTCTTCCGTTATTTAAGATAGAATTAAAAAATATATTGTATACCGGCGTTTGAATTAATACCTTTTCAGCTGGAGTTGTCAATTTTCTAACAATGCTTGAAATAGCAGGCACTACACCTGTACAAAAAACAAGCCATTCTTTTTCCATTGTAAAATTATGACGACGTGCCCACCAATTGATATAAGCATCATACCACTCATCTGAAATATCTGTATAACCAAAAATGCCATGTGAAAGACGATTTTGAAGTGCCTCGATAATTTCTGGAGCTGTTTCAAAATCCATATCTGCAACCCACATTGGAAGTTCGCCTTCTTTTACATCCCATTTCAAAGAATTGGTATTACGTCGATCTGTTATTTTATTAAAATCGTAAACCATACATCAACCTCCGCCCTTTTTGATTATGCCTCTAAATGATCAGAAACCTTGATAATGTTTGGACATACAATTTTTGTATCATCTGGGTTAATCTTATCTGTATCTAAAATAAGTTCTTCGATACAATCCGCCTGAATAACACCTGATTTTGGATTTAAAACACTGTTAATTTTTCCATTGATCTGTGCATCTACTGTAGAATATTCAAATGCAAGTGTTGTATTTAACAATTTGCAATTTTTCATCACAAGGTTTTCGATATAACACATACCCTGCAAACTCTCAATCGTACAGTTGATCAATGTCAGATTTTTAGCATTCCATCCAAGATATTCACCGGAAATAAAAGAATCATACACTGTTACATTTTCACTGTTCCAGAATGCGTCTTTTGTAAGCATCTTTGCTCTGTGAATTTCTACATTTTTAACACCATCAAAAGAATAATTTCCTACCAATTCAAAATCAGAAATTTTCATATTCTGGCTGTTCATAGCAAAGTAATCCCCTTTTGCCATAACATCTTTCATCACAACACCGTCACAGTGCCATAATGTTTCTAATGCATTTGGTAAAGAAACATGTTCTAATGTCAGTTCATGACAACGACGGAAGTTTTTTGGAGCTTCGATCAATGCATTTTCCACCTTTAAACGATCTGTATACCATACACCAGCTCTTGCCATTTCAAACCATGTACAATCTTTTGCAACAACATCTTTGCTGTACCACAATGGATACTTCCACTGAAACATGCTGTTATTAAGTTCTACCTGTTTGCTTTCTTTTAAAGGAGATTCTCCCTGTGCGAAAATCGTATCTTCTATATAAACGTTTTCGGCAGCAAACAATGGACGTTCACCTGTTAAATATTCTTGTCTGATTTCTTTCTTTTCCATAGCACTTCTCCATAATTCTAAAATATCGTATATCTAAATGTATGAAACCTTGTATTGTATTACAAAAAATTTTCTAGTACACAAAAATATCATACATGATTTTACTATATAACGCAAGATTTTACTTATTTTCTTGCTTCACCAGATTTCCAGCTTTCTGTAGGTGCACAATTCCAAGTAATCTTTGTACCATCACTATATGCTACAACACTTCCCTGTTCATCTGTACGGAACACTTTTACGCTCATAGCACGAAGATTATTTAATGTTTCTGCATGTGGATGTCCATATTTATTATCTTCCCCGCAGCTGATTACTGTATATTCCGGTGTCATAGCATCTAAAAACTCTTTACTGGAAGAAGTACTGCTGCCATGATGTCCGGCATGATATACGTCAACATCAAGATTTATTCCATTTGCAATGATATCTTCTTCTGCCTCTGTTTCACAGTCTCCTGTAAACATAAAGGTATTTTCTCCATTTTTTAAAATCAACGCAATACTTGTATTGTTTGCATCTTTATATACATCATTTGGAGCAAGAATCGTAAACTCTGCATTTCCCAATTCATATACAGAGCCAACTTCTGGTGTAGAATATGTCATATAACGATATTCTATCGCATTCATAAGTTCTTCATACGTTTTATTATTTTTTTTGTAATCTCCAATAAAAATATTGTCGATATCAAACTTTGTAACGATAACGTCTGCTCCACCGATATGGTCCGCATCGGTATGAGTCAAGATCAGATAATCTAGTTTATCTACTCCCTGATTTTCCAAATACATCTGTACATTAGAGCCTTGGTTATTATCTCCGGTATCGATAAGCATATAGTGTCCATCTGCTTTAATCAATGTAGCATCGCCCTGTCCGATATCAATAAAATGTACTTCCAGATCTGCACTTTCCTCATGATTTGTTTTATTGGTTGAAATCGTATAGTCTGTCTGTGAATTTCCAAGATACTCGTCTACAAATTCTCCGCCGCCAAATAAGAAAATAGCAATCGCTAACAAGCCGCCTAAAATACTAGTCAATTTACTTTTTTTCATCATTTTTCTCCTTTGTAATAACTGCAAAGAAGCCATTGCTTTGCAGGTTTCCCTAAAAACAATAGCTTCTTCATTTGTACTTCATTTCATACGTTTTTTATTTAGTACCAAAAATTCTGTCGCCTGCATCGCCAAGACCTGGACAGATGTAAGCTTCATCATTTAACTGACGGTCTAAATTACCAACATAAAGCTGTACGTCTGGATGTGCTTCGTGGAAGCGCTTTACACCTTCTGGAGCTGCAATGATACATAAAAACTTAATGTTCTTGCCGCCCTGCTTTTTGATGAAATCTACAGCTTCTACAGCAGAACCACCTGTTGCAAGCATAGGATCTGTTACTACGATTAAACGTTCAGAAATGCTTTCTGGCAACTTGCAGTAATATGCGTGTGGCTCATGTGTAACTTCATCACGATACATTCCGATATGGCCAATTTTTGCTGTTGGAACTAATGCTGTAATACCATTTACCATACCAAGACCTGCACGTAAGATTGGCACGATAGCAAGTTTTCTGCCTGCGATTACTGGTGTGTTGCAAGTTTCAATCGGTGTCTGAACTGCGATTTCTTCTGTAGGGAGATCACTTAAAGCTTCATATCCCATAAGCATAGAAATTTCTTCTACTAAAGCACGAAACTCATTTGTACCAGTTGTCTTATCACGAAGACGTGAAATCTTATGCTTAATCAATGGATGTTCCATAACAAATACATTTTCCATATTTTTCCTCTTTTCTGTTTGTACTTTCTTTTCGTAAATTTGCAAATTTATTATAACACTTATTTACGAAAATGTGAACTCCCTTATTTTGTTAATTTGCATTTTTTGACATTTAATTATGTTGTTTTGCTTCAATACATGCATCTACGACCAATACAACTGCAAGCGCATTTACTTCATCTACATGATCAGCTATTTCTATCTGGTAAGTGTCTCCCCAAGTCATCCATTCTTTAAACACAGAAACAATCGTGCTTCCATGTTCTTTGATATAATATGTATGGTCAAAAAATTCACCGTTTACTTGCCAGCCTAATCTATCAACGCTATACTCGTCTTTTAAAAATGTGAATTCCTTTACAACTTCTGCCACTTCTATGTTATTACGATAAATAGAATACTTTGGAAGGAATGTAAATAATTTTTGTTCGATATAGGCTAACTCCTGACCTTGCAAATCATATAGATGCAGCTTCTTTCCCCAAGAAAAAACTTCTCCCTCTACATAATATTGCTCTTGTCCTGCTTCGTTATAGATTGAAAATTTGTCTCCCCATGTAAATACATGCTGTTTCATATACAAATTCATACTCGTACCCCCTGTTTTCTTTTCGTATCATCTGTCAAACACAAGTAATCTCGTTTTGACTTTCTTGTGACCATTATAATACAATACATCTTTTAATTACAGAGGTTTTTTCACACGTTAATACCTATATCGTGCAGACATATTATTCTTTTTCTCCCAATTTTCTGGAAACAAACCAGCCAAGCATAAAGGTTGCTGCACCCGTCACAATATGTATCCATGTAATCTTTGGAAGTTCTCCAATCATAAGGATTGCAATTGGAGATGCAATCAAAAGACCGATGATAGACCAATATGCATAAGAAGGGAACTTTTCAAAAATAACCTCGATCAGTTTGGCAATCGCTACGATACCAACTAATACACCAATACCAAACGGCATTAAAATGCATACTGTTCTAAGTAAATTTGCCATATCCAAATGTACTAAAGATACAATAAATTCCTGAATGGTATCTAAGATTGGATTATAATAGCCAAGCAATAACAGCATCATAGAACCACTCACGCCAGGAATAACCATTGTTGCAGAAGCAATCACGCCAATAAAGAATAAGATTACAATCTGTGCAAAATCTATCTCAATTTGAATTGCGTGTCCGGAAGCGCCATTCAATAACGCCATTCCTACTACAACTGCAAAAAAGAATACAGCTGCTGCAATATGTCCGATTCTAATAGAAGAACCTTTTACCTTATGATAGATTGTTGGCAAGCTGCCAAGAATCAAACCGATAAACAATAGATTCGTCTGAACCGGGAATGTATCAAACAAATAATCGATACCAAAAGAACTGCCCACAATCGCCAGTCCCATACCAATTACTAAAGGTGCCAAAAAGCAAATATTTTCCTTTAATTCTGAAAAGAAATGACTGATGCAATGAATCAATCTGTCATAAATTCCCATAGATACTGCCATCGTACCGCCGCTTACACCTGGAATGATATTTGCTAATCCGATAATCATTCCCTTACATATATTTTTAATCATTTAATTATGAAATCCTTTCAACTTTAAGCATATTTGTGTTTTCAGCATTTCCGCTTAACAAACAGCCTGTTAATACAACATTGTCTCCAGATTCTAATGGGAATACCTCTTTTGCTTTTTCCAGATCATTTTTAAACATTTCTTCCATAGATTCTAATGGCTCACATAATACTGGTGTAACGCCCCAACTCATATTTAACTTTCTCCAGCATTTCTTAGAAGCTGTCATACCAATAATATCAATTGGACAACGGAAACGACTTACCATTCTTGCGGTAAGACCAGTTACAGAATTTACTACGATGCATTTTGCATTTACATCGATTGCCATTGTACATGTCGCGTGAGAAACTGCATCGAGATTGTTTTTAATCGTAAATTCAGCAGTTTGAAATCTCTTTGCATAGTCCATGCTTCGTTCTGTATATTCAATCGTTTCTACCATATGTTTTACAGTAGCAACCGGATACTTTCCTGATGCTGTCTCACCAGAAAGCATTACAACGGATGTTCCATCATATACTGCATTTGCTACATCGGATACTTCAGCTCTTGTAGGTCTTGGATTGTAAATCATAGTTTCTAACATTTCTGTTGCTGTGATTACTCGCTTTCCAAGCATTCTGCATTTGCTGATTAAATATTTTTGTACAGAAGGAACTTCCATAGCTGGAATTTCTACACCAAGATCTCCTCGTGCAATCATAATACCATCTGCAATTTCACAGATTTCTTCGATATTGTTTACACCGGCTCTATTTTCGATTTTCGCAATAATATCAATATCTTTTCCGCCATTTTCATCCAAAAATGCTCTCATATCTGCAATATCCTGCTTTTTGGAAACGAAAGATGCTGCTACAAAATCTACATCATGTGCAATACCAAACAAAAGATCTTCTTTATCCTGTTCGCTTAAGAAATCATGTTTCATGACCTTATTTGGGAAGTTCATACTTTTACGATTAGACAATTCACCGCCAACTACTACATCACATACAGCTTTTGTATCATCTAATGCTTTTACTTTTAAGATAACAAGACCATTGTTTACTAAGATCTTATCTCCAATTTCTAAGTTCTCCATAAGCTGCTTATAGTTTACAGATACGATAGTTTCATTTCCAACTACTTCTTCTGTCGTAAAGGTAAATGTATCGCCTTCTTTTAATGTGATTTTTCCATTTTCAAATGTCTTAATACGATATTCAGGACCTTTTGTATCAAGCATAATTGCAATTGGTTTGTTTGTTTTTTCTCTAGCTTCTCGAATAAGTTCTATTTTTCTTTTATGTTCCTCATGTGTTCCGTGGGAAAAATTTAATCTCGCAATATTCATTCCTGCTTCACACATTTCTGATAAAATATTTACATCCTCACAAGCTGGTCCAATTGTACAAATCACTTTTGTCTTTCTCATCTTTCCTATCCTCCCGATAAGCCATATTATATTCTGTAAAGAGGCCTGTTGTTATTCAGGCTTTTCAGCGGATCTGCCCGCTTTGCAACAGACAATTTTGTCTGTATTTGCGTTTATTATTTTATGAGAAACACACGATTCGCTTTTTTCCATCCGCCTTATGCATATAATCCGTTATACGTTTTTCCTGACTAAAAGTAAGAACGCAAACTTCTTTTACATACATATAAGATTGTCCCATATGTAAAAAATATACATTAGGAATCAAAAAATATAACAAAAACTTTATATTGGATTTTGCATGTACATCCCGTTCATGAAAAATGCCAAGCATTTCTCCTGTACATGCTCTTGTTGGTTTGACTACAGATTGAAAAGACAATACATAAGAAGTTGATTCTTGTTGGACACAAGAAAACGCAGAACTAATCGTTATTCTTTCTGAATAAAGTCCTACCACCAGCATAAATCCTGCAA
>CAYRIK010000042.1:0-15200 GCA_964424345.1 uncultured Lachnospiraceae bacterium
AAAATCCTGCGGGACTTACCTCCCGTACCGGTTCGATTCCGGTCGCCGGCATTATTTAGATAGAGAGAAACGTTGAAAAACGGTTCTCTCTATTTTTTTATATACTAGGAAATTATGCATTTCCTATGAAGTACAAGATACCTGTATATAAGTCATTTTTAGAGGATAAGAGTGTTGTAGTTCTGTTGTGGTAATGAGGATAAGAGTCACTTATAGTTTTTCTAAATAATTCATAGTTTTTTTATTTTTTTTGTACAAAAAGCACAAAAAAGGCTTGTGCATTATGAAACTTTGTGATATAGTAACAACATGTTGAATGGTTGATGAATAACAAAAAGAAAAACGTGCCTACAAAGTTAGGATGTGAATTTAGGAGGAAGAAATGAAAAAGAATGCATTATTAAAATTACTCGCTGTATCTGTTGCGGCAACTTTGATGTTTACAGGATGTGGAGATAACAGTACATCATCCAACGCTACATCTAAGACTACAGAAAGCACAGCAAAGACAACAGAAAGTACAGCAAAAGAAGAGTCTAAAGAATCTGAAGCAAAGACAATTGATGTTACTGTAAATGATTTAGATAAGACAGTATATGTAACAAAGCTTGTTAACGCAAGAATCCATCCACAGGGTAATGCTGACAAGGCTGGTATCTTAAAGAAAGGTATGGAAGTAAAAGTAACTGGTATTACAGCTGATGAAGAATGGTATCGTATTGATATCGATGGTACAGAAGCTTATTGTCAGGTTGCAAACTTCTCTGATGAAGCTCCAGCACAATAATAAATTACATAATAAAGATATGATAAAGAGCCGTAAATAGCGATATTTATGGCTCTTTTTTGTATACTAGGAAATTCTCTTTTTCAGGTATACAAAAACATTCTGCAAGGATGAACACGGGCGTATATGGAAAGTATTGCTTTGCAAAAATGCTCGGCTCAGAAAAGTGGAATAAGTCTTTCATGTGTGAGGAATATAGAAAGTTGAAGCAGACTTGTTCACTTTGTTATTATTAGAAAAAGAAATTTTATTATTTAGAAAAAATAAAAAGAGCTGCACACCCTGTATGGATGTACAGCTCTAAAAATCAGTTATAGATTAAAAAACGCGTTTGCACTGTTCTGGTGCCTGACACTGAATGTCAAGTTTTCCATCTGTATAAGTCCACTCTACATAAATATTTCCATGAGGAGTAGGAACAGCACCACTTGCATGAGTCAGTCCGGCTGGATGAGGTTCTACGGTAAATTCTGCATAGCCTGGTTTTGTAGGTTTAATACCAAGCACTTCTGTCATAAGGAAGATTGCAGGAGATGCACTCCATGCATGTGCAACACTTCGTCCCCATTCGCCACGTTCATCTTGGAATGTTTCTACACAAGTAGTCAAACCATCATCACACATTGCACCCCAGTCACGACGGATTACATTTGTTGCAACGTCATGATGACCGAGTTTGTAAAGTGTTTTCAATGTATAATATAAGAAGAAAGGAGAACCAACAGAAACGATAGGAGCATCTGCGTTAGGTACAACATTCATTGGAGCCCCTTTTCTATATATTCCAGATTCTACACTCTTTAAAAGGAGTGCTTCACAGTAAGGCTTTCTTTCTTCTGTTGCACAATCGTATAATAAAGCAAATGTGTTTGTCTGAACACTGATACGTCCGCAGTTTAAATAATCTTCATAAGAGTAAGGAGTTCTTCCTGTCTGTTCAAAATATGTAACATAACGCTTGTATGCAAATTCATCACGAACAGTATCTACATAAGCGTGACGGCTTTCATCCCAAC
The DNA here is from genome assembly GCA_964424345.1 of uncultured Lachnospiraceae bacterium. GTDB lineage: Bacteria > Bacillota > Clostridia > Lachnospirales > Lachnospiraceae > RGIG6307. The sequence goes on from CAYRIK010000042.1 coordinate 1,804, forward strand.
AATAAAGATTAACAGCTTCTTTATAAGAACGTCCCCATGCTTCATATTCTTCGGCTTTTTCATTTCTGCCAAGCTCGCGCAATACACTTGCAGTCTGCATCAGGCAGTGAGAGAGCATCATGTTGTTAGCAGTAACTTCGCCGCATACCATTAAATCGTTGTCAGCCCATTCGATTAAGTTCCAAGCCTCATCAATGTCTAATAAGCCACGTTCATTTGTCTGCTTACGGCATCTGATGAAACATTCATCGATATCGTTCAGACCACGTTCCACATCTTCGCTCATACCAAAATACAGATAATGACTTAAAATCTGAAGTACCCACATAAAGCTCCAGATTGGAATACCAGCTTCTGGATATGTAGGGAAGCAAGAACAAGGAAGCTGTAAGCGGTTTACATAACGAGGATTTCTGCCGCGGTATAATCTCATGCCATCGTCCATAGAACGACCGATAGTATCAAGATAACGAGCGTCAAATGCTTCTTCACCGAAGTTTACCATATTGATTTCAGCAGTAATACCAGCATCACCTACCCATGTGTTCTGCTCGCATCCGCAGCAGTCTACATAAGAGTCCATAAAACAGGTTTTTGCAGTATTGATGGAAATCTGATAAATATTATTGAAATAAGCATCGTTTGAAGTAAATGCACCGGCAGGTTCTGTGTTGTATCTAGTTTCGATTACATTTGCCTTGTAAATTGTGATATCTTTTTCGCATGCAGGAATTGTAATAACTGCATAACGATGACCGCGAATCGTATTGCTTGTGAAAAGCTGACGGCCATCTTTACAAATATACTGACCTTGATAATGTGTCATATAACGAATACCGCTCTGTGTAATCATTTCAAACATGAAATAAGTAAGAACAGTATCTTTTGGAGCATCCAGTTCTAATGTAAATAAACCAATGCGTTCAATGTCATAATCAAACATGAGGCTGACAGCAGTATCTCTTGCTGGAATAACAATTGGCTGACCGGTAAGGTCCTCAAAATGTTCTGGCGCACCTACATGTTTCTGGTTCATAATATTGTGCCATAAAGAACAAGTTCCTAATTCAGCTTTTTGACAAGATTCCTGTGTTTTAGAAGAAAGTGCAGAAAAATCAACTGCTTTCATAAATGCGGCAATTTGTTCTGGAACAGAAACTGGAGCAACATGATCGTTCCAACCAATACGATAAGGAATAGTTGGTCTTGCAGCGGAAAATACAACCCATGTACTGTCAATGGTATCAGAAGGAGCTGTAAAAGAAAGTGTTCCATTTGTGCGAAGTTCGAACATAGAACATCCACCGCCATAGCTTAAAACAGAAAAAGTATGTGTACCTGCTTTCAGGGCAATGTCTTTCTTTAAGGAAATATTGACACCATCTAAGCTAGCTTCAGAAACGCCAGATGTTGGAGCAAGATATACAGTAGTGTCTTCGGCTGCATGCAAAGTAGTCATAAAACAACAGAAAGAATTTCCAGGTCCTTGTAAGCATACATCATAACCTTCGTATTTTTCTGTATCTTCAAAATATGCAACTCTTACTGGTTCTAATTCATCACGAGTCTGTGCTTTTTGGAAGCTTTGTACTAAATCTGTGTAAGGAGCAGAATCAACAGCACCTACGATTTCAGCAGGCTGCCAGTTTATGTCACAGAAGTTTACTTCTTTCCAACCTTCTACTTCTTTGCGTGCATCGTGGATTTCAGGTGCATGACCGCCAAGCTGATAAGTCATTGGATTTACGATTGCTTCGTATTTTGCAGTTTTAAATCCATCACAAATGCTTGTAATCTGACCGCCATTGTCTAACTGAAGCTCACATGCAATACCACGGTTGTTTGGATTGCCTTTTTCGCAAGCTAATAAAGCAATGACATTTTTTCCTTCCTTGATATAGTCGCTTACATCATACATTTCGTATGCACGATGGAAAATGTAAGAACGGATACAATATTCTGTACAAAATTCTCCATTGATATAGACTGCAAAATATTCTGCACCCATAATAAGCAGTTTTGCTTGGTCTACATGTTCATTCACATCAAAAACAAGACGATACATACTCCATTCGTTTGGCAGAGCATCGGCTCTTGCGATACGATTTACGTTGCTGGAAAAAGCTCCAGGCTGAGGGATGATCTCGGCTCTTCTTAATTTCATCACAATTCTCCTTTGATTGGTTGCTAATAGAGCATATAAATTAAGGAAATAATATAGAATATATTCGTTTCCAAGATGCGTTTTGCTCTTTTGACACATCTTTAATTGATTGCAGTATAACATAGAAAATAAGACTCGTCCATGTCATTTTGTGATGTAAAAGCAATTGAAAATGTTTTCTGTAAATGTTTGGAAATGATAGAAAAAATGTCTGAAATGTGTTATACTACAACTGTTATAGGCAAACGAAACAATTATTATATAAACAAGAGGTAATTGCTATGAAAAGACAAAAACTTACTATGGATGGAAATCAGGCAGCCGCTCACGTATCTTATGCGTATAGTGATGTTGCAGCAATCTATCCAATCACTCCTTCTTCAACTATGGCAGAAGTAACAGATGAATGGGCAAATGCAGGACGTAAAAATGTATTTGGTCAGACTGTTGCAGTAACAGAAATGCAGTCTGAAGCAGGTGCAGCAGGTGCAGTACATGGTTCTTTGGCAGCAGGTGCGTTGACTACTACATTTACTGCTTCTCAAGGTTTGTTATTGATGATTCCAAACCTTTATAAGATTGCAGGTGAACAGCTTCCAGGCGTGTTTAACGTAGCAGCAAGAGCAATCGCAAGCCATGCACTTTCTATTTTCGGTGATCATTCTGACGTATATGCTTGTCGTCAGACAGGTGTTGCTATGTTAGCAAGTGGTTCTGTACAGGAAGTTATGGATTTAACACCAGTTGCACATCTTGCAGCATTGAAAGGCAAATTACCATTTATTAATTTCTTTGATGGTTTCCGTACTTCTCATGAAATTCAGAAAATCGATGCATGGGATTATGATACTTTAAAAGAAATGTTAGATATGGATGCAGTACGTGCATTCCGTCAGAATGCATTAAATCCAAACCATGCACGTCAGATGGGTTCTGCACAAAATCCAGATATTTTCTTCCAGGCAAGAGAAGCAAGCAATCATTTTTATAATGATATGCCAGCAGTAGTAGAATCTTATATGAATCTGATCAACGAAAAGATTGGTACAAACTACGGCTTATTCAATTATTATGGTGCAGAAGATGCAACACATGTTATCGTAGCAATGGGCAGCGTTTGTTCTACAATCGAAGAAACAGTAGATTTTATGAACAATGCTGGTGCAAAGGTCGGTGTGATCGAAGTACATTTATACAGACCATTCAGCAAAGAACATTTACTTGCAGTTATTCCTGAAACAGTTCAGCAGATTTCTGTTCTCGACAGAACAAAAGAGCCAGGTGCAATGGGCGAACCATTATACTTGGATGTAGTTGCAGCATTAAAAGACAGCAAGTTCCATGATATACCAGTATTCAGCGGTCGTTATGGTCTTGGCTCTAAAGATACAAAACCAGGTCAGATTAAAGCAGTATTTGACAATACAGAAAAGAAAGTATTTACAATCGGTATCGTAGATGATGTTACTCATTTATCATTAGAACCAGCAGATATTGATACAGCAAGTACAAATACAGTAAGTGCAAAGTTCTGGGGACTTGGCAGTGATGGTACAGTTGGTGCAAACAAGAACTCTATCAAGATTATTGGTGATCATACAGATAAATTTGTTCAGGCATATTTTGATTATGACTCTAAAAAATCAGGTGGTGTAACTGTTTCTCATTTACGTTTTGGTGATGAAGCAATCAAATCTTCTTATTTAATCGACAAGGCAGATTTCGTAGCTTGTCATAACCAGTCTTATATTCAGAAATATGACATGGTTCAGGATTTGAAGAAGGGCGGCACATTCTTATTAAACTGCACATGGGATGCAAAAGAATTAGACGCACATTTACCAGCAGCTGTAAAGCAGTATATTGCACGTAATGAAATCAATTTCTATATCATTGATGGTATTAAGATAGGTAAAGAAATCGGCTTAAATGGTAAGATTAATACAGTATTACAGTCTGCATTCTTCTCTTTGGCAAAGATTATTCCAGCAGAAGATGCAATTGAATATATGAAAGCAGCAGCAAAGAAGAGCTATGGCAAGAAGGGTGATGCCATTGTTCAGATGAACTATGATGCGATTGATGCTGGTGCAAACAGCATGGTGAAGGTAGAAGTTCCAGAAGATTGGGCCTATGCTGTAGATGAAGCTCAGATGACAAAAATCTTAGCTGACAGACCAGAAGTTATGAAGTTTGTTAAAAATATCCAGCAGGAAGTAAATGCACAGCGAGGAAATAAACTTCCAGTTTCTGCATTTATGGATTATGTAGATGGTTCTACACCAAGTGGTACTTCTGCTCATGAACGTAGAAGCGTAGCAATCGACGTTCCAGAATGGACACCAGAAAACTGTATTCAGTGTAACCGTTGTGCAATGGTTTGTCCTCATGCAGTTATCCGTCCTGTTGTTATGACAGAAGAAGAAAAGCAGAATGCTCCAGAAGATATGAAGTTATTGCCAATGATGGCTATGCCTGGATATTATTTTGCAATCACAGTATCTCCAGCAGATTGTACAGGCTGTGGTGCTTGTGTACAGGGTTGTCCTGGTATGAGAGGCAATAAAGCTCTTACTATGAAGACAACAGCAGATTTTGTAGAAGACAAATTAGCACAGATGCAGGCTGAATTTGATTTTGCAAAAGAACTTCCAGTAAAAACAGAAGTAGTAGATAAGTTCAAATCAAACACTGTAAAGGGAAGCCAGTTTAAGAAACCATTCTTAGAGTTCTCTGGTGCTTGTGCAGGCTGTGGAGAAACTCCTTATGCAAAATTGATCACCCAGTTATTTGGTGACAGAATGTATATTGCAAACGCAACAGGATGTTCTTCTATTTGGGGTAACTCTTCACCATCTACACCATATACAACAGATGCATTTGGAAGAGGTCCAGCATGGGCAAACTCCTTATTTGAAGATGCAGCAGAATTTGGTTATGGTATGTTATTAGCACAAAAGAGTATTCGAGCAAGATTACGCGATGAATTGACTCAGATGTCTGAAAATACAGAAAATGAAGAATTAAAGACAGCAATCAAGGATTGGACAGATACTTACCAGACTGGTTCTTTAAATGGTACAGCAACAGAAAAATTAGTTGCAGCATTAGAAGCAGCACAGGATGAAAAAGCAGCAACTGTATTAGAAGAAAAAGATTTCCTTGCAAAGAAATCACAGTGGATTTTTGGTGGTGACGGCTGGGCTTACGATATTGGCTTTGGTGGTTTAGACCATGTACTTGCAAGTGGTCAGGATATCAATATTATGGTATTTGATACAGAGCTTTACTCTAACACAGGCGGTCAGTCTTCTAAGGCAACTCCAACTGGTTCTATCGCAAAATTCGCAGCAGGCGGTAAAGGTACAAAGAAGAAAGACCTTGCAAGCATCGCAATGAGCTATGGTTATGTATATGTAGCACAGATTGCAATGGGTGCAGATTATAATCAGTGCGTAAAAGCAATCGCAGAAGCAGAAGCATACGAAGGACCATCTTTGATTATTGCATACGCTCCATGTATCAACCATGGTATCAAAGTAGGTATGAGCTGTGCTCAGGCTGAAGAAGATAAGGCTGTAAAATCAGGTTACTGGCATTTGTTCCGTTATAATCCAGATATGAAGGAAGCTGGTAAGAATGCATTCTTCTTAGACAGCAAACTTCCTACATTAGAATATCAGGATTTCCTTGACGGAGAAGTTCGTTACAATGCATTAAAGAGAGCAAATCCTCAGAAGGCAGCAGAACTCTTTGATATGGCAGAAGAACAGGCAAAAGAACGTATGCAGTACTTGCAGAAACTCGTTACCCTGTATGGTGCAGAAGAAACTGCAAAAGAAGATAAATAATAAAATAATATAAAAGTTCATTTTTTAGCGGAGCTGTTACAAAATAGATAAACAATTATCTATGGAGCAACAGCTCCGTTTTTAAATATTAGAAAATTACTTGTTTTTAAGTATATAAAAACACTTAGCAGACATTGCCTCGTATGAGTTCTTCTAAGGAAACTTGATAAAAATCTGCAAGTCTGCAAATGTTTTCCAAAGAAGGCAGATATTTTCCTTTTTCGTAAGCGGATAATGAGGTGGGTGTAATGCCGGTCTGTTCAGATAAGTATTGTAAGGATAGACCATATGTTTTGCGAAGCGTATATAAATTTCTGGATACTGTCATACCGGATGTTCCTTTCTTTTGACAATGTTAAGGGTGATATAAATAAGATTCTTTCAGTATAGAGGATAGAAAGGTGAAAGGTAGACGATATATAGACTGTTTTACAAATGGTTATTTTAAAGTTTGACGGAAAGCAGTTTTTAGAAGTTAAAATAAATGATTCAGTCGTTATTGAAGTGCATATTATGTGGATTATTGCATTAATTTGCAAATGTAGGAAGGGTTTTGCGTATATGTAGTAATTTGTTTGTTTTATTTGGTTAAAAAATTATAAAACATTATGAAAAATGCTTAAAAATATTGACACAAACACATTGTTTGTTGTAAAATATAACCAAACAAGGGCAAAACGAAAGTAATATACAACGAAGGTATATAAAATATAAATTTTAGAAGGAGATCTATGAGATGAGCGAATTTAACATTCCGGAAAAAGCAAGAGTAGCAGTTCTTACAGGAGCAAAAAAGATTGACATTTATGAGCTTCCAGTACCAGAAATCGGCGATGATGAAGTGTTGGTAAAAGTAGAACAGACAGGTATCTGTGGTACAGACGTTCATGAATATAAGGGCGATCCATTTGGTTACATTCCAGTAGAACTTGGCCATGAAGGTACTGGTACTGTTGTAAAGATTGGTAAGAACGTTAAAACAGACTACTATGGCAAGCCATTAGGATTAGGCGATAAGATCGTTACTGGTTTAAAACCATGTGGTACTTGTGATACTTGTAAATTTGAACCTGAAAATGTTCATCTTTGTGAAGGCGGCGAAATTTTTGGTTTAATGCCTGGTGAAGCAGCATACAAGAATTTCAATGGTTGGTTTGGCGAGTACATCAAAGTAAACGCTGGCGGCGTTATTTTCAATGTAAGTGATATGGACGTAGATTTAAGAACATTGATCGAGCCTGCAGCAGTAATCGTTCATGCAGTAGAACAGGCAAAGAAGATTTTTAACTTCCGTCATGGTTCTTATGTATTAGTTCAGGGTTGTGGACCTATTGGTTTATTACTTCTTGCAAACGTTCGTACTATGGGTGTTCGTAACATTATCGCAGTAGACGGTGATGAAAAGAGACTTGAAATGGCAAAGAAACTCGGTGCAGCTTATACAGTAAACTACATGACAGAAGATGCACAGGCAAGAGTAAAAGAAATTACAGGCGGCAAGGGTGCTGAAATGGCATTCCAGTGTACAGGTTCTCCAAAGGCAGCAAGCACAATTTGGAAATATGTTCGTCGTGGCGGCGCAATGTGTGAACTTGGTTTCTTCGTAGACAATGGTGACACTACATACAATCCTCATCAGGATATTTGTAACAAAGAAATCCGCGTAATCGGTTCTTGGACATATCAGGCAAAGGATTGGATTCAGGCTACAGAGTTCTTAAAAGAAGCACAGAAAGATGGTCTTCCAGTAGAAGAATTGTTAACACATAAATATGCATTAGCAGATATCAACGAAGCAATGGAAATGAATATCAGCATGCAGGGATTAAAGATTGTAGTAAAAGGCGAATAAATCGAATAGATTTTGCAGTGTTTTGGGCAATAAAAATGAGAGGGAGTATTCAACTCCCTCTCATTTTTTATGTACTAGGAAATTACTCGCAAAAACAAAAACTAACGTAATTCGTTAAGCACAGCTACAACATCATTTACAGTTACATCAAATGGCATATGAGACATCGTGCGGTCTGCATGACATGCGGCAGTGGCAATCAATGTAAGGTCTTGCTCAGAAGGGTGTTCGATTCCGAGGTCAGATAAAGAACAAGGAAGTCCCACACGCTGACAAAATGTTTTTACTGTTTGCAGTTCTTCTAAAGCGGCAGCAGTTGGATGGTTGCGGTATTCTAAAACAAGTTGTGCAATCGTGCCAAGTGCGACCGTTTCTCCATGCATATTTGGATGGGAAGCAGAAACAGAAGAAAACGCATAAGCGATTGCATGAGCAGCAGCCATACCTCCGGATTCAAATCCAATTCCACTTAAATAAATATTCGCTTCGATAATTGCTTCCACTGCTTTGGAACAATATTTTTCACGAACATCTTGTAGGGCAGCAACACCATTTGCTAAAAGGGTATCATAGCAAGCTTTGGAAAGTGCAAGAACTGCACGTGTGGGTTGTGCATGAAAGCTGTTTTTTGCATTACTTTGCATACATGCTCTTGCCTCAAAATATGTAGAAAGGGCATCGCCCATACCAGCTGCCAGCAAACGAGCAGGAGCATTGCAGATTACTTCAGAATCAACAAGTACAATATCAGGACTCTTGCTAAGATATAAGTAGCGGTCTAATACACCATTTTCATGGTATATGACAGAAAGAGAAGAACAAGGTGCATCGCTGGAAGCAACAGTAGGCAATATAGCAAGCGGTTTTTTTGAAAAATGTGCAGCAGCTTTTGCAGTATCCAATGTTTTTCCACCGCCAACACCGAGAAGCATATCTCCATTACATGTCTTTAGACGTTCACAAACAGAATGGATTGCAGTCATACAGCATTCACCGCTAAATTCTAATACTTCAAATGTCATATGGGCATTTAAAAGAGAGGCCTCAATTGCTGGCATGACAAAAGGAATAATATTTTTATCTACTAAAATGACAGGATGCGTTCCTAATGTGGAAATATGAGAAGCGAGCTGTTTGAAAAGTCCTTTTTCCTGAATATAGCGAGAAGGACTTGCTATCATCTGATGCATAAAGTTACCTCCAATTCATTGTTTTATATAAATTTGAATAAAATGAAAAATAAAATATACCAGAAAAGCAGACGTTTTCTGGTATACATTCATTAATATAATACTGGAAATTCTTCTGCTTCCGGAGACTGATATAAATGTGTTCCGTTTTGGATTACACGCATTTGCTTTTTCGTTGGAATAACATTATAAAAAGAGAAAATTCCAGTTGGATGACAAGTATAATCACCGAGTCTTGCCATTAAATGTACAGGGCAATGGATTCTGGATGCAATATTTGTCAAATCATAAAAAGCAAGTCCGTCTACATATTGCGGATCACTATAACGAAGTCGTCCGATAGAAGAAGCGTTTGTGTCACAGAGCCATGGAATGAAAATATCTAACAGTTTTACTTCTGGAACCATAGTGGAAGCAGAAGTTGCCTGAAAAGCACCCTGGCTTCCGCCATACAGAATCAGTTCACCATTAAAATTATCTAAAGTTAAAAGATAACGAGCAGCCTGTGCAGCACGAATAGCCATATAACGGAAATAGCTTGTGTTAGGATCTTTATTTTGCTCTGGAATAAGACCGTATCTTCGTAATGAGGTCTGAGCAAGATTTTGATAATAAGATTCTGGCTGACCATTTAAAAATCCATGTGCATTAATATAGAAGATAATAGTATTTTCTTTGCAGTCAATTGGTGCTGAAACAACGCCATATCCTTTATAACAAACATAAGCAGGATAACGACCAGCTGCTTTTGGCATGGAAATATAACCGGAAACCGGCATAGGACCAGCACAATCTACCTTAATATCATAGATATCAAAATCTGGATAAGCTTCACGTTCTACTTTTTGGCAATCCAATAATTTTGGCTCTACAGTGTATAATTCCTCTTTGCAGGCATCCCAGAAAGCATCAAAGCCTTCTGGTAAAGGAGTTGTTGTGCGAAGTGTTTCTACGTCAGCACCAGTACCACCGTCAAATGTATCACAGTCTTCTAAATCGTTGCCTTGTGCATCTAATGCACGACAAACAACACGAGCAAAGCCCGGTTTGTTCATAACAGTCTCGATTGTGAGTGTTCCATCTTCTCCGCTTACAGTGCCTTCTATTGGTTCTTCAAAGTCACGCTCAATACGGTAAGAGAACGTATGACAAGTGATCTTTTTGCCGTCTTCACGAAGTTCTAATTCATAAATCATTTTTTCTCCTGTTTTATAAGAAACAGGATGTTTATTTGTTTTGCAAAAAAAGTATTTTTTAGCCATAACAATTCTCCGTTTATTTTTCGCTCATCTGATCTAACAGAGCAATCTTTGTATCGAATAATTTCTGAGATAAATCGACATATACCTTATGAGGATTTACAAAACGTTTTGTTTCTTCCCAGAGAGTAGATAATTCTTCCTGACAATATGCACGAATATCCATAACCTTTGGAGATTCATATACACATTCTCCCTTGATAAAGATAGGAACCATCAATTCACGCAATGTATAAGTGCCAGGTTCTAAATAAGTCTTTTTCCAAGTTTCTGTTGGAGAGAAGAGTTTTAATGTCTGGTCTTCGGTGAATACTTCATCTTCCATACAGATTAAATCTGCTTTGACTTTTCCACTTTCCTTTTCATAAACACGATAAATCTTTTTATTACCTGGGTTTGTAACTTTTTCAGAGTTTTCGGATAATTTGATCTTTGGAACAAAATTACCATTTTTATCCTGAATAGCAGCAAGTTTGTAAACACCACCGAATGCTGGGTTATCTTTTGCTGTAATCAGATTTGTACCAACACCCCAAGAAGTGATAGCAGCACCTTGAGCTTTCAAAGATTCGATTAAATATTCATCCAAATCGTTGCTTGCAGAAATAACAGCATCTGTAAAACCAGCTTCGTCTAACATCTTACGCGCTTTTTTGGAAATATAAGAAAGGTCACCACTGTCTAAACGGATACCATAGTTGTTAAGTTCAATACCGGCTTCTTTCATTTCTTTAAATACACGAATTGCGTTTGGAACACCGCTCTTTAATGTATCGTAAGTATCTACTAATAATGTACAAGACTGTGGATACATTTCAGAATATGTCTTGAAAGCAGTATATTCATCAGGGAAGCTCATAATCCAGCTATGTGCATGTGTACCGCGTACAGGAACATCGAATAATTCACCTGCAAGTACGTTGCTTGTGCCGATGCAACCACCAATTACAGCAGCTCTTGCACCATAAATACCAGCATCAGGACCTTGTGCACGTCTAAGACCAAATTCTAAAATGCCGTCTCCTTTTGCTGCGTAGCATACACGAGCAGCTTTTGTAGCAATCAAAGACTGATGATTGATGATATTTAACAATGCAGTTTCTACTAACTGTGCTTCCATAATAGGAGCAATCACTTTTACAAGTGGTTCTCTTGGGAAGATTACAGTTCCTTCTGGAATGGCATAAATGTCACCAGTAAATTTAAAATCTCCAAGATAATCTAAAAATGCTTCATCGAATAAATTTAAAGAGCGTAAATATTCAATATCATTTCTTGTAAAATGAAGCTCCTTAATGTATTTGATAGCCTGTTCCAATCCAGCCATGATGGAATAACCATTTCCGCATGGATTTGTACGATAAAATAAATCAAAGATTACTGTTTCGTTTGCACTTTTATGATGGAAATAACCTTGCATCATAGTAAGTTCATATAAATCGGTAAGTAATGTTAAGTTTTGTCTGTCCATAAAAAAATCTCCTTTTAGCCATTTTAGTGCCATTTCTGGAAATGGTCAATACAGGAAATCGGAAAACGGAAATATCTATAAAAAGATTGAGAAAAAATTAACAAAAATTCGGCAAAATACTTTTATTTTTTTTAACATTGTGCTATAATCTATGTAACGTGCCGTGACAAATGAAAAGAATACGGTATACATGGGCATAAATATATTACTAGAATGAAATATAGACTTGAGAGGGTAACTTGTATATGACAAACGCAACTATCAAATTTGACAAAGCAGCCTTCCAGAAGGAAGTAGAAACAAACGTAAAAACTTTATATCGTAAAACATTAAAAGAAGCAAATCAGCAGCAGATATTTCAGGCTGTTTCTTATGCAATAAAAGATACTATTATTGACAATTGGTTAGAGACCCAGAAAGCATACGATGAGCAGGATCCAAAGATTGTTTATTATATGTCTATGGAGTTCTTAATGGGTAGAGCTCTTGGCAACAACTTAATCAACTTACAGGCTTATGACGAAGTAAAAGAAGCATTAGAAGAAATCGGTTTAGACTTAAACTTAATCGAAGATCAGGAACCAGATGCAGCACTTGGTAATGGTGGTTTAGGTCGTCTTGCAGCTTGTTTCTTAGATTCTCTTGCAACATTAAATTATGCAGCATATGGCTGTGGTATCCGTTATCGTTACGGTATGTTCAAACAGGAAATTCGTGATGGCTTCCAGGTAGAAGTACCAGATGTATGGTTAGCAGACGGAAACCCATTTGAACTTCGCAGAAGTGAATACGCTAAAGAAGTTAAGTTTGGTGGTTATGTAACAACTCATATGGATGAAAATGGAAGAGCACATTTTGTACAGGAAGGTTATCAGTCTGTTCGTGCCGTTCCTTATGATATGCCTATCATCGGTTATGGCAATGGCATTGTAAACACACTTCGTATCTGGGATGCAGAAGCAATTGAATGCTTCCAGTTAGATTCTTTTGATAAAGGTGATTACAAAAAAGCAGTAGAGCAGGAAAACCTTGCTCGTAATATCGTAGAAGTACTTTATCCAAACGATAACCATTACGCAGGAAAAGAACTTCGTTTAAAACAGCAGTACTTCTTTATTTCTGCATCTGTTCAGGAAGCAGTAGCAAAATATATGAAGAAACATGATGACATTCGCAAGTTCCACGAAAAGAATGCATTCCAGTTAAATGATACACATCCAACTGTAGCAGTAGCAGAATTGATGCGTATTTTATTAGATGATTATAATTTACAGTGGGATGAAGCATGGGAAATCACAACTAAGACTTGTGCATATACAAACCATACAATCATGGCAGAAGCATTGGAAAAATGGCCAATCGAATTATTCTCCAGATTACTTCCTCGTATTTATCAGATTATCGAAGAAATCAACCGCCGTTTCGTAAATGAAATTCAGGCAAAATATCCTGGTGATTACGAAAAAGTTCGTAAGATGGCTATTATTTATGATGGTCAGGTTAAGATGGCTCACCTTGCAATCGCAGCAGGTTACTCTGTAAACGGTGTAGCAAGACTTCATACAGAAATCTTAAAGAATCAGGAATTAAAAGATTTCTACGAAATGATG
>CAYRIK010000043.1:0-14445 GCA_964424345.1 uncultured Lachnospiraceae bacterium
TCAGCGATCCAAGCCATACCACCTTGAAACACAGGATATTCGATACCCAGCATTTCACAAATTGCTGACTTAATCATAAACATTACCCCTTTTTGCTCTGGATGAACTTATCCAAATCGTCGATAGTTTCCACTTTCTGATCCAATTCAATTTCAATACCAATTTCGTCCTCAAGATTCATAAGAAGCTCTACAGTGTCGAGAGAGTCAATACCAAGTTCAGAGAACTTGCTTTCTGGTTTTACAGCAGAAACATCACAACCTGTGCGTTCTGAAACGATTTTTGCGATAGCGTCAAAGTACATAATAAAATGCCTCCAAAATAAATTTTCAAGCAGTTTTCTGCTGCCTGTGCTATTTATTATACTGATTTGCCGTTCCACTAAAGAAACTGTGGCGTTCCAAAAGCGTTCCTACTTTGTAAACAATTTATGAATTTCTGCATACTCTCTTAGTTTTTCATCTTCCGGCAAGTCGCCTCGGAGCATTGCGTTTAATCTTTCAAAGAAACGATTTGGTTTCTTGTCACCAGAATTGTATGTATATTTTCGAATCGCTCTATATTCTTCCTTTGATAGATTTTTATCCATTCTTCCAAATCTTTCCTCAAAATACCTACAATCTGCTTCTCTGGCACTGCTCTAAAATCAGCAAGCGGACGTTTTGACTCTGCGTATTCTTTACTGCTCAGCCCACCAGTCTTAAATCGAACATTTCGTCACTGCTTTTCCCTGGCTGCATACAACCTTTGATTCTATCCATCCAGTGAATACTTCGCCAGCCGTTCATACTTCTTGACTTGTCGTTCTGCATACTGCTGCCTCGCTTCCTGTTTTGTTCGTAAACCAACGGCTTCTAATTCTTCTTTTGTCCAAGTATCATCTGCCTTCGTTAATTTTGGAAAGTATGTACTATGATTATCCCTGCATCTTGGATGGTAAAGTCCCTTGCTAATCGCGTAACTCATCAGCGGATATTCTTTTCCAGTTTCCGGATTGATTCCACCTTTTCCACCGAACCATACATCATCCACTAATACTTTCCCAGCCCATGGAAGGCATTTGGGGTATAAAAATACCACCTGTCATTTCTGACTAGGTGGTATTAAATTCCTCTAAACACTTCTGATATTTGTAAAACCAGCGTGGAAGAATTTCTTCATTTTGTATACAACACGAAACAAAAAAAGTGCCGTAAATACGGCACTTTCCCTATGGACTAGACGGGAGTCGAACCCGTGTCCAAAAGCCTATTCCCTGTCCTTCTACTATCATAGTTTGTTTTTGTGGTTTCCCATTTCCCTTACAAGCAGGCAAACCTACAAGCCTGTTTGCTCGGTAGCTTCATGATACGCCCTGATAGGCAAAGCTTACTATCAGTCGTTTCCTACAAAGATGATGCCTGGGTCCTGAAGTGTAGGTGCATCAGGTCAGACAACTGCCAATTAGGCAGCGTAAGCTAAATTATTGTTAGCGTTTATATTTAAGTTTGTGATTTGACGCATCACCTGCGGATAGCTTCTCCAGCTGCAAGACCCCTGTCGAAACCTTTACTAGCCCGAGTCACAGCTCATTATAACATGAATAAAATAAGAATGCAATGAGTTTTTCCACTTGTCCCTCGTATTTGAGGGACAAGTACAAATTACAAATTAGAAATCTTAAATTCTCGTTCGTTTGCACGTCGTTCATCTTTTTTAGCGATATCCTGTCGCTTATCAAAGAGTTTCTTACCTCGTGCAAGTCCAATTTCCATTTTTGCCTTTCCATCTTTAAAATAAACTTGGAGCGGTACTAATGTATATCCTTTTTCTGCCACTTTTCCAGTCAATTTGTTAATTTCCTGTTTGTGGAGCAAAAGTTTTTTTACACGCAGCGGATCTTTGTTGAAAATATTTCCTTTTTCATATGGGCTAATATGCATACCATATATAAACACTTCTCCATTTTCAATGCGGATAAAAGATTCTTTTACGCTGCATTTTCCCATACGAAGACTTTTTACTTCTGTTCCATGTAAAACAAGTCCTGTTTCATATTTTTCGTCTATAAAATAATCATGGTATGCTTTTTTATTATTTGCAACCAATTTCATTGTTTCTTTACTCATACCAGCTCTCCATTCACTTTAAATATAATCTTTCCAGAAAATTTCACCTTTAGAATCTGGAATAGCAAAATCAATCGTACGAGATATTTTATCAACATCTACTACGACTACTTCTACTTTTTGTCCAAGTGTATAGCTCTTACCTGTACGTTCTCCTACAAATTCATAGCGTTTTTCATCAAAATAATAGCGATCTCCTGGTATTCTGGAATAATGCACCAAGCCTTCTACTGTATTTGGAAGTTCTACATAAATACCCCAACTTGTAACACCAGATACAACACCTTCAAAATGCTGTCCAATCTTATCTTCCATAAATTCCGCTTTTTTCATTTTGACTGTTTCACGCTCAGCCTCTTCCGCACGTCGTTCTGTTGTAGATGCCTGATCTGCTACATGATCTAATATTTCACTATAATGTGCCTTTTTCTCTTCTTTTAGACGACCACGATATTCATCTTTTATAATGCGATGAATCTGTAAATCCGGATATCTTCGGATTGGAGATGTAAAATGACAATAGTACTGACACGCCAATCCAAAATGGCCTGTACATTCGGTACTATATTTTGCCTGTTTCATGCTGCGCAATGTTAATCTTGAAATCATAGCTTCCGCATCTGTTCCAGAAATACTGTCTAACAATTTTTGTACTTCCTTTGGATGTACGTCTTCTTTATGACCAGTTTTTAACATAAAACCAAAATTACGAATAAAAGTAACAAGTTTTTCTATTTTTTCAGCATCAGGTGTCTCATGTGTTCTGTAGACAAATGGTGTTTCCTGCCAGAAAAAGTGTTCTGCTACTGTTTCATTTGCTGCTAACATAAACTCCTCAATCAAGCAAGTAGCAACATTTCTTTCATATGGTTTAATTTCAATTGGATGTCCCTGTGCATCCAAAATCACTTTTGTTTCTGGAAAATCAAAGTCAATAGAACCTCTGTTATGACGTTTTTTTCTAAGGATAGCTGCTAATTCTTCCATTTGTTCAAACATCGGAACTAATTCTTCATATTTTGCTCGTTCTGCTTCATCTTTGTCTGCTAAAATTTTCTTCACACTCGTATAAGTCATACGTCTATTAGAATGAATGACACTTTCACAAAGAGTATGGTCTATAATATCACCTTTTGCATCAATCGTCATAAGGCAACTTACTGCCAAACGATCTACATCCTCATTCAAAGAACAAATACCATTAGAAAGTGCATGTGGAAGCATTGGAATAACACGATCTACCAAATAAACACTCGTACCACGATTTAATGCCTCTTTATCTAATGCAGAACCTTCCTGCACATAGTTGGTAACATCTGCGATATGCACGCCCAATTTATATAAACCATTTTCTACAGTAAGACTGACCGCATCATCTAAATCCTTTGCATCTTCTCCGTCTATTGTGACCATCTGCACATTTCTTAAATCTACACGACCAAATAAATCTGCTTCTGATACTTCCTGTGGTACACGCTCTGCCTGATTCATAACCTTTTCAGGGAATACGCAAGGAAGGTCAAAAGCTTTTACGATTGCCATAATATCAACACCAGGATCATTGATATGTCCTAATATTTCTACTACTTTGCCTTCTGGTTTTCGTCCAGGACGACCATAATCTGTCAGTTCTACAACTACTTTATGCCCTTCTACTGCACCTTTAGAACGTTCTATTGGAACAAAAATATCATTTGCAATTTTAGCATTATCTGGAACAACAAATCCAAAGCTCTTTCTCTTTTGGAATGTTCCGACTACCTGTGTAATAGCATGTGCTGTAATTTTAACGACCTTTGCTTCCTGACGTTTTCCAAGTACTTTCTGCAACAATACTACTTCAACGGTATCTTGATGAAAAGCACCATTTGTATATGCTGGTGGAATATACAAATCTTCTTCCATTCCTTCTACTTCTACAAAGCCAAATCCTTTCGCATTTGAAATAAATGTACCAACAATTGGTTTTACTTCCTGATATGTGTATTTTCCTCTTTTAGAAATAGCGATTTTCTCTTCATCTAAAAGACTGTTCAATACACGCTTTAATTCTGGTCGGTCTTCCGGCTCTACTTGAAGGATAATTGCTAATTCCTTTTCTTTCATCGGAACATAGAGTTCATCCTTCATTAAATTTAAAATAATCTGTCTGTGTTCCTCAAAAGATTTTTTCACAGTAATCTCCTCCTAAAAAAATACCCCTTCTTAAATGTAAGAAGGGGGTTTGTACTAGAACCAGCTAATATTTAACAATACTGCCATTACGATAAAAACGATTGCTAAAACTTTTGTGATCTTTAATAAGTTACCTTCCATAGAACGTCCCTTATTCTTGCCCCAGTAAGTTTCAGCAATACCGCTGATTGCACCTAAACCAGCTGACTTACCTTCCTGTAATAAAACTAATGTTGTCAAAGCAATACATACAAATATGAAAATAATTTTCAAAATAATTCCAAGCATAAACTTCATCCTTTCAAAATTTTCCAGTTATTATCTATCTATGCCTAATATACATAGTGGCTCAATTAGTTTAACTATAACACACTATTTTTTATTTTTCAACTATTTTTCATATTTCTTGCCATATAATTCTTGTTCGATTGCCATAAGTCTATTGTACTTAGCAGTACGTTCTGAACGGCATGGAGCACCTGTTTTGATATATCCTGTATTTAGTGCAACAGCAAGGTCTGCAATAAACGTATCTTCACTTTCTCCGCTTCTATGAGACATAATTGTTTTGTATCCGCATCTTTGTGCAAGCTGCACTGTTTCTATTGTTTCTGTCAGTGTACCAATCTGATTTGGCTTGATTAAAATTGCATTTGCACAGCTTTGTTCGATTCCATTTTGTAAACGTATTTTATTTGTAACAAATAAATCATCTCCTACTAAAGTCAATTCTGTTCCTGCAGCCTTTGTCAACTTTTTCCAACCATCCCAATCATTTTCATCAAGCGGATCTTCTATAGAAAAGATTGGATACTGTTTTTTAATTTCCAGCCATTCTTCAATCAGTTCTGTACTTGTATAGCCACGTTTTTGTTTTGGCATATAATAATATCCATTTTGATCACTTTTCCATTCACTGGCTGCTACATCTAACGAAATAAAAATATCTTTTCCAGCCTCGTATCCAGCCTGCCTGATTGCTTCTAAAATAAGTTCTATTGCCTGTATTTCACTTTCTACATCTGGTGCAAATCCACCTTCATCTCCTATTGCAGTAGACAATCCTTTTTCTTTTAATATTTTCTTTAAGTGATGATAAATTTCTGTTCCCCATCGGATTGCTTCTTGAATCGTCTTTGCACCGCTTGGAACAATCATAAATTCCTGCACATCCAAACTGTTTTCAGAATGAGCGCCGCCATTTAATATATTCATCATAGGAACTGGCATAACTGCTCCGCAAACACCGCCTAAATATCGATATAGTGAAAGATGCATTGCATTTGCTGCTGCCTTTGTACAAGCCATAGAAACAGCTAACATTGCATTTGCTCCCAAATTTCTTTTATCTTCTGTTCCATCAAGTGCTAAGAGTTTCTGGTCTATTTCCTGCTGTTGTCTTACTTCCATTCCAACAATTGCTGGTTTAATTTGATTTTCTATATTAGAAACCGCTTTTTGAACGCCTTTTCCAAAATACGCTTTTCCTTCATCTCTTAGTTCTACTGCTTCATAAGCTCCCGTACTTGCACCGCTTGGAACAGTTGCTGATCCTGTCGTAATTTCTCCTGTCATTTGATTTTTTACTGTCACAATCGCCTGTACAGTAGGATTTCCCCTGCTGTCGAGAACCTGTCTTGCGAAGGTATCCTCAATGTTCAAAAAATGTATCATAAAAAAACTACCTCCATATTTTATTATGGAAGTAGTTTGTGTAGAAATCTTGAAATTATGTTTATTTATCAGCTTTCAATATTATCTGTGTATTCCAAATTTTGGAACAACATATCATGATTGATTGTCTGATAAAACAGATCACGAAATTCTGTTTCATTTTGTGCAACCGCAAGTGCCCACATTGTTTTTGTTACGGTAGCTTCTAATGTCATATCATATGCTTCCGGCAGATCAAATTTATCTTTGATCAACTTTCCAACCTGATATACTGCCATATCAGAGCCTTCATGTGTTACCTGTGTCGCCATAACAATGACTTTTCCGTTATGTAATGCTTTTTTAATGGAATTATAGAAGCTATGTTCTCCATTATCAGGGAAACCACCTACACCAAAAGACTCAATAATCACTGCATCGTATGTTTCAAAGATTACATCTAAGAAACTTCCGTCAATACCAGGAATGAGTTTGAGTAAAAATACATTTGGATTTAACTCATGATAAAAGGTAAGCGGATTGGATATTTTGTCTTTGTCGTTAATGAAAAACACAATTCTGCTGTCCTGAATAATCGCAATCTCCGGAAAATTAATGCTTGTAAACGCATTATAACTTTTAGAGTATTCTTTTTTGGCTCTTGTTCCTGCTACTACTTTACCGCCAAATACAATATTGACTCCATGTGCTCTTGCATCTGATGCAAAACGCAGACTGTCTCTCAAATTTGCTCTTGCATCTGTAATCGGAAGGTCAATCGGCTTTTGTGCCCCTGTAATAACGATTGGTCTGCGGTTATATTGAATCAGATAAGACAAAGCTGCTGCTGTATACGCCATCGTATCGGTTCCATGACAGATAACAAAGCCATCATAATATTCATATTTTTGCTCTATTGTTTTTGCAAGCTCCAACCATTGTTCCGGTCCCATATTGGTACTGTCAATAGAAAAAAGCTGTATATAATCTACCTGACAAAACTCCTTTACTTCCGGCACATACTGCAATAAATCTTCCGCAGATAACTGTGGTTTTAATCCATCTTCTGTATATTTGCTTGCTATTGTGCCGCCTGTCGCTAACAACAATATTCTTTTTAGCTTTCTCATATCATCATCCTTTTATTCTTCAAAATACTCCTTATACCAAACAAGGAACATATATACTGTCCAGATTTTTCGGCTGTTATCTTCTTTTCCCGCTTTATGACGGTCTAAAAGACGGAGCAATTCTTTCTCATGGAAATATTTCTTTGCTGCATCGCTCAAAAATGCTTCTTTTACCATGTTGTAATACGCATCTTCTCTAAGCCATATACGAGTAGGAACTGGAAAACCTAATTTCTTTTTTTCTGCTACCATATCCGGCAGATACTTATGTGCTGCCTGTCTCATAGCAAACTTTGTATTTTGATTGTTTACTTTATATTTTGTCGGAATCTTTCTTGCAACTTCAAATACCTTTTTGTCTAAAAATGGTACTCGCACTTCTAAAGAATGTGCCATACTCATTTTATCAGCCTTTAATAAAATATCACCAATCAACCAAAAATGCATATCAATATACTGCATTTTTGTTACATCATCTAAATCGGCAACTTTATCATAAAACGGCTTTGTCAATTGCTTAAAATCATATCTGCCGCTTGGATGCTTCAATATTTTTTCACGTTCTTTGATTCCATACATAAACGCATTTCCGATAAAACGCTCTTCTACATCTTTGCTTGCTCGAATGATATAATTTTTTCCTTTAAAAGAGAACGGAACAACAGAAACTGCCTTTGCAAGTGCTTTTCTTATTGGCTTTGGAACCTTTTTAGCTGGTGCTAATGCAAATGGCTCACGGTAAATATTATAGCCTCCAAAAAATTCATCTGCACCTTCTCCTGACATAGATACTTTTACATGTTTGGCAGCAGTCTGACTTACAAAATACAATGCAATTGCTGACGGATCTGCTAGTGGCTCGTCCATCTGATACTGAATATGCGGAATGGCATCCCAATATTCTTTTGTAGATATCAATTTACTGTAATTTTTTATCTGAATCTTTTCAGACAAAGCTTTCGCGTAATCGATTTCATTATATTTTTCATAATCAAATCCGACTGTAAATGTTTTATCTCCATGAAAACACGCTGCTACATAAGAGGAATCTACACCGCTTGACAAAAATGAACCTACTTCTACGTCACTAATTTTGTGACTTTCTATAGAATCCTGCATTGCAGCATCTATTTCTTCTACCCATTCTTCTAATGTTTTGGAATCATCAGGCTCAAATTTTGGCTCCCAATAACGATGAATATCCATTTTTCCATCTTTGAATGTAAAACAATGTGCCGGCATCAGACGAAAGATGCCTTTGAAAAATGTTTCAGGCAATACAGAATACTGGAATGTAAGATAATTTTCCAAAGCATCTTCATTCAATGCTTTCTGGTATAATGGATATTCTAAAATGCTCTTAATTTCAGAGCCATATACCAATTCTTTGTCAACTACCGCATAATAAAATGGCTTGATACCAAAGAAATCTCTTGCTCCAAATACAGTCTGTGTGTTACTGTCCCAAATTACAAATGCAAACATACCGCGAAGCTTATCTAACATATGCTCGCCATATTCTTCATAAGCATGAAGCAGCACTTCTGTATCCGCGCGATTACGGAATACATGCCCACGTTCCATCAAATCTTGTCTTAATTCCTGATGATTATAGATTTCTCCATTAAAGGTAATCACGATAGAATTGTCTTCATTATACATAGGCTGAGAACCATGATCTAAATCAATGATACTCAGTCTGCGAAATCCAAGCGCAATTCCATTATCGATATGCTGGCCTCCGCTGTCCGGCCCCCTATGAATAATCTTATTCATCATATTCGTCAGTACAGTTTCTTTGTTGTCTATATTACCGGTAAAACCGCAGATGCCACACATATCTTTTTCCCTCCAAATTCAAGCTCTATCTTTATCGTCTCGCACAAAAGATTATTCTGCTTCCACTGTGTCTTCTGCTATATCTTCTGTTTCTGGTTCTATCGTTTCTACTTCTTCTGCAGGCACAAGATCAATTACATCTTCTGCATCAGAAAAATCAATTTCCTGTGGAACGGTCACTGCTTCTGTCTTTGTACTCATTGCATCTTTATACATTGCATATTTAGATTTTAATTCTCGGATCTCTGCAAAATTTTTGTTGATTTCCTGAACTTCCTGTGTAAATTCAGAAGCATCTTCTTTGTATTGTTCGTAAAAAGCTTTTCCAATCTTCATATAAAGGTCACGAATTGCTTTGTCTTTTGTAGCAATCTCTAATTTGATTTTGCCCATTTCTGTTGCATCCTGTGCTTTTTGAGCAGCATCTTTTGCTACTACACTGCCTTTGACTAAAAGATCAGAACCTAATACTTTTAAATCATCCAAAAATCCCATGACTTTCCTCCAGTTTCATTAATAGAAATTATTTTTTGATAAGAAGTGACTTTCCTGTCATTTCTACAGGCTGTTCTTTACCCATGATTTCAATAAGAGTAGGAACGATATCTGCAAGACATCCGCCTTCTCTTAATGTATATGCATCATCATAGTTTACTAAGATAAATGGAACTTCGTTTGTAGTATGTGCTGTGAAAGGAGCACCTGTTTCGTAATCTACAAGCTGTTCTGCATTACCATGGTCTGCACAGATAAACATTGTACCATCTACTTCTTTGATTGCTTCTACTGCTTTGCCTACGCATTCATCTACTGCTTCTACTGCTGCGATTGCTGCACTTTCTACACCTGTATGACCAACCATATCAGGGTTTGCAAAGTTAATGATAATTACATCATATTTGTCAGATTTGATTGCATCTACTAACTTATCACATACTTCGTATGCGCTCATTTCTGGCTTTAAGTCATAAGTAGCAACCTTTGGAGAAGCTACTAAAATACGATCTTCTCCTGCATTTGGAGCTTCTACACCACCGTTGAAGAAGAATGTAACGTGTGCATATTTTTCTGTTTCTGCGATACGAGCCTGTGTCATACCATTTGCAGCTAACCATTCACCGAATGTATTTGTAACTGCGATTTTGTGGAATGCAACAGACTTATTTGGAATAGTTGGATCGTAATCAGAGAAGCATACAAAGCAAATATCTAATCTGTTTCCTCTGTCAAAGCCTTTGAAATCATCATCACAGAATGCTCTTGTGATTTCTCTTGCTCTGTCAGGACGGAAGTTGAAAAATACTACAGAGTCGCCATCTTTTACAACTGCTGCTGGCGCACCATCTTTTGTTACTACAGTAGGTTTTACGAATTCATCGTTTTCACCATTTGCATAAGAATTCTTTACTGCGCATACGCCGCATGCTGCTGTAAGACCTTCACCCTTTGTAAGTGCATTATAAGCCTTCTGAACTCTATCCCAGTTGTTATCTCTGTCCATTGCATAGTAACGACCACATACACTTGCAACCTGACCTACACCGATTTCTTCCATTTTGTCCATTAATTCTTTTACGAAATCTGCTGCAGATGCTGGAGGAGTATCACGACCATCTAAAAATGCATGAACGTATACTTTTTCTAAGCCGTTTCTCTTTGCTAATTCTAATAAACCATATAAGTGTGTATTATGGCTGTGTACACCACCATCAGATAATAATCCCATAAGGTGTAATGCACTGTCATTCTTCTTGCAGTTTTCTACTGCTTTTAATAATGCTTCATTTTCAAAGAATGTGCCATCCTGAATTTCCTTTGTAATACGTGTAAGTTCCTGATATACGATACGTCCTGCACCCATATTTAAGTGACCTACTTCAGAGTTACCCATCTGTCCATCTGGTAAACCTACTGCCATACCTGATGCATTACCTTTTACGAAAGGATAATTTGCCATTAAGCTATCCATAACAGGAGTCTTTGCTTCTGATACTGCATTTCCTTCGCTTTTGCTGTTAAGACCATAACCATCTAAAATCATTAAAACTGTTGGTTTTTTACTCATTGTTTTCTCCTTTTTCTCACTTTGAGCCATGCATATATACATGGCTCTTTTTCAATGTCTAATATTATACACATTTTTGTATGGTTGTGCAAGATAAACCATTAATCTCCAAAGCAAATACCGAGTGCTTTGATTTCTTTGATGATCTCACTTTCTGGATCTACGCGTTTTAACTTACCTGCTACTTCTTCTAATGGAATAGGTTTCATTTCTCCATTGATTACACCAATCATATTTCCGAATTTCTTTTCTAAGATTAACTGTGCTGCTGCCGCACCAAGTCTTGTTGCCAATACTCTGTCGTATGCACATGGAGCACCGCCTCGCTGTGTATGTCCTGGAACAGTAATACGAACTTCTTTTCCTGTCTTTTGTGTAATCTGATCTGCAATTTCATAAGAAATAGATGGATACTGACGAGTTCTTACTTTTTCTTTGTATTCTTTCTTAGATAATGCTGCATCTTCTTTAGAAATTGCACCTTCTGCTACTGCAAGGATTGTAAACTTCTTGCCAGCTTTTTCACGCTTATTTAATGCTTCTGCAATTACATCAATATCATATGGGATTTCAGGAAGTAAAATAATATCTGCACCACCTGCAATGCCTGCGTGTAATGTAAGCTGACCTACTTTGTGTCCCATGATTTCTACGATAAATACTCGGCTATGGGAAGCTGCTGTTGTATGAATACAGTCAATTGCACTTGTTGCAACGTCTACTGCACTCTGGAAACCAAATGTCATTTCTGTTCCCCAAAGGTCATTATCAATTGTCTTTGGAAGTGTTACTACATTTAGACCTTCTTCTCTTAATAAATTTGCAGTTTTATGAGAACCATTTCCGCCAAGTACTACTAAACAGTCAAGTCCCAGTTTTCTATAAGTTCTCTTCATTGCTTCTACTTTGTCTAAGCCCTGTGCATCTGGCTTATCCATATCTTTAAATGGTGTTCTGGATGTTCCAAGAATAGTTCCGCCCAGTGTTAAAATACCAGAAAAATCTTTTTCTGCAAGATATCTATATTCTCCGTAAATCAGACCTCTATAACCATTTTCAAAGCCATAAATTTCTACTTCTTTTTTCTGGGTATACAGCGTCTTTACAAGACCTCTCATAGCTGCATTCAATGCCTGACAATCTCCACCGCTTGTTAACATACCAATTCTTAACATAATAAACATCCTTTCCAAATACTTTTGTATTTTTGGTTTTATATTTTATTCTCCAGCCACTTCACTAGCACCGACTTTTTCTAATGCATCATATGCTTCCTGATAAAAAACCTCTTGTGAATTTAATGGTTCTTCATGGATGTGTCGGTCTATATAAAGACCTTCTGAATTTTGTTCTTTTCCTTTCTCGTCATCCTGCATAATTGTATCAAACATATACTTCAGACGAGCTTTTAAAGCTTCCGGCTTTATTGGAACTGCTACTTCTACACGTCGAATTGTATTTCTTGTCATAAAGTCTGCTGAACCGATATAAATGCGTTCCCCTTCTCCTTTACCAAATCGATAAATACGAGAATGTTCTAAGAAACGACCTACTACGCTGACTACCGTCACATTTTCTGTGATACCTTCAAGACCAGGCTTTAAGCAACAAATTCCTCGAACAATCAACTCTACTTTTACGCCTGCCTTAGAAGCCTCTATGATCTTATTGATAATCACCTTGTCTGTTAAAGAGTTGATTTTAAATCCGATATAACCTTCTTTTCCTTCCTGAACATTAGCAATCTGTTCATCGATCATTTCTAACACTTTATTTTGGAGACAATTTGGTGCTACAAGAAGGTCTTTTGTCTGCTCTACTGTTTCACCTAACAACAATGCCTTAAATACATCAGAAACTTCTGTACCGATTTCAAAATCAGATGTAATGTAGGATAAATCTGTATATGTTCTGGAAGTTTTTTCATTGTAATTTCCAGTACCAATCTGTGTGATATAAGAAATTCCTTCTGGAAGATTTCTTGTGATTAAACATAATTTAGAATGTACTTTATAATGTCCAAGTCCGTAAATAACCTGACATCCGGCTTCTTCTAATCTGCGGGACATCTCAATATTGTTAGACTCATCAAAACGTGCTCTAAGTTCTACAAGTACGACTACATCTTTACCATTTTCTGCAGCTTCAATCAACGCTTCAATTACTTTACTCTGATTTGCCACTCGATAAAGTGTCATCTTAATAGAAACAACGCTTGGATCTTCTGCTGCCTCACGCAACATTTTCAAAAATGGCTTCATGCTTTCAAATGGATAAGAAAGCAATACGTCTTTTTCTGCAACCTGCTCTAATATACTTTCTCGATAATCCAAACTTGCCGGCATCTGAGGTGTTCTCTTTTCATAGAACAGTTCTTGCTTATCACGCAGATAATCTTGCAGCTGGAATACAAAAGATAAATCTAAAGGAGTATCTACTTTAATAATATGATTTACACTAATATCTAAATATTTTGCAAGTTCTGCTTTGATTTTGTGGTTAATCTCACGAGACAATTCCAGTCTTACCGGACTTAATCTTGTTCTTCGCTTGATCAAATGTTCCATCATATCACGATAATCTAAATCTTCATCATACATATCTTCTGCATCAATGTCTGCATTTCTTGTTACTCTCATAATAGATTTTTCGCAGACTGTATATTTTTGATACAGTTTAGAAACAAAATGTAATATCAATTCTTCACACAACATAAAGTATCCAGGACGGCCAGGAATTGCAATCAGACGTTTGAATACGCTATTTGTGCAAGCTACAACACCTGTTTTATATTTGCCATTTTTAGTTGCAAGCAATACAACTGCATACAATCCTTTGTTATTTAAAAATGGAAATGGCTGCTGTTTTCCGATAATCATAGGGGATAAAAATGGTGCAATATAATGGTCGAAATATCCTTCCAGATAAATACCTTCATCATGGGATAATTTATTAAAATTAATAATATGTATTCCATGTGGTTCTAATTCGCCCATGAGCTGTTCGTAAATTTTTTTCTTTTTTACTTCCAGTTCTTTGACACGTGCCAGTACTGCTTCTACCTGTTCTTTACTTGTCATATTTGTCTTGCTGTCACGAATTTCATCATCTTCGTGCATCTGTACCATATGCGTACCTACACGAACCATAAAAAATTCATCCAGATTTGTCTGGTAAATCGACGCAAAGGTAAGTCTCTCTGCAAGCGGTACTCTTGGATTTCCTGCTTCGTTTAATACTCTTTCATTAAACTGCAGCCAAGAAAGTTCTCTGTTGGTATAACAATTTACATGTTTCATTTTAGTTTCCTCTTTCTCCGACAACTTTTTAAGTGGTACAATTGTCTCTATATTTTTTTGTACCCTATTCTTTTCCGAAAAAAAACGTATAAACTTTTGAATAATATGCGTCATATTCCTCCATAACCCCATACAACCATTAAATTTGTATGGACTAATCCTTTAAAACCTATTAT
>CAYRIK010000044.1:0-14390 GCA_964424345.1 uncultured Lachnospiraceae bacterium
CGTTACCTTCAGCATCTGTTAATGTAACGATTGTGTTGTTAAAAGATGCCTGAATATGTGCCTGTCCGCGTTCAACGTTTTTCTTTACGCGCTTCTTTGTTACTTTTTTTGCAACTTTTTTAGCCATTTCTAAACTAACCTACTTTCTTCCTACAAATAATTATTTCTTCTTGTTTGCTACTGTTTTCTTAGGACCTTTTCTAGTTCTAGCATTGGTCTTAGTCTTCTGACCACGAACTGGAAGACCTCTACGATGACGAATACCTCTGTAGCAGCCGATTTCCTGAAGTCTCTTGATATTTAAAGCGATTTCTCTTCTTAAATCACCTTCAACTACCATAGTTTCATCGATAACTTCCTGAATCTTCTTTACATCATCATCTGTTAAATCTCTAACACGGATATCTGGGTTAACACCAGCCTGTGCTAAGATTTTGTTTGAACTTACTCTACCGATACCGTAAACGTATGTTAAACCGATTTCAATACGTTTTTCTCTAGGTAAGTCTACACCTGCGATACGAGCCATTTACGTTTCCTCCACTAAGCAATTTTGCTTGATAAAATTTATAGGATACCCTCTACCTATAATACTCTGTGCCATTGGTCTGTTAATTAGGCACTTATTGTTACACCCCGCTCTAGACCGCACGAGGGTTTTCATGGTGATTGCCACGACGCTCCAGCGGACTGCAACGGTTACTAATTGATTGGGGCACTTTGCCCAACCGGACAGAAAATCCGATCTTTCCGATACTCGACTACAGCTTTTGCTGCGGGTCTGCCACGCAGACCTAATTTTCGGTATCAACAAGTAATCTCCGTAAGCTCTATCGAATCTATCATATAAAAATACGCATACGCGTATGGGTTACTCTATACAATATAATCTGACAAGAACTCACATACTTCTCATTCATCTTTGTGAATGCTATTGAAGCTGATGATTATCCCTGTCTCTGTTTGTGCTTTGGATTTTCACAGATAACTCTGATCTGTCCTTTTCTCTTGATAATTTTGCATTTTTCGCAAATTGGTTTTACTGATGATCTAACCTTCATGTTAAACCCTCCTTTCATAAAAGACCAAGATATATACTATCACACAAAGCAAATGAATGCAAGTATAAATTTTCATTTTTGAAAACTTTTTTACTTGCATTCATCTCTTTGCTTTATTTCGTATTATTTATCTCTCCAGATGATACGACCTTTTGTTAAATCATATGGGGATAACTCTAATGTAACCTTGTCACCAGGTAAGATACGGATAAAATTCTGGCGCAGCTTACCGCTGATGTGTGCCAATACTTTATGTCCATTTTCTAATTCAACCTGGAACATTGTGTTTGGTAACTTTTCTACTACTGTACCTTCAATTTCAATAACGTCAGCTTTTGACATAACATTCCTCCTAAATCTGCTTCGATGATATTGTAACCAATACCTTCCAAAAATACAATAAGAATTTTTAATATAATGTAAGAATTTCAGGCTCACCATCTGTAATCAGAATGGTGTTTTCATAATGTGCTGCCCATGAGCCGTCTTCTGTCACTACTGTCCAGTCATCATCCAGCCATGCCACATCAGGTCTTCCCATTGTAATCATTGGCTCAATTGCAAGTGTCATACCTGCACGAAGTTTTGGACCTCTTGTTCTCTGACGGAAATTTGGAATTTCAGGGCTTTCATGCAATGCACGACCAATACCATGTCCTGTCAAATCGTATACAATACCATATCCGAATGGAGTAACATAATCATCGATCGCATTAGAAATATCATGAAGATGATTACCAGCTACTGCATATTTGATTCCTTCAAAAAAGCTCTGCTTTGTAACTTCCATCAATTTTAGAACATCATCAGAAACCTTACCTACTGCATGTGTTCTTGCAGCATCAGAATGATATCCTTTATAGATAAGTCCCATATCAAGGCTAATGATATCGCCTTCCTGCAAAATACGTGTTTTGCTTGGAATACCATGTACTACTTCATCATTTACAGAACAACATACAGTTGCAGGATAGCCATTGTAATTTTTGAAGTTAGGCTCACATCCCATATTTCTGATCATTCTTTCTGCAAATTCATCTAATTCCCAAGTAGTAATACCTGGCTTGATTAATTCTTCCATTGCTTTATGAACTTCTGCAATTCTCTTATTGGATTCACGCATTAATTCAATTTCTCTGGCAGATTTAATTGTAATAGCCATTATCTCGCCTCCAAATTAGCCTAAAATCTCAACGATAGAAGCAAATACATCCATGATATCAACAGTACCGTCTACAGATTTTAAGATTCCCTTATTAGAATAAAAATCAATCAATGGCTGTGTCTGTTCATGATATACGTTAAGACGCTTCATAACTGTTTCAGGCTGGTCATCTTCTCTTAATACAAGTTCCTGACCACATCTATCACAAATACCGTCTTTCTTTGGCTTAAGATATTCTAAATGGTATGTTCCGCCGCAAGCAAGACATGCACGACGACCACCCATTCTCTTTACGATATTCTCATCTGGAACATCTACATTGATAGCATAGTCAATTTTGTCACCAAGTTCTGTCAGTGCAGCATCTAAAACTTCTGCCTGAGGAATGGTACGTGGGAAACCGTCTAACACATAACCGTTAGCGCAGTCTGGATTTGCAACGCGGTCTAATAAAAGCTTTACAGTTAATTCGTCAGGTACTAATAAACCCTGATCCATATACTTCTTTGCTTCTTTGCCGAGTTCTGTTCCATTTTTAATGTTTGCTCTGAAAATATCACCAGTAGAAATGTGTGGTACCTGATATTTATCAGCGATCATTTTTGCCTGAGTACCTTTGCCGGCACCAGGAGCTCCTAACATGACAATCTTCATATGTTTGCCCTCTTTCTATTTTTTTCTTGCAAAATGCAAGTATTTTTTGATAGAAAACAAAATCTGGGTGAAAAAATATTTTTTCACCCAGATACCATTAATTAAATATTAATCGTTTAAAAATCCCTTATAATTACGAACAAGCATCTGAGACTCAATCTGTGTAAGAGTTTCTAATACAACGCTTACAACGATGATGAGAGATGTACCACCAAAGGATACAGATGCATTGAATAAACCAGAACAGATAAATGGAACAATAGCAACAACAAGTAAGCCGATTGCACCAATCAATACGATTCTGTTCAATACTTTATTTAAATATTCAGTAGTTGGACGACCAGGTCTGATACCTGGGATAAATCCACCCTGTCTCTTTAAATTATCCGCGATCATGATAGGATTAAAAGTAACTGAGGTATAGAAATATGCAAATGCAATTACCAAAACAATGTAAATCAACAGACCGATTGAATATACCGGAGCGGAAGGTCTACACCAGTTACTTGAATTTAATACCTTTAACACTTCACCCCAGAATCCTGTTGCCTCAATTCCAAAGAAGGAACAGATGATAATAGGAGTCTGCATAATGGAAGAAGCAAAAATAACAGGAATAACACCTGATGTATTTACTTTTAAAGGAATTTTTGAATTCTGTGTGCTTACGCTTCTTCTACCCTGCATCTTCTGTGCGTGCTGAACTGGAATATTACGAGTACCAGAGTTCAACAGTACGATAAATACGATCATTGCAAGAATGATCACAAGAATGATTACAGCTGCTAAAATAGCAGTTGCAGGTGCTTTACCAATTACAAACTGATTTGCAAGATTGATAAAATCACTAGGGATTGTAGCTAAGATATTAATAAGAAGGATAATAGAAATACCATTTCCAACACCCTTTTCTGTAATTCTTTCACCAATCCACATAAGGAAAGCACTACCAGCTGTTAAAGCTGCAATAACTGTTATAATGTTTAATGCGTTGTATTCCTGTAACAACCCCTGGTTACCAAAACCGATAGCCATTGCTGTAGCCTGAATAAGAGCCAAAGCTACAGTGACATAACGTGTAATAGAAGCAATTTTCTTGCGTCCATCTTCACCGTCCTGCTGCATTTCTTCCAATTTTGGAATTGCAATTGTTAACAACTGCACAACGATAGATGAAGTAATGTACGGAGAAATACTCAACGCTAATACAGAAAAACTTGAAAAAGAACCACCTGTAAATGCATTAAACAAATTAAAAACATCTCCCCCTTGGGAAGCGAACCAAAGTGCAAAAAAGCTACTATTTGTTCCTGGAACAGGAAGCTGTGATCCGAAACGAACCACAACAACCATTACCAGTGTAAATAATATTTTCTGACGAATTTCTTTGATTTTAAATGCATTCTTCAGTGTTGTAAACATGTTACATCACCTCTGCTGTACCACCAAGAGCCTCAATTTTTTCTTTTGCAGATGCAGAGTATGCATTTACCTTAACATTTAACTTCTTGGTAAGTTCTCCATTTCCGAGAATTTTAACGCCATCTCTTGGGTTCTTAACGATACCAGCTTCTACTAATGCGTTAACATCAACAACTGTATCATTTTCGAATACTTCAAGAGCTGCTAAATTGATTGCAACGATTTCCTTTGTGTTTCTGTTAGTGAAACCTCTCTTAGGAATACGTCTGTATAATGGCATCTGACCACCTTCAAAACCTGGTCTTGGTGCGCCAGAACGAGCCTTCTGACCCTTGTGACCCTTACCAGCAGTCTTGCCATTGCCTGAACCATGTCCACGACCTCTTCTAAAATTATCACTGTGTTTAGAACCTTCTGCAGGTCTTAAGTTAGATAATTCCATGATGACACCCATCCTTTCTTTAAGCTTCTTCTACTTTAACTAAATGTCTTACTTGCTGAATCTGTCCCTTTGTAGCAGCATTGTCTGGTAAAGTTACAGTATGGTTAACTTTCTTGAGACCCATTGCTAAAAGAGTAGCTCTGTGCTTTGGTACTGCTCCAATAGGAGACTTTACTAAAGTAACTTTTAACATTATCTTTCTTCCTCCCTGATTAAGCTAATACTTCGTCAACAGATTTACCACGCATCTTAGCAACTTCTTCAGGAGTCTTTAACTGACTTAAACCAGCGATTGTTGCAAGAACAACATTCTGCTTGTTGTTAGAGCCTAAAGATTTTGTACGGATGTTCTTGATACCTGCTAATTCACAAACGATACGAGCAGGACCACCAGCGATGATACCTGTACCTTCTGGAGCTTTCTTTAAAAGAACAGAAGCGGAACCATAATTACCGATGAAATCATGTGTGATAGACTTGTTCTCATCTAAAGCAACTGTTACCAACTGCTTAGATGCATCTTCTTTACCCTTACGGATAGCGTCTGGAATTTCGATAGACTTACCTAAACCAGCGCCTACGTGACCATTGCCGTCACCTACTACTACTAAAGCTGTGAAACGGAAGTTACGACCACCCTTTACAACCTTTGTTACACGCTTGATTGTAACAACTTTATCCTGTAATTCTAACTGACTTGCGTCAATGATTGTACGTTTCATGTGTATTCGTCCTCCCTTTCCTAGAATTCTAAGCCAGCTTCTCTAGCTGCATCTGCTAAAGCTGCAATTTTACCCTGGTATAAGAAACCACCACGGTCGAAAACAACCTGTGTGATACCCTTTTCCAAAGCGCGCTTTGCGATAACTGTACCTAAATATGCTGCTGCATCAACGTTATTGGTCTTTTCTAACTCTGCCTTTACTGATTTTTCAAGAGTAGAAGCAGAAACTAATGTATTGCCAACTGTATCGTCGATAATTTGAGCATACATATGATTATTACTTCTGAATACTGCTAAACGTGGTCTTTCAGCTGTGCCACTGAAACGGTTGCGTACTCTTAAGTGTTTCTGAACACGAATTTTAGATCTTGATTCTTTGCTAACCATTTTTTATACCCTCCTTATCTTACTTCTTACCAGTCTTACCAACTTTACGTCTGATAACTTCATCAGCGTACTTAATACCTTTACCCTTGTATGGTTCAGGTCTTCTCTTGTCTCTGATTTCAGCTGCATACTGGCCAACTTTTTCTTTATCAATACCTTTTACGATAATGATGTTCTGTCCTTCAACAACAGATTCGATGCCTTCTGGATCTTCCATTTCAACTGGATGAGAGTAACCTAAGTTTAAGGTTAACTTCTTGCCAGATTTTCCGGCTCTGTAACCAACACCATTAACTTCAAGTTTCTTTTCATAACCACTTGTTACACCAACAATCATGTTGTTGATTAATGTTCTTGTTAAGCCATGTAAAGATTTCATTCTCTTTAAATCATTTGGTCTGGTAACAACTACCTGTGCACCATCTAATTTGATATCCATTTCAGGTGCTAAAGTTCTTGTAAGAGTTCCCTTAGGACCTTTTACAGTCACAACGTTATTTTCTGCAATTTCTACAGTTACGCCTGCAGGAACCGCGATTGGCATTCTTCCTATACGTGACATGCCCGTACCTCCTTAATATGCTTTGTGGCTAACGCGAGGAGTTACCCTCAACGGCTCGGTGGAGCGTTTCACACCGCACCGCGAGCGTTACACCAATTCTTTGTTACAAAATTCGAAAAAAGTATATCTTACCAAACGTAAGCTAATACTTCGCCACCAACCTGAAGCTCACGAGCTTTCTTGTCAGTGATGATACCATGGTTTGTAGAAACGATAGCAATACCTAAACCGCCTAAAACCTTTGGCATTGTTTCTTTACCAGCATATACACGTAAACCTGGCTTAGAAATTCTCTTGATACCATTGATAGCTTTTTCATTCTTGTCAGCGCCATACTTTAAAGTAATAACGATGTTCTTGAAATTGCCTTCTTCTACTACATCAAATTTCTTGATGTAACCTTCTTCTAATAAGATCTCAGCGATAGCTAATTTGATCTTAGAAGCTGGAACTGTTACAGTGTCATGTTTAACTGTGTTTGCATTACGAATTCTTGTAAGCATATCTGCTATTGGATCGCTCATTGTCATGATTTAGTATCCTCCTATATTTGACTTGAATCATGTTATTAGTTCATTCGGCTTACGCCAAATGAACTAACGTATGCTGTTAACTTTCAACATACTCGTATATATTACAACATTTTTTTCAGCTTGTAAATAACAATTTATATTATTTCTTACCAGCTTGCTTTCTTAACACCTGGGATCTGTCCCTTGTATGCTAATTCACGGAAGCAAATTCTGCAGATTCCGTATTTTCTTAAATAAGCATGTGGACGACCACAGATCTTGCAACGATTGTATTCTCTTGTAGAGAACTTCTGCTTACGCTGCTGTTTAACCTTCATTGCTGTCTTAGCCATGAGAATTTACCTCCTAAATTATTTTGCAAATGGCATATTGAACTGTGTCAATAATTCACGAGCTTCTTCGTCTGTCTTTGCTGTAGTAACGATGATAACGTCCATACCACGAACCTTATCAACCTTATCGTACTCAATTTCAGGGAAGATAATCTGCTCTTTGATACCAAGTGCATAGTTACCTCTTCCATCGAATGCGTTAGGGTTTACACCTCTAAAGTCACGTACACGTGGTAAAGCAAGGTTAACTAAACGATCTAAGAACTCGTACATTTTATCGCCACGTAATGTAACCTTACATCCGATAGCCATACCTTCACGTAACTTGAAGTTAGCGATAGCTTTCTTTGCTCTTGTTACAACTACCTTCTGGCCTGTAATAGTCTCTAACTCTTTAACAGCTGTTTCCAAAACTTTAGCGTTGTCTTTAGCTTCGCCAACACCCATGTTAATAACGATCTTGTCAAGCTTTGGAACTTCCATAATATTCTTATAACCGAACTTTTTGATCATAGCTTCTGTGATCTCGTTCTGGTACATTTCTTTCAGTCTGCTCATTAACATTATCTCCTTTCTTCGTATTGTTGTGATTAGTCGATAACTTCGCCAGTTGCCTTAGCAACACGAACTTTCTTACCGTCCTTAACATCAAAACCTACTCTTGTAGCTTTTCCTTTGTAAACTAACATTACATTGGAACCATCGATAGGAGCTTCTTTCTGAACAATACCACCGTTTGGATTAGCTGTGCTTGGCTTTGCATGCTTTGTAATCATGTTTACACCTTCAACAACAACCTTACCTGTCTTCTGGTCTACAGAAACAACTTTGCCTTCTTTGCCGTTGTCTTTACCAGCGATAACTTTTACTGTATCACCTTTTTTAATCTTTAACATCTAAAGGCACCTCCTTATAATACTTCTGGAGCTAAAGAAACAATCTTCATAAACTGTTTCTCACGAAGCTCTCTTGCTACTGGTCCAAAAATACGTGTTCCCTTTGGAGTCTTGTCATCTTTGATAATAACAGCAGCATTTTCATCAAATTTAATATAAGAACCGTCTTTACGACGAGCGCCTTTTACAGTACGTACAACTACGGCTTTAACTACGTCACCTTTTTTAACAACACCGCCTGGTGTTGCATCTTTAACAGAAGCAACGATTACATCACCGATCTGTGCATATCTTCTTGTAGAGCCGCCCATAACTCTGATGCAAAGTAATTCTTTAGCACCTGTGTTATCAGCAACCTTAAGTCTGCTTTCCTGCTGGATCATGCTAATTCTCCTTCCAAATATCTTAAAATAACTGTATACGAATTATTTTACTCTTTCAACGATTTCAACAAGTCTCCATCTCTTATCCTTAGATAATGGTCTTGTTTCCATAACCTTTACGGTATCACCGATGTTACATTCGTTGTTTTCGTCATGTGCTTTTAACTTGTAAGTTCTCTTTACAATCTTGTTGTAAAGTGGATGCTTAACGTGATTTTCGATAGCTACCACGATAGTCTTATCCATTTTATTGCTAACTACTTTACCAATACGTGTTTTTCTTAAATTTCTTTCCACGACTATTGTCTCCTTTCTGAAATTCCTACGGGCTTAAAGCCCTTTAACAATTACTCTGTCTTTGCCTTTTCAGCGATAACAGTCTGAATTCTTGCGATGTTCTTACGAACTTCTGTAATTCTTGCTGTGTTATCTAACTGATTTGTTGCATTCTGGAATCTCAAATTGAAAAGTTCTTTTTTAGCAGCTACTAAATCATTTGCAAGTTCTGCAGCAGACTTAGCCTTTAAATCCTGAACATATTTATTAGTTTTCATCTGTTACACCGCCTTCTTCCAGGTCTGCTTTGGAAACGATTTTACACTTGCAAGGAAGCTTATGCATAGCAAGACGTAAAGCTTCTCTTGCCTGTTCTTCAGGCACACCTTTGATTTCGAACATAACACGACCTGGTTTAACAACTGCTACCCAGTATTCAAGAGTACCTTTACCGGAACCCATACGTGTTTCTGCTGGTTTTGCTGTTACTGGTTTGTCAGGGAAAATTTTAATCCAAACTTTACCTGTACGCTTTGTATAACGTGTTAACGCGATACGGGCTGCTTCAATCTGGTTAGATTTGATCCAGCATGGCTCTGTAGCCACTAAACCAAATTCACCATAGCTGAGTGTATTACCTCTTAATGCCTTGCCTCGCATAGAACCACGGAACTGTTTACGACGTTTAACTCTCTTTGGCATTAACATAATTATTTATCGCTCCCTTCCTTGTTTGTCTTTGTTGGAAGTACTTCGCCTTTGTAGATCCATACCTTAACACCAACTTTACCGTAAGTTGTGTCAGCTTCTGCAAAGCCGTAGTCGATGTCTGCTCTTAAAGTCTGAAGTGGAATAGTACCTTCGCTGTAGAACTCTGTACGAGCCATATCAGCACCGCCTAAACGACCGGAGCAAGCTGCTTTAATACCTAAAGCACCAGACTTCATTGTTCTGGACATACAAGACTTCATAGCACGTCTGAAAGATACACGGTTTTCTAACTGTAAAGCAATGTTTTCAGCTACTAACTGAGCATCTCTGTCTGGCTTCTTGATTTCTTTGATATCTACTAAAACTTTCTTGCCTGTAAGCTTAGAAAGTTCTTTCTTTGTAACTTCGATTTCAGCACCGCCACGACCGATAACAACACCTGGCTTAGCTGTGTAAAGGATAACCTTTACTCTATCAGCAGCTCTTTCGATTTCGATCTTGGAAACACCTGCGCTGTATAACTTCTTCTTAAGGAACTTTCTGATGTTGTAATCTTCTACTAAGTAATCAGAAAACTGCTCATCAGCGTACCATTTAGAATCCCAATCTTTGATAACGCCTACTCTGAGGCCATGAGGATTAACTTTCTGTCCCATGTTTTACTCCTTTCAACAATCCTATCTTTCGTCAAGAACGATAGTAATGTGGCTCATTCTCTTCTCAATTCTGTATGCTCTACCCTGTGCACGAGGATGTACTCTCTTCATAGTAGGTCCCTTGTCAGCGTAGCAAGCAGCGATATAAAGGTTGTCCTTGTTCATACCGTTGTTGTTTTCAGCGTTTGCGATTGCTGATTCTAATAATTTCTTAATGATGCTTGAAGCGTATCTTGGGTTGTAGTTTAAAATACCAAGTGCTGTGTTAACATCTTTACCTCTAATAGCATCTAATACGAAACATGCCTTCTGAACAGATACTCTTGCGTAAGATAACTTAGCTGAAGGTCTTGTATCTTTCTGCGCGTTTCTTTCTCTTTTAATTTGAGATCTATGTCCTTTTGCCATAGATATAGCCTCCTTTCATCTATCCGCTGCTATGCAGCGGACGCGTCATTATCTAACCTTAGATTTCTTTTCGTCTTTACCATGTCCTCTATAGTTTCTGGTAGCAACAAATTCACCTAACTTGTGGCCTACCATGTCTTCTGTAACATATACAGGTACATGCTGTTTACCATTATGAACTGCGATTGTATGACCAACAAAAGATGGGAAAATTGTAGAACGACGGGACCAAGTCTTAATAACCTGTTTCTGTCCTGCTGCATTTAATGCGTCTACTTTTTTCAGTAAGCTTGCATCTGCGAATGGTCCTTTTTTCAATGATCTAGCCATTATATTTCCTCCTAATTATTTGATTGCTCTACCGTCGCGTCTTCTTACGATCAGCTTGTTAGATTTGTTTTTCTTCTTACGAGTCTTTAAGCCGAGAGCTGGTTTACCCCATGGTGTAGATGGGCCTGGACGACCGATACCAGTCTTACCTTCACCACCACCGTGTGGATGATCATTAGGGTTCATAACAGAACCACGTACTGTTGGGCGGATACCCATGTGACGCTTACGTCCTGCTTTACCGATATTAACAAGGCTATGGTCTGCATTACCAACAACACCGATTGTTGCGCGGCAAGCGATTGGAACCATTCTCATTTCGCCGGATGGAAGTCTAAGTGTAGCATATTTGCCTTCCTTAGCCATTAACTGAGCGCTGTTACCAGCAGAACGTACCATCTGGCCGCCCTTACCTGGATGTAACTCAATGTTGTGAACCTGTGTACCAACTGGGATTTCAGATAATGGTAAGCAGTTACCAATTCTTACTTCAGCTTCAGGTCCGTTCATGATCTTCATGCCATCCTTTAAGCCTTCAGGAGCAAGGATATAAGCCTTTTCGCCGTCTGCGTAGCAGATTAAAGCGATGTTAGCTGTTCTGTTTGGATCGTATTCGATACCGATAACAGTTGCTGGAATGCCATCCTTTGCATTTCTCTTGAAGTCGATAATTCTATATTTTCTCTTAGCACCGCCTCCGCGATGTCTTACTGTGATTTTACCCTGATTGTTACGACCAGCTGTCTTGCCCTTAGAAACTAATAAAGATTTCTCAGGAGTTGTCTTTGTGATTTCAGAGAAATCAGAGCCAGTCATATTTCTTCTGGA
Organism: uncultured Lachnospiraceae bacterium; assembly: GCA_964424345.1. Lineage (GTDB taxonomy): Bacteria > Bacillota > Clostridia > Lachnospirales > Lachnospiraceae > RGIG6307. The sequence goes on from CAYRIK010000044.1 coordinate 11,771, forward strand.
AGGTGTATATGGGTTATATGTTTTAATTCCCATTTTCGTTCTCCTTTCAATGTGTTTTGTTTCGCACTTCTCTGTGCCTAGTTATTTTTTCTATAAGAATATTTCTTACAGACCTGCAAAGATTTCGATATCCTTGCTGTCAGCTGTTAAAGTAACAACTGCCTTCTTTGTCTTAGCTGTCTTACCAACAACCATGCCGCGTCTCTTATTCTTACCGTCTAAGTTCATTGTGTTTACACTAGCAACTTTAACGCCTTCGAACATTTTTTCAACAGCTTCTTTGATCATTGTCTTGTTTGCTTCTGGATTTACTAAGAATGTATATTTCTTATCTCCCATACCAGCCATGCTCTTTTCAGTGATAACTGGTTTGAGGATTACGTCATAGTACTGTACGTTTGCCATTATGCGTATACCTCCTCAATCTTTGCTACAGCGTCCTTTGTAAGAACAACTTTCTTTGCGTTCATTACATCGTAAACGTTTAATGTATTTGTTAAAGTGGTATTAACAGTTGCCATATTTCTAGCACTTAATACTACGTTTGCATCGTTTTCAGCTAATACTACTAAGCCCTTATCAACGTTTAAGTTAGTCATTACATTAGCAAAAGCCTTTGTCTTGATTTCAGACATCTTTAATTCATCAACAACGATGAGCTTGTTTGTGTTAACTGCATTTGTTAAAGCAGACTTTAAAGCTGCCTTCTTTTCTTTCTTGTTTAACTTGAAAGAGTAATCTCTTGGTACTGGAGCGAATACTACACCGCCGCCTGTCCACTGTGGAGCTCTTGTTGAACCCTGTCTTGCATGACCGGTACCTTTCTGTCTCCAAGGTTTTCTTCCGCCACCGCTAACTTCAGAACGAGTCTTTGCTTTCTGAGTGCCCTGACGATTATTTGCAAGCTGCTGTACAACTGCTAAATGTACTAAGTGTTCGTTAACTTCTACACCGAATACCGCATCGTTTAATTCAATTGTACCAACTTCTTTGCCTTCCATATTAAAAACGGATACGTTTGCCATTTGAATGTCCTCCTTTCACCCTAAAAAACTAAGCCTGAACTCTAACGGTTTCTTTGATTGTTACTAAAGCTTTCTTAGGTCCTGGAACTGCGCCCTTTACTAAGATTAAGTTCTTATCAGCGTCAACTCTAACTACTGCTAAGTTCTGAACTGTAACTTTCTCGCATCCCATGTGACCTGGCATACCTTTGCCCTTGAATACACGGCTTGGAGAAGAACAAGCACCGTTAGAACCCTGATGACGATGGAACTTGGAACCGTGTGCCATAGGTCCTCTGTGCTGACCTAATCTCTTAATAGCACCCTGGAATCCTTTACCCTTAGAAATAGCAGACACATCAATCTTGTCGCCAGCTGCGAAGATGTCAGCTGTGATTTCTGCGCCTAATGTATATTCTTCAGCGTTTTCGAATTTGAATTCTCTTACGTATCTCTTGCAAGAAACACCTGCTTTTGCGAAGTGACCCTGCTGAGCCTTATTTACACCATGTCTGTGAACGATTTCTTTCTTACCGCTCTTATCTTTGATGTTTTCTTTTGCCTTCTTATCAACAAAACCAACCTGAACTGCAGCGTAACCGTCGTTTTCAACAGTCTTAATCTGAGTTACTACACATGGTCCTGCCTGAAGAACTGTAACTGGTACTAAAGCACCTGTTTCATCAAAAATCTGTGTCATACCGATTTTTGTTGCTAAAATAGCTTTTTTCATGATTTGCCTCCCTTTGTTTCTACAGCGGAATGGAACGCGCCATTCATTCTAGTAGAAGGTATTAGTTATTTTTCATTTTTAAAACAATATTTACACCTGCTGGCATTTCCAATCTCTGTAAAGCATCGATTGTCTTCTGGTTAGGTGCAATGATATCGATCAGTCTCTTGTGTGTTCTCTGTTCGAACTGTTCTCTAGAGTCTTTGTACTTGTGTACCGCTCTAAGAATTGTAACAACTTCCTTCTTTGTTGGAAGTGGTACTGGACCGCTCACCTGAGATCCGTTCTTTTTAACTGTTTCGATAATCTTTTTAGCTGATGCATCAACTAACTGATGATCATAAGCCTTTAATGTAATTCTCATTACCTGACTTGCCATAAAAAAAGTCGCCTCCTTTTCGTACTTTTGGGTTTGTAGTACGACAAGTGGTGACTGTACACTCTTCCGTGTGTGTCCTCGTAACACTCACAACTCTAGGACCTAGTCCTACAAGTGCTCGAGAAATTTCTCACATCGTCTCTATCCGAATGATAGAATCTTAAGTTCCGTACAGTGACTTGTCGCCAAATTCGACTTGACATTCGCTCCATGGAAAACCCGGTATACACTCTCATGCACCCGGCAACCTCACACTTCATCGCTATCATGCCACAGCAATACATACTATACACTATGTTTTTTTATTTTGCAAGTACTTTTTTGAAATTTTTTTATTTAAAATTGTTCTTTTATAAATACAAGAAAACGGCTGCCGATACGCTTTTAGCATCGACTGCCGTTATATACTTCTTATTCTTGTAAAGAAATACTGTTTACACCATAATACTCTGCCATCGTTTGATTAACCAAATGATCTTTATCCGGGAACAAATCTCCAAAATA
>CAYRIK010000045.1:0-13331 GCA_964424345.1 uncultured Lachnospiraceae bacterium
CCTTTTGTAATAAATATTATACTTCTGCGATTACTTCTACTTCGCAAAGAACGTTCTTTGGTAATGTCTTAACTGCTACACAGCTTCTAGCAGGTTTTTCTGTCATATACTGTGCATATACTTCGTTGAATGCAGCAAAATCGCCCATATCAGCGAGGAAGCAAGTTGTCTTTACTACGTTTGCATAACCAAGACCAGCTGCTTCTAAAAGCGCACCGAGGTTTTTCATAACCTGATGTGTCTGTTCTTCTACAGTAGTACCAACTACTTCGCCAGTAGCAGGATCTAAAGCAATCTGTCCTGATGTGAATAATAAACCATTTACAATATAACCCTGAGAATATGGGCCGATTGCTGCTGGTGCATTAGATGTTTCGATTTTTTTCATGATACATATGTCTCCTTGAAATTTTTTATAGAGTAATTGTGATAATATCACAAGAACTATTTGTTTTTTTGAAAAAGCAGCACTTGTAAGGATTTCGAGAGAAAAAGTATTAATCTGCTTTGTTTAATAAACGTGCAATCTCATCTTTATAAGGAGGAAGCTTGTCTCCTTCTTTGGATGGATTTTCGATATAAGGTGTTTCTAAAATCTTTGGAATATTGTCAAGCAGTGGGTGATGTACGATATGATATAAAGCATCAAACCCAATAAAGCCGTCTCCTAAGTTAGCGTGACGGTCTTTGTGTGCACCTTGTGGATTTTTGCTGTCATTAATATGAATAGCAGCAAGTTTGTCCAGACCAATAATACGGTCAAATTCTGCAAGAACACTGTCAAAATCATCGGCAACAGGATAACCGGCATCTGATAAATGACAAGTATCCATACATACGCGCAGTTTTTCAGAATGTGTTACGCCATCGAAGATTGCTTTTAATTCTTCAAAAGAGCGACCGATTTCACTGCCTTTTCCAGCCATCGTTTCCAATGCAATGTATACAGGGGTATCTTCGGTCAGTACCATATTTAAGCCTTTGATGATTTGTGCGGTACCAGCTTCTACACCAGCATCTACATGAGAACCTGGATGCAGTACTAAAATCTGGCTTCCCATAGCAGCAGTACGTTCAATTTCTAATTTTAAAAAGTCTACAGCAAGCTCAAATGTCTCAGGTTTGATCGTATTTGCCAGATTAATAATATATGGGGCATGAACGATAAATTGAGAAATACCGGATTGTTTCATCAGAGCATGTGCTTCCGGAATGCGAAGATCTTTGATATCTTTACGTCTAGTATTTTGAGGAGCTCCTGTATATACCATAAATGTATTTGCTTCGTAGGAGAGTGCTTCTTTGACAGAACCAAGAAACATTTCTTTTCCACTCATACCGACGTGAGAACCTAAATAAATCATAGATGTTCCTTTCTTGGACGTATGAAACAAGTGTGAGAATACATAATGCGGCATACGTTTGCATATAGGTGATTTTACCACAAAACTGTGGACAACACATATAGTATAACGGATAACAAAAGAAATTTCTACTTCTTTTTGTAACTTGACAAAAATAGGCAGAAATTTTTTTGCTAAAAGAGGTGTGATAAAAAATAGCTGTTTTATTAAAGTTCTTTATTGTGTTCGCATAAAGAAGGCAGCAGAAGTTCAAAACAAGTTCCTTCTTTAATTGGAATTTGATGCTGATCCGATGCTTTGATGCAGTCAGAAACAAAGATGGCCGCTTTTTGTACACTTTGTTCTAATGTTTTTCCATTGATTGTATCACAAACAACGATAGAACCAAAAATGTCACCTGTTCCTGGACGAGATGCACCGGCAATTGGCATGGATACAATGTTTGTCTGCTGTTTGGAATCTATTATCTCAGAAATATAATTGGATAAAACATTACCATCGCAAAGACCGGTTATTACAATATGTTCAGGTCCAAGTGTATGCAGTTTGGCACAAATACAAGCTAATTCTTCATCGGAAAATTGTTCTTTATATGGGGTGTCGGTCAAAATGCAGGCTTCTGTAATGTTTGGAAGCAGATAAGAAGCGTGAGTGACCAATTCTTTCATGGCAGCAACGTGTTGTGCGGTAATGGCACTGTATAATTTTCCGTGGTCGCCCATAACAGGATCAAGGAAAAAGGTTGCTTCGGGATGTGTGCGAACAAGTTCTAAAACAGCCTCACATTGCGCACCAGAACCAAGATAACCGCTGTAAATGCCGTCAAAAGTGACTTGCAATGCATTCCAAGCCTCTAAGTAAGGCATCATATGTTCTGTAAAATCTAATTTATACCAATTTGAAAATCCAGTATGGTTAGAAAAAAGTGCAGTAGGCAATGGACATCCTTGGATACCCATAACAGAAACAACTGGTAAGATGACAGACATTGTACTATGTCCAAAGCCTGAAATGGCATGAATTAAAGCTAATCTTGGTAAGTGCATAAAACCCTCCGAAAGTTTGATATATTATTTTACGGTTGTATACAGGCCAGCCTTTTTTAATACAGGGCGAAGGGCATTGTATACAACAACAACGACAACCGTACCGATGACTGCATTTACAGCAGTAGCACCAGCAGCCCATGTAGACATAATCTTAGCAGCAGGGCTTGGTGTGCCAAGTACGAAGTTTTTATAAAAATAGCCGAAAATAGGATCTGCGATTACGTTAAAGCCAAGTGCACAAATGCTGGAAATCAAGCTCCATTTGAATACATAAGATTTAGGATGTTCTTCGGAGATATGTGCAATTTTGTGAGCAACGAATCCGGCAATCAAACCAATCAAAAATTTCAGTATAAAAGTTTTTGGAGCACTGGTAACGTACATAGGATCCATGAAATCTGCAAATGTCATGCCGATAGAACCAGCCAGTCCACCATAAACACCGCCTAACAAAAGTGCAGCAAGTACACAAAATGCATTTCCAATATGTAAAGCAGTTGTATCACCGCCTGGGATTGGAATTGGGATTTTAATAAATGTAAATGCTACATAAGAAAGAGCAGCCATAAGACCAGTTACGGCAATTTTGTATAACTTATCATTTTTTTTCATCATAAAACTCCTCGTATTTTAAATTCATCTGATAGTATCAGTATATACAAAATCGGTATTTTAAAAAGTGCCAAAAATGATAAATTTAAACATACCAGTTTTGAGATTTATCAGAGTATAAATATGGGAATTTTGGAAATAATGAAAGATGAAAAAAGTAAGGAGTTGGAAAAAAGATGGATAAAACATTGTTCCTGAAATGTAAAAATTATGCAAAGGTGAATGGAAGTAAGGTATGTGTAAAAGATTTGGCAGAGGTATACTGTGCAGATACATCAATTGCAAATCGGGTAAAAGTGCTGCATATTACACATTTGCAAAAAGAAGGAAGCCGAAGTGTGTTAAGTGTGTTTTTTATTATGGAGCAGATTCAAAAACAGCTTTCTGATGTGACGATACAAAGTATTGGTGAAAATGATGTAATCGTAGAATGGGAAAAAAAACAGATGTTTGGCGGCATTAAGATTTTTTTGGTCAGTCTGATTGCATTTTTTGGTACTGCATTTACAATTATGGCATTTCATAATGATATTGATATTCGTTCTGTGTTTGCACAAGTGTACGATATTACATTAGGATATGAACCAGAAGGGGTTGGCGTGTTGGAAATTTCATATTGTCTTGGTCTGTTTTTAGGCATTGCCATCTTTTTTAATCATATGGGAAAAAAGATGTTTACAAGTGATCCTACTCCGATTACGGTTGCGATGTATAACTATGAAAAAGATGTAAATGCAACGATTGTAGAAGATGCAGCACGGCGAGGCAAAGAAAAAAGTGAGTAAATATGTTTTTTTAGCAGTCATCGCTTGCTGCTTTGGGTTACTTGCAGCATCAGGTGTATTAACTGTATTGCTTGCAGTTGGTTTGATGCCTCGTTACATTGCAAGAATACACAAAGCAAAAGATGTACTGCTGTTTGAGAATATTATCGTACTCGGTACGATGTTTGGAACAAGTATCGATTTGTTTGGAATGTATATAGGCCAAACAGACCTTGGGTTGCTTGGAATGGTCATAAGAGCGTTATATGGCTTCTTTTCAGGTATCTTTGTAGGAACATTGGCACTTGCGATTGCAGAAATGCTGGATGCGTTTCCTATATTTTTCCGAAGAGCAAATATCATAGGAGGGATTCGGTGGATTATATTTGCGATTGCGCTCGGAAAAATGGTCGGAGGGTATCTGTATTTTTATTTTGCAATTTCCTAATTAATTTTTTAAAAATGTGAAAAGCAGAAAGGAAAAAGAATGGATAAAAAATCACAACAAGAGTATGGAGCTTACATGAAACAAATTACGCCGACACATAATTTATACAGTCAGATGTTTCATGCGTTTATATGTGGAGGCGTGATTTGTGTGATAGGGCAGGCGATTACGAATGTAGCGTTGCAAAATGGATTTGAACAACAAATGGCAGGCAGTATTTGTTCTCTTGTGCTTATTTTACTGAGTGTATTATTAACAGGCTTGGGCATATTTCCATATATCGTAAAGTGGGGTGGAGCAGGTGCTTTAGTGCCAATTACTGGATTTGCCAATTCTGTTGCGGCACCAGCAATCGAATATAAAGCACAAGGCTGGGTATTTGGTGTAGGCTGTAAAATTTTTACGATAGCAGGACCGGTTATTTTGTATGGACTATTTACAAGCTGGGCGTTAGGGCTGATTTATTGGATTGGGAAAATAATCGGGGCAGCATAAATACTTCCATAAAAGTAGAACGAGCGTATGCAAAATAATTACTTTGTATACGCTTGTCTAAAAGGAAGTTAACATATGTTTCAAGCTTAATTGAGAGTGCTTTAGCTTGTATTTTAGTAAAAAAATTGTATAATAAAAGTAATCTTATGGATTGGAGCGTAGTGAATATATGGAATATACAAATGAATATGAATTTTGCAAACATTATTTATTAGAAGATGAGTATATCGTATGGAAAGGAAAACCACAGAAGGGACATTTGATTACGAGTAAAGATATTGTGATGATTCCGTTTTCTATTGTGTGGTGTTTATTTACGATTGTTTGGGAAGGCGCAGCGTTTCTAAGCGGCGCATCGATTTTTTTTGCAATATGGGGACTGCCTTTTATTGCAGTTGGCTTTTATATGTTGTTTGGCAGATTTATATATGCTGCTTCCATGCGTACAAAGACGCTTTATGTGGTGACAAATAAAAAAATCATTGCTAAAGTTGGAAATCATATTAAGGTATATGATGGAAAAACATTACCGCCAATGGATATAGAAATACATAAAAATGGAAATGGAACGATTACCTTTATTTATGATCGTGGTATGCGAAATGGAAAAAGCTATACCGATTATTTTGCTATGGAAAATCTGGAAGATGTGATGCAGGCACAAAATGCAATCAATCGTATAGAACGATAACAAAAAATATGAATAATTCCATAAAAGATGACTGCTCAGTGCATAAAACATTGGAGTTGTTTAGTGGAAAATGGAGAACGAAATTTAAAGTAAAAATTTGGAGGACTTATTATGTGGCTTGTATTTGCACTGCTGTCTGCAATCTTTGCAGCACTCACATCCATACTGGCAAAAATCGGTATTGATGGAGTAAACTCAAATCTTGCAACAGCCATTAGAACTGTAGTTGTAGTAATCATGGCGTGGGGAATGGTATTTCTCACACATACACAGAGTGGTATATCAGAGATTACCAAAAAGAGTTGGCTCTTTTTGATATTATCTGGTCTTGCAACAGGAGCGTCTTGGCTTTGCTATTATCGTGCCCTACAGATAGGAGAGGCATCTAAGGTAGTTCCAATCGACAAATTAAGCGTTGTAATCACACTCGTTTTGGCGTTTGTCTTTTTACACGAAGAGTTCACAACAAAATCATTGATTGGATGTATTCTAATCGGTGTAGGAACATTGGTTATGGTTTTATAAGAAATTACAAAAAATCTTCTTGAAATATTTGTTTTAGGAAGATTTTTTTGTATACTAGAAAATTACTTATTTTCTAGTATACAAAAACACTTTACCAGGGTATATACAGATGTAAAAAGAAAATCACTGCAATTTTTTTAGAAAAAGATAGTTTACACTTGTCAGATTTTTGGAAAAAAGGTTAGATACATAGTAAAAGGAGAAATGAATCCATGGATGACAAGAAAATTATTGAGCTGTTCTTTGCCCGTTCTGAACTTGCAATCGTATCGTTAGCGGCAAAGTACGAAAAGCTTTTATATAAAATATGTTTTCAGATTTTAGAAGACAGAGAAGATACCGCAGAGTGCATAAATGATACATATTTTGGCGTATGGAATACGATACCGCCTACAGAGCCTGATCCGCTTTTGGCATTTGTGTGCAAGATTGCAAGAAATACATCATTAAATTTATATCGTAAAAAAAGAGCCGCCAAAAGAGATACAGCCATGCAGATTTCTTTAGAGGAATTAGCACCAAATATTCCGCTTCCTTCCACAGAAGAATTGTGGAGTGCAAAGGAGCTTGGGATGCAGATTAATCAATTTTTACATTCGTTAGACAAAGAAAGTCGTGTGTTGTTTGTAAGAAGGTATTGGTTTGTAGATTCTATAAAGGATATTGCAAATGATTTAGGAATCAGTGAAAATTTGGCGAGTGTACGATTAAAGCGCGTGCGGAAACGTCTGGAAACATATTTGCAGAAGGAGGGATTTTTTCTATGAGTAAAGAAAAAACAGAACATATAGCAGATGCTTTGTGTGAATTGGAAGATGCTTTTCTTGTGGAGGCAGTTACATATCGCTCCAAAAAATTATCAAATAGAAAAAAATATGTTGTTGGAACAGCAACTTGTGCAGCAGCAGTCTGTATTATGATTTGCGGACAAAAATTATGGATACAGCGTGAACAGACATCCAATGCTACAGCAGTGGAAGGGTGTTATCAAAATGAAGGTATAACATTTGAAGGAGCGAAAGTAGAAACAGCGCAATTAAAAGAGGTAACATGGAGAGAAGTTTCAGATACATTTTTTGAAGACTATGAGTTAGAAAAAGAAACAGAAATAGTGGAACTTCCGGGAAAGGTTAATGAAGCACTTACAGAAGAAAAGCAAGAGTATGAAACATTGACAGGAATGATTGTGGAGAGAACACTTTATCAATTAGAGGAAGAAGAGGAATGTTATTTTGCAGTCATAACGATAGAAATTACAAAAGCATCTATAAAAGAACTGCAGGTAGGAGATAGGTGTCGTATTTATGTGCCAATCATGACATTGGATTCTTTAAAGAAAAAGGTAGAACAGTTTCCGACAAATGAGGAAATAACCTGTTATGTTACTCCAATTGATGAAAAAATGGGAGAAGAACGAGAAAGTGGTTGGTTTTTCTATCAAGATGTAGCGGATTATAAATTAGAAAAATAATGCAATATGAAGAAAGGGGCAGGAAAAATGAAAGCGAAAATAGCAGCAATTGTATTAGGTATATGTTGTATTTGTTGTGCTTGTGGAAGCAAAACAAAAAATTTAACACCACAGAACACAAAAAAAGAGGATAGTAAGACAAGTGAAGTGCTAAAAAATACAGAAGTGACAGAAAAAGAGGATCTTGTTAGCGTAGAAGATTCCTTATGGCATTTTTCTTATGCGTTATTTGACCAAAATATTGAGCAAAAAAATCCAGTATTGTCTCCCGTTTCTGCATATTTGGCACTTGGCATGGTAGAACTTGGGGCAAAAGAAGATACACTTACAGAGTTTGAACTTGTACTTGGAAAAGATGCACAGGAACTTTCTAAAAATCTGTTGGAAATTATGCCGACATGGCTGCAGGATACAAAAGGCGATAATGCATTGGAACTTGCAAATTCTGCGTGGCTTGATACAGCTTTGGAAGCAGAACAAAATTGGCTTAATGATGTTGGCAGTTTGTATATGGCAGAAATATTCCAGACAGAGCTTTCTTCTAATGCTGCAAGAAAAGATATCAATGATTGGATAGAGAAACATACACACAGTCTGATAAAAAATTTTTTGACTAAAAACTTAGAAGCAACAGAGCAAATGGTATTGTGTAATACCGTATACTTTAAAGGTAAATGGAATCATAAATTTGATAAACAACAAACGAGAGAACGAACTTTTTCACTGGAAGATGGAACTACAAAGGAAGTAGAGATGATGCAGGGAAAAGAATGGAACTTACCATATTTCCAAAGTGAAGATGCACAAGGTGTTATATTAAAATATCGAGATGGCAGTATGGGATTGGTAGCATTAAAACCTGAAAATGGAAAAACAGTGCGCGAGATGTATGAAAATCTTACCCAGCAGAAGTTAGAAACACTTTTAGATGATGCCAAAGAAACACTTGTAAATATTCGACTTCCAAAATTTGAAATAGAAATGGATGTGAAATTAAATGAATCACTAAAGCAGATGGGACTACAAAAAGTATTTGATAAAAATATGGCAAATCTTACAGGCATTGGCGTAAGTCAAACTGGATATCTTTTTGTAGGAAGTGTGCGTCAGAAAGCAATCGTAAAATTGGACGAAGAAGGTACAGAAGCTGCTGCTGTAACAGCAGTTGTGATAGAATCTACAGCAGAAATAAGTGACGCAAAAAAACCAATCGATGTATATTTTGATGAACCATTTTTATATATGATTATGGATTTGGAAAGTAAGACACCGGTGTTTATCGGAATTGTAGATGAACCATAAATTTAGAAAGAATTTTCTAATAAAAAAAGGAGCGTGTGAGAAATTCACACGTTCCTTTTTTTATGAGTTAATCATGAATGATTATTCTACTGTGTAGTTATCAAAGTAACCCTGAATGAAGATGATAGGAGTACCCTTATCACCAGAACCACTTGTAAGGTCACATAAAGAACCGATTAAGTCTGTCAACTGTCTAGGTGTTGTACCCTGAGATGCCATGTTGCCAACTAAATTGCTGTCTTTTTCTTTGATGCTCTTAGAAATAGCTTCTTTTAATTCTGCACCACTTAAGTTTGCAAAATCGTTATCTGCTAAATATTTTAATTTTAATTCGTTTGGAGTACCAATAAGACCAGATGTAAATGCAGGAGATACAACTGGATCTGCTAATTCCCAAATCTTGCCCTGAGGATCTTTGAAAGCACCATCGCCGTAAACCATAACTTCTACGTGCTTGCCAGTCTTTTCAAGAATAACTTCCTGAATACGTTCTACTAAATCCTGACAATCCTGTGGGAATAACTTGATCGTGTCTTCTGTAGACTTGTTAGAACCAAGTAAACCATATTTTGCATTATAGCCGCTTCCGTTTACAGGAGCATTCATAAGATCATCTAAACCGCATACAACTTTTGCACCAGCAGCCAATAAGATTCTCTTAGTACGAACTCTTGTATGAATGTCACAGTTAATGATGCAGTCTGTGTAATTTAAGATTGTCTTTGCATTGTTAGCAAATACAACTTCTACTTCAGCACCAGCATCTTTGATGATGCTAGAGTAGTATTCTACATAGTCAACACCTGTGAACTCATGCTTGTTTTCGCCGAATAATTCACGATATTTTTCTAAAGTTAAGACATCAGAGTAAGGATTGATGCCGGCTTCATCTAACTGATCTAAGGTAATTAATGCATTGCCCACTTCATCGCTTGGGTAGCTGAGCATTAAAACAACCTTTTTGCATCCCATTGCAATACCTTTTAAGTTGATTGCAAAACGGTTACGAGATAAGATAGGGAAAATAACACCAACTGTTTCTCCGCCTAATTTTGCTTTTACGTCTGCTGCAATGTCTTCTACAGAAGCATAGTTACCCTGTGCACGAGCAACGATAGATTCTGTTAATGCGATAATATCTCTGTCTCTGAGTTCAAAACCTTCGCTTTCGGCAGCACCTAAAACACTGTCAACTGTGATAGATACAAGGTCATCTCCCTCACGAATGATAGGGCAACGAATACCCCTTGAAATTGTACCAACTCTTCTTTCCATAATTGTACACTTCCTTTCAAAAATTGGGCATAAAAACCTATTACATAATACAATAATAATTGTCTAGATGCAATATTTTTTTTGATTAGAAATTACAAAAATATTGGTAAAAAAAGAAAATGGTTTGTTAAGAGATTTCTAAGAAAGTTTATGGTTTCTTTTGAAAAAGGACAAAATGTTGTCACAATTATGTTGTATATTAAATATATCAAATGAAGTTGCTCAATGAACTGTGGCCACTGACATCGCAGCAGCTTCGACTACAAATTATCCTATTTTTAGGTTTCAATATATTTTCTCCTTTCTTGTTTTTATGAAAAAGCGAAGCAGATTCTTTCGGGAGTCTGCTTCGTTTTTTGTGTATTGGGAAATGAACAATTTCCTATGTATAAAATACTTTATGAGGATTTTGTATAAACATTGTTTCTTTACAAAATGATGCAGGGGTGATAATATTGTAACGATTTACAGATATATGGAGGAACGATGAAGAAAAAAGTAATATTACCTATATTGATACTCGTTATCGTAGCGATAACGGCATATTTTACTGTTGGAATAGAAGTGTATGCTACAGGCTGGGCGCTACTTCCACCAATCCTTGCTATTGCATTGGCTTTGATTACAAAGGAAGTGTACAGTTCTTTGTTTGCAGGTGTAGTGATAGGTGGTCTGTTGTACTCCCAGTTTCGCTTTGAAGGAATGATGACGCATATTTTTGAAGGCGGTGTGATTTCGGTATTATCAGATACATGGAATGTCGGAATTTTGGTATTTCTTGTATTTTTAGGAATGATGGTAGCCATGATCAATGAAGCTGGCGGTTCTAAGGCTTTTGGAGAATGGGCAGGAACACATATTAAAACAAGAGCAGGGGCGATGTTTTGTACAATGCTTTTGGGCGTTTTGATTTTTATTGATGATTATTTTAATTGTCTTACAGTCGGAAGTGTTATGCGTCCTGTAACAGATAAACATAAAATATCGAGAGCAAAGTTGGCATATTTGATTGACTCTACGGCGGCACCTGTCTGCATTATTTCCCCAATTTCATCTTGGGCAGCAGCGGCATCCGGATTTGTAGAAGGGGAAAATGGACTGGCATTATTTTTGAAGTCTATACCATATAATTATTATGCGTTGTTTTCTATTTTAATGATGGTACTTCTTATTATAATGAAGACAGATTTTGGTCCTATGAAAGTGCATGAACAAAATGCATTAAATGGAGATTTGTTTTCTGATCATGAGGTGCATGAAGAAGAGGAAGAGAAAGAAGAACGTAAAAATGGAACAGTAGTTGATCTTGTATTTCCGATTTTTGTATTGATTGTATGCTGTATTATAGGCATGATTTATACAGGCGGTTTTTTTGCAGGGGTTGATTTTGTGACTGCATTTGCAGAGTGTAATGCTTCTTTGGGGCTTGTATTAGGCTCTTTTGCAGCAATTGTTATCACAATGCTGTTTTATGTTTTAAGAGGGAAATTAAGCTTTCAAAAGTGTATGGAAGCGCTTCCAGAGGGATTTCACGCTATGGTTCCGGCTATGTTGATTTTAACATTAGCATGGACTTTAAAGGCAATGACAGATTCTTTAGGAGCAGCTGTATTTGTTGAGCATATAATTGTAAATTATGCAGAACATCTTACTATCTTTTTACCAATGGTTATTTTCGTAGTTGCAGCATTTTTGGCATTTGCAACAGGTACTTCCTGGGGTACATTTGGTATTTTGATTCCAATCGTAGTAGCAGTATTCCAGACAACAAATTATGAAATGATGATTATTTCCATGTCTGCATGTATGGCAGGTGCGGTTTGCGGAGACCATTGTTCTCCAATTTCTGATACAACGATTATGGCAAGTGCAGGAGCAAGATGCCAACATATGGCACATGTATCTACACAGATTCCGTATGCAATGTTAGTAGCAGCAGTTTCTGTTGTTTCTTATTTGGTTGCAGGATTTGTGAAAAATCCAATTGTTCCATTTATATGTGGTACATTGTTATTGGTTGGTGCAGTAGCCATTGCGAAGGTGGCAGGAAAAAGAACAAAAAAAGCTTGTTAGCTTATTATAAAGGAGAGGAGTATATGGAAAAGTTATATATTCCTGAAGGCTATAAAAGCCCTCAGACAATTAAAGAAACACAAAAAGCAATCAAAGAGGTAAAAGACTACTTTGAACGTGCATTATCAGATGCGTTGAAACTGACACGAGTTTCTGCACCGCTTTTTGTAAAACCAGAATCTGGTTTGAATGATAATTTGAATGGGGTAGAACGTCCGGTTGCATTCGGCGTAAAAGAGCAGGATGATGCGATTGTAGAAATCGTTCATTCTCTTGCAAAGTGGAAGCGTATGGCACTTGGAACGTATGGATTTCAGATGGGAGAAGGGCTGTATACAGATATGACAGCAATCCGTCGAGATGAAGAAACTGACAATATTCATTCTATTTATGTAGATCAGTGGGATTGGGAAAAAATCATTGATAAGAGTGAACGTAATGAAGATACGTTAAAAGAAACAGTATTTCGTATTTATATGGCAATGAAACAGACAGAGTATTATATTTGCGGAAAATATCATTTTATCGATCCGTTTCTGCCAAATGAGATTGCGTTTGTAACAACACAGGAATTAGAAGATCGTTGGCCGGATAAGACAGCGAAAGAACGCGAAAATCTTATCACAAGAGAAAAGGGTGCTGTATTTTTAATGAAGATTGGCGGAGCATTAGGTTCTGGACAAAGACACGACGGACGTGCACCTGATTATGATGACTGGGAATTAAACGGAGATATTTTAGTATATTATCCTGTTTTAGACATTTCTTTGGAATTATCCAGTATGGGTATTCGTGTAGATGAAGAATCTTTGGCTCGTCAGCTTTCTATTTCAGGCTGTGAAGATAGAGCAAAACTTCCATATCATCAAGCAGTATTGCGTGGAGAATTACCATATACAATCGGCGGCGGTATTGGACAAAGCCGTATTTGTATGTTCTTTATGCAAAGAGCACATATTGGAGAGGTACAGTCTTCTGTTTGGCCAGAAGGGGTAGCAGAAGCTGCAAGAGAAAAAGGCGTTCATATTTTATAAGAAAAAATAGAAGAGAAGCTATTGCAAAATGGGGAACCGTTGTGCAATAGCTTTTTTATATACTAGGAAATTATTCATTTTCTAGTATATAAAAGCTTTTATTGTGTATAAAAAAAGCGGAAACCTCTAAAGGCTTCCGCGAAAAATAAAAGAAGCGCGAGACGGGGATCGAACCCGCGACCCCCTCCTTGGCAAGGAGGTGCTCCACCGCTGAGCCACTCGCGCATA
>CAYRIK010000046.1:0-12491 GCA_964424345.1 uncultured Lachnospiraceae bacterium
GGAAAATTAGACATGGGTTTAACGATTGCACAAAAAATTATAAAAGAACATTTGCTCAGCGGAGATATGACGGTTGGAAGTGAAGTTGCTTTAAAGATTGACCAGACATTGACACAGGATGCTACTGGAACAATGGCATATCTGGAATTTGAAGCAATGGGATTAGACCGAGTAAAGACAGAACGAAGTGTAGCGTATATCGATCATAATACATTACAGTCTGGTTTTGAAAATGCAGATGACCATAGATATATCCAGTCTGTATGTGAAAAACATGGTATTTATTTTTCAAGACCTGGTAATGGTATTTGCCATCAGGTTCATTTAGAGCGTTTCGGAAAGCCTGGAAAGACATTGATTGGTTCTGACAGTCATACACCAACAGGCGGCGGTATCGGTATGCTTGCAATGGGTGCAGGCGGTATGGACGTTGCTGTAGCAATGGGCGGCGGTGCTTATTATATTACAATGCCAAAAATGTTTAAAGTAAACGTAACTGGAACATTAAAGCCATTTGTAACAGCAAAAGATATCAGCTTAGAATTACTTCGTATCCTTTCTGTAAAAGGCGGTGTTGGTGCGATTATTGAGTGGGGCGGAGAAGGTATTAAATATCTTTCTGTTCCAGAACGAGCAACTATCACAAATATGGGTACAGAGTTAGGTGCAACAACTTCTATTTTCCCTTCTGATGAAGTGACAAGAGCATTTTTAAAGGCAGAAGGCAGAGAAGAAGATTACGTTGCTTTAGAAAGCGATGCAGATGCAGAATATGATCGCATTATTGACATTAACTTAGATGAATTAACTCCATTGATTGCTTGTCCACACAGCCCTGATAATATTGTTGCAGTTTCTTCTTTAAAGGGTGTAAAAGTAGATCAGGTATGTATCGGCTCTTGTACAAACTCTTCTTTAATGGATATGTTGAAGGTAGCTGCTTTATTAAAAGGAAAAACAATCGATCCTTCTGTCAGCCTTTCTATTTCTCCAGGTTCTAAGCAGGTGTTGGCAATGTTAGCTGATTGCGGTGCGTTAAGTGATATTATCGCATCTGGTGCTCGTGTATTAGAATGTGCATGCGGTCCATGTATCGGTATGGGATTTTCACCAAATTCAGCAGGTGTTTCACTTCGTACCTTCAACCGTAATTTTGAAGGAAGAAGCGGTACAGCAGATGCAAAGGTTTATCTTGTTTCTCCAGAAACAGCAGTTGCAGCAGCTCTTACAGGTGAGATTACAGACCCAAGAATGTTAGGAGAAATGCCAGAGATTTCTATGCCGGAAGCTTTTAAAATCAATGATAATGCAATTCTTCCTCCAGCATCTGAAGAAAGAGCAGATGAAGTAGAAGTATTGCGTGGACCAAATATCAAGCCATTTCCTGTTTCTAAGCCACAGGAAGATACATTAAGTGCAGAATTGGTATTAAAAGTTGGAGATAATATTACAACAGACCACATTATGCCAGCAGGCAGTAAGATTTTACCATACCGTTCCAATATTCCATATTTATCTAAATTCTGTTTTGGCGTATGTGATACAACATTCCCTGACAGAGCAAAGGAATTAGGAAGCAGTATTATCGTAGGTGGAAGCAACTATGGTCAGGGTTCTTCTCGTGAGCATGCAGCATTAGTTCCAATGTATCTTGGAATCCGCGCGGTTATCACAAAGAGCTTTGCACGTATTCACATTGCAAACTTAATCAATGCAGGCATTATGCCTTTAACATTTAAAAATCCAGAAGATTATGATAAAGTTTCTCAGGGTGACAAGCTGACAATGAAAAACGTATTTGCAGGTATGGAATCAGGAGAGATTACTTTATTAGATGAAACAACTGGTGAAACATTTACATTAGTATGCAGCTTTACTGAAAGACAGAAGCAGATTTTAAAAGCAGGCGGATTACTTCCGTATACAAAGAGAGGTTAAGTCATGGAAAAATATATTGATAGCGCAGTAGAACAGTTTCGTACACTTTTGACAGAGCAGATTGCTCGTCAGAGAAAAATGGAAAACGAACATGAAGTAACAGATTATACAAAATTAGATAAAATTGTAATCGGTGTTTGCGGTGGTGACGGAATCGGCCCTGTAATTTCAGCAGAAGCAGAACGTGTATTGGCATTTATCTTAAAAGATGAAATTGCAGCAGGCAAAGTAGAAATTCGCACAATTGAAGGACTTACAATCGAAAATCGAATTGCACATAACAAAGCAATTCCAGATGATGTATTAGCAGAGATTAAGGCTTGTAATGTTGTATTAAAAGGACCTACAACAACATTAAAAGGCGGTACATTAGAAAGTGCAAACGTAGCAATGCGTCGTGAATTAGATTTGTATGCAAATGTACGTCCAGTATGTATTCCAGAAGAAAATATCGATTGGACATTCTTCAGAGAGAATACAGAAGGAGAGTATGTACTTGGCAGTCGTGGTGTAGAAATTCCAGATACATTGGCATTTGACTTTAAGGTAACAACAAATGCAGGAACAAAGCGAATTGCAAGAGCAGCATTTGAATATGCAAAAAATAACGGAAAGACACATGTAACAATCGTAACAAAGGCAAACATTATGAAAAAGACAGATGGTAAGTTCTCTGAAATTTGTCACGAAGTTGCAAAAGATTATCCAGGTATTACAGTAGAAGAATACTATATCGATATTATGACTGCAAACTTAGTAAATGAACGTGTTCGCAGCAAATTCCAAGTTATTTTACTTCCAAACTTGTACGGTGATATCATTACAGATGAAGCAGCACAGCTTCAGGGTGGTGTAGGTACTGCAGGAAGTGCAAACCTCGGAGATAAATATGCGATGTTTGAAGCAATCCATGGTTCTGCACCTCGTATGATTGAAACAGGACGTGGCTGCTATGCAAATCCAACAAGTATGATTAAGGCTTCTGAAATGCTGCTTCGTCATATCGGCTTTGTAGAAAAAGCAGATAAGCTTAGCAAGGCATTACATTTCTGTACAGAAGTAGAGAATAAAGTCGTTATGACAGGACATTCAGATGGTGCGACAGGAAGAGAATTTGCAGATTATCTGATGAGCGTATTAGAGAATATGTAAGCATGATATAGAGCATTGTGAAATAGCTTGTTATTTCGCAATGCTCTATTATTTTGGTATCTGGTTGTAATTAGTGTAGGGTTCCTTCAATCGTTTGTATGTCAGCAGAATGTGTTGCAATAGCACGAATGGCACATTCTAAACCGCGAACGATGTCTGTAAGTTCCATACTTGGAACAGTAGAATCTGTAACTTGCTGTGGGATGTATGGTACATGTACAAAGCCACCTTTGGCAGCAGGATAGTGTTTGTTTAATGTGTAAAGCAGACCATACATAAGATGATTGCATACAAAAGTTCCGGCAGAATTGCTCACTTGGGCAGGAATGCCGGCTTCTCTTATATTGGATACCATTGCTTTGATTGGAAGCGTTGCAAAATAAGCGTTTTCGCCGTCCTCGCGGATTGTGCGGTCAATTGGTTGATTTCCGGCATTGTCTGGAATGCCGGCATCATCTATATTGATTGCAATTCGTTCAGGTGTAATTGCTTTTCGGCCGCCAGCCTGTCCAACACAAAGTACGGCATCTGGTTTATGTAATGCTATCGCTTCACACAGTCGTTCAATAGAAATATCAAATACAGTCGGTATTTCTAATTTTATAACAGAAATATCTTCTATTTGAGATGCTACAAGTTTCACAGCTTCTAATGCAGGATTGATTGTTTGACCACCAAATGGGTCAAATGCGGTTAATAATAATTTCATAGATGGCCTCCAGTTACGAGTTTGTAAAAAGATATATGACCATTATTGTATATAGTACGGAAAATTACAAGGTATTCTTGCAGGCGGTTGCATTTTTGGAAAAGATATTATAAGATGATACAGGAGTCTTGCAAAGACAAGAAGACTTCTTATAAAAAGAAATACGAGGAAACGATTATGTTATATGAAAAATTTGAGATTAAGCAGGAAGGTTCTTTAGAAGAAAGAGAACTCACTACATACATTGTATCATGTGTACAAAGCACAATGGCAAAAGAAAGACCTTGTGTTATCATTTTACCAGGCGGAGGATATGTAAACTTATCCATGGAGAGAGAAGGCGAAGCAATGGCAGTTCGTTTTAATTCTATGGGATATCAGGCAGTTGTTTTAAAATATTCTGTAACTCCAGCAACATATCCAACTCAGATTTTGGAAATTGCACAGGCAGTAAGCATTGTAAGAAGCCATGCAAAAGAATGGAACATTGATCCAAATAAGATTTTATTGTGCGGAAGCAGTGCAGGCGGTCATGCGATTGCAAGCTATGGTTGTTTCTGGCATGAAGATTTTGTAGCAGAAAGCCTTCACATTGAAGATAAAGAAGTGTTAAGACCAAACGGATTGGTATTGTGCTATCCTGTTATTACAAGCGGAGAATTTGCAAACAAGCCATCTATCGAGCATTTATGCGGCGACCGTTATGAAGAATTATTAGAAAGAGTAAGTTTAGAAAATCAGGTAAATGAATTTACTCCAAAGTGCTTTATCTGGCATACATTTGCAGACCAGATGGTTCCTGTTGAAAACTCATTGTTATTTGCAAATGCATTAAGAAAGCAGAATATTCCTTTTGAATTACATATTTATCCAGCAGGACAGCATGGACTTGCTCTGGCAGACTGGACAACTCAGTGTGAAAGTGGCTGGGGTCTTCAGGAAGAATGTCAGTCCTGGGTAAATTTAGTACAGACATGGATTAAAAATTTATAGGATTAGTATGGATTATATTGTATTGGACGTGGAATGGAATCAAGGAGAGCAAAAGCAATCAGGTGTTCCTTCCTTTGAGATTATTGAAATTGGGGCAGTAAAACTGAATGAGCATTTTCAGATGGTGGATGAGTATCAAAGTCTTGTAAGACCACAGATTTATGACAGCATGCATAAAATTACAGAAGAACTGGTACATCTGAATATGGATGACATCAAGGATGCCAGAGTATTTCCTGTTGTAATACAGGAATTTCTGGATTGGTGTGGAGAAGACTATATTTTTTGCATCTGGGGCGTTCAGGATTTAAGTGAAATACAAAAAAATATGGATTATTATGAGCTGCCGCCAATCAGCCACGGACCGATGAAGTTTTATGATGTACAAAAGTTGTATGGAATGTATAAAGGAAATCATAAGCTGAGAGTGTCACTTTCTCATGCTGTAGAAGAAGAATCTTTGCTTCAGGAGGAAGTACCATTTCATCGTGCATATGCAGATGCATATTATACTGCCAAAATTATGCAGAAAATCATAAATTTGAAGTTATGTAGAATGATTTCATTTGATACGTATCGTATTCCAGCAACGAAAAAAGATCAGATTTTATGGAAATTTGATACGTATACAAAATTTATTTCTAAAGGCTACAACGAAAAAACAGAGCTTTTAGCTGATAAAAATATCGCTTGTATACGCTGTGTTTTTTGTGAAAAGGCACTTCATAAGGAGATTCCATGGTATACACCAAATAATGGCAAGCATTATTATACGATTGCCAAATGTGCAGAACATGGTTTTATGAAAGGAAAAAGCCGAATTCGAAGAGATCATGAAGGGCATTATTTTGCTGTTAAGACGACAAAACCTGTCACAGGAGAAGAAGCTCAGAAAATCAAGGAACGTAGATTGTATAAAAGTGACAAAAAACGAGAGGAAAACTTGTTGAAATAGAAGAACCGTTGCATTTGTGATAAGATATCATAAATGCAACGGTTCTTTTTTTGGAGTTTCTAGCGAAAGAAACTATTTTTTAGGTGTATTTAAGTCATGGAATGTGACATTTTTAGGTTTGTTAGGAGTGCTGTTTTTATAATATTCTTTGGAAGGAGCACGTCCGGCACGTAAGTCGGTATCGATTTTTACATTTCTGGAACGGTCATGATGTGACATCACACTTGCAGAACCACGTTTTTTATAACGTTTTCGTTTGTTGGCAGATGTAAATCGACCAATGATCATATACCAGAGTCCTTGTAATAATTGTGCAAAGCCGATAAAAAGCAAGTGGAATATGTTTGGTGAAGATGGTCTTGCACCAGAGCCAGCAGTACGTCGTCTGCGGGCAGCTGCTTTGGAACGGGCAGCTTTCATATATATACGATATATTGTAATCAATAAAGTACAGACGAAAACACCAAGTATCACATACCATACAACAGGCGGAATGAGTGTCTTTTTAACAATTTCTACATCAACAGGTGCTTCTGAAGGTTGTTCAATCGGTTCTATTGGTGCAGTTTCTGTGCCAGTTATCTGTTCAGGATCAGATACGATTGTTTCATGTCCTGTTGTCACATAAATCTGAGCTGTTCCGATATCATGTGTTCCATATTGATAGTGAGCAACTGCCATACAGCTTTCATCATCTGCATCTGTAGTGATATAGCTGGTAGTATCAGCAAAGGATGCAGATTTTGGAAGTACGATAATAGAGTCTGTATTCATAGACAATAGAGGAGTGGAATCTCCTAAAACATCGACTACATTTGCACCATAAGAAGTGTCAGCACTTACATAAGTATCATCATGTTCAGAAATATTGGCAGTTGTAAAATTACTGAAACCAAAATCAAATAAAGAAATCGTATCTTTATATTGGTTTGGAGAAACGGCATTCATAACAACACAGATGAGTTTCATACCGTCTTTTTGTGCACAGCTGACGAGTGTTTGTCCAGCATCAGATGTATATCCGGTTTTAGCACCAACAAGATATTCGTATTCATAAGATCTTGTTGCAAGCAGTTTGTTCGTATTAAATTCATTGATTGCTTTTGGCTGACCATCAGTTGGACCATGTTTGAAATTACGTTCTCTTGAAAGAGTACATAATAAATCTACATCGAAAAAGGCACGTCCGATTTGAGCCATATCATAAGCGGTAGTATAATGGTTAGGGTCATGGTAGCCATGTGCATTGACAAAATGACTGTTTAAGCAGCCCAGTTCTTTGGCTCGTTCATTCATGATGTCAGCAAAATCATCCAAAGTGCCTCCGATATGTTCAGCAACACCGGCAGCAACATCATTGGCAGACATAATCAAAATCGCAGCAAGACAGTCTTCCATATCCATGTAATTACCGCGGTCTACCCAAATACGGCTGGAGTCATATGGAATGGTGTCTAATGTTGCTTGTGTGAACGTAACTTGTTCATCTAAATCACTTGTTTCATAAGCAATCAAAGTGGTTAATATTTTGGTGATACTTGCCGGATACATTTGCTGATGTGCATTTTTTTCGTATAGGATTGTTCCGGTAGAGGCTTCTATTAAAATAGCTGTTTCACTTGTAACGGAAGGGCCTGTTGGCCAGTTTGTATCTAATGCAGAGCTTGTAACCGCTTCTGCTACATGAGCAGCTTCCACAGGTACGATGATTTGTGAAAAGGTAAGTGCTGAAATCATCATTACCGCAGCTTGCTTACGAATATGATATAAAAATTTATGAATAAAGGTCATGAAAAATCTCCTTGAAAAGTTCAGTACTGTTATCGTACACTAAAATGAGTAAAAATCAAAGGCTTTTTGGGAAAACCATAAAAAATTTTGTATATCTTAATAATTGCCACTTTTCAGCATGTGAAAAATAGAGTAAAATATAACGGAATATGCAAAGAAAATAAGAAATTTGGAGTAAGTATATGCGATTAAGAAATATAACAGGTGCAAAAGATGTGATTGCATCAAATGAATATGTAATTCAGGAGCCAACAGAATGGAAGGGACGTTGGAAAGAGGCGTTTGACCAAGAAGGAGAACTTCACATTGAAGTTGGTATGGGTAAAGGAAGATTTTTGCATGAGATGGCTGCACTGCATCCAGAAATCAATTATATTGGAATTGAAATGTACAGCAGTGTATTGCTCAGAGCGTTGCAGAAAATGGAAGCAGATCCATTGCCAAATTTAAAATTCCTCTGCGTTGATGCAAGAATTTTACCAGATGTATTTGAAAAAGGTGAAGTAGATCATATTTACTTAAACTTCTCTGATCCATGGCCAAAGGATCGTCATGCAAAGAGAAGACTTCCAAGCAGACAGTTTTTAGCAAGATTTGACCAGATTTTAAAACCAGAAGGAAGATTGAGCTTTAAGACAGACAATCGTGATCTGTTTGATTTTGCTGTAGAAGAATTAGAGCCAGCAGGTTGGAAGGCAGAAGTGATTACATATGATCTTCATGCAGATGAAGTGCTTTGTGCAGGAAACGTAATGACTGAATACGAAGAAAAATTTTCCTCTAAAGGTAATCCAATCTGTAAATATATTATTTATCGTTAATAGTGATATTTGTAGCATCAAAAGCTGCGATCAAGGCAAGTTTTTCTTTTCGGGAGAGCTTCTTGATGGCAGCTTCTCTTTTCATTGCTTCTTGTTTTGTTTCAAAAATTTCATAATAAACGAGTACAACCGGCGTACGGCTGCGCGTATATTTTGCTCCTTTGCCAGCATTGTGATTTGCAAGGCGTTTTGGTAAATCGTTTGTCCATCCGCAGTAAAGGGTATCATCACTGCATCGAAGTAGGTATGTGTAATTCATATTTTTACTCCATAATTTATAAAGATAATGATAGTTTAGCATTAGAAAATAGCAGATTGCAAGTGATAAAGCCTATTATGACTGCGACTTACAGATTAGGAAAAGAATAATTTAAAAGAAATTGGAAATACTTGTTAAGTCTATTGATAAATTTTTAAAAATAGAGTAGAATAAATTGCAAGACAAGACATTGAATTGACAAATGACACATGGAGGACGAGAGATGTTATATGATGTTATTATTATCGGTGCCGGTCCAGGGGGTATTTTCTCCGCTTATGAATTAGTACAGTTAAAGCCGGAACTTAAAGTTGCAGTTATGGAGGCAGGTCACGCATTAAACAAGCGTCATTGCCCAATTGATGGAGAAAAGATTAAATCTTGCATTCGCTGTAAGAGCTGCTCTATCATGAGTGGTTTTGGTGGTGCAGGTGCATTCTCTGATGGTAAGTACAATATCACAAATGATTTTGGTGGTACATTGTATGAATACATCGGCAAGAAACAGGCTTTAGATCTGATGCGTTATGTAGATGAAATCAATATGAAGCATGGCGGTGAGGGTACAAAATTGTATTCTACAGCAGGTACAAAGTTCAAAAAACTTTGCACACAGAACGATTTACATTTGTTAGATGCTTCTGTACGTCATCTTGGAACAGATATCAACTACGTAGTATTAGAAAACATTTATGAATATTTGAAAGATAGAGTAGATTTCTATTTTGATTCACCAGTAGATAAGATTGAAGTAGTAGACGGAAAATATCAGGTATCTTGCAAGGGTACACAGTACGTTGGTGAAAAGTGTATCGTATCTGTTGGCCGAAGCGGCAGCAAGTGGATGGAAGATGTTTGTCATGATCTTGGTATCGAGACAAAGTCTAATCGTGTAGATATCGGTGTACGAGTAGAACTTCCAGCAGAAATCTTCTCTCATTTAACAGATGAATTATACGAAAGTAAGATTGTATTCCGTACTCAGAAATATGGCGATTTAGTTCGTACATTCTGTATGAATCCAAAGGGTGCGGTTGTAAATGAAAATACAAATGGTATTGTAACTGTAAACGGACATAGCTATGAAGATCCTGAAAAGCAGACAAACAATACAAACTTTGCACTTTTAGTTGCAAAGCATTTCTCAGAGCCATTTAAAGATTCCAATGGTTATGGTGAAAGTATTGCAAGATTAAGCAATATGCTTGGCGGTGGTGTTATCGTACAGCGTTTTGGTGATTTGATTCGTGGTCAGAGAAGTAATCAGAACCGTATTGATGAATCTTTCACAACACCAACACTTCATGCAACACCTGGTGACTTAAGCCTTGTATTACCAAAGCGTATCTTAGACGATATTATCGAAATGATTTATGCTCTTGATAAGATTGCTCCTGGTACAGCAAATGATGATACATTATTATATGGTGTAGAAGTTAAGTTCTACAACATGGAAGTTGCAGTAGATGAGCACTTACAGACACAGTATCCTGGTTTATATATCATCGGTGACGGCAGTGGTATTACACACTCTCTGTCACATGCTTCTGCAAGTGGTGTATATGTAGCAAGAGATATTGCACAGAACGAATAATAAAATAAATATATAGAACTGGACTGAATCTGGTATTGTACCGGACTCAGTCCTTTTTATTTTATACTGGGAAATTACTTGTTTTTTAGTAAAATATGGTGTTATAAGGTACGCAGTTAATGAAAACTTTATGAATATTCATTTTTTGTTAGTTGTATATGGAATTGGATAGGGCTATAATCATTATATATGTAATGAGGAAAAGACGGAAAGGAATGAGGAAGTGTGTTTGGATATGTCATAGCAAATAAGGAGTGTATGTCGCAGGAAGAATTGGCCCGATATCAGGGCTTTTATTGTGGACTGTGCAAAGCGTTGGAAAGAGATTATGGGCAATTAGAGAGAATTACCTTAAATTATGATATGACATTTTTGGCATTGTTTCTTTCCGCATTGTATGAACCAACGGAAGAACAAAAAAGCTGTAAATGCGTTTTTCATGGTTTCAAAGAGCGACCTGTTATAGAAAATGAATATATCGATTATGCAGCGGCTATGACAATCGTATTGACTTACTATAAATGTTTGGATGACTGGAATGATGAACGAAAATGGATTAGTCAAAAATATGGACAGCTGCTCAAAAAGAGTTATTATAAAATAAAAGAAAAATATCCAAGACAGTGTGAGAGCATTGAACAAAGCATTTGGAAGCAAAGTATTGCAGAAAAGGATCATACCAATTCTGTAGACGATGCAATTAATTATGCTGGAATGCTGTTGAGTGAGGTGTTTGTATATAAGGAAGATTTCTGGAGCGATTATTTAAGAACATTTGGTTATGAATTGGGCCGTTTTATCTATTTGATGGATGCAGCAATGGATTATGAAAAAGATTTGAAAAAGAGCAATTATAATCCGCTTGTAAAGTTGAATAAAAGACCAGAAGAAGTGCAGGATTTGTTGGAAATGGCAATCGGTGATGCTACAGTAGAATTTGAAAGACTTCCTATTACACAGGATGAACATTTGCTTCGCAATATCCTATATGGAGGCGTATGGCAGCAATACTATGAAAAAATAGGAAAGGAACAGAAAAAACGTGGTAAGTGATCCATATAAAGTGCTTGGTGTAAGTCGGGACGCAAGTAAGGAAGAAATCAAAAAGGCGTATCGTGCCAAAGCAAAACAATATCATCCAGATTTAAATCCTGACGATCCAGTGGCAGCAGCCAAAATGAACGAAGTCAATGAAGCTTATGATATGCTGAATAATCCGGAAAAATATGCCCATCAGCAGACAAATGGTTATGCAGGACAAGGTTCTTATTATAATACAAATCGTAATGCGTATGGCGGAAGTTATCAATATTATGATTTTGAAGATATGTTTGGATTTGGCAGATATCAAAGGACTGCAAATATTCCAAATCCGACTGCACAGGCTGGAGATTCTGATGCAATTCGTCAGGCCATTGATTTTATTAATATGGGACAGTATTATTATGCATCACAGGCATTGGCTTGTGTTGTAAGTGGATTAAGAAATCATAGATGGTATTATTTAAGTGCAATCGTAAATTACAAAACAGGGCAGAGCAGTTTAGCAATGGGGCAGATGCAGACAGCGTTAAATATGGCTCCAGACAATGCTGTTTACAGACAGACATTAGAGATTATGAAACAGTCGTCTACTTCTTATAGACAAGCTGGACAGGATTATCAGGCATATTCTGACGGAGTAGGAAAGATGTGTTCTCATTTATGCTGGCTTCAGTTTTTATGTCTGTTTTGTTGTCGATAATAAGTAATAAGAAAGGAAAACATTATGCAAAATTTTTGGAATCAATTAAAATGGAAAATACAGATGTTTATGAGAGGAAGAAATGGACTCGATGACCTTGGAAAGATGACAGTTTATGCTTCGTTAGCACTTTATGTTGTTGGAATATTGTTTCATTCAGGCTTATTGGATATATTATCATTTTGGGCAATGATTTATGCAATCTTTCGTATCTGTTCTAAAAATCTCTATGCAAGAAGAGAAGAAAACCGCAAATTTGTAACATGGATGGAAACGACTCGTGTGAAAATGTCACAACGAAAAGACTATAAAATCTTTAAATGCAAAGGATGCGGTCGTACGATTCGTGTTCCAAGAGGAAAAGGAAAGATAGAAGTAACTTGTCCAATGTGCGGAAATAAAACAATACATAGAACTTAATATAAAAATTAGCATTTTTCTGGAAAAAGATAATGTTAAGATGTGGTTAATAGTATGATAAAAATGGGAGACCTGATTGTTTAGGTTTCTCATTTTTTTAAGCAAAAAAAATAGC
>CAYRIK010000047.1:0-10392 GCA_964424345.1 uncultured Lachnospiraceae bacterium
TGGCAAAAGCTAAGTTTGAAAGAGGTAACAAAGCACATTGTAACATTGGTACCATTGGCCACGTTGACCATGGTAAAACAACTTTAACAGCAGCTATCACAAGAGTATTAGCTGAAAGAGTTGAAGGTAACGAAAAAGTAGATTTCGAAAATATCGATAAGGCTCCAGAAGAAAGAGAACGTGGTATCACAATCTCTACATCTCACGTTGAATACCAGACAGCAAAGAGACACTACGCTCACGTTGACTGCCCAGGACATGCTGACTACGTTAAGAACATGATCACTGGTGCTGCTCAGATGGACGGTGCTATCTTAGTAGTAGCTGCTACAGACGGTGTTATGGCTCAGACAAAAGAGCACATCTTATTATCCCGTCAGGTAGGTGTTCCTTACATCGTTGTATTCATGAACAAGTGCGATATGGTTGACGATGAAGAATTACTTGAATTAGTAGAAATGGAAATTTCTGAACAGTTAGAAGAATATGACTTCACAGACTGCCCAATCATCAAAGGTTCTGCTTTACAGGCTCTTAACGATCCAATGGGTCCTTGGGGAGACAAGATTATGGAACTTATGGATACAGTTGATGAATATATTCCAGATCCAGAACGTGCTACAGATAAGCCATTCTTAATGCCTGTAGAAGACGTATTCACAATCACAGGTCGTGGTACAGTTGCTACTGGTAGAGTAGAACGTGGTACACTTCACTTAAACGACGAAGTTGAAATCGTTGGTATTAAGGAAGAAACAAGAAAGACTGTAGTAACTGGTATCGAAATGTTCCGTAAGTTACTTGATGACGCTCAGGCTGGTGATAACATCGGTGCATTACTTCGTGGTGTACAGAGAACAGACATCCAGAGAGGTCAGGTTCTTGCTAAACCAGGTTCTGTAACTTGCCATACAAAGTTCACAGCTCAGGTTTACGTTTTAACAAAGGATGAAGGTGGTCGTCATACTCCATTCTTCAACAACTATCGTCCACAGTTCTACTTCAGAACAACAGACGTAACAGGTGTATGTAACTTACCAGCTGGTACAGAAATGTGTATGCCTGGCGATAACGTAGAAATGTCTATCGAATTAATCCACCCAATCGCTATGGAACAGGGTCTTACATTCGCTATTCGTGAAGGCGGTAGAACAGTAGGTTCAGGCCGTGTTGCTACAATCGTTGAATAATTAAAAATCATTACGAAAATATAAATAAGTATTATGACGAATAATACGGTGTCCAAGCATAAGAAAATCCCGTGGAACTTAGTTCTGCGGGATTTTTTGTATACTGCGAAAGAAAAATATATTTGACAATTATAAAATCCATGATACAATATCGTAGGTAATCATAAGAAAAGGAATGGAAATACGAATGAAATTCAGAAATGTAAATAAGAAAAAATTAGCAGTAGTTGTAATTGCTGTTATTATCATGGGTTTATGTCTTGCATTTTTAAATAAAGCAGCACTCGGTACAGATCCATGTGGTATTTTTAATTTAGGTTTAGCTTCTAAACTTGGTATCTCTTTAGGTACTTGTCAGGCACTTACCAATACTTTCATGTTTATCTTTGTATGGTTATATGCCAAAGATAAGATTGGTTGGGGAACACTTGCAAATATGTTTTTAGTAGGATATAGCTTTGACTTTTTCTCATGGGTAATCAATGCATGTATTCCTTCTGCTATATTTGAAATTTTAGTGGTAAGAGCTATTATTTTAGTACCAGCACTTGCAGTATTTGTTGTTGCAGCTGCAGTATATATTGGTTCTGATCTTGGTACATCTCCATACGATGCACTTCCATATATTATTCACAGCAAACTTGGAAAAGGTTCTTTCCGTACTGTAAGAATTTTATGGGATATCAGCATGATCGTTATGGGATGGATTTTAGATTCCAGAGCAGGTATTGCAACAATTATCATGGCATTTGCACTTGGTCCAACAATCGAGTGGGTAAAAGACAACGTAATTGCAAAGATGTGGAATGAGTAATCTATATAGATCGTTGTAAACGATAAGATTATATCCAAATAAACACAAATCATAAGGAGAGTAGTTATGGTACATCATATTGTAATGTGGAATTTTAAAGAAGAAATTTTGGCTGAAGACAAGCCTCGTTTAAAGGCAGATATGGAAGCAAACTTAAAAAGTCTGGTAGGAAAAGTTCCAGGACTTCTCAGTGTAGATTTTGTAAAAGAAACTGCATCATCCAGTACACATGAGATTGCTTTAATCACTACATTAGAAACATTAGAAGATATTAAAGTATATGCTTCTCATCCAGCCCATGTTGCAGTGGCAGATACATATGTAAGACCATATACTTGCCAGAGAGCATGTTTAGATTACGAATAAAATAAAAAAATCCTCCTCTTATTGGAAATCCAGTAAAGAGGAGGATTTTTATTATAGCAATAAAACATTATGCTAATAAGTCTTTTACCTTTTCAGGGAAGTCTCTGTAATCATCAATACAGATAAAATTAAAATCGGATAAGTATACAGATTCATCATTGCCACCGAGTCCATAATCATCACCAACGAATACAACTTCATCATGGCTGTAGCCATTTTCCTTACAGAATAAATCTAAAGCATAGTATTTGTTATAAGGCTTTGGAGCCATATCAAAGGAAGAA
The DNA here is from genome assembly GCA_964424345.1 of uncultured Lachnospiraceae bacterium. Classification (GTDB taxonomy): domain Bacteria; phylum Bacillota; class Clostridia; order Lachnospirales; family Lachnospiraceae; genus RGIG6307. The sequence goes on from CAYRIK010000047.1 coordinate 2,655, forward strand.
GAACCTCCAACAAATACGTTGTAATCAGAAAACGCTTCTACAACTTCATCATAGAAAGCACGACGTTTAGAACGGTCTGGGTCAAAAGCAAGTTTATCTTCCTGAACTGCTTTTGTACCAAGAATAGCAAAAGTAACACAGCCTGACGGATGGTATTCTACGCTGTTTCCAGCAAAATTAGTAAAACCGTATTTTTCGCGGAAATAAGTTACTTTCTTTTCAATGGTATCTTTATCACAGTCAAATGTCATATCACGAATGATATCAATGTCCTTTGTTTCAGGATTATATTTTGCATACTGTAAACCGTAGTTTCCAATAATATCGATAGGGAAACCTTCTAACTGATTAAAGATACGGCGGCACTGACCGGCACCTGCCATAATTAATTTGTATTTTTCGTTTAAACGTTCCAAAGCAGCTTTGTTTGCTGGAATCATAGGAGTTTTGTGCTGAGTTAATGTGCCATCAAGGTCGAAAGCAATTACTTTGATTTTACTGATATCCATGAGTATACCTATTTCTTTCTTTTGTTTTCTTTTTGGAATGATGTCATTATGCCATTAAGTCATAATACATCCATAATACAGTGTAACGATCCTTTAAATCTTTTGCATAAAGAATTGCGTCCTGAATTTTCTTTTCACCATATAAACGCTCATATTCTGTAATATCAAGACCGATACTTGCTACATAATTTGTTAATGTTTCAGAAGAAGGAACTTCTCGCAATACATCTTTGATTTCATTCCATTTCTCTGCGTATACAGAGAAGCGGTCAATCTGATACCAGCCTAATTTATCCTGTAATGCGATAACACCATCAGCAGCAATACCGTACACACGACGGATATTTTCTTCCCAAGCTTCTCTGGATGGGATAGTGTGTGCCTTTGGCGCGTCCATATTTAATAAGGTTTCACGCAGCTTCTGTGTATAAACGGCAGAGTATACAACGTCTGTTCCATGCATAAAATAAGGAGCGTTTTCTAAAATACCAGTGATTTCAAAGAAGTGAGAAAGATGATGTTCACTTCCGGAAGCTGGTCTGGAATTTCCAACATAAGCCATTGCAATACCAACGCCTACTAAAGATTCCATTAAAATAGCAATGGCATCGGCATCTCTTGCTAATAACTTTGGACCAAGGTCTTTTGTCTTTGTGAGCATTTCATAAGTAAGATCATATACATACTGACAGAAATATTCATTGTTGACTACGCGGCTTAACTTCCAGTCATTTAAGCAGGAATATTTACCTAAAATATCACCATAACCAGACTGAATCATTTCCATAGGAGCATCTTTTAAGATTTCACTGTCACCAATGATTGCTTCTGGAACGCGTGCATTGTATGTAATCTTCATATTTTCCATAATCATAGCAGCACCTTTAGATGCATAGCCATCCATAGAAGGAGCGGTAGCAACGATATGGTAAGGAAGATTAGCCTGGAAACTTACATATTTACATAAGTCCTGAATAACACCAGAACCAACACCTACAATCAGGTCTGTTTCGGAAGTTAATTTTTCCTGCATTTCTGCAACAGCTTCTTCATTTGGAACGAGAAGACCATCACGCTTGTAAACCAAAACATGTTCTACCTTGTTGGCTAATGCAGCTTCTACCTGTTTGCCGAATATAGCATAAGTATTTGTGTCTGCAACTAAAAGAATTTTGTTGTAGTCTGCAAGGATAGGAAGATATTTTGGTAATACATCAGAACCAATGATAATGTGTTTGATGCTGCAGCTGTGTACCATGCCGCAGTCACAATGTTTGTCCTGTAACATTTTTACAAAATCCATAATATACCTCTTTTTCTTATGATCTATTAGGCTGTTCAAAACGATAAAAGCATAAAATTTGTTTTGGTATAAACAAATAAAATGAAATGTTTTATACATACCTACCGATACAATAAAAATGACAAAGTGTGTTTGGAAGACCATGTACACTTTGCCATTATTATAATACAACTATAGGATAATAGGCAAGCTTACTTTAAGAAATCATACTGAGACATATACAGATTATAATATTCTCCATACAATTTCATGAGTTCGTCATGCATGGTTTCCTTTCTCGAGAATGTTACCCTTATCTACATATATTATGCAGTCTGCATTTTTATGCGTTTATAAGAAAAACTCCTTTCTTGTATGCAATGTTTTCTTGTTTATAAAATAGTCTCTTGCCTTCTGAAATAAAATGTAGTATTCTGTAGAATATATGTGGTTTTTTGTAAAAAAGGATTTGGCAGGCAGCAGAAAAAGAGGGGTGACGGCATGGAACAGTTTAATCCTACGTTTTTATATTTTTTTAAGGTAACAAGAACAACAGACAGTCCAAGATATGACAGCCATGATTATGCAGAGATTGTATTTGTGCTTTCAGGACAAGGAAAGTATCATGTGGGAGATAAAATATATGATACATCTGAAGGTGACATTATATTGATTAATCAAGGGGTAAAGCATCAGTCTATATGCTGTAATCCGGATAATCCGACAACAGAAGCAAGCATTGGATTTTGCGATATTGCATTAGATGGACTTGGTGCAAATGAGATGCCTATTCCAGAAGGTGGTCCGGTTATATGCACACAAGGAGAATTAAGACAGAAGTTATTTAAGATATATGCATCTGTTGATGCAGAAAATGCAGTATATCGTGTTGGAAAATCATTTATGCTGAAATCTTATTTAATGCAGGTATTGTTGCTGTTGCTCAGAGAACAGGCAGAGCCAGTAGAAATAAAGACAGGATATTCTTTTAAATCTGTAAATAAAAAATATATTGTAGAAAAGATATTGGAATATTTTGAAGATCATTATGCAGAAAAAATTTCTTTGGACCAAATTGCAGATAATATGTATTTAAGCACAGTATACATATCTAAGATTTTTAAATCAGAAACAGGAAATACACCGATCCGACATTTGATTGATATTCGTTTAGAAAAAGCAAAGGAACTCTTGGAAAGTGGATGGAAAGGAAGTATTCAAGAGGTAGCTTTTCAGGTTGGCTATGAAGACGTATATCATTTCAGCAAAATGTTCAAGAAAAAATATGGAGTATCTCCATCTCATATATTGAAAAACTAACAAGCCCGTCAGGAATTTCCTGACGGACTTATTTTTTTATTATATTAGAAAATTACGCATTTCAGAATATACAAAAACACGTTGCAAGTATACACACAACACATCATCTAAACATTTCATGATGCATCTGCGAGTAGTTTCATACGTTTGCAGGCATCTTTTACAGGTGGAAGCAAAAGAATGACAAATGTAATGGCAGCTTCTGCAAAAATATATGCGCCATTGTAGCAAAAAGAATATAATGGTACAGACATATGATAAGATGCAGCGCTGTCTGCAAAAAAAGCAATTCCTGAAATAAAAGTAAAGGTAAATCTTCCGAGGATGCTTGCAAGATATCCTTTGTACAGACCATGCTTCGTGTTTGTGAATAAGCCTGATAAGCCCAATGCACCAAACGCAAAGATATAGTCAAAGAAAAGCTGTGGCAAACTAATAATATATGGATCTATGATAAGCTGCAGCAGACCATAGGCAATAGCGGTGAGTATACCAGTACGCAGACCATACCAGTATCCAATCAGACTGATAAAGAGCATGCTTAATAAAGTGACAGAGCCACCCATAGGCATACGCCATATTTTTAAATTAGATGTAACGATAGCAAGAGCCATTGCCATAGCACAAAATGCAAGCTGTCGGACACTGAGGGATTGGTTTTTGGTACGAAATGCAGTACAAAGAAGTACACATAATAAGATGACAATGAGTGCAAGATAGCCCCATGTAGTCAGTGAAAAATAATTGCCCCATTCTGGGTCGATGATTTGATTTACAAACATAAAAAAATCCTCCTGATTTCTAGGAGGAAGCAATAAAGCGTATAGATATGCCATATGCATCTGACAAATCTAAATCCTATATTACAACAAGACAGTACTATCCTGTCGTAAATCTGCTTCCTTACGTCGGTACTAACCGATTCAAGTTATGAGGGTTAGAGTGTGGTATACACTCAATCTCAGCAATTGCTCCCCTAGCAAAAATATAATGGTGATAGACACCACCAACAATATACATAATACTATAAAATATGTCAAGTATTTGTTTGTAAAAATAAATCTTTGAATATATCGGGTAGATTTGTAAAGACAAAACACGGATTTTGGAATAAATACAAACACAAATTAAGTTGAAATTCTATATGTAGAATGATATACTAAAATTGAAATGGTGTATTTTTAGAAAATTTAAAGAGTATAAAAATACTTCATATTTAGAAAATAGTTAAAATTATAAATATATTGGAGGTTATCATGGTGATCAGCAAGGATATTTGTTACATTGGAGTAAACGATTATGATGTAGACCTGTTTGAAGGACAGTATTCTGTTCCAAATGGTATGAGTTATAATTCTTATGTTATTCTAGATGATAAGATTGCGGTTATGGATACGGTAGATGCACGTTTTGGTGAAGCATGGCTGGAAAATTTAGAGTCTGCATTGCAAGGAAAAACGCCGGATTATCTGATTATACAGCATATGGAACCAGACCATTCTGCTAACATTGAGCGCTTTATAGAAAAATATCCTCAAACGGTTGTAGTTTCTTCTGCACCTGCATTCACGATGATGAAAAACCTATTTGGCGTAGATTATAAAGCAGGCGGAATGGTAATCAAGGAAGGGGATACATTACAGCTTGGAAAGCATCTGTTACAGTTCGTAGCAGCTCCGATGGTACATTGGCCAGAGGTTATAGTCACATATGACAGTTATGAAAAAGTGTTATTTTCTGCAGATGGATTTGGTACATTTGGAGCAGTAGAAAAGGATGTGTCATATACAGACTGGGCAAAGGAAGCTCGCAGATATTATATTGGAATATGTGGAAAGTTTGGCATACAAGTACAAGCATTGTTAAAAAAGGCAGCAGCTCTTGATATTCAGATGATTTGTCCGCTGCACGGCCCTGTATTAAAAGAAAATCTTGGATACTATATAAATTTATATGATACATGGTCTTCTTATAAGCCGGAAAGTGATGGTGTAGTGATTGCATATACATCCGTATATGGTCATACAAAAGAAGCAGTTGCAGTATTAGAAGCATCTCTAAAAGATAAACAATGCGAGACGGTTGTGTATGATCTTGCAAGAACGGATATGTCAGAGGCATTGGCAGATGCATTCCGCTGTAAAAAGCTGATTTTGGCAACAACCACATACAATGCAGATATATTCCCATATATGAAGACATTTATTCAGGAATTAAAGGCACATAATTATCAGAATAGAGTAGTGGGACTTGTAGAAAATGGTATGTGGGCTCCAATGGCAGCAAGACTTATGAAGGCATCTTTAGAGGAATGTAAAGGATTACAGTTTATGAATACCGCTGTTAAAATTACAGCAGCATTAAATATAGAAAGTGAAAATCAAATAAAACAGTTAGCACAAGAGATTTGCGAGTCATAAAAGACACGAGGAGGTGTTTGTATGAGATTGACTTTTATCGGTGCGGCACATGAGGTGACAGGAAGCTGTCATTTGTTGGAAGTTTGCGGAAAGCGTATTTTAGTAGATTGTGGAATGGAGCAGGGGCCTGATCTGTTTGAAAATCAGGAAATACCTGTAAAGTCTTCTGATATCGATTATGTGTTGGTAACACACGCACATATCGATCATACAGGCAAAATTCCACTTCTTTGTAAAGAAGGATTTCAAGGTGAAATTGTAACGACATTTGCAACTGCTGACCTTTGTAATATTATGCTGCGAGACAGTGCACACATTCAGGAGTTTGAAGCAGAATGGAGAAATCGTAAAGCAAAAAGAAGCGGTGGTGTATTGTATGAACCATTGTATACAATGAATGATGCAGAAGCAGCCCTTCGTTTATTTGCACCAATCGATTATAATCAGCGTATTACGTTGTGCGAAGGTGTAGATGTCCGTTTTACGGATATTGGACACTTACTCGGTTCTGCAGCAATTGAAATTTGGATTACAGAAGATGGGGAAGAAAGAAAAATTGTATTTTCAGGAGACGTTGGAAATATAGAACAGCCAATCTTAAAAAATCCAATGTGCGTGGAAAGTGCAGATTATGTAGTAATAGAATCCACATACGGAAATCGTATTCATGGAGAAGAGCGACCAGACTATGTAGGAGAATTTACAAAAATCTTAAAAGAAACATTTGAAAAGGGCGGAAATGTAGTAATTCCATCTTTTGCAGTTGGACGTACACAGGAATTACTTTATTTTATTCGTGAAATCAAAGAAAAAAATTTGATTCCAGAATTTCCAAACTTTGAAGTATATGTAGACAGCCCAATGGCGATTGAGTCAACGACTGTATTTAACAAAAATATGTGGGCATGTTTTGATGAAGATGCCTTGGAACTTGTACGAAATGGCGTTAATCCACTGTATTTTAAGGGATTAAAGACAACAACAACAAGTGATGAGTCCAAATTGATTAACTTTAACGAAAAACCAAAGGTTATCATTTCTGCTTCCGGTATGTGTGAAGCAGGACGTATCAGACATCATTTAAAGCATAATCTTTGGAGAAAAGATTGTACGATATGCTTTGTAGGCTATCAGGCAGAAGGCACGCTTGGCAGAAAGCTCATAGAAGGAGCAACAAGTGTAAAATTATTTGGAGAAGATATCGAAGTAAATGCACGTATCGTCAGCCTGAAAGGTATTAGTGGTCATGCTGACAAAAATGGACTATTGCATTGGTTAGAGTCATTTAAAGAAAAACCTGCAAAAGTGTTTGTTGTACATGGGGAAGATCAAGTGACAGATGAGTTTGCACAAACAATTACAGAGCATTTTGATATTCCGGCTTACGCACCATATTCTGGAGCAAGTGTAGATCTTATAACAGGAGAAGTTGTTGCAGAAGGAACTCGCATTCCAATTAAAAAGAGTACAAGAGTTTCCACTTCTGTCAAAAATATGGTATTTCAGCGTGTGCTTGCAACAGCTAAGAGATTGGTTGATGTTGTACTCCGAAATGAAGGTATTGCAAATAAGGATCTTGCAAAATTAGAAAGTCAGATACAAAGCATTATTGATAAATGGGACAGATAAGTTTTTAGAAAAGTTTATGAACAAAATGTAAACAAAAAATAGCAAAATATAACGAAAAAAGCATTCGAACGTCGTTTTTAGACAAATTTCCGAATGCTTTTTTTGCTCTATCCGTCAAAATGATGAGGAAATGTGAAGGAAAATTGTATTTTTTGTGTTTTTTTATGAAAAAAGAGTAAAAGAGTACTTTACAAAATGTTCACAATTTGATATAGTAGTCCATGTCAGATGTCTCTCTCTCCTGAACTATGAGGATAGTCAAGGATTTCTCTCACCTGAGCAAGTTTACATACCTGTAGTTCGGGTGTGAGAGGCGTCTGACGAGTCGGTATCCCTTGGTCGGGATATGGATGATGATTATACAGGAGGTACATTCAAAATGAAAAAGACCAAATTAGTGGCTCTCGGCTTAGCTGCTTCTCTCGTAGTTGGAATGGTGGGCTGCGGCGAAAAGAACACAAATGCTGATGCTTCTACAACAACAAGTTCTTCTTCAGCTTCTACAGAAAGCAAATCTACAGAATCTGCTTCTACAGAAAGCACATCTTCAGAAGAACCAATGCACATCGTAATCGGTG
>CAYRIK010000048.1:0-10232 GCA_964424345.1 uncultured Lachnospiraceae bacterium
GTTATCACAGGATAACGGATGTAGTTTCAGGTTTTCGTGTTCGGTTTTGAAGGTATAAGTAAAAGCCCAACCCAAATGAGTAGCGTAAATGTTGTAAGTACAGCAGTTACGTTATTTTTTTATGTGAAAATGATATAAATAAACAAAACAAAAGCCATAAAATCATGATAAGAATGATTTTATGGCTTTTGTTTTGTTAAAAGGGCATTATTTTTTAGTAAATTTTTGGCTTTCATCGTAACAGGAAGCATGATACAATAAAATAAAAATAAATAGATAGGAAAGATTTTCATACCGAATGTCTGACCTAATATACCACAAAACATTGGAGCAAACATAATTCCAATGTATGCACGTGACATTTGTACTCCCATGATTGATTGAGAAACCTGCACTCCAAAATTTTCAGGAGGTAAAGCAACGTCGATAGCACCTGCACCGATTTCAAGAACGATAGCAAGAATGCACATAACCCATAAGCCAGGAGCAAAAGCAAAACCAATTAGACCGATTGCAGTTAAAAGTGTACTGAAGGTGGTAACTTTATTTGTTCCAAAACACTTTATCAAGTTGGCACTTATAAGACTGAAAAAACAGTTCCGCATGAGATAATCACATTTACAAAGCTTGCGTAAGAAATTGGTAAATGAAATTCTGTGTAGATAGCTGGCCACGCTGTGCCAAATAAAGAATCCGGTATACCAAGTCCGATAAAGGAAACATAAATAATGTCTAGAAGTAACTTTTCTTCTTTTTTCACGCAAAGGTTCTCCTCTTTTATGTAATTGCTAGAACTGTAACATGAATGGTAAAAAAGTTAATGATGAGAGAAAACGATTATTTTTTGCTTTTATAAAGCCGATATATGATTGACGAAAAAATATTTTGATGATACAGTTGTATAGTTAAGAGTATAATGTTTTTGTGTTATATTATTGTTGAAAGGAAACTAAAATATGGTTAAAATATTATCAGATAGTACATGCGACTTATCTCAAGCATGGATTGAAAAATATGGCATCACAGTTGTTCCTTTGCATGTTGTGCTGGGAGACAATGATTATAAAGATGGCGTAGATATTACAGTTGATGAGATTTATGATTGGGCAGATGCAAATAACACGACACCAAAAACGGCTGCATTATCTCCAGAAGAAGCAATGAATGCACTTGAGCCATTATTGGAAAACGAAGATGATGAGGTTATATGTTTTGCACTTTCAGCTACAATGTCAGGAACATTATCCGTTATGAGATTAGCTGCTGAATCATTAGACGCAGAAGACAGAGTATTTTGCATAGATTCCAAAAATCTGACAACTGGTATCGGACATATGATTATCGAAGCTGCTATTTTAGCAGAACAGGGAAAATCTGCAAAAGAAATCGTAGAATATATAGAAACAATCCGTCCTATGGTTCGTACAAGTTTTGTTGTAGATACACTCACTTATTTACATAGAGGCGGCAGATGCAGCAGTGTTGCAGCAATGGCAGGCAGTGTATTGAAGCTTCATCCAAGAATTGCTGTAGAAGACGGCAAGATGGAAGCTGGTAAAAAATATCGTGGTAAAATGAACAAAGTCATTATGGACTATGTACACGATATGGAAGATGATTTAAAGAAAGCAAAACCAGATCGTGTATTTTTGACACATTCTGGATGCGATAAAGAACTCTTAGATGCAATTTATGACTATCTGAAGGGCTTGGATGTATTTGAAGAAATCTTCATTGTAAGAGCTGGCAGTGTTATCTCTAGCCATTGCGGTCCAGGAACATTAGGTGTCGTATATATTGCACAAGAATAATTAAGATACATGGAGGAAATGAATATGAATTTTTTAGAAGAAAGAATTGTAAAAGATGGTACTGTAAAACCAGGTAATGTATTAAAGGTTGATAACTTTTTAAATCATCAGATGGATATTGAATTGATCGATCAGATGGGTGCAGAATTCAAGCGTCGTTTTGCTGATAAGCAGATTGATAAAATTCTTACAATTGAAGCATCTGGTATTGGTATTGCATGTTTAGTTGCAAGACATTTTAATGTACCAGTTGTATTCGCTAAGAAATCTAAAAGCGTAAATATTGATGGCGATGTGTATATGGCAGAAGTAGAGTCTTTCACACATAAATGCAAAAATCAGGTTATCGTTTCTAAAAAGTTCTTAAACGAAGGCGAACGTATTTTAATTATCGACGATTTCCTTGCAAATGGTTATGCACTTCAGGGCTTAATCTCTATCGTAAATGATGCTGGAGCAACAGTAGAAGGTATTGGTATCGCAATTGAGAAGGGCTTCCAGTTTGGTGGCAGAGTGATCAGAAATCTTGGCTATCAGTTAGAGTCTTTAGCTATCGTAGATGCTATGGATGATGAAACAGGAGAAATCACATTCAGAGAGCAATCATAAATTATGAAAAAGTTAATAGGAAATAAAGCGTTTTATAAGATGGTGCTTGCGGTTGCCATTCCAATTATTATTCAAAATGGTATCACAAATTTTGTGGGACTTTTGGATAATATCATGGTTGGACGTGTCGGTACAGAACAGATGTCAGGTGTTGCTATTGTAAACCAGCTTTTGATGATATATAATTTAAGTATCTTTGGAGCAATTTCTGGAGCAGGAATTTTTGGTGCACAGTTTTTTGGATGCAAAGATCATAAAGGTGTACAGCATATTTTCCGATTTAAGATGTATGCTTGTATTTTAATTACAATCATCGGAGCTGCAATCTTGTATTTTGGCGGAGAACAACTGATCTTATTGTACCTGCACGATGAAGGCGGCGGACAGTCTTTGTATGCAGCACTAGATTATGGAAAACAGTATTTGGCTGTTATGATATTTGGATTGCTTCCATTTGGCATTGAGCAAGTGTATACTAGTACCTTACGAGAATGCGGAGAAACGGTTGTCCCAATGAAAGCCGGTATTGTAGCTGTTTTGACAAACTGTGTACTGAATGTTGTATTGATTTTTGGTTATTTAGGATTTCCACAGCTTGGAGTAGTAGGTGCAGCAATCGCAACATGCATTTCCAGATATGTACAGGCAGCAATCGTTATCAGATGGACACATAAACACGCTGAGAAGTATCCTTTTATACAAGGTGTTTATGCAAGTGGTCGTATTCCACTTGATTTATGCAAAAAAGTTATTATTTATGGAATGCCGCTTATGATCAATGAAATTTTATGGTCTGCAGGGATGGCTTCTTTAATGCAGTGTTATTCTGTAAGAGGACTTGATACCGTTGCAGCTATGAATATTTCAAGTACGATTACTAATCTGTTTAATATTGTATATATGGCGATGGGAAGTGCCATTTCTATTATTGTAGGTCAGCTTCTTGGAGCTAATAAATTAGAAGAAGCAAAGGATACAGACAGAAAGCTGATTGCATTTTCTGTTATGTCCTGTGTAGTAATGGGAGTACTGATGAGTATTTGTGCACCATTATTTCCAATGTTATACAATACATCAGATTCTGTTAAAGTACTGGCAGCTTCTTTTATGAGAGTAGCTGCATTGTGTATGCCAATCCATGGTTTTGCACATGCGTCTTATTTCACGCTTAGAAGTGGCGGAAAAACATTTATTACATTTTTATTTGATAGTGTATTTTTGTGGTGTGTTAATTTCCCAATTGCCTATGTCTTAAGTCGATTTACCAGTATTCCAATTGTACCATTGTATTTTATTTGTCAGTTTGTAGATATTATAAAGTGTGTACTTGGTTTTATTTTAATCGCAAAAGGCGTATGGTTAAATAATTTAATCGAAGTAGAAGAACCTCAGGAGTATTAAAAATCATAAAATTTATAGAGGAGAAGCATAATGAAAGATTTAAATTCATATATTAGAAGTATTCCGGATTTTCCAGAAGAGGGTATTATTTTCAGAGATGTTACATCTGTTATTCAGGATGCAGATGGTTTTCAGCTTGCAATCGATTCTTTACAGGAAAAAATTGCAGATTTAGACTATGATGTTGTAGTAGGTGCAGAGTCCAGAGGATTTATTTTTGGCGCACCGCTTGCATACAATAACCATAAGCCATTGGTAATTATCCGTAAAGCTGGAAAACTTCCATGTGAAACAATTTCACAGGAATATGAATTGGAATATGGAACTGCAAAAATTGAAATACATAAAGATGCTATCAAACCAGGACAGAAAGTACTGATTGTAGATGACTTGATGGCTACTGGCGGTACAAATGAAGCAATGATCAAATTAGTAGAAGCACTTGGTGGAGAAGTAGCAGGTATATTAGTATTGATCGAGCTTGCAGGATTAAAAGGAAGAGAACGATTAAAAGATTATCGTATTGATGCTGCGATCACATACGAAGGAAAATAAAAGAGCCAAAGGATAAAACATTCTAGTTATGCTTTAGAATGGAGGAAGATATGGAACAAGGAAGTATTACAAATACCCCCCTTTTTGATGATGGTAAAATTGAGAGGTTAGAAGAATTTTTAATGCCAGATGAATTATATAAGGATTTAATTGAGAGGGTACTGAGATATCATCCAAGTGACGATATCAGCCTCATCGAAAAAGCGTATAAAGTTGCTTCAGATGCACATAAAACGCAAGTGCGAAAATCTGGAGAACCTTATATCATACATCCATTGTATGTCGCAATTATATTGGCTGATTTGGAGTTGGACAAAGAGACAATCGTGGCAGGCCTCTTACATGACGTAGTAGAGGATACGGTTATGTCTTATGATGACTTAGTACGCAAATTCAGCAAAGATGTTGCTGATTTAGTAGATGGTGTTACCAAGTTAGAAAAGCTGCCGCAGTTTCAGGACGGAGATGACAGTCGTTTAGAAATGCAGGCGGAAAATTTACGAAAGATGTTCCTTGCAATGGCAAAAGACATTCGTGTCATTTTGATAAAATTGGCTGACAGACTGCATAATATGCGTACATTAAAGCATATGCCTCCTGAAAAACAGCAGCGAATTGCAAGAGAAACGTTGGAAATTTATTCTCCTCTTGCAGAAAGACTTGGTATTTCTAAAATTAAAGTCGAATTGGATGACCTTAGCTTAAAGTATCTGGAACCGGATATTTATTATGATTTGGTAGATAAGATTGCAATTCGTAAGAGCGTGCGTGAAAAATATATTCAGTCTATCGTAGATGAAGTATCTTCACATATCAAAAACGCTGGAATTAAGGCAAGAGTGGATGGTCGTATCAAGCATTTTTTTAGTATTTACAAAAAAATGAAAAATCAGAATAAGACGATCGATCAGATTTATGATTTGTTTGCTGTTCGTATTATCGTAGAAAGTGTCAAGGACTGTTATGCAGCACTTGGTATTATCCATGAGATGTATCGACCAATTCCAGGACGTTTTAAAGATTATATCGCTATGCCAAAACCAAATATGTATCAGTCTTTACATACAACTTTGATTGGTGCAAATGGTCAGCCATTTGAAATCCAGATTCGTACAGAGGAAATGCATAAAGCAGCAGAATATGGTATTGCAGCGCATTGGAAATATAAAGAAGCATCAGATGGTAAGATGAGTCCAGAAGGTGATGAAGAAAAGATGGCTTGGCTTCGTCAGATTTTGGAATGGCAGCAGGATAGTTCAGATAACAAGGAATTTTTAAATCTGATTAAGAGTGGATTAGACCTGTTTTCTGAATCTGTATATTGTTTTACTCCAAATGGAGATGTAAAAACACTTCCAGCTGGTTCTACACCGATTGACTTTGCATACAGTATTCATTCTGCAGTCGGAAATCGTATGATCGGTGCAAGAGTCAATGGAAAATTGGTAAATATTGATTATGTAATCGCAAATGGGGATTGTATTGAAATCCTTACAAGCCAAAATTCTAAAGGACCAAGTCGTGACTGGCTGCAGATTGCAAAATCTACACAAGCCAAAAATAAGATTAATCAATGGTTCAAAAATGAATTTAAAGAAGAAAATATCTTAAAAGGCAAAGAAATGCTGGAAGCTTATTGTAAGACGAAGGCAATCAATATGGCACAGATTATGCAGCCTGCCTACAAGGAAGCTATTATGAAAAAATATGGTTTCCACGATTGGGAAAGCGTTATGGCAGCAATCGGACATGGTGGACTGAAAGAAGGTCAGATTATCAATCGTATGCAGGAGTTGTACGACAGAGATCACAAAAAAGAATTGACCAATGAGCAGATTATGGCAGCAATCGAAGAAAATGCTGCAAATCAGGCTCAGAAAATGAAAGCCAAAAATGGTATCATTGTAAAGGGTATTCATGATATGGCAGTACGATTCTCTAAATGTTGTTCTCCTGTACCTGGAGATGAAATCGTAGGCTTCATTACAAGAGGTCGAGGCATTTCTATTCATCGAACAGACTGTCCAAACATTATGGCACTTCCAGAAATAGAAAGAGGCCGTTTAATGGATGCAGATTGGGAAGATATGGGCAATAACGGAAAGTATTTTGCAGATATTACTGTATTTGTTCATAATAGAAATGGTCTTCTTGCAGATATTACAAAAGTCCTTACAGAAAAAAATATTAGTATTTTATCATTGAATACAAGAGTTGCCAAAAATGATGCTGCAACGTTACAGATTACATTTGAGATAGGTTCTCGTGAAGAATTAAATCATGTTATTGATAAGATTCGTACAATCGAAAGTGTAATTGATATTGAGAGGACGGTTGGCTAATTAATGAATACATTGAAAATCGGAAAAATAGTACTTGGTGGATTTCAGACCAACTGCTATTTTATATACAAAGAAAATACACAAAAGGAAAATGGATTAACTCCAGTGCTTGTAGTAGATCCTGCTGAAAGAGGAGCGTATCTTTTTGAGGCATTACAAAGAAAAGGATTTTACGTTTGTGCAATCTTGCTCACACATGGTCATGTAGACCATATTTTGGGAGCAAAAGAACTGCAAGAAGTTTCTGGAGCAAAAATATATGCCAGTGAGAAAGAAAAAGATGTGCTGCAGAATATGCAGCTCAATCTTTCTCAGAGATTTGGAACCCCTTGCATCGTATGTGCAGATGTATGGTTGAAAGATGGTGAGGAATGTACAATCGAAAATATGCATATGAAAGTTATTTCTACACCAGGCCATACAGAGGGTGGTTGTGCATATTATTTTGAAGAAGGAAATTTCCTAATCAGTGGAGATACATTGTTTGAAGGAAGTGTAGGAAGAACAGATTTTCCAACAGGTTCTATGGGAATACTTGTAAGAAGCATTAAAGAAAAGTTATTTTTACTGCCTGAAAAAACAATCGTATATCCTGGACATGGTGGTTCTACTACGATTGGCTGGGAAAAGGAAAACAATCCTTTCGTGATATAAGTGAGAGTTACAATATGTTTATAATACAGTTAAATTTAGCAAAATATGAATACGATATTCATTCTATCGTAAAAGCGTTTTTTTCAGAGAAAACAATCAAGGTATTGACTCCTGAGACAGATCCGCAAAAGGCAGCAGAACTTTTACAAGAAAAGGATGCTATGCAGGGAAGTATTACATTTGAAGATATTTGTGTAACCTTTGTAATTTCCCAGACAACATATACATGGGATTGGAAAGACGAATTACAGGGAAAAGAAGCATTTTCTCAGGAATATAAAGATGCATTTAAAGGATTTTTATATAAGAGTCTTTGTGCGTACACAAATAAGACACTTCCTTGGGGCAATATGACCGGTATTCGTCCAACAAAGATTGCAATGTCTATGCTTATGGAAGGAAAGAGCGAGGAAGAAATACAGGCATATTATCAGGACAAACATTATGTAAGTGAACAAAAAGCGTTGTTAAGCATTGATATTGCGCAAAGAGAAAAGAAGCTGTTAAGTACACTGCATTATGAAAATGGCTATAGCCTTTATATTGGCATTCCATTCTGCCCAACGACATGTTTGTATTGTTCCTTTACTTCTTATCCAATTGGAGCACATAGAAAGCGTGTAGAGCAGTATATTGATTGTCTGATCAAAGAAATGGATTATGTAAAAGAAGTATACAAAGATAAGATATTAGACACTGTTTATATTGGAGGCGGTACACCAACTACATTGGAAGCAGATCAGTTAGACCGTTTGATTACAGCGTTAAAAGAGCGATTTGACTTTGAAACGGTACAGGAGTTTACAGTAGAGGCAGGTCGTGCAGACTCTATTACAAGAGCTAAATTAGAGGTACTTTATAAGCATGGTGTAGATCGTATCAGTGTCAACCCACAGACGATGAATCAAAAAACATTGGATGTGATTGGACGAAGACATACAGTAGAGCAGGTTGTTGAAGCGTATCAGATGGCACGAGAAATTGGATTTACCAATATCAACATGGATTTGATTTTAGGACTTCCAGGAGAAGATGCCAAAGAGGTGCAATATACAATTGAGGAAGTTAAAAAACTTGATCCAGACAGTCTGACCGTACATTCTTTAGCAATTAAACGAGCAAGCAAACTGGCACAGTGGATTCAGACACATGACATTTCTTGTATCCATAATACAGATGAGACGATGGAAATTGCAGTAGAAGGTGCAAAAGCAATGAATATGCTTCCATATTATTTATATCGTCAAAAAAATATGTCTGGTAATTTTGAAAATGTTGGATATGCAAGAGAAGGAAAGTTTGGTATTTACAACATATTAATTATGGAAGAACTCCAAACAATCGTAGCACTCGGTGCAGGCAGCATTACAAAGCGTGTTTGCGAGGATGGACGTATTGAACGATGCGATAATATAAAGGACGTAGAGCTTTATATTGAGCAGATTGATGAAATGATTGAACGAAAGCGTAAATTGCTGGAGTAAAAATTTTTCTTGCATAACCGTATTGGTTGCGATACAATAATGGTTAACAAATTATATTAAGGTATATAGAGAGGGCTACGAAAGATGGCACTTAGCAAAAAGCCTGTTACAGGCATGAAAGACATTTTACCACAGGAAATGGTGGTGAGAGATTATGTAATGGGAGTAATTAAAGAAACTTATGCAAAGTTTGGTTTTACTTCAATCGAAACACCATGTGTGGAAAATATCGCGAACCTGTCAAATAAGCAGGGTGGTGAAAATGAAAAATTAATTTTCAAAATCTTAAAAAGAGGAGAAAAACTGAATCTGGAAACAGCACAGACGGAAGCTGATCTTGTAGACGGCGGACTTCGTTATGACTTAACAGTTCCATTGGTTCGTTATTACAGCAATAATGCAAATAACCTTCCAAGTCCATTTAAGGCATTACAGATGGGAAATGTATGGCGTGCTGACAGACCACAGCGAGGAAGATATCGCCAGTTCATGCAGTGCGATATTGATATATTAGGTGAGCCAAGCAATCTTGCAGAAATCGAATTAATTCTTGCTACAACAACTACATTAAGTAAGTTGGAGTTTAAGAATTTCCAAATTCGTATCAATGATCGTCAGATTTTAAAGGCAATGGCTGCTTATGCAGGATTTCCTGAAGAGTCTTATGATAGCGTATTTATCGTTTTAGACAAAATGGACAAGATTGGTATCGATGGCGTAAAGAAGGAACTCATGGAAATGGGTTACAGCGAAGAGACTTGTCAGAAATATATGGACTTATTTGTTGATATTGAAGAAGCAGATGATGGTCCAGCATATATTGCTCAGAAACTTGCAGATTATCTTCCAGCAGATGTTATGAGTTCTTTTATGGAAATCATTGACAGTGTAAGAGCTACAAAAGAAGATACATTTGAAATCGTATTTGATCCTACTCTTGTTCGTGGTATGAGTTATTATACAGGAACTATTTTCGAAATCGCGATGCCAGAGTTTGGTGGAAGCTGCGGTGGCGGTGGTCGTTACGATAAGATGGTTGGTAAGTTTACTGGAAATGATGTTCCAGCATGTGGATTTAGTATTGGATTTGAGCGTATTATCCTTCTTTTAATGGAAAGAGGATTTACCGTACCAAATGCACCAGGAAAAGTAGCATATTTGATTGAAAAGGGTGTTTGCGGTGAAAGACTTTGTGAAATTATTGCACAGGCACAGCAGGCTCGTAAAGACGGCACACAGGTTCTTGTTGCTCGTATGAACAAAAATAAGAAGTTCCAGAAAGATAACCTGATGAAAGAAGGATATCAGGACTTTGTAGAATTCTATAAAGATGCTTTGAAAAACTAAAGCATCCGGTATTTAGGATATAAAAACAT
>CAYRIK010000049.1:0-9924 GCA_964424345.1 uncultured Lachnospiraceae bacterium
CAAAAAAGGGCTAAAAATTTCATCGTAATATACGCGCAATATACAAGCAATATACAGTACTTGATGCAAACAAACTTGAAAAGTATATATGTTTGGGGTATAGAAAAATCCATGAAATCTTTTGGTAATGGTGCGAGAGCAGAAGTATATGTGCAATGGAAAAACGGTGGAGCGCATGTATTTGTAGCCGAACAAATTGGAAATGCGACAGTATTCATTGATCCACAATCCGGAAGTACGTTTCCAATGAAATTTCAAAAAAATCAACAAGACGATTTATAACCTTGACCTTTTGGCTGTAAAAATATATACTGAATTTACATAAGATGATTTATAAGGAGATTTTTTTATGAGTATTTTAGGTCATTTAGAACCAAGTAATGTTTTTAAATTTTTCGAAGAAATTTGTGCAATTCCACATGGATCTGGCAATACAGCAGGTATGACAGAGTATCTTATGAAATTTGCAGAAGATAGAGGTTTATGGCATAGAAGAGATGAAATCGGTAACGTAGTAATCAGAAAACCAGCAACAGCAGGTTATGAAGAAGTTCCAGGTATCATCATTCAGGGACATATGGATATGGTTGCAGTAAAAACACCAGATTGTCCAAAAGATCTTACAAAAGAAGGCTTAGATGTAGCAATCGATGGAGATTATGTTTATGCAAAGAATACAAGTCTTGGTGGTGATGACGGTATTGCAGTAGCATACGGTCTTGCTGTATTGGATTCTAATGAACTTGCACATCCAGAAGTAGAAGTAATCATTACTGTAGATGAAGAAACAGGTTTATTTGGAGCAAAAGCAATTGATGTAAGTGATATCAAGGGTCGTCGTTTCTTAAATATTGATTCTGAGGATGAAGGCTTTTTCTTAATTAGCTGTGCAGGCGGTATTCGCATTAAGGGTGCCATTCCAATGGATATGGAGTCTGTATCAGGTAAAAAATTGACAGTTTCTGTAAAGGGCTTACAGGGTGGTCACAGTGGTGGTGACATTCATTTTGAACGTGGTAATGCTTTATATTTACTTGCAAGAATTTTAAATAAAGCATCTAAAACTACAGAATTTTATCTTGCATCATACCAAGGTGGTACAGTAGAAAATGCAATTCCTCGTGAAGCAACAGCAGAGGTAGTATTTGAAGCTGGCGAAAATATGACAGAACAAGTAGCTGCATTTATGGAAATTATGAAAACTTGCGAAGCTGAATTAAAAGCTGAGTACGTTGTAAGAGATGCAGGTTTATATGTAGAAGTAACAGAAGAAGCAGAAGATGCATATGCAGTATATAGCAAAGCATGCGGTGCAAATGTAATTCGTATGATTACAGCAGCACCAACAGGCGTATTAGCTATGAGCCAGGATGTGGAAGGTTTAGTAGAAACAAGTTTAAATCTTGGTGTAGCAGAATGCAATGATACGGCCGTTACACTTCAGTATTCTATCAGAAGCTCTGTAGAAAGCTGCAAGTATGCATTAGTAGAAAGAATGCAGGTATTGTTTGATTTCGTTGGTGCAACTATGACTACAAGCGGTGAATATCCTGGTTGGGCTTATAGACAGGATAGTCCGCTTCGTGACAAGATGGTTCGTGTATATGAAGAAATGTTTGGTGAAAAACCTGGTATTTTAGCAATTCATGCAGGATTAGAGTGTGGTCTGTTCCTTGGAAAACAGCCAGATTTTGACTGTGTATCTTTTGGTCCAAGTATTGAATCTATTCATACAACAGAAGAACGCTTAAATATTCCTTCTGTACAGAGAATGTGGAAATTTTTAGTTGCCGTTTTAGCAGATAAGGCATAAAACAATAGGTACAACGAGGAGTGTAGCATGAAAAAGGAAACAGTCAAAGCTTTGAGGGGGCTTATGATTTTTGCCGCAGTGCTTGTACTGGCGATTACACATTTTGGAAGAGTTATGACAGTGCTTGGTTTTATAATCAGCATTTTAGAACCATTTTTGATTGGTGGAGCGATTGCATTTGTAATCAATATTCCAATGAAAGCAATCGAAAAAAGACTATTCCATAAAGAAAATAAATTGTCTAAATGGAAAAGACCGCTTAGCTTTATTTTGTCACTTTTTGCAATCGTATTTGTGATATCAGCAGTATGTATGTTAATTGTTCCACAGTTAGGAGCAACATTTGCAGAACTTGCAGTAGAAATACCAGAGTTTTGCAAGGAAACATTAAAGATTTTGCAGGAAGTATTTGAAGATAACCCACAGATACAGGAATATATTGCAGATCTTGATTTTACAACAATCAATTGGAATGAATTGTTGTCTAAAATAGCGAATGCATTAGGAAGCGGAATAGGAAGTGTTTTGGTTTCTACTGTATCTGTAGCAAGTAATGTATTTGGCATTGTATTTGATTTTGTAATTGCGTTTGTATTTTCTATTTATGTTTTGATGCAAAAAGAAACATTAGAAAATCAGTCAAAGCGTTTGTTACATGCATATCTTCCACAAAAAGCATATGATAAGACGATGGAAGTATTTGGTCTTTTGTATAAGAATTTTTCCAATTTTATTTCCAGTCAGTGCTTAGAAGCAGTAATCTTAGGCTCTATGTTTGTAGTGGCAATGACTCTTTGCAGACTGCCTTATGCAGTATTGATTGGTTCTTTAATAGCAGTTACTGCGTTGATTCCGATTGTCGGAGCTTTTATTGGATGTGTAGTTGGAGCATTTTTAATCTTAGTAGAAAATCCAATCAGTGCAGTTGCGTTTGTGGTACTGTTTTTAGTGTTACAGCAATTAGAAGGTAATTTGATTTATCCAAAGGTAGTTGGAAGTTCTGTAGGACTTCCTCCTATCTGGGTATTGGTAGCAGTAAGTGTTGGTGGCAGTCTTTTTGGTGTAGTTGGTATGTTGATTTTTATTCCGATTACCTCCACAATCTATACACTTCTTAGAGAGGACGTAAATGAGCGAAATACAAAAAAAGAAGAACTTGCAGTCAAAGTCCAAACAAAGCAAGACTGTGAATGTGAAAACAAAACAGAAAGTAACGAAACCACAGCAGGCTAAAAAAACAGAAAAACAACCAGAACAGGTGACAACTCAACCTAAGAAGAAACAAACAAAACAGTCACTTTGTCCTGTTGCTAATAAATGTGGTGGTTGCGATTGGATTGGAAAATCTTATGAATGGCAGCTTTTAGAAAAGAAAAAGGCAGCAGCAAAGCTGTTAGAACCGTTTTGTAAGCTGGAAGGCATCATAGGAATGGACGAGCCTTTCTATTATCGAAATAAAGTACATGCTGTATTTGATCGTGATAAAAAGGGAAATATCATATCTGGTATTTATGAAAAAAATAGTCATAGAGTAGTACCTGTAGAAAACTGTTACATTGAAGATCGCAAGTCTGGTGAAATTATTCAGACAATCAGAATGCTTTGTAAGAGCTTTAAAATCAAAACATATGATGAAGATACAGGATATGGCTTGCTGCGTCATGTGCTTGTTCGTTCTGGTTATCATACAGGCGAATATATGGTTGTTTTAGTGCTTAGTAGTCCTATTATGCCATCTAAAAACAATTTTGTAAAAGCACTTAGAGAAAAACATCCGGAAATTACAACTGTAGTAGTAAATGTAAACGATAAAAAGACAAGCATGGTACTTGGAGAGAAAGAACAAGTGATATATGGTAAAGGATATATTGAAGATGTACTTTGCCAGAAAACATTCCGTATTTCTCCAAAATCTTTTTATCAGGTAAATCCGTTGCAGACAGAAAAACTCTATGGAAAAGCAATCGAGTATGCAGGCTTGACAGGAACAGAAACTGTAGTGGATGCATATTGTGGTACTGGTACGATTGGTATCATTATGGCAGATCAGGCAAAAGAAGTAATCGGTGTTGAATTAAATGCAGATGCTGTAAAAGATGCAAGAATCAATGCAAAGAGAAATAACTGCAAAAATATTTCTTTCTATGAAAAGGATGCAGGAGAATTTTTAGTACAAATGGCAGAGCAAAATGCTAAGGTGGATGTTGTTGTTATGGATCCGCCTCGTGCTGGAAGTGACGAAGCGTTTATGTCTTCTGTTATTAGAATGCAGCCTAAGAGGGTAGTATATGTATCATGCAATCCGTTGACATTAGTGCGTGACTTGAAATATTTCACACAGCATGGCTATAGAGTAAAAAAAGCACATGCAGTAGATATGTTTGCACAAACAAGCGAGCATACGGAATTAGTTACGATGTTGGAATGTATAAGATAAACGAAGGAATTGTATTTTTATGAAATGTATCGAAGCATATGAAGGAACGATGGAATTAAATGTTTTAGAAAATGTTCCTTTATTACAATATAAAAAGTTGAATGAAGTTTCCTTCATACGCCATGCATTTTCCACGAGAATGGGCGGTGTGAGCAAAGGTATCTATAGTTCTATGAATTTTAAAGAAGATGGGGAAGATACCAATGAAAATATTAGAGAGAATTATCGCAGAATAGCAAATGCATTACATTGTGATGTAAACAAAATGGTACGAAGTCAGTTGTGTCATGGAGTAAGGGTACATAAAGTACAGGAATCGGACTTTGGAGTTGGTACACTGGCAAAAAGTACATTGTTGGATTATGATGGTTTGATCACAGATATTTCAGGTGTAACGTTAGTAGCAACATTTGCGGATTGTGTACCATTATATTTTGTAGATACGCTGCATCATGCAATTGGACTGGCACATTCTGGATGGAGAGGAACTGTAGATCGCATTGCGTTATATATGCTGCAGGCGATGAAAGCAGAATATGGTACAGAACCAAAAGATTTGCTCGTTGCGATAGGTCCATGTATTTGTGGAAATTGTTATGAAGTAGGAAGCGATGTAAGAGATTTTTTTGAAAAGGATTTTTCGGGTGAGATTGAAAAGCAAACAGGAATTTCGTTTGAAAAAGAAATTTGTATAAAATCAGATAAAGCGAAGGATAAATATTATTTGGATTTGAGAAAAGCAAATGAAATGACTTTTTTATCAGCAGGACTTTCTCGTGATCAGATTTTAATTTCAGATGTTTGTACTTGTTGTAATCCGGAACTTATTTTTTCACACAGATACACAAAAGGAAAGCGGGGTGTATCTGCCGCTTTCCTAGGAATGAAATAACTATTTATTAGATGTTTTCTAGTATGATATGAAGAATATGACTGTAATATCTGGAAAATAAGCTGCGATTGGTCTTTATTTCTTCTGTAATCTCGAAGAAAGTTTCTTTATCGTTATGATTTCGTTTAAAGAAAGGTTCAACAAGAATTTTATTATATTGTTTTAAGAACAGGCTGTCTTTACGCGTGTAACACGTTTGTGAAGTGGCCTGTTTTTTATGCTCTTTTGGAATGTGAGATGCAACAGATTTATGGTAAGCGGCATCCAAAACAGGAATGTATACGTAGTCTTTGTAACCTGCATAATATAGTTTTAATTCTTCTTCATATACTGGTACTTTTAATGTAGCTCTGTCACCGTCTGCACTGAGAAAATTTCCGTCAAAGCGAACGAACAGTTTCTTCGGAACAGAGAATGGCAATTTGGAAGAAATAAGCAGTTCGTAATGTTCTTTTTGTTCTAGGTTTTTACTTTTTAGCATTTCTACACGTGTAACAGTAGGATTGGTATGAAATAGTTCATAGTAAGATAATGCAGGGATAATATCAAGCATTCCTTTCATATCATCTCGGTTATGTTGTGTAAGTAATTGCAGAGAAGTTTCTGTTGGTGTTTTAACGTAATTCTTATAAATGTTGATAAGTTCTCCACCAGAATATTGATCTAAACGATTGATTCCTAAATATTGTTCCATTGTTTTTTGACGGCAGTCAGGAAGTCCTAATAGGCGTTTTAAAGGAGCAAGTCGCTTATAAAGGTCGATTCCGGCAATTTGATCCAGAGCAAGTTCTATAGAATGTGTTTTAGCTTTCTGGGTAAGGTATGGGATATCAAATCGATTTCCATTAAAATGAATGACCAATTCGTAATTTGGAAGTGTTTTGGCCAATGTACAAAGTAATTCCGCTTCTTCTTTTGAATCTTTTGCAAACCATTGTTCTATGTGCCACAAATGGTCTTCATAGTAGGCAATACCGATTAAATAAAGCTGACTGGAAGCTGGACTTAAACCAGTTGTTTCTATATCAAGAAAAAGAATCTTGTCTAAAGATGCATATTGCTCAAGGGGAAATTTGATTTCAAATGAATGTAATGTTTCTTTTACCGTATACATGATAAGTTCCTCATTCCTTTACAAAATACTATACAAGGAGTATACCACTTTTTGCGAAACTTTGGAAGTTGTCATTTATAAAGACGCTGTGATATAATGAAAACAAATGAGGTTGAGAAAGTAAATTTTTCGTACAACGAGCAGAAAAGGACGATTGTGATGTAATCATGATATTAATAAATGCAGAGTGAATGAAAGGATGTTTACTATGGAAAAGATACATATTGCTATTCGAGCAGATGGAGATGCACATATTGGTATGGGACATTTGATGAGATGTCTGTCTGTTGCACTTGCATTAAAAAAACAACAGATTCCAGTAGTGTTTATTACAAATAATGCACAGAGTAAAGAATTTTTAATAGAAAAAGGTTTTTTGTGCAAACTTTTAGAGGGAACGTATACATCTATGGAGGATGAAATAGAAGATACAATTACGTTGTTACAGCAAGAACAAATCACACTTTTATTAGTAGATAGTTATAAAGCAACAAATAAGTATCTTGCAGCATTAAAGCAGCATACAAAGCTATTTTACATGGATGATCTTGGAAGAATGCAGCTTCCGGTAAATGGTCTTATTAATTACAATATTTACGGACAGGATATGGGATATGAAGCATATTATCCAAAGGATACAGCATTATTGCTCGGAAGTTTGTATGCACCAGTAAAGGAAGCGTTTCAAAATACACCGTATCAGATTAGAGAACAAGTGTCGAACATTTTGATTACGATGGGAGGCAGCGATGCACAAAATATTGCAGGACAACTTGGAAATTTATTGCTGTCATATTTACCAGATAATGTTACGATGACGCTTGTATGCGGAAGATTTAGTCCTCATTTACAACAGGTACAGCAATTAGCACAAAAAGATACAAGAATTAAGGTGCTGACAGATGTATCAGATATGTGGAATGTAATGAAACAGTGTGATATTGCGATTGTGGCAGCAGGAAGTACGATGTACGAATTGTGTACAATGGGAGTTCCTACCATTTGCTGTTATTATGTGGAAAATCAAAGAAGACTTGCAGAAGGATTTGCAAATAAGACAACGATGTTGAATGCGGGAGATTTTTCAAAAGAACCACAAAAAGTGCTTTTCAATATCAAAGATTATACACTGAAATTGATGGAGAATAAGTCGTTGAGAGAACAATTGTCCATCGAAATGAAACGAGTATCAGATGGTATGGGAGCAGAGCGTATTGCAAAGTTTTTCGGAAAGTATGATTGAAACGACTAAATGGTTGTGCTATACTTGGAAATAATGAATAGAGAGGACTGAGTATTTCATGGAAAATATGTATGTAACAAGATTAAATGCACTCAGAAGTCTTATGGAAGAGAGAAAAGTAGATTATTATTTGATTCCTACTGCGGATTTCCATAATTCTGAATATGTGCATGATTATTTTAAATGCAGAGAATTTATGTCAGGTTTTACTGGATCTAATGGTACAATGGTCATTAGTAAAAAAGAGGCTTGTCTTTGGACAGATGGTCGTTATTTTATCCAGTGTGAAAATGAAATTGCAGGAAGCGGCATTATTATGATGAAAATGGGAGAGCCAAATGTTCCTTCCATTTCAGAGTATCTGAAAGAAAATATGAAAGCGGGAGAAACACTTGGCTTTGATGGTCGTTGTGTAAGTACTTCTCAATTTCAGGATTTTCAAAACAAGTTAAAAGACGTTTCTTACAAAATGGATGAGGATCTTGTAGACCTTATCTGGGAAGACAGACCACAGCTTCCAGCGACAGATTTGTTTTTAATTAAAGATGAACTTGCTGGCGTAAGTGTAAAGGACAAGTTAGCACAGGTATGTGAGAAATTAGAAGGTTGTGATAGTCTGTTTTTAAGTAAATTAGACGATATCATGTGGCTTTATAATGTAAGAGCAAATGATGTAGAATGCAACCCAGTAGCATTGTCTTACAGCTATGTATCCAAAGAAAAAGCAGTATTATTTTTACAGTCTAAAGCAGATAAAAGTGCAGTGCTTGAAGCATTAGAACAAGCAGGTGTTACAGTACTTCCGTATGAAGATATGGTAGCTTATTTAGAAACACTTCCAGCACAGAAAATCTTATTAGATAAAGGAAATACAAGTGCTATCGTAAGCACCGTATTATCTCAGAAATGTGAAGTTGTATACGGCAAGAATCCTACAAATATGTTAAAGGCAATCAAAAATCCGGTAGAAATTGCAAATATGAAGCACTATTATTTACAGGACAGTGTTGCTTTGACAAAGTTTATCTATTGGGTAAAAAATCATCCTAACAAAGAAAGTCTTACAGAATTATCTGCAGCAGCAAAGTTAGATTCTTTAAGAGCAGAAGTACCAGGATTTATTGAATTATCTTTCCCAACAATTTCTGCATATCAGGCAAATGCGGCAATGATGCATTATGATGCTACAGAAGAAAATCAGGCACATTTGGCAGCAGAAGGCTTTTATCTTGTAGACTCTGGCGGTCAGTACATGGGTGCAACAACAGACGTAACAAGAACAATCAGTCTTGGAGCATTGACAGATGACCAGCGTAAGCATTATACATTAACAGCACTTGGTATGTTGGATTTAGCAGATGCACAGTGGTTATATGGCTGTACAGGACGCAATCTGGATATTTTAGCACGTATGCACCTTTGGAAAGAAGGAATCGACTATAAGTGCGGTACAGGACATGGTGTTGGATACATTTTAAATGTACATGAAGGACCACAGAGTATTCGTTGGAAATTTAGTCCAAATATGTCAGAAGCTGTATTAGAAGCTGGTATGACTGTAAGTGATGAACCAGGTGTTTACCTTCAGGGCAAGTACGGTATTCGTATTGAAAACATATTATTGACTAAAAATACAGTAGAAAATAGCGATGGTCAGTTTATGAAATTCGATAATCTGACATTCGTTCCACTTGATAGAGACGCGTTGAACCCAGAATTTATGAACAGCGAATCTTTAGAACGAGTAAATGCATACCAAAAAGCAGTATATGAGGCAGTAAGCCCATATTTGAATGATGCAGAAGCAGCATGGCTTGAAAAAGAATGTGCCCCATTGATAAAAACATTATAAAACTTTTGTAAAAAGTAGACGAAACAAAAATATAAATATTGACATTTATTGTCAAATGCAAGATAATTCTAAACAGAGGGAATTTTCCTGATGATAATAAAAGAAAGAGGTTTTAGCAGATGTCAAAAATCAATTTAGAAAAGTATGGTATTACTGGCAGCACTGAAATTGTTTACAATCCTTCTTATGAAGTATTATTTGAAGAAGAAACAAAGGCTGGCTTAGAAGGTTATGAAGTAGGTCAGGAGACAGAACTTGGTGCTGTTAACGTTATGACAGGTATTTATACAGGTCGTTCACCTAAAGACAAATATATCGTTATGGATGAAAACTCCAAAGATACAGTATGGTGGACAACAGATGAATACAAAAACGACAACCATCCAATGTCTGTTGAAGTTTGGAACACATTAAAAGATATCGCTAAGAAAGAACTCTCTAATAAGAGATTATTTGTAGTAGATGCTTTCTGTGGTGCTAACGTAGATACAAGAATGGCAGTTCGTTTTATCGTTGAAGTTGCTTGGCAGGCACATTTCGTAAAGAATATGTTCATCCAGCCAACAGAAGCTG
>CAYRIK010000050.1:0-9878 GCA_964424345.1 uncultured Lachnospiraceae bacterium
TCTATAAAGATGCTTTGAAAAACTAAAGCATCCGGTATTTAGGATATAAAAACATAGAAAAGAGGACAAAGCAATGGCAGAATCCATGAAGGGATGGAAGCGTTCCCATAGATGTGGAGAAGTATCTAATGCATTGATTGGGGAAACAGTTACCGTAATGGGCTGGGTACAGAAACAGAGAAATAAAGGCGGTATTATTTTCGTAGATTTACGTGACCGTTCTGGTATTTTACAGCTTATTTTTGAGGAAAATGTATGTGGAGCAGAAAGCTTTGCAAAGGCTGAAAAGCTTCGTAGTGAATTTGTAGTTGCAGTCGTAGGTACTGTAGAAAAGAGAGCAGGTGCTGCAAATGAAAATCTTGCAACAGGTGATATCGAAGTAATTGCGAAAGAAATTCGTATCTTATCTGAAGCAGAAACACCTCCTTTCCCAATTGAAGCAGATTCTAAGACAAAGGAAGAATTACGTTTAAAATATCGTTACTTAGATTTAAGAAGACCTGACATTCAGAATAATATTATTTTAAGAAGTAAGATTGCTGCAAATATTAGAGAGTTTTTAGTAAAAGAAGGATTCCTTGAAATCGAAACTCCTATTTTAACAAAGTCTACTCCAGAAGGCGCAAGAGACTATTTAGTACCAAGCCGTGTACATCCTGGTAGTTTTTATGCTTTACCACAGTCTCCACAGATTTTCAAGCAGTTATTGATGTGTTCTGGTTATGACAGATATTTCCAGATTGCACGTTGTTTCCGTGATGAAGACTTACGAGCAGACAGACAGCCTGAATTTACACAGGTTGATATGGAATTATCTTTCGTAGATGTAGAAGATGTTATTTCTGTAAACGAAAGAATGCTTCAGTATGTATGTAAAGAAGCAATCGGTTTAGATGTACAGCTTCCAATTCAGAGAATGACATGGAACGATGCTATGAATCGTTTCGGTTCTGATAAGCCAGATACTCGTTTTGGTATGGAATTACAGGATGTTTCTGAAGTTGTTGCAAACTGCGGATTTGGCGTATTTACTTCTGCACTTGCAAATGGCGGCAGCGTTCGTGGTATCAATGCAAAGGGACAGGCTGAAATGCCAAGAAAGAAAATCGATGCATTGGTTGATTTTGCAAAAGGTTATGGAGCAAAAGGTCTTGCATATCTTTGTGTAATGCCTGATGGAAGCTATAAATCTTCTTTTGCAAAGTTTATGACAGAAGAAGAATTAAAGAATTTGGTTGCTGCAATGCAGGGTGAACCAGGTGACTTATTACTGTTTGCTGCTGATAAGAACAGCATTGTTTGGAATGTATTAGGCGGTTTACGTCTTGAATTAGGACATCAGCTTGGCTTAATTGATGAAAATAAATTCAACTTCTTATGGGTTACAGAGTTCCCATTATTAGAGTGGAGCGAAGAAGATAATCGTTATGTTGCAATGCACCATCCATTCACTATGCCAATGGATGAGGACCTTCCATTATTGGATACAGATCCAGGAAAGGTTCGTGCAAAGGCTTATGATATCGTATTAAACGGTACAGAACTTGGTGGCGGTAGTGTTCGTATTTTCCAGACAGATGTACAGGAAAAGATGTTTGAAGTATTAGGCTTTACAAAAGAAGCTGCTTACGAGAGATTTGGTTTCTTATTAAATGCATTCAAGTATGGTGTACCACCACACGCAGGTTTAGCTTATGGTTTAGACCGTCTCGTTATGCTTTTAGTAAAGGCAGATTCTATTCGTGAAGTTATCGCTTTCCCTAAGGTAAAGGATGCAAGCTGTCTGATGACAAACGCTCCTGACGTAGTAGATGACAAGCAGTTAGAAGATCTTCAGATTGCTTTAGCATTACAGACAGAGGAAAATGAGGAAGCATAATATATATGCAATTTAGATTATATATTTTGGACGTCAGCGACTTACAAGATAATGATCTGCAACAAAGAGCACTTCTTCTTATGGATGATATCCGTAGGAAGAAGTATGATACATATAAAACGGTAAAAGACCGGCTGCATCAAATAGCTGCTGGTCTTTTGTTGCAGATAGGATTATTAGAATTGGAAACGCTACCTTGTGTGTCAGGAGAATATGACTGTATTTGGGGCAATCAAGAGCATAAAGCAAAGGGACGTATATTTGTCGGAACAGTGACAGAAGCGATAACTGCTTTGGAAGCTGATTGTAACAAAATATGTTTTGATGTCCCATATCAAAAAGGACAACATGGAAAACCTTTCTGGCCTAAGCAGTATTTAGAAAGTCTTCCGTTTACAAAAAAATTTATGGAATTTAATCTTTCTCATTCAGGACAGTATGTTGCGTTGCTGATTTCCGATACAACGGTCGGGATTGATATTCAGAAAAAGCGAGATATAAGATTAGAAGGCGGATGTGAAGCTTTTTGCCGTATGGAAGCGTATGTAAAGTGTTCTGGAGTTGGCTTTGCAAAAGGATATCCAAAAGAATCTTTAAAAACAGGACAGGTCTTTGACACATATTTAGAAGAAATCAGTATGTTTCCAGATTATGCCTTATGTGCAAGCTGGCGTTTAAATGAATAGCAATTCAAATGAAATACGTTGTATATAAAAGAAAGGAAGCGGGAATGAAAAAATGTAGTTTCCTCTTAGAAAAAATAAGTTGTAAAGCAGTCTGTATTATGGCAGCAATCATATTGGCTGCTTTTTCATACTGGGCTGGAATATATACACATTTGATTAATGTAGATCTTGTAAATCTAAAAATTCGTCTTTATGAAGACAGCTTTATAAAGAATGTCATATGGTTCTTTTCTATTGTACTAGTTCTATTTCTTATTTCCAAAATGACACTTACTAAAAATGAAAAACAAAATAAAAAGAGGATTCATATATTGGCAATATCGGTTGCGATATTAGCAGGAGTAGTGAGTTTAGTGTGGGCAGCAATCAATAACTATGCACCGGTACACGATCAGCTGCAGATTGTACAGGACGCTTTGGAGTTTTGTGATGGAGATTTTTCGGATTTGAAAGGATACTTGGAAATATTTCCATATCAGATAGGGTTAGTACATATCTATAAGATATTATTTTCTATTTATCCAAGTGTTTCTATTGTTTATTTTGTGCATGCAGTGTTGATTTCCGTAATCGTATATTTTACTTATGCGATTACACAGGAAATATTTGAAAATAATCGGGCAGCATTATACAGTATCATAGGAAGTGTCGGATTTGTTCCAATGTATTTTTATGTAAATTATGCATATGGCGATTTGAGTATGGCAGCTTGTGGGATACTTGGTGTATGGTGCATGATTAAGTTTTGTAAAACAAAGCAGATTAGGTATGCTGTTGCTCAGCTTATGGTGATGACAATTGGTTATCTTACAAGAACAAATACGTTGATCATATTGATTGCTATGTGTATTGTACTTTTTGTATATGGAATTTCTCAAAAAGATTGGAAGATGTTTTTGATTTCTGTATTGATTGTTTGCATGCCTCTTATGTCATCTGAGCTGTTGTTAAATAGCTATGAAAAAAAGGCAAATGTAGAAATGCTAGAAGGGGCACCAGCAGTTTTGACAATCGCAATGGGAATGCAGGATACTTACGAAGGACCAGGATATTATAATGCTTATAATTTAACTGTGTATGTCAATGCTGATAAAAATGCGGATTTGGCAGCGGAAATTGGAAAACAGTATATTTCTGAAAGAATGTTGGAATTAAGACAAGATTTGTCTTATACTAAAAATTTTTATTTAACAAAAATATGGCAGCAGTGGAATGACCCAAGTTTTGGAGGGGAAGTTTCTACATATACGTTTGAAGGAGAAGAAAGCAAATTGGTACATAGCATTTATTACGGAACGATACAGCAGATTTTGCGAACATTCCGAGATAGATACCTTTTTGTTTTATATGTAGGAGCTTTGCTCGGTGTATTATATAAAACAATATTTCAAAAAGAAGATCATATTTGGAAAAATATTATTTTGGTCATTTTCCTGGGAGGATTTTTATTTAGTTTGTTGTGGGAAAGTAAATCGCGATATGTAATGCCGTATGTTGCGATGTTATTGCCTTATGGTGCATATGGTATATATGTGTTGCAGAATATGACAGAAAATATATTTGGAAAAAACAAGAAGAAAGTTTTTAAAGGACAGAGGAGTAATAAAAATGAGTAACAAAATAAGTTCTGTCTTATGGAAAGTATTTTTAGTAGTTTATTCTATGGCAATGGCAGCAGTGATTGCTTTGTGTGTTATGGAAACACAGGAAAATGTTTCTGCTACATTAATGATCATTTATCCGTTAGTTGGAATTTTTGTGGTTAGTGGAATTGCATATTTGGGAATAAAAGTAGAGCCATTTTTAGATAAATACGAGAAGTATTTATTACCAATCTTTTTTGTATGTTACACGATAATAACAGTAAGAATGACGTTACATTCCAGAGGTGTTCCAGTACATGATTCTGCAAGTCTTGTAGAAGGCTCATATTATATGGCAGGACTTACTGAGGAAATGAATTGGACGTATTTTGCAAGATGGAATCATCAAGTAGCGCCTATGGTATTATTAAGCTTCGTTTTTCGTATTGCAACATGGCTGCATATTCCAGATGTATACTATTTGGCATTGGCATGTAATATCATTCAAGTTTTGTGTGCGTTATATTGTGTATATAAACTTGGAAAAAAATATTCCGCACATGGAAGCGTATCAGGATGGCTTGGAATGTGCATGATGTCTGTTTATATTCCAATTTGGGGACATACACAGTCTTTATATACAGATGCATTTAGTTTTTGTTTTGGTATTGTTGCATTCTATATCTGGTTATGCAATTATGAAAAAAGAAAAACAGGATGGAAATATTGGCTTATCAATGTATTAGCCGGTATGATATGGGCACTTGGATATGAGATAAAAGCGACAGCAGCTATTTCTCTTGTAGCAGTTTTGATTTATTTATTTTTATTTGATAAATGGAAAATGCTTTTTAAACATGCAGTATGTTTGATTCTTCCAGTTATTGCGGCAATATTTATTGGAAAGAGTTATGTTCAAACACTTCCATGTATGGAATATGAAGATTCCTGGGGTGTTCCTGCAATCGAATATTTTATTGGACTCGGATTAGAGGCAGATGGAAGTTTCAGATTAGATTCAGAGTTTTTCAATACAATAGCAGGCGGCATATGGGGAATGGAAAATAAAAAAGCATATGGTCGTGAATTTATCAAAGAGAATATCAGCCAGCTTTGGAATAAAGAACATGTTGTTGCAAAGCTTCGTCATAATTTTGCGAGCGGTAAAATGAAAGCAGATGACTTTATGCAGATTTGTGATAACCATGGCTTTTTATATAACTGTGTATCTTCACAAGGTGCATATAGAAGACCATACCGAACTATTATTACGGCATATTGGTATATGCTGTTGGAATTTATATTGATTGCTTGTGTTCTTCGTACCTTTGCACAGAAAAAAGAGGCAGATAAGGAACATGCTGCAGTAGTTGTGCCAATTTTATCTGTATGTGGAATTATGTTATACGTTATGTTGTTTGAAGCAAATAACAGACAATTATATAATCATATACCAATGGTATTTTGTGCTGCAAACGCTGGAATATGGGCATTATATGCAAAAGTGGAGTTGGTTTTTGCAAAGTATAAAACAAAGAAAATGGCAGCAGATTAAAAATTTTTGCTTTACTTTTTGTATAAAAAGTATTATATTGATACATATATAAAATAAAACAGTGATGAGGACAGTACCATTGTTTAGGTTCCTACAGAGAGGGTTACAAAGCTGAGAGTAACTCGGAAACGGCAATTGGGAAGACCACCTCGGAGTGACTTTAATACAGTCCGTATTTCTGCGTTAAAGAAAAATGAGTGGTTTGAGATTTTTGGATTTCAAACAACAAGGGTGGAACCGCGTATTTTACGTCCCTTGCATATATTACGTTCGTCGTAGTTATGCGAGGGACGTTTTTAGGTTCGAGTAATCGAACGGAATCAGTAAAGTTTAGAAAGCGGGAGGAAAAGAAAATGAAAATCACATTAAAAGATGGCAGTGTAAAAGAATACAGCCAGTCTATGAGCGTTTATGAAATCGCTGCTGATATCAGCGAAGGCTTAGCTAGAGCAGCTTGTGCAGGCGAGTTAAACGGAAATGTCGTAGATTTAAGAACAGTTGTATCTGAAGATGCAGAATTAAATATTTTAACAGTAAATGATGCTGCGGGTCTTGCAACAGTAAGACATACTTGTTCACATGTACTTGCAGAAGCAGTAAAGAGAGTATTCCCAGAAGCAAAGCTTGCTATTGGACCAAGTATCGATACAGGTTTTTATTATGATTTTGAACATGAACCATTTTCAAGAGAAGATTTGGATAAGTTAGAATCAGAAATGAAAAAGATTATCAAGGAAGGTGCTAAATTAGAAAGATTTACACTTCCAAGAGAAGAAGCTATTAAATTCATGGAAGAAAAGGGTGAGCCATACAAAGTAGAATTGATTCGTGATCTTCCAGAAGATGCAGAAATCAGCTTCTACAGACAGGGAGAATTCGTAGACCTTTGTGCAGGCCCTCATTTAATGAGCACAAAGAGCATTAAGGCATTTAAGTTAATTTCTTCTTCAGGTGCTTATTGGAGAGGAAAATCTGAAAATGCAATGCTTCAGCGTATTTATGGTACAGCATTCAATAAAAAAGAAGAACTTGCTGAATATCTTGAACATTTAGAAAATATTAAATTACGTGATCACAACCGTCTTGGTCGTGAAATGGAATTATTTACAACTGTTGACGTAATTGGTCAGGGCTTGCCACTCTTAATGCCAAAGGGTGCAAAGATGATTCAGACAATGCAGAGATGGATTGAAGATGAAGAAGAAAAGCGTGGCTATGTTCGTACAAAGACTCCTTTAATGGCAAAGAGTGATTTATATAAGATTTCTGGTCACTGGGATCATTACAAGGAAGGTATGTTCGTATTAGGAGATGAAGAAAAGGATAAAGAAGTATTTGCACTTCGTCCGATGACATGTCCATTCCAGTACTATGTATACAAAGCAAGCCAGAAGTCTTACAGAGATTTACCACTTCGTTATGGTGAAACTTCTACATTATTCCGTAATGAAGATTCAGGTGAAATGCATGGTTTGACACGAGTTCGTCAGTTTACAATTTCTGAAGGTCATTTGATCGTTCGTCCAGACCAGATGGTAGAAGAATTTAAGGGCTGTCTTGCTCTTGCAAAATATTGCTTAGAAACATTAGGTGTTGGAGAAGATGTAACATATCGTCTTTCTAAATGGGATCCAAACAATAAAGAAAAATATATTGGTACAGAAGAAGTTTGGGAAGAAACACAGGAACATATTCGTCAGATCTTAAAAGAATTAGAAATTCCATTCTACGAAGAAGAAGGCGAAGCTGCATTCTACGGTCCTAAGGTTGATATTCAGGCAAAGAACGTATATGGTAAAGAAGATACTATGATCACAATTCAGTGGGATGCTATTTTGGCAGAACAGTTTGATATGTACTATATCGATCAGAATGGTGAAAAAGTTCGTCCTTATATCATTCATAGAACTTCTATGGGATGCTATGAAAGAACACTCGCATGGTTAATCGAAAAATATGAAGGCAAGTTCCCAACATGGTTATGTCCAGAACAGGTAAGAGTACTTCCTATTTCTGAAAAATATGCAGAGTATGCTGCAAAAGTAGAAGCTGCTTTAAAGGAAAATGGTGTTTTAGCAACAACAGATAATCGTTCTGAAAAGATTGGTTTCAAGATTCGTGAAACAAGAAAAGCAAGAGTTCCATATATGCTCGTTGTAGGACAGCAGGAAGAAGAACAGGGACTTGTTTCTGTAAGAAGCCGTTTCGCAGGAGATGAAGGTCAGATGCCTTTAGATGACTTTATCGATATGATCTGCAAAGAAATTCGCACAAAAGCTCGTCGTGAAGTAACTGTAGAAGCGTAGTATAAAATTTGGGTCATGTCATATACTAATGCTGACTTTGAAAAGTCAAAGGAGGTATATGACATGGCAGAATTAGGATGCAACGTAAAAAATTGTGCGTATAACAAAGAACAGTGCTGCTGCAAAGGTGACATTATGGTAGGTGGACGTAAAGCTTGCTGCGGAGAAGATACTTGCTGTGAGAGTTTTGTAGAAAGAGAACATGAATGCTGTACAAACAGCATGAACAGACCATACAAAAATATCAGCATTGATTGTGAAGCAGAAAATTGTAAATACAATCACAGTCTTCGTTGTGTAGCAGAACACGTCAACATCAGCGGTAATGGTGCAAAACATGCAAGTGGTACAGTCTGTGCTACTTTTACGGAAGCATAAAATAATTAAAAAAATATGAATAAAACTGTTGACAATTGAAAAAGAGAGTGATATATTAAATGAGTGTGTGAACGATGTTTACACGAAGAACAAACAAGCAGAGTATCCACTCTCACCCTGAGGCCTGTATGTGCTATCAGGCGTCAATGGTTCTTAACGATCACAATTTTGTGAGGTATCGTGAGTTACTAAGTGGATAGTCTGACTATCCACTTTTTTTAGTTTTTTCTTATTGGAGGGCAAAGCCATTAGTAACGAATTAATGATTAACGAACAAATTAGAGACAAAGAGGTACGTCTTATCGGTTCAGAAGGCGAACAGTTAGGTATTATGTCTGCTCGCGATGCACTGAAGCTTGCTGAGGAAGCTAGTTTGGACTTAGTTAAGATTGCACCAAATGCAAAACCACCTGTATGCAAGATTGTGGATTACGGAAAGTATCGCTATGAACAGCTCCGTAAAGAAAAGGAAGCAAAAAAGAAGCAGAAGGTTGTAGAGGTAAAGGAAATCCGTTTATCTCCAAACATCGATACTAACGACTTGAACACCAAGATGAATGCTGCCAGCAAGTTTTTGGCTAAGGGAGATAAGGTAAAGGTTACTTTAAGATTCCGTGGTCGTGAGATGGCACATATGGCAAACAGCAAACATATTTTGGATGATTTTGCAGAACATCTTGCAGAAGTTGCCAGTGTGGAAAAAGCACCTAAGGTGGAAGGCAGAAGCATGACTATGTTCTTAGCACCAAAGTCTAAAAAATAGCGCTAAGACAAAGAAGATTTATAGGAGGAACTCGACATGCCAAAAATGAAAACAAGCAGAGCTGCTGCAAAACGTTTTAAAGTAACAGGAACAGGTAAATTAAAGAGAGCTAAAGCTTACAAGAGCCATATCTTAACTAAGAAATCTACTAAGAGAAAACGTAATCTTAGAAAACCAGCTATTACAGATGCAACAAATGTTAAGAATATGAAGAAGATTTTACCATATTTATAATAGGTAGAGGAGGAGTAAAGACATGGCAAGAATTAAAGGCGGCTTAAACGCAAAGAAGAAACACAATAGAGTATTAAAGCTTGCAAAAGGTTACAGAGGTGCTAGAAGCAATCAGTATAGAGTAGCAAAACAGTCTGTTATGAGAGCATTAACAAGCTCTTACGCTGGACGTAAAGAAAGAAAGCGTCAGTTCAGACAGTTATGGATCGCTCGTATCAACGCTGCTGCTAGATTAAACGGTTTATCTTACAGCAAGTTTATGTACGGCTTAAAGTTAGCTGAAATCGATATGAACAGAAAGATGTTAGCTGAAATGGCAGTTAATGATGCTGCTGGTTTCGCTGCATTAGCTGAAATCGCAAAGAGCAAATTAGCTTAATACATTTTTTAACCCCCGAAAACCACGATGTTTCGGGGGTTTTTCTTTTGCCTAAAACGTCAAAAAAGGGCTAAAAATTTCATCGTAATATACGCGCAATATACAAGCAATATAC
>CAYRIK010000051.1:0-7876 GCA_964424345.1 uncultured Lachnospiraceae bacterium
TCATTCAAACTATATCCGATTTATGGAAGAAGCCAGAATGAATTATCTGTCTGAAATCGGTTTTCCTATGACGATGTTGGAGAAAGCAGGAATAACATCTCCGGTCGTTTCTGTAAACTGCGAATACAAACATACAACTACTTATAGTGATGAAATTGAAATTGAAGTGTGCGTGTCAGGATATACAGGGGTGAGATTGATGCTTTCTTACACAATGATAGACAAAGCAAATGACGTGTTGGTAGCAACCGCAACGTCTGTCCATTGCTTTATGAATCAAGATTGGAAACCGATTTCACTAAGAAAATATTTTCCTGAACTTGATGTAATCTTGAAAGAAATTCAGTAATCGCTTGAAGTCACGATAACGTGCTGAACTGCTTTATATGAGCGATTAATATTGAAAGGAGTCTACATAATGAGCATTACCACGATTTTGTTTGATTTAGATGGTACACTTTTACCAATGGATCAAGAGCTTTTTGCAAATGCTTATGTAAAAGGATTGGCAATGACGGCAGCATCTGTCGGGTATGAACCGAAAGTGTTTTCTAAAGCTGTCATCGCTGGAACATATGCTATGGTAAAAAATGATGGTAGCAAAACGAATGAAGAAACGTTTTGGGATACTATTATGGATGTTTATGGTAACAGGGTGAGACAGGACGCACACATTTTTGATGAGTTTTACCAGACAGATTTTCAAAACATTCAATCTGTTTGCGGTTATACTCCAAAAGCAAAAAAGCTGATACAGAAAATCCAGATGAAGGGATACCGTGTCATACTTGCAACGAACCCACTATTTCCTAAAGTTGCAACCGAAAGTCGGATTCGTTGGGCGGGACTTGATCCAAGCGACTTTGAAGCCTACACTACGTTTGAAAACGCGCACTATTGTAAGCCAAATCTCAAGTATTATAAAGAACTTCTCGAAAAGTTACAGGTTACGCCAGAAGCATGTTTAATGATTGGCAACGATGTGGCTGATGATATGGTTGCCGCCAAACTTGGAATGAAAGTGTTTCTTCTTACAGACTGCTTGATTAACAAGAATAATTCTGATATATCTGTTTATCCACATGGCGGTTATGACGAATTAGAAGCATTTATTGATAAGTTAGCAATATAAGAGAGTGATACAAAAAAATGAAAGTGAACCTGAAGTTCACTTTCATTTTTTACTTTTTTTATAAGCGAAATTTATAATGCTTCAAATTTATAGCCCATTCCCCAGATTGTCTTGATATATTCGCCTTTTTCACCCATTTTACTTCTTAACTTTTTGACATGTGTATCAATAGTACGAGCATCTCCAAAATAATCGTAATTCCATACGCTGTTTAATATCTTTTCTCTGGATAAAGCGATTCCTTTATTTTCCATAAAATAAGTAAGCAATTCAAATTCTTTATAGCTTAGGTCAATATCTTTTCCATCTATTGTTACAGTGTGAGCAGATTTGTTTAATGTGATGCCGGAAATTTCAATAACTTCAGAACCGAGAAACTCTCCATTTCTGCGTAACAGCGCATCAATTCTTGCTACTAAAATTTTTGGACTGAATGGTTTGGAAATATATTCATCCACACCAAATTCAAAGCCTTTTAATTCATCATGTTCTTCACCTCTTGCAGTGAGCATAACGATTGGAACTTTAGAATACGTACGGATTTCCTTTAATACTTGATATCCATCCATTTTTGGCATCATAACATCTAAGATAATCAAAGAAATATCATTTCGTTCAAAGAAAATTTCGATTGCTTCCGCACCATCGCAAGCCTCTAGTACTTGATAGCCTGCCTTGACAAGAAAATCATGTACCAATTTTCTCATTCTGCTTTCATCGTCTACTACTAAGATTTTTAATTCTTCCATATACATATCATTCCTTTGTTTTAAAATGTTATTATCATATTACACAATTAATTTAGCATATAAATATGTCTAAAATGTGAAAGGAGAGTTATGTTTATTTACCAAGCTGCCAAAATGCAACTGCACTTGCAGCAGCTACATTGAGAGAATCAACCTGATGGGACATTGGAATTTTAACAGTATAGTCACAATCAGCAATTGTGTTTTGTGCAAGACCGTCTCCTTCTGTGCCAAGAACGATTGCGAGTTTTTCTTCTGATAATAAATTTGGATCGTCAATACGAACAGATTGATCACTTAATGCCATTGCAGCAGTTTTAAATCCCATCTCTTTTAGTATTGCAATACCTTGCTCTGGCCATGCAGCAGTTTTTGAATCTAAATACGTCCATGGAATTTGAAAAACGGTTCCCATGCTTACTCTGGAAGCTCGGCGATATAATGGATCGCTGCAGGCAGGTGTGAGAAGAATAGCATCCATATTTAATGCGGCAGCAGAACGGAAGATAGCACCAATGTTTGTTGGATTTACAACATTTTCTAAAATTGCAATGCGGCGTGCAGATGCACAAATTGTACGAATGTCAGGAAGTGGACGGCGTCGCATAGCACATAAAAGACCGCGAGTCAGTTCAAATCCAGTTAATTTTGTAAGAACACAAGATTCGGCTGTATAAATAGGAATATTAGGAAAACGTAAGAGGAGTTCTTTTGCTTGTCCGTCAATATGTTTTTTCTCAGTTAAAAAAGACAAAGGCTCATAGCCGGCATACAGTGCTCGTTCGATTACTTTTGGACTTTCTGCTATAAAAATACCGAGGTCTGGTTCATAATAATGTAAAAGCTGTGATTCATGTAATCGGGCATACACGTCTAATTCTGGTATAGATAAATCTGTAATTTCAATGATATGTAACATAAAAACTCCTATATATTTGTTTTGTTTTTGTACTCATCATTATATAGTGCTATTAAAAAGATTTCAATGCTGATTTCCGTTGGAATGAGAGAAAGGCATATCGGCGTATGGAATATAGGAGTTGCCTTTTTGAAAAAAGTATGTTACAATCAATGATATTGGCTCGGAGGGCAGAATGTTCGTTGGAAATATGATGCTGGATAAGGCTACAGATTGAAACATCTGTGTGACTTATCCAGCTTTTTGTTTGCCTAGAAAACGCTTTGAAAGAATAAGCAAAGTGTATATAGGACATATTGCTCAATTTATTTACATAAGGAGAAAAAGATGAAAATTCAATTATCGGATCACTTTAATTATCGAAAACTCATTCGCTTTGTACTTCCATCTATTGCAATGATGATCTTCACATCCATTTATGGTGTAGTAGACGGTTTCTTTGTATCTAACTTTGTAGGAAAGATTCCATTTGCAGCGGTTAATCTGATCATGCCGTTTTTGATGATTCTTGGTACGATTGGTTTTATGCTTGGTACAGGTGGGAGTGCTCTTGTATCAAAGCTGCTTGGAGAAAAGAAAGTAGAAAAAGCGCAAGAAGTCTTTTCTATGCTCGTTTATATCGGTATCATCGCCGGATGCATCTTAACTTGCATTGGTTGGATCTTCATTGAACCGATTGCTGTTTTGCTTGGAGCAGAAGGAGATATGATTGGCTATTGTGTATTTTATGGAAGAATCATTTTAGCTGCATTGCCTGCTTATATGCTGCAAAATATGTTCCAGAGTTTTCTTGTCACAGCAGAAAAACCAAATGTAGGTCTTGGGGTAACCATTATCGCTGGTGTTACAAATATGATATTAGATGCCTTATTTATGGCAGTGTTTAAATGGGGCGTAGCAGGTGCTGCAATTGCTACTGCAATTAGCCAGTGTGTAGGCGGTCTTATTCCATTGTTGTTCTTTGCAAGAGAAAACAGCAGTGTATTGCGTCTTGTAAAAGCAAAAGTAGATGTGAGCACATTGGTAAAGACATGTACAAACGGTTCTTCAGAATTGGTATCTAATATATCTATGTCTCTCGTATCCATGTTATACAATATGCAGTTATTAAAATACACGGGAGAAGATGGTGTAGCAGCATACGGTGTTATCATGTATGTAAACTTTATCTTTATTGCTATTTTTATCGGATATTCTATTGGTACAGCACCGATTATCGGTTATAATTATGGAGCAGAAAATCATAAGGAATTAAAAAATGTATTTAAGAAAAGTATGATTTTGATTTCCTTGGCAAGTGTAGTGTTAACTAGTGCTGCTATGTTTTTAGCAACACCTTTAGCAAAAGTGTTTGTAGGCTATGATGCTGCATTATTAGAGATGACAGTTGGTGCGTTTAAGATTTATGCTCTCGCTTTTTTATTGTGTGGATTTGGTATTTATGGTTCTGCATTATTTACAGCGTTAAATGATGGAGTAATTTCTGCTGTAATTTCTTTTTTAAGAACAATCGTATTCCAGGTACTTGCAATTTTGATTATGCCATTGATTTGGGGACTGAACGGAATTTGGTATTCTGTATTTGTTGCAGAGGTGGCAGCAACTATCGTAGCATTTTTCTTTATTATAAAGATGCGTAAAAAATATCATTATATATAATAAGTTAAAACGGTTTTCTATGTATAGCATAGCGAACCGTTTTTCTTTACATATTTTGGGGAATAGAATATAATAAGAAGCGGATAAAATATAATAAAGTAAAGGAAGAAAAAGATGTTATCGATATTGTTAGATTGGTTGTATGCCATTGTTACCATGCTTTTGTTGGGCTTTGGTATTTCTGCACTTACACAAAAATGCTTTTCTTACCGCATCAAAAAATTGGATAGTATTCTTGTATCAGGTATGATTACAGCAACTGTATATGCACAGTTTTTTAGTCTCTTTTATAAAGTTGGTCTGTTGGCCAATGTTATATTAGTAGCTGTGTGTCTGTGTATTTTGCTGATATGTCATAAAGATATTACAGAAACGGTAAAAGACTGGAAAAGAGAAAGTAGTGCGGCACAAAAGATTTTATTGCTTGTTTTAGTAATTGTTTGGAGTTATTTTACATCAAGAGGGTATATTCATTACGACAGTGACCTATATCATGGACAGAGTATTCAATGGATAGAAGAATATGGAATCGTTCCAGGACTTGGAAATCTTCATGAGCGTTTTGCTTATAATAGTTCTTTTTTTGCATTGTCAGCATTGTATAGTTTGAAATTTATACTTGGATATTCCATGCATGCTATGAGCGGGCTTGTTGCATTTGTATTAAGTATTACTTGTCTTCCGATTATGAAAAGCTGGAAACAAAAGTGCTTTTCTATAGCGGATTTTGCAAGAATTGCTGCAATTTATTATTTGACGACGATTACAAACGAAGTTGTTTCTCCTGCATCTGATTATGCAGTTATGTGTATTGTATTTTTTATAGTGATCAAATGGCTGGATGCATTAGAACAAGATGCAAAAGAAATTGCCCCATATGCACTGTTATGTGTAGTTGGCGTATATGCTTTGACGTTAAAGCTGACTGCTGGATTGATTTTAATATTAGTATGTAAACCAGCGTATGAATTGATCAAAGAAAAAAGAATAAAAGAAATCTTTTTGTACCTTATAACAGGAATTATTGTGGCAGCAGGATGGATGACAAGAACCGTAATTATTTCCGGATGGTTATTATATCCATTTACAGCATTGGATTTATTTTCCGTAGATTGGAAAATGGATGGTCACATGATTGATTTGGATGCAATGCAGATTAAAGTTTGGGGACGAGCATTGTATAATGTACTGCTCATAGATGTACCTTTTGTAGAATGGTTTCCAAATTGGTTTTCAACAACACTTTCTACAATGGAAAAATTGTTGATTGTAGGAGATGCAGCCG
Source organism: uncultured Lachnospiraceae bacterium (assembly GCA_964424345.1). Taxonomy (GTDB): domain Bacteria; phylum Bacillota; class Clostridia; order Lachnospirales; family Lachnospiraceae; genus RGIG6307. The sequence continues at coordinate 5,745 of CAYRIK010000051.1, forward strand.
CGTTAATCGTAACGATTTTTGGCGCTGTTTGTACATTTGTGAAAAAACAATGGCAGCAGCTGCAAATGCTTTTGGTAATCGCGACAATGGCAGCTTGTTATATTTTCTGGCAGATGAGTGCACCGCTTATGCGATATGGTTATGCCTACGTATTATTGCTTTTGTTTGTTACCGTTGGCTGGAGCATACAAAATATCTTTACAAAGGATACTGTATACAAAAAAATATGGAATCGAACGATATATACCGTATTTTTATTGTATGGCTGTTATAAAGTATACATATTGACTGACTACATATATGATACTAGTTATGCACAATATTATGTATGGCAGGAAGATTATGGAGAATATGAAATGGATAGCTGGGAGCAAAATGGAGTAACGTTTTATTATTCTATTTATGGAGACCGAACAGGCTATAAATATTTCCCAAGTACAGGAGCTAAAGTAGAGGGACTGGAATTTAGAGGAGAAACATTAAAAGAAGGATTTAGAAAGATTTTAGATTAATCCTAGTGTAATGCTGTGAAAGAAGGAACTGCTTATGAGAAAAAAACAATCTATTCGTCTGCAGATGGCAATTACAACGATTATACTGATTGCAGTGACGATTCTTATTTGTGTGCTTGCAAATGCACTGTTACTGCAGAAAGTATATGTAAATAATAAAAAAAGCAGTCTGATAGAAACGTATGAGCTTTTAAATGAATGTAAAAAAGAAGAATTAGAGGATGAATCATATCAGAAAATAGTTCTTCAAAAAATCTGTGATGTAGATAATCTAAAGATGATTATCTTAGATGATGAAAATATGGTAAAATTTTGTTCTGCTATGGATTGGGAAACACTTAGTACAAAACTGGTGCAATATAGTTTTGGTATTATGCCTATTCGAGAAGTAATGGAAGAAAATGAAAAGTATGTTACGCAAAAAACAGTCAATGCTCGTACAAAATCCAGCTATATAGAGATGTGGGGACGACTTGATAATGGATATATTTTTTTACTTGTAACAGCATTGGAGAGTATGGAAGAAAGTGCGGTTATTTCCAGAAATTTTATGTGTATTACAGGCTTTTTTACTATGATTCTTGGGGGTGTCATAGCATGGGTTTATTCTGGCAAAATAAGTAATCCTATTTTAAGGCTGGCAGAACTTTCTGAAAAAATAAAAATGTTGGATTTTGAAGCAAAGTATACAGGCGAGGAAAAAAATGAAATAGCGGTTCTTGGTAACAACATGAATAGTCTTTCAAAATCATTGGAACGTACTATTTCAGAATTAAAGACTGCGAATATGGAACTGCAGCAAGATATCAAGAAAAAAGAAGAAGTAGATATTCAGAGAAAAGAGTTTATTGGCAATGTTTCTCATGAATTAAAGACTCCGATTGCATTAATCCAAGGATATGCAGAAGGACTTCGTGAAGGTATCAGCGATGATCCGGAAAATATAGACTATTATCTGGAAGTTATTTGCGATGAAGCAGAACGAATGAATCGAATGGTGAAAAATCTGATGGCATTAAATGAATTAGAAAGCGGATACCAAAAGATGACGATGGAACGCTTTGACCTAGTAGATTTAGTAAAAAACTATATCAACAATGCAGATGTTTTATTAAAGGATACAGATACGAAGCTTACAATTAAGGCACCAGAAAGCCTCTATGTATGGGGAGACGAATTTAAAATAGAAGAAGTAGTTATGAATTATTTTTCTAATGCCGTACATTATGTAAGCGGAGCAGAGAAAGAAATTTGTATAACAGTAGAGAAAGTTGGAGAGAAAGCAAGAGTAACCGTATTTAATACAGGTTCTTATATACCAGAAGAAGATATTGCGTATATATGGGACAAGTTTTATAAAGTAGATAAGGCACGCAGCAGGTCTTACGGGGGAAGTGGTGTAGGTCTTTCTATTGTAAAGGCAATCATGTCAGGATTGGGACAGCAATATGGAGTGGAAAATCGAGAAGATGGAGTCGCTTTTTGGTTTGAATTAGCAATTAAATAAAAGAGTGTCAAAGTTCTGATAGTCCTGAAAAAATATATTAACAAAAAAACTTCAAAAATTTGCAAAAAGCTGTTGACAAATGTCGCAGCTTTTTGTATTATAGACAAGCACTC
>CAYRIK010000052.1:0-7829 GCA_964424345.1 uncultured Lachnospiraceae bacterium
AAATCTACTCCATATGCTGCACAGACAGCAGCTGAAACAGCTACAAAGGCTGCTTTAGTTCATGGTTTAAAGACAGTAGATGTTTTCGTTAAGGGACCAGGTTCAGGCCGTGAAGCAGCAATCCGTGCATTAAATACAGCAGGATTAGAAGTAACAAGCATTACAGACGTAACACCAGTTCCACACAATGGTTGTCGTCCTCCAAAGCGTCGTCGCGTTTGATTTATTTATATCAACAGTGGATGCGGATGCAGCGTAGCTGCGTAATGTTTTATAAAACAGTTGGAAGAAAGTGAGAAAGAAACTCACTGTAAACAATATGCAAAAGGAGAGGAGATGAATGGCTGGATAACAGGCATTCGTTTTCTCTCCAATGCAGCAATAAAGATAAGGAGATTAAAAAAATGGCAGTAAATAAAGTTCCAGTACTTAAGAGATGTCGTGCACTTGGTTTAGAACCAAGCGTTTTAGGTTATGACAAAAAGTCTAATAGAAATTTTGCTAGAGCAGGCAAGAAGGTAAGTGAATACGGCTTACAGATGAGAGAAAAGCAGAAAGCTAAATTCATCTACGGCGTATTAGAAAAACCTTTCCGTAACTACTATGAGAAGGCTGATAGAATGAAAGGCTTAACTGGTGAAAACTTAATGGTTATGCTTGAAAGCCGTCTTGATAACGTAGTATTCAGAATGAACTTTGCTCGTACACGTCGTGAAGCTAGACAGATCGTAGATCACAAGCACGTATTAGTAAACGGCAAGTGTGTTAATATCCCATCTTACTTAGTTAAGGCTGGCGATGTTATCGAAATCAGAGAAAAATCCAAAACTTTACAGAGATATAAAGACATCGTAGAAGTAACAGGCGGCAGATTAACACCAGAATGGATTGACTGCGATATCGAAGCTTTAAAGGGTACTGTTAAGGCACTTCCTACAAGAGCTCAGATTGATGTTCCTGTTGACGAAATGTTAATCGTCGAGTTATACTCTAAGTAATTAGTATAACACGCAATTAATATGTAAAGGAGGGTATTGGAGTGTTTGATTTTGAAAGACCAAATATTGAGGTTGTAGAAATCTCTGAAGACAAAAAATACGGGAAATTCGTAGTAGAACCGTTGGAAAGAGGTTACGGTATTACTCTCGGTAACTCACTGAGAAGAATTATGCTTTCTTCTTTACCAGGTGCCGCAGTAACACATGTAAAAATTGAAGGTGTTCAGCACGAATTCAGCTCTATTCCTGGCGTAAAGGAAGATGTTACAGAAATTATCATGAACATCAAGAGCCTTGCAATCAAGAATCATAGTGAGAGCAATGAAGTAAAAACTGCTATCATTGATTTTACTGGTGAAGGTGTTGTAAAGGCAAGTGACATTCAGGTAGATTCTGATATCGAAATCATGAATCCTGATATCACAATTGCTACATTATGTGGCAAAGATGCAAAGTTATTTATGGAACTTTCCATCAATAAGGGTAGAGGTTACATTAGTGCGGACAAAAACAAACACGACGACTTACCAATTGGTGTGTTAGCAGTAGACTCTATTTATACACCAGTTGAGCGAGTTAACATGACTGTACAAAATACCCGTGTAGGTCAGGTAACTGACTATGACAAGTTGACACTTGATGTATTTACAGATGGTACATTAGTTCCAGATGAAGCTGTCAGCTTAGCAGCTAAAGTTTTAAGCGAGCATTTAAACCTTTTCATTGACTTATCTGAAAGCGCTAAGAGTGCTGAAGTTATGGTTGAGAAGGAAGATGGCGAAAGCGAAAAGATTTTAGAAATGAGTATCGACGAATTAGAATTATCTGTTCGTTCTTACAACTGCTTAAAGCGTGCGGGCATCAATACTGTTCAGGAGTTAATCAATAAGACACCTGAAGATATGATGAAAGTACGTAACTTAGGTCGCAAGTCTTTAGAAGAAGTTCAGGCTAAGATCAAAGAATTAGGTTTAGAGTTTTCAAACTCTGAAGAATAATAAATAATACATGAAGTGCTCACCCGATAAATCCAAAAGGTACGGGTGGGTTCTCTCATGATTGGAACAATTTGCGTTCAACCAGTAAGACCAAAAGGCATGGATGGATTGCACCATGATTGAAAGGAAACATAAAAATGGCTAAATATAGAAAATTAAGCAGAACATCTGCACAGAGAAAAGCTTTATTAAGAAATCAGGTTACAGCATTATTAGTAAACGGCAAGATCGTTACAACAGAAGCTAAGGCTAAAGAAGTTCGTAAGATTGCTGAAGGCATGATCGCATTAGCAGTTAAAGAAAAAGACAACTACGAAACAGTAACAGTTTCTGCTAAGGTTCCTGAAAAAGATAAAGATGGCAAGAGAGTAAAAGAAGTTGTTGACGGTAAGAAAGTTACAAAGTACACAACAGTAGAAAAAGAAATCCAGAAGGATGCTCCAAGCAGATTACATGCTCGTCGTCAGATGTTAAAGGTTCTTACACCAGTTGTTGAAGTTCCAGAAAGCAACAAGGGTAAGAAGAAAAACACAAAGGAAGTTGACGTTGTTGCTAAGTTATTCAACGAATACGCACCAAAGTACGCAGGCCGTAACGGTGGTTACACAAGAATGGTAAAGATCGGCTTACGTAAGGGTGATGCTGCAATGGAAGTTTTACTTGAGTTAGTATAATTCATTTCAAGTATTATTTAAGACCAGATACACAGTGTCTGGTCTTTTTTGTATACTAAAAAATCACAATATAATCAAAAATCGGTATTTGTTTAAAATAAAAATGAGTAATAAAGTGTTTTGAAAATGCTAGACTGAGAATACTAAGAAGAAAGGAATTGGTAACATGAGTAGATTTAAGGACTTAAGATTAAATCGAGGATTTACACAAGGAAAACTTGCAAAGGAATTAGGAACTTCTCAGCAGACAATCAGCCGTATTGAATTTAAAGATGAGCTGGTTCCAACGGATATTCTGATTAAAGCGTCAAAGTATTTCAACGTATCTGTAGATTATATTTTAGGTTTATCCGATGACAAGCATAATCAAGCATGCGAAGAAAGAATGTACAAAAAATTAGCGGAGCATGAAGATTTATTGTTGGAATATGATGCTTTGAAGCCAGAATATAGAGCGGCAGTAAAAAGTGTTGTGAGAACTTTAAGCGAAGCTCAGAATGAAGAAACGCAGACGGATGAAGAAGCATAATTGGAAATGATACCAAGAACACAAATTCATAAATGAAAAGTAAAGCCTGTCGGAAAGCATTTTCCGGCAGGTTTTGCCTTTCTTTTGGGGCTTGTAAAACAAGGGATTTTGCGTTACAATACTATTCTGGTAACGGTATATAGATATAATGAGTGTAAGTGTGCTTAAGAGAAAATTCTCATATAATGAGCAGCAACAGCACCCATGATATAAAGATAATGAGGATATAATGAGTATTAAAGATAACATTAAATCTATTTTAAAAATAGACAAGCTAGTATATGAATATAAAACGTTGGACGAAGAAGGAAATGTAGAGGGCGTAAATCGCGCGATTGATGAAATTGATTTAGACGTAAAGCGTGGTGATTTTGTAGCAATTCTTGGTCATAATGGTTCGGGAAAATCAACACTTGCAAAGCATATTAACGGTATGCTTTTTCCAACTGGTGGTACAGTATGGGTAGATGGAATCGATTCATCTAAAGAAGAAACAATTTGGGAAGTGCGTCAAAAAGCAGGCATCGTTTTCCAAAATCCGGACAATCAGATTATTGGACAGCTTGTAGAGGAAGATGTAGGATTTGGTCCTGAAAACTTAGGTGTTCCAACCGAGGAAATTTGGCAGCGAGTAGAAGAAAGCTTGAAGGCTGTAGGAATGTATGAGTATCGCAAGCATTCTCCAAATCATCTTTCTGGTGGTCAGAAACAGAGAGTATCTATCGCAGGCGTTATGGCGATGCATCCAATGTGTATTGTATTGGATGAGCCAACTGCTATGCTCGATCCAGGCGGACGAAAAGAAGTAATTCGTGCAGCAAGAGGATTAAATCAAGTAGAAGGTATTACTGTATTATTGATTACACACTATATGGAAGAAATCGTACATGCAGATAAAGTCTATGTGATGGATAAAGGCAAGATTGCAATGGAGGGAACACCTCGTGAAATCTTCTCACAGGTGGATAAAGTACAGTCATTAAGATTGGATCTTCCACAAGTAACCTTATTGGCACATACTTTAAAAGAACAAGGTGTGGATCTTCCGGATGGAATCCTTACAGTGGAAGAATTGACAGAAGAATTGATGAAGATTGCAGAAAAGAAAGAAAGCATCTAAGCAGAGCAAAAGGAAGAACGATGGCTATCAGATTAGAAAAAATTAATTATATATATGGTCAGGGAACAGAATTAGTAGTAGATGCCCTGAAAGATGTAAATTTAGAAATAAAAGATGGGGAATTTGTAGGTGTTATCGGACATACAGGTTCTGGAAAATCAACACTTGTACAGCACTTAAATGGTCTTATTAAGCCAACTTCCGGTCATATTTATTTTGACGGACAGGATATTTATGAAGATGGCTACAGTATGAAGCAGCATCGAAGCAAGGTTGGGCTCGTATTTCAATACCCAGAACATCAGCTCTTTGAAGTAGATGTATTGTCAGATGTATGCTTTGGACCTAAAAACCTTGGATTGAGTAAAGAAGAAGCACAGGAACAGGCAAAAAAAGCATTAAAACTGGTAGGTTTGGATGAAAGCTATTATAAACGTTCTCCTTTTGATCTTTCAGGTGGACAAAAGAGACGTGTAGCGATTGCAGGTGTTTTGGCAATGTCTCCAAAGATGCTGATTTTAGATGAGCCTACAGCTGGTTTAGATCCACAAGGACGTAAAGAAATATTAGATTTGATATCAAGTCTTAGAAAAGATGCAGGCATTACAATCGTATTAGTAAGCCATAGTATGGAAGATGTGGCAGAATATGTGGATCGTATCATTGTAATGAACAAAGGCTCTGTAGCATTTGATGCAGCACCAAAAGAGGTATTTTCTCATTATGATGAATTAGAAGAAATGGGATTGGCAGCTCCGCAGGTAACCTATATCGTCCATAAATTAAAACAAAAAGGCTTGCCGGTAGAAACAAATGCCATTACGATACAAGAGGCTGCAAACGATATTTTAGCCGCTTTAGAAGCGTGTAAGAAAGGATAATATTTATGCTTCGAGATATTACAATCGGTCAGTATTACCAGACAGATTCGCTTATTCACAGACTGGATCCAAGAGTAAAACTGGGCGGCACACTATTATATATTATTACATTATTTTTAATTGGAAATGTATGGGGATATTTGCTTGCAACATTGGCATTGTGGGCAGTAATCAAACTTTCCAAAGTACCATTTCAGTTTATAATCCGAGGAATGCATTCTATTGGATTTTTATTAGCAATCACAGTTGTTTTCAATATGTTTTTAACACCTGGAGAAGTTCTTTTTCAGTTATGGATTTTTAAACTGACAAAAGAAGGTCTTAGAACCGCTTTATTTATGGGTTGGAGACTTTGCCTGCTCATTATTGGTTCTTCTTTGATGACGCTTACTACGACACCAAATAATTTGACAGACGGTATGGAAAAGGCGTTGAAACCATTTAACAAGATTGGTATTCCGGTACATGAGATTTCTATGATGATGTCTATTTCTCTTCGTTTTATTCCAATCTTATTAGAAGAAACAGATAAAATTATGAAAGCACAGATTGCAAGAGGTGCGGATTTTGAATCAGGAAATCTGATTCAGAAGGCAAAAGCAATGGTTCCACTGTTAGTTCCGTTGTTTGTTTCTGCATTCCGAAGAGCAAATGATCTTGCGATGGCAATGGAATCACGTTGTTATCGAGGTGGAGAAGGCCGTACAAAGATGAAGCCATTGATTTACCAAAAAGAAGACAAATTAGGATATGTATGTATTTTACTTGTTTTGGCTGTAACGGTATTTGTTGGAAAATTATAAAAACAGATAAGGATACAATCCATGATGAAAAAGCGTATTATGCTGACGGTTGCTTATGATGGTACGAATTATTGCGGATGGCAGGTTCAGCCAAATGGTATCACAATCGAAGGCGTGTTGAATGAAAGATTATCTGAATTATTAAAAGAAGAAATTTCTGTGATTGGTGCGAGCAGAACAGATTCTGGCGTACATGCTCTTTGTAATGTGGCGGTATTTGATACATATTCAAAAATACCAGGGGAAAAAATGAGCTATGCTTTAAATCAAAGATTGCCGGAAGATATTCGCATTGTCGCATCCAAGGAAGTGGCTTTGGATTTTCATCCTCGTCATTGCAACAGTAAAAAGACATATGAGTATCATATTGTAAATGCTCCATTTCCAAATCCGATGAAACGTTTATATGCACATTTTACTTATGTGCCATGTGATGTGGAAGCAATGCAGGAAGCAGGAAAATATTTGGTAGGAGAGCATGATTTTAAATCTTTTTGTACGGTAGGGGCACAGGTGGAAACAACAGTGCGTACAATTACGGATTTGCAAGTATCTAAAAAAGAAGATGAGATTGTAATTAGCGTAACAGGAACTGGATTTTTATACAATATGGTGCGTATTATAGCGGGAACACTTCTGGATGTAGGATATGGAAGAAAGAAGCCAACGGACATTCCAGACATTATAAATGCGCTGGATAGACAGGCTGCGGGACCAACTGCACCGGCTTGTGGATTAAGATTAGTAAAGTATGAGTTTTTTTAGAAAAACTGTTGACATAACCGAGACTTTACCATATAATTGTTAATTGTTGAAAAGTGCATACGCCATATGTGCTGCGAGGTCTTCCCAACCAGACAGTACACGTAGAACCCCCTACGATGGCTTAGCTATATTATAATTATTCCGAAGCAGTCTGGAAATGCCGGACATTCATGGAAAGATGCAGCCGAGGAACAACTATTATTTAGGTCGAAAAGACTATTCATGTTGGAGGAATTAATCATGAAAACATTTATGCCAAACCCAGCTAAGGTTGAGAGAAAATGGTATGTTGTTGATGCAACAGATATGACATTAGGTCGTTTATCTTCTGAAGTAGCAAAAGTTTTAAGAGGCAAGAATAAGCCAGAATTTACACCACATTGTGACTGTGGCGATTATGTAATCGTTATCAACGCTGAAAAGATCGTTGTATCAGGTAAGAAGTTAGATCAGAAGAAGTATTATCATCATTCTGACTACGTTGGTGGTATGAAAGAGCAGACTTTAAGAGAAAAGTTAAACAAGAAGCCAGAACAGGTTATTGAATTAGCAGTTAAGGGTATGCTTCCAAAGGGACCTTTAGGTAGACAGATGTACAAGAAACTTCATGTATATGCAGGCGCTGAACATGCACATGCAGCACAGAAGCCAGAAGTATTAACATTCTAATTTAGGTCTGAAAGGAGGAAATAATCATGGCTAACAATAAAAACTACGGCACAGGTAGAAGAAAAAAATCAATCGCAAGAGTATACATCATGCCAGGTACTGGTAAGATTACAATCAATAAGAGAGACATCGACGAATACTTTGGTCTTGATACATTAAAGTTAATCGTTCGTCAGCCATTAGTTGCAACAGAAACAGCTGACAAGTATGACGTATTAGTAAACGTACACGGTGGTGGTACAACAGGTCAGGCTGGTGCTATCCGTCATGGTCTTTCTCGTGCATTATGCCAGGCAGACGCAGATTTCAGACCAGTTCTTAAGAAAGCTGGATTCTTAACACGTGACCCACGTATGAAAGAAAGAAAGAAATACGGTCTCAAAGCAGCTCGT
>CAYRIK010000053.1:0-7684 GCA_964424345.1 uncultured Lachnospiraceae bacterium
TAGAACACCAGCCTTCCAAGCTGGATACGTGGGTTCGATTCCCATCACCCGCTTCGCTTTACCAAGTGTAAGCGATAGCGGTGTAGTAACATTGCATTTAAAAGTACAAAAGAACGTATCTTTGATACGAAAGTACATAAGATATATCGGGGTGTGGCTCAGTTTGGCTAGAGCGCCTGGTTTGGGACCAGGATGTCGCAGGTTCGAATCCTGTCACCCCGATTGTATGCGGGTGTAGTTCAATGGTAGAACACCAGCCTTCCAAGCTGGATACGTGGGTTCGATTCCCATCACCCGCTTCGCTTTACCAAGTGTAAGCGATAGCGGTGTAGTAACATTGCATTTAAAAGTACAAAAGAACGTATCTTTGATACGAAAGTACATAAGATATATCGGGGTGTGGCTCAGTTTGGCTAGAGCGCCTGGTTTGGGACCAGGATGTCGCAGGTTCGAATCCTGTCACCCCGATTTTTATTTTACTTAAAATTGATTATATGATTATGCGGGTGTAGTTCAATGGTAGAACACCAGCCTTCCAAGCTGGATACGTGGGTTCGATTCCCATCACCCGCTCTTTTATTTTTTACAGGGAGTCTTGTTTGAGGGCTTCCTGTTTTTTATTATGTAAAATTACTTGTTTTTTAGTATGCAAAAACAATCTGCAAGGATGAACACGAGCGTATATGGAAAGTATTGTTTTGCAAAATGCTTGTCCTAGCAAAGTGGAATATCAAAAATGATATAAATATAGTATAATGAGTGCAGCAAGCTTGTGGCATAGCGTTTCCATGATGGATGGGAAAATGTGACTATGATAAAGTTTGCCTAAATTCGTTAAGGATGAAGTACAATTGTAGTATAATAAATTTTGTAAGTGAGTATATACATTGTAGAGAGAATGGAGTGTGTTAGAAATCGTGAAAAAAATACAAAAGATAGGTCAAAATATATATGTGAGAATATATGGGGTTCTTACTGCATTGATTGTAGTGATTAATGTGATTGCTTGGAATAGTTCTTTATTTTGTGATACTTATATTAAATATATTTTTCCAATCTGGGTTAATACATATGGAAGGCTGACAGGTCTAGTTCCTTTTTCTGTCGGAGAAATTATGCTTGTACTTGGTGTATTGCTTGTTGCAGTGGCAGCAGTTTTGTGGATTTTTTGTTTGATAAAAAGCATGAGAAAGAGGATTCGCTTGTTTTATTCTTTTTTTGCATGGACGGTACTTATTGTTTGTATGATTATGACATTGAATTGCTCTGTTTTGTATCATGCTACGACTTTGTCAGAAAAATATTTTCAAGAAGAAGGTACGCAGGAATATACATTAGAAGATTTGATTACAGTAAGAAATCTTGTTGTAGAAGAATGTGAACGACTTTCTAATATGATGCCAAGAGATGCAGATGGAACTATTGTGTATGATAAAGATATTAGAACACAGGCAGTACGATATATGAAAAAATTAGGCGAAGAATATGATCAATTAAATGGATATTTTCCGTCTCCAAAGCCGTTGTATACATCAGATTTTTTTAGTCAGCAAAAAATGTGTGGATATTATTTTCCGTTTTCCATGGAAGCAAATTACAATGATGTCATGTATATTATGAATAAGCCATCTACCATGTGCCATGAACTTTCGCATTTAAGGGGATATATTTTTGAGGATGAAGCCAATTTTATCAGTTTTTTAGCTTGTATTGGTGCTGAGGATGATTTGGTATTTCAGTATAGTGGTTATTTAAGCGTGCTGAATTATTTAGATAACGATTTTTATAGAGCAATCGGGCGAAATATGGACGTGTATCGTACTCAACCGATTATTTCAGCACAAGTACGAGAGGATAATATATTCGTTACAGAAAAAGAATGGGAACGTATCAATGCTAAGGCATGGTTTGATACAGAAACAGTAGATGAAGTTTCTGATGCGTTGGTAGATACGACTTTAAAGGCAAATGGGGTAGCAGATGGCATGATTAGTTATAATCGTGTTGTAAAGCTATTATTGCAGTATTATAAAAAGATGGGTGTGCTTTCTTAGTAAATGCTTCGCAAAGATATACATAGAAATGGAGAACATAGTTGAAAGCTGCAGTCTCATTTATGGTACATCAAAGCGAAGCCTAAATTTTATAGAATATAAAAATTGTAAAGGGTTGTAAGTTTTTTATAGCAATATTGGATTTAGGAAGCGTCAGGAATTTGACGGCCTTCGTGGTTCATATGGTATTGCTCTTTGTAAATTAATTCAGAAACAGGCACAAAGGTATATCCATTTTCTTTTAAAGCAGTAATCATTGTGTCGAGTGCTTCTGCTGTATATTTTGCTCCATTATGACAAAGAATGATACTTCCGGAATCAAGGTGTTTGTGGGTAGTTACGGTGCGAATGATAGAGTCTACACCATAGTCTTTCCAGTCGAGACTGTCCACATCCCATTGAATGGTATAATATCCGCAATCTGCGGCATTTAGTATGACACTGTTATCATAATCTCCATAAGGAGGACGGAAAAGAAACATATCGTAATCAGTCAGCTCTTTGACTTTTTCATGGACGCTCATCAGTTCCTTTTTTTGTTCTGATGCAGAAAGTTGGCTCATGTTTTTATGGTTCTGACTGTGATTGCCAAGATCATGACCAGCTTCCAAAATGGCTTTCACATCGTCGGGATAGGATTCTATCCAGCCGCCAGTCATAAAAAAAGTGACTTTGATCTCATGTTTTTTTAAGATTTCTAGGATTTTAGAGGTATCTTCATTGCCCCATGCGGCATCAAATGTGAGGGCTATTTTTTTCTCTTCACCGCAATCTACACAGTAGATTGGAAGATGGCGTTTTCCTACTTGACTAGAAGTAAGAACAGAAGAAGAAAAATTATGATAGACATAATACAAAAGTGCAGTACCACAAAAACAAAAGACTGCTAAAGAAAAGAGTTTTTTAAACATAAAAACCTTTTTTTGTTTTAAACGTATGAAAAAAGAAGAGAAAAAAGAACCTGAGGCAACAGATAAATATCTGTTGCCCCAGGTTCGTGAAAATATTGAAAAATCCTATATGAGAAAAAAGATTATACTTATTCGTAATCAAATACGTTGATCCACTTTTCTAATAAAGCATGCTGAGCAGGTTCTGCCTTTAATGTTTGAGCTGCAGCTACAATAGGAATCCAACGCTGGATATATTTCTTGTCAATGCCAGTCTTAGCACAGAAAGCAGAAATATATTTCTCTGCAAGCTCTGCTTTGCCATCAAGATGGAAGAGCAGGTAAGTAGTTGCTGCATCTGCGGATGCATTACCCTGTGTTGCGTGAGCCCAGTCAAGGATATAAGCCTTTCCTTCAGGTGTGATTATGATATTGCTAGGATTAAAGTCGCCATGACAAACTTTTTCGTGTTTATGAACACCGGATAAAAGTGTATGAAGATCATATTTAGTACCATTGTCAATATCAGCCTGATCAATCTTACGTGCCATTTTTTCAAGAAGATCATTTAATAAAGGTGCTTTTTTAGAAAGAATTTCAGTTTGGAGAGATATAAATAACTCTATATATTCGTCTGCTTTATCAGGATGTGCTTCCATAAGCTGTTCTAAAGTCTGACCTTCGATATATTCACTAATAATTGCCCATTTTCCATCAATTTTAGTAACTTCTAAAACTTTTGGAATAGCAAGACCAGTTTCTTCAACTCTAGATTGATTTAATGCTTCATTTAAAATATCAGACTTAGAAAATTTTTCATCGAAAAGCTTAATAACGGTGTCACCATCGCGGTAGACAGTTTTATGTGGACGTGTTGCAATAACTTGTTCTGATTTCATACGAGTATCCTCCATGTAATTTTATAATGAGCCATCAAGTTCGATGAATATTATCTCTTGGTGTTATGATAACATAGTTGTCTGAAAAAATAAAGTGGTTTTTGGAAAAATTATAAAAAAATAAAAACAATCAAAAATTGATAAAAAATTAACAATAGTGACGGATGAATAAAGAAAGGAAGTTAAAAAGATGAAAGTCATTGCAAAAATAGAAACAGATTTTACAGAAAAATTTGGGATTCCACGTCAAAGTGGTCTTGTGGATGAACTAAAAGGAACTATTGTATTTGAAGAGGAATATCGTAATCCAGAAGCACTAAAAGGGTTAGAAGGATATGATTATATTTGGCTTTTGTGGAAATTTGAGGGAGTAGAACGAGATCATTGGTCTGTGACGGTACGTCCTCCAAGACTTGGAGGAAATAAGCATGTAGGGGTGTTTGCAACCCGTTCGCCATTTCGTCCAAATCCAATCGGACTTTCTTGTGTGAAGTTAGAATCTATAGAAATAGATCGTATAAAAGGTCCGCTTTTACGTGTATCGGGCATTGATTTGAGAAATCAGACACCAATTTATGACATAAAACCATATTTACCGTATGCAGACTGTCATCCGGATGCGAGAGGTGGGTTTGCACAAGAAGTACAAGAGTATGCATTGCAAGTGGAATTTCCAGCAGAACTTTTACAAAAAATTCCATTACAGAAACAAAAAGCAGTAATCGAAGTATTAAAACAAGATCCAAGACCATCTTATCATAATGATCCGACAAGGATTTATGGAATGCAGTTTGCAGGATTTGATATCCGCTTTTTCGTAGATGGCAATTTGCTGACCGTTACAGAAGTTGTGTGAAAATACAGAATTATTGTAAAACATAAGTGTTGTACAGTGCTTGCAGTTTCTGCTTTTGTACGGCTTTGTTTCCTTCTTTAGCATAGGCGGTAAAAGCAGCTCGCATAAAGTTTTGGATGCGTGGATTTACATAAGGTCCATAGTTTTGAGCTTCAAAGTAATTCAAAGGGCAGTCTAGGGTGTATTCTTTTCCTTTATATACTTTGCTTGCGGAAATCATATCACAGATCATTTCACAAGCGTAAGGAAATGGGATGATGCAGCCATAAGCACCAACTGTATAACCATCAATCCAATATTCCCAATGATGTTTATTGCGGCCTTTGTGGTGCAGCCATGCTTTACTGTAACCGTTAATTTCACGACTGACTGCCAATGGAGAACGGTGTCCATTATAATATTTTACACTTTCGATAAATTCAACAGGGGAAAATTTGCTCAGATCATGAAGAATACCACGTATTGGAATGCCAGCAATACAGCATAACTTAAATACTTCCCACTTGTGATGAGATACTAAAGCAAAATGTTTCCATATATTTTGAAGTTTCATATATATTCTCTCTTTCTAGTAGTAAAATTCCATGCAAGTGTAGCATATATTTAATTGTAATGCAAATTTCTAAGAAGAAAATAGATGTTTAGGATATGGTAAATAAGCAAAATATAAAGGAGTAGTTTATTAAGTACAAAAAAAGATTATGAAATAATTGTAAAGTGCTTGAAAATATAGAAAAGATGCGTTATAATGTATATACAATAAACGAAAGGAAGCATACAGTTCTTGTATCGGGTGTGTATATGATTAATATCTTAACTAGAAATGTAGAAAAAACGGAAGCTTTAGAAAACGTTGTAAAGGATAGACTTGAAAAGCTTAATAAGTATGATTTGGAACGTGTGAATGTAACAATTAAGGCTTCATCCAAGATGCAGTCCGTAGAGCTTACTACTGTTGTTAATGGCAAGCTGCTTCGAGTAGAAGAGTATGGTAAACATGGTGTGACCGTATACCAGCTTATGGGAGATGTAGTTCGTACTCTTGAAAAGAAGATCATCAAAGAAAAAGCTCGTATTGACAAGACACAGAGCATCCGAACGATGGAAACAGAAGCGGAAGAAGAACCTGTAATGGAGGTATTACGTGTGAAAGAATACGAACGTAAACCTATGACTACAGAAGAAGCAATGATTCAGATTGAACAGGTTGGTCACCCATTCTTCTTATATGAAAATGGAGAGACTGGCAAGACAGAAGTTCTCTATAAGAGAAATGACAATGGTTATGGTGTGATTCGTCTGAAATAAAACAAAAGAGGAATATGACAGGGAGTAAGGCAAATGCCTTACTCCTTTTTTGTATACTAGAAACCACCTCATTTCTTAGTATATAAAACATTTCACATGGTGATTATTGATAAATGAAAATACAAATTTGCTATAGCTAATTAAACGATATTGTGATAAAATTTTATGGAGTATAGGTATAAGATATACATTACATAAAGAGATGAAAAGGATTATTACAGAAATATGGATAAAAAGGTAAATAGTTATGCAGTAATCATTGCTATATTATTGTTGGTAGTGACGGTTGTTGTTGGCGCAGGCTTATGTTATCTGAGTTGGACAGATGAGGAAATGTCAGACAGCACTCATGTGACTACAGAAACACAGATTATAAGTACTGAGACACAAGAAACAACAAGCGAGACAGAACAAATTGCGGATGAGACTCTGGCGAGTGAAACAGAAGTCTCTGTAGAAGAAGTGACTACAGAAACAGAGTCTTCTGAAACAGAAACGGTAGCTACAGAAACAGAATCTACTGAAGTACAAGAGGAAGTATCAGAACAGGGTGTTACAATAGCTGATATTACAATCAATGAACAGGGAAAATATGAGTACCAAAAAGATGGTATAGTACTTTCTAAACAGGGTATTGATGTTTCTAAATATCAGGGCAATATTGACTGGACTAAGGTGGCAAAACAAGATGTAACATATGCAATGCTTCGTGTGGGATGTCGAGGCTATGGAACAAATGGAACATTGATTAAAGATGATCGTTTTGAGCAAAATGCGAAAGGTGCTTTGAAACAAGGTATTCAGATCGGCGCATATTTCTTTAGTCAGGCAATCACAGAAAAAGAAGTGTTAGAAGAAGCAGATTTTGTGATTAATGAGCTGAAAGCGTATGATATTACATATCCAGTTGCAATCAATATAGAGGCTGTAAAAGGAGAAGTAACAAGACAGGACGTATTGAGCAAAGAAGAACGCACAAAACTTTGTATTGTATTTTGTGAAGCAATCAAAGAGGCTGGTTATACTCCTATGATTTACGGAGATGTAAATTCTTTTGAAAATTTATTGGACATTGAGCAGTTGGCAGAATATGATCTTTGGATTTGCGAGACTGATGATGAAAAAGAATTTACACATGAGTTTGTAATATGGCAGTACTCACGAGAAGGAAGTGTATCCGGTATTTCTGGAAATGCAAATATGAGTATTTGTGTAAAAGAGTGGTAAGTTTTGATTTTTGTGCCTTGCACAGCAAGGCATATAAAAATATATAGCTGTAAAAATATATATTATTGCAGTTTTTTAAATTATTGAAATTAAAGGAGATTTTTTTGACATGATCAAAAACATTATCAAAGGTGCAATCATTGGTATTGCAAATATTATTCCTGGTGTATCAGGTGGAACAATGGCAGTGTCCATGGGTATTTATGATAAGCTCATTCACTGTATCACACATTTATTCAGCGAATTTAAGAAGAATTTACAGTTCTTAGTTCCAATCTTTATTGGTGCTGGTATCGGTCTGGTAGGCTTATCTTTCGTAATCGAATATTTATTTGATGTAGCACCATTAGAAACAAATTTATTGTTTATTGGTTTAATCATTGGTGGACTTCCAGCTATGTGGAAGCGTGTTAAAGGAAACAGCATTAAAGTTCCACATATGGTTGCATG
>CAYRIK010000054.1:0-6663 GCA_964424345.1 uncultured Lachnospiraceae bacterium
GAGCTGGAAAGAGAGGGATTTCTCTGGATATGATGTAGTATTTCATGTGGCTGGTATTGTACATCAAAAAAAGGGTGCTGTTTCTGATGAAATTTATGATAAAGTAAATTGTGATTTGGTAATAGATGTAGCAAAAAAAGCAAAAGAAGCGGGTGTTCGTCAGTTTGTATTTTTGAGTACTATGAGTGTGTATGGAAAAACTATTGGTTATATTGATGAAAATACATTGCCTGAACCTGTAAATGCTTATGGAAAGTCAAAGTTAAGAGCAGAAAAGTATTTAGAAGAATTAAAATCTGAAAGCTTTTTAGTTTCAATTGTGAGACCACCAATGATATATGGAAAAGGATGTAAGGGTAATTTTGTTAGCTTAGCAAATCTTGCAGATAAAACTCCTATATTTCCAAATGTGAAAAATGAGCGTAGTATGCTTTATATCAATAATTTGAATTTATTTTTATATTATGTTATTACGAAGGAATTAGAGGGAATTTTATTGCCTCAAGATAAAGAATTTGTTTGCACATGGGATATTGTTAGATTATTAAATAAAGAAAAAAATCAAAGCGTAATCGGAGTTGGTGTACTTAATCCTTTGTTGCGATTTTTTGCAAAGCATATTGGAATCTTTGGAAAGGTTTTTGGTAATTTATGTTATAAGAAGAGTGTATCAGAGTTAGTGGGAATTGACTATCAAAAATATACGCTTGAAGAAGCAATACATGAGATTGTACACTAAAAAGAGAAAGGAAAAATGTGATGGATACCAAAATTAGTATTGTTACAGTTGCATATAACAGTGAAAAGACAATTCACAAAGCAATAGAATCTGTTTTAAATCAGACATATGCACCATTTGAATATATCATAGTAGATGGAAAATCTAAAGATCATACAGTAGATGTGGCAGAAAGTTATAGAGAAAAATTTGAAAAAAGAGGCATTCGATATCGAATTATATCTGAAAAAGATAAAGGTATTTATGATGCAATGAATAAAGGTATTGCGATGGCAGAAGGTGAAGTGATTGGTATGATCAATAGTGATGATTGGTACGAAACAAATGCCTTAGAAGTTGTAGCAGAAACCTATAAAAAAGAAAATTTTGATATGATGTATGCAGATTTGAATCTTGTGAAAGAAAATGGAAGTGTGATTGTAAAAAAAGCAAAGATGAGAAAATATATCACTTCTAGAGATTGGAATCATCCAACAACTTTTATTAGAAAAGCTGTATATAATGTGATGCAGTATGACCTTAGCAATTTGTATGCAGATTTTGATATGATGATAGCTATTAGAAAGAATGGATACAAGGTTGTAATCGTAAATAAGGTATTAGCTAATTTTGCTACAGGTGGTGTAAGCAATGAGAAAAAAATTAGCAGTATGATATCAAGAATCAAAGATAGATATGCTGTTTATAGAAAAAATAAGTATAGTAGATTGTATTGGTTTGAATGTGTAGCAATTGAATTAGCAAAGTTTGTTTTAAGTTAAAGGAGTTTGCTGTGAAAGTATTTCAAATTAATACAGTTTATAATTCTGGCAGTACAGGAAGAATTGTAGCTGATCTCAAACATATGTTAGAAGAACAGGGAGATACCTGTTTTGTAGCATATGGGAGAGGTAACAGTTCGGAGGCAGATACAGAGTGTGTTAGTAATAAATTAGATTTGTATCATCATGCATTAATGACAAGATTAACGGATAGAACAGGCTTTTATTCTAATAGAGCAACAGAAAAGTTAATTCAAAAAATAAAAGAAGTTTCTCCAGATATTATTCATTTGCATAATTTGCATGGTTATTATGTGAACATTGAAAAGTTATTTTATTTTTTGAAAGAGTACAATAAACCTGTAATATGGACATTACATGATTGTTGGTCGTTTACAGGGCATTGCTTCCATTTTGATTCTGTTGGTTGTCAGAGATGGAAAAATGGATGTTTTGAATGCGTTCATACAAAAGATTATCCGGCAGCGATTATAGATAATTCTGTTTGGAATTATGAGCAGAAAAAATTTTTATTTACATTATTAGATAACTTGCATATCGTTACGCCATCTTCATGGCTGTCACGTATGGTAGAACAATCTTTTTTGGGCAAGTATGATGTAACTGTAATCAACAATGGTATTGATTGTGAAATTTTTAGAGCACAAAATGGAAATGTTAGAAAAAAATATCACTTGGAAGATAAGAAAATAGTTTTAGGTGTTGCCAATGTTTGGAGCGAAGGCAAAGGGTTGGATGATTTCATAACATTGTCTGAAAATTTATCTGATGGATATGTTATAGTATTAGTTGGATTGAATGAGAAACAGATAAAAAATCTTCCAGATCATATTATTGGAATAGGTAGAACAGAAAATATTGCAGAGTTAGTAAATTTCTATTCTGAAGCTGATGTATACTTTAATGCGAGTGTAGAAGAAACAATGGGACTTACAACGGTAGAAGCGTTGGCATGTGGAACACCAGTAGTAACATTTGATCGAACGGCAGTGCCTGAATTTGTGCCACAAGAAGATGGAATTGTTGTTTTAAATCACGATTTGGTTAGAGTAAAAGAAGCAATAGAGATACTTGTAAATAGAAAAGACAAAGTGAATGGTGAAAAATATGCTGCGATGTATGATAAAAATAAAAAATATAAGCAGTATTTGGAATTATATGAAACATTAAAGCAGTAAAGAAGAGGAGGATGAGAAAGATAGATGTGGTTAATATTTTTAATGGTATATGTGGTAAGTTTTCTGCTTCTTATGTGGAAAAAACCTAAATTCTTTTTTAACCCAGTATTTTGGATGGTAGAAGCTGGTGTGTGGGTAATAGGAATGTACTATACATCAGGGTTTGTATATAATTACCCTTTGAGATGGAATGGATTATTATATTATTTGTTAGTTATTATATTATTTTGTGTTGGATTTTTTGTTGGGAAAAAATACAAGATAAGAATAAGAAACAACAAAAATGTATCAAAGAATTGTGCAGTAGTGACTGGCATACAAAATAAGATTGCTGCAAACAGATATTACAAAGGCATTTCAGAAAAAGTGAAAAAAACAGTTGAAATAGTGATGGAGCAAAAATTTGTAAGTACTGTTTGTCAAGAATTGAGACAAGCAAAAGATATGTTTGTTGTGATGAATAAGAAAATTTATTCATTGATTGTGTTTTTGGGAGCAATTATTTTTTTAGTTGATTTTATGATTCGTAATATTGGTAATACACAGAGCTTACATACAGAAGCTGTATTATCTAAAGTAGGTGTACTAGCTAAAATATGTTTATTGTTGGGAATCGTAGTATGGTTAGGTGAGTTAGCCTATGCTGTTCAAAATAATAAAAAGCCAAGTATCGTAGGATGTTTAGCTGCAATATCATATTTTATCCCTGCATTGTTGACTTCTGGAAGACAGTCTTTTTTGATTTTCATCATTGCAACACTTGCAATTTTTATGTATTCTTTGAATCAACAAAAACAATATAAATATCTGAAACAGTTGATTTTCCTTGGAATAGCTGCTGTTTTTGTAATAGTTGGATTTAGCGTTTTTGTCGCTATGACTCGTCAAGTTGTATATAACAAAGCAAATTTATTTGAGCGTATGTTTAATTGCAGCATACCAGAACAGACAAAAAAAATATTTTCGCTTATGGGACCTATTGGTATGTTGTTATGTGAGGTAATAAGTTATTATTCACATGAACTTCCAATGTTTCAAGTGTTCTTAGACAATTGGAATTCAGCTCCTATGTTAGGAACAAGCCAATTTCCATTAATTAGCACCAATATTAGTCAGAATTCTATGTTTAGTCATACTGCTATGTGGGATAAATTAAACATAATGTCTGAAGAAGCTAATGTATATGCTCATGTCTGGAGAACTATTTCAGCGGATTGCATCATTGATTTTGGAATAATTGGTGGATTGATTTTTATGTTATTCCTTGGATGGATAGCAGGCTGCATATATAGAAAAACGTTGGAAAATAATACGATGAAAAATCAGATATTACTTGCTATGGTCAATTCGGGAGTATTTTTTAGTATGCAGTTTAGTCCATTGGCAGAAGGATATTGGTATTTCCCAATGCTGTGGCTTGTAGTTGCATTGCCAATCATAAATTCGATAGTAAAAGGTATTATAAGAAAATGATTTATTATTTTTGTTCGTTTGGTACAGCTTTTTCAGAAGAAGTAATAAAAAGAAAGTTAGTTACATCACAGGCTGGATCAAATAGAATCAGTGAGATTGTTCATACATTATGTAAAGAAAATGATATTACAATAGTGAATATTGCTCTTACAAAGGCTGATAAAAGTTTTGATGAATATATAGAAAAAACAACATTAGGATATCATGTTTATTTCCCTAAGATTGAATGTGGAAGATTGCAAAATATAAAGTTGATTTGGAATGCTATTCAATTTGTGAAAAAAAATATTAAATCAGGTGATATTATCATGTTCTATAATGCACATTACTTAATGTTGCCTATTATGTATACGTTTGCATATAAGAAGAATATTAAAATAGTTTATCAAATAGAAGAATTGTATTCTACATGTGATTACTACCATTCGCTAAAAAGAAAATTATTAATGCTTTCAGAAAAGCAGATGAGTAAACTATGCGATGCATATATTACGGTAAGTTCAGCAATTTGTAATCCATATTTAGAAAAGAAACCTAGTATGGTTTCTTATGGTTATTTAGATGATAATGTACAAGCTCAAGATGGAATTTCTAATGCTGATGATAGATTAAATATTGTATATTCTGGCAGATTAGATGTGGATGGTGGAATAGATGTTTTAATGAGAGCAATCCCGAAAATTAAATGTGAGTGTAACTTGATTATTACCGGAAATGGACCTCTTAGAGAACAGGTGATGGAGTATCATAATACGAATAAAAATGTACATTTGGATTATAAAGGATTCGTTTCAGAAGAGGAATTGCATGATATATTAAAAAAGGCTGATATTTGTCTGAGTATGTTACGTACAGATAAAGCGTTTTCACAAAAATCATTTCCATCTAAAGTTGTAAAATATTTGTCTTATGGAAATTTGGTGTTGTCTTCAGATGTTCCTGCATTAAAAGAGATAAAGGAAAAATTTTCAAATCTTTTAATTTATACGAATGAAGAAGAATTTGTTGAAAAAATCAATGAGGTTGAAAAACAAGAAACCTTAAAGAAAGAAAAACAAAAAAAGCAATTTTTGGATTTTTATGATGGAGAACGTGCAAGATTAGTTCAATTTTTTGAAAATATTAAAAAAGGAGAAGTATGAGACAAAAAGAATCTACATTAGTTAAAACGACTTCTGTGTATATGATAGGATCTATGTTGAGCAAGGTGTTAAATTTATTGATATTACCATATATATCTTTAGAATTATCATCTGCACAATATGGGGTATATGATTTAATACAGACGATAGTAGGAGTGGCATTGCCTATTTTTACAATGCAGGCGATTGATGCAGCATTTCGATTTGTATATCTGGAAGAAAAGCGAGAAGAAAAGGGACGAATCATCAGTAATGTATGGTTTTTGATTCTTTCAGGAAGTATTATTTTCTCTGTAGGGGCATATGGAAGTAATATTTTATTTTTGCATTTAGAATATATTAAATTACTGGTGTTATATTATATATTCAATGTATTTATCAATATGTTTCAGAGAATAGCAAGATGTTATGATAATAATAAAGTGTATGCAATATCAGGTGTAATTCAAACGTTTGTCTTACTTGTAATGCAAGTGATCTTTCTTTATTTCTTTGATATGAAGGAAGATGGTTTGGTGTATGCATATTGTATTTCTTGTGTTATTTCTTGTATATATATTGAATGTAATATTGGTTCTATAAAAGATTGTTCTTTTACTTATATTGCAAAAGAAATCCTTAAAAAAATAATAAAATTTTCAGCACCGTTAATTCCTAACAGTATCAGTTGGTGGGCAGTATCATCTGTAAATAGAATTATTATTGTAGCAGCAATAGGATATTCTGCAAACGGAATTTTTTCTATGGCAAATAAATTTGCTTCTATCATAACGATGATTGGTTCTACTTTTGTTTTAGCATGGCAGGAATATGTATTAACAAATAAAGATAATGCGGATAAAGATAAAATATTTTCACAGGTATTTGAAGTGTTTTTCTTCGTTTTAGCTTGTTGTACAGCTGGAGGTACATTGCTTCAGCAGATTTTCTTCAAAACATTGATAGGTGTTGAATATGCGGAATCTTTCTTTTATATTCCAATTATTATGTTAACGGCAGCAGTATCTACTCTGAATTCTTTTTGGGGCGTTGGTTATTTTGCGTACGAAAAAACTGGAGGAGCATTTAAAACAACGATTATAGGAGCAGTTGTGAATTTGATATTGAGTTTCCTTTTGATTCGTAATTTTAAATTATATGGTATTGCATTTGCAGGTTTGTTGGCTTATTTAGTTATGTGGATTATGAGATGTGTTTCTATGTCAGAATATTTTTACATTCGTATTCGTATAAAAGAAATGATTGTGCCAGTTGTAATGGTTATAGCTTCATACTATATATACTATTTAAACCAGAATTTAATATCTATGTTAGCAACGGTTATGGTATGCTTGACCTTTGTTGTAAAA
>CAYRIK010000055.1:0-6508 GCA_964424345.1 uncultured Lachnospiraceae bacterium
TAAACCCTTGATGCACCGGGAAGCACATAATTTTCTTCTGCAAGTTCATTCATGATTTCATCATCAAGATCATAAAGCGTTTCTATAACTTTAGCCAACATATCGGCATATGATGCAACTGACATTGAGTCTCCGCACAATATACACATTTTGGGTTTTGTTCCTTTCGGGTCAAATTCTTCTTCTATAGAAAGCTTCTTTTCTGTGCCATCATTAAATTTAACATATGTATTTGCGGGCTTTTCAATAAAGAACAACTTTTGAATAATAGAACTTAATCGTTCAGCTCTTGCTTTGATTGTATTTTCGTTCCATGTGTTTTGGTTTAAAACATCTTTATTCAATACAACAATGTGCGAATTCTTGTCCGCAATATAATGTTTTTTGTCTTCAAACGTTTTATTTCCTAATTCACTGTTATAGCCTGTAAGAGTCAGATTGCCAAGACTATGAAGATATTTTTCATGAACCTTTTCATATTGTCCCCCTAATTCCTTTATCCAATATGGCGTTAGCTTTTGAGGCATTATATGTTCAATTGAAAAACTAGATACATCCAATTTTTCCTTGTTTATGCTTCCATCTATAGTTGTATCCTCGATTGTTTTCAATAAATATTTACAAACATTCTTTTTGTTATATAAATCCGTATTGAGTAACGCATCCTTAAACATTGAATCAGATGGAATAGCATCCTTGGTGGTTAATTGAGCAAAGAACTGTAGAATTGTATCATAGTATTTACCTAATTTATCTTTATCAGCAAAAAGCCTGTTATATAATGTTTTATATAAGCCTTTTAAACTGTTTGACCCAACGCCACAAACAATTCTTCTAAGAAGATAATTCAAAAAGAACGTTAATATTTTTTCAAGTTCCTCGCTAGAAATTATGCTGTCATTGTAGTCATCAAAAACATGAAACAAAAATGAATATATAGTTCCTTGATCTAATGCTCTAAAGCCTTCCAGCTTACTCTTAACCACATTAGAATATTTAGGATCGTCACCGCCATAAAAAACTTTATAATATTCAGAATAACGCAATAATTCACGAAGCATATCTTCGTTTGAAAAACCACTGGTTCTAAAATATGATTTAAACACCTCATAGGCATTCTGCGAAGACACTTTTTCTCTACACGAAAATTGAAGATAATCTGTTATAAAAGCAGTCATCTTTTGTTGTGTGACATTTTTTTCAATTTTTATCCAGTAATCCTCAAATAATGTTTCCTGATTCTTATCTGTCATTAAAATAAAGTTTCTAATCAGGTCCGCCAAGGAAAGATCCAATCCTGTAGAGTTTATAGATTCAAAAACAACCTGTGGATCATCTTCTTTTGCATCCAAAATAATAACTGCAGCAGTCAATTTCTTTAATCCTGACAAAATATCCTTAATAGAATGCCCTTTGTCAATTTCCTTTTGAATAAGCTTTTTCATGTAGTCATAATTGATATAAATATTCGAATTCACATCGATTGACTTTAATTCATTTTTCATCAAAAGCACAAATTGGTCATTATCTGATTGAATTGGTTTAAGTTTTACCTTTGTCTGGTCCGTAAGCTTTAAGTCATTGTATTTATCGACATTAAAAAGAATATCCTCAAGCTCATGTTTAATATTTTCATCATCGCTTGAATCTAATAAAGCTTTCAACAATAAAAACAAAGTTGTGATTCTTTGCTGACCATCAATGATTAAATACCTATAAATTTTATTTTCCTCACCTTGGTCAACATATACAATAGAACCGACAAAATGAAAGCGATCATACTTATATGCATCAATTATATCTTCAAATAATTTTTTGCAATGTATCTTGCCCCAATCATAATTTCTTTGATAAACAGGAATAACAAATTGCCTTTTATTTGTCTCGATCAGCTCTCCTAAGACTCTATATTTTTCTACTTTCATATGTACTCCTCCCGTTAGGCAACGGCCAAAGTTTTGATGCCTTATTTACAACTCCATTAAATAGCCACTCAACTATTAGCGGCGAACTTATTCAAAGTAAGGTCTGAAATAAGTCCACTTACATCCTTACCTAGATTGTTCACAATAATATCATCAAAATCCTTATAATCAATTTCTCTTACTTCGTGGAAAATATGGTTATAAAGGTATTCCGCAAATGTACTAGCCAAAATAATAACAATAGGAGTGCCTTTAATATCGCGTTTTGTTGCAGGGACATACCTTGAAGTTACAACAATAGTATAATCTCCTCCAATTTCTTCGCGGTGTTCTCTCAAACGCCCTGCGTTAATACCTAGCAATTTATTTGCCGTCGATTTTGATTCAACCGCAAATTTCTTTCTACGGGAAACGTTAATCTTATATAAACACTCAATATCAGTATGAGCCGCGCCGCCGCGTTTGTTTGCTTCTACGTTATAGAACATATTAAAGCCTTCCGTAAGTACATCTTCAAATAAATATGCAGTATCATTGTCAGGATTATTAGAATATTCTTCTATAAGTTTTGGCAACTCCAGCAATTTACTTAAATCGTCATCTTCTCCGATTTCTTCCAGTAAAATTTGCGGATAAAAATTGTATATTTCTTTTACGCAATCAACATATAATCTTTCGGGATCGGTTAACGAAATAGGCGTATCGAAACAAGAATATTGCCTAAACAATTTTTGAATAAAAGGCTTTAACTCTTCACTTATCTCAATATAACCCAAGGTTGCTTTTCTACCCGTTGGATTGCTCCGCGAATTTGTTTTTGTGGGATGATAAAGTTTACACACAAGCTCACCACTAAAGCGTTTGATAATGCCGATTTGTTCCAACAAGGTTTGCGTGTAATATTCCCACTCATATACACTTTTAACGTATACATGCTCATTCTCCTTGAATAACGCTGCCATATCCGTCGCTTTTAGTTCTCTTAACTTCAGAATTTCAGCCACAAGTTTTTCGTATGATTGCGGAGTAACGGATTTTTCAAATACGACAAGATATTCAACTTCATTGTTATACAACTTGCCACCAAGTCTCTCGTCTGAAAGAAGCTGTAATATCAAGCGAAAAGGATATAATTGAAAGTCAGGGCTTGTTCCGTTTGCAGGATGTTGCAATTGAATAGCAAACAGCATTGTCGTAAAGATTTTTCTCAATTTTGCTTCATCGGAAATATATTTTAAGAATAAGTTTCCTAGCGGACTGAAAATAAACTTATTTTCGCCGTTAATTTTATTTTCATATCCAAACATCCAATATTCCAATGTATTAATTCTATGGTTTATGGAATCTAACGGCTTTTCTTCGGGGTTTCTTGTTTTATACAAATCCAAAGCCGCTAGTCTATCTTGCATTCTATGACGTTCTATATCTGATATATCGGTTTTACAACTATTTTTTACATCCAAAGCAACCGCTTTAACCATTTCATAGCTACTCGTATGCTTGTACAAGATCCATTTATCACAGTCTAAAACTCTCGGCATAACTTTATTCTCCTATTTTACTAACGACTTCCATCATAAGTTTAGGGGGAATGGATTCCCCGATAACCGTTCTTATAAACGTATCCGTAGCATCTTTCGGAAAGTCAATGTCTTCAGGAATCGAAGATACGATAAAAGTTTCCAACAACGTTAAAACTCTCGCATCTGAATATGTTCCATCTGGCAATTTGCGCCCAGGGTGCACATTGTTATGAGAACTCATGCTACCGCTAAATGTTGTACGCGTGGGACACGGCTGATCCCACACCATTCTTTTGAATGTATTATGAAACCCTTTAATGCGTGTACCATCTTCTTTTTTAGGATAATAAACGGGGTTTGCAATGGCACTTTTCCCCGACTGCGTATGCTTTAAGGCAAGAACGGCTCGTTCGTTTTGATGTTTTGCATAATGCCATGGAATTCCTGAATCCTCCCCCGCTTCAAGGGATGGCAAGTGACCGATTGCGGAAGACAGTGGGATTTCTTGCTGCTTCGTTGGCCATGACCATTTAAGACCATGTTTATACAGCTTAATTATAGCGCGCGGGCGTGATTGACAAATGCCGTAATCTTTTGCGTTTAATATGCGAATATCAATTTCGTATTTATCCGCATATTTCTTTTTAAGTATTTCTTCCAAAAGAAGATATTCGCCGTTATACGGAAAATACATTTCAATAAAACGAGGAACATTTTCAATCAAAACGTAATCGAAATCGCATTCGTCAATGATTTCTAATGCTTGCAATATTAAAAAATTACGTTTATCTATTTCAAAATGTGCCTGTTTTTTATTCTTGCCGAGCGTACTCAAACCTTGACAGGGAGGAGTTGCAATCAACATTTTAACGTTGTTATTTTTAACAATCGAAACCATATGATTTTTGGTGTCGTTTTGCGTAATATCGCCGCAATGCATTTCGGAATTAGGATAAAAATGCTGATAGCATTCCGCACGCTTGGGAAGCAATTCGTTCCCAGCGATAACTTCAACATTTGTTTTATGCAACAACAGTTCACCTATACCCGCACTAGAAAACAGCGAGATAGCTTTAATCCTCTCCTTATTTTCTATATTTGTTTTCCCTATCATCCCTACGATTTCCTTTAACATTAAAGGCGGAATAGACTCTCCGATGCATTGACGAATCAACAACTCTGGTGTATCGTCGGGAATATTCCAATCAGTCGGCAAAGAATCCAATATCATCAATTCCAACGGAGTTAAAACACGTGCATCTGAGTATGTTCCATCTGGCAGTTTTCTGCCCGGATGTACATTTCTTTGGGAAGCGATACAATCGTTTCTTATTGTAATCGTAGGAGCGGGTAAATCCCAACGAATACGCCTATACGAAGATTCATAACCTTTAACACGCGTACCGTCCTTCTTTTGCGGATAATATACGGGATTTGAAAAAGCTGTTTGCCCTGTAGGGGTGTGTTTCATCCATAAAATATTTTCAGATGAATGTGGACGGGCAAAATGCCATTTAAGTTCTGATTTTTCACCTGCTTCCAAAGATGGTAAATGCCCTATTGCTTCTTCAACGGTTATTTTCTTATCTTGTTCTTTCGCCCAATCCCAAACCAAGCCAAATTTGTGCATTTTGATAATTGCGCGCAAACGAGTTTGAGGCACACCGTAATTTGAGGAATTTACCACCCTGCTGTCTATATCGTATTCATTACCAAATTCCAATCGTAAGATGTCTAAAACTGTTCTCATTTCTCCTTTATAACTCAAGAGTAATTTAAGAAGAGCCGGAACATTTTCGATCAAAATATAATCAGGTTTTGTACGCTTAATCGCTTTTACCACATAGGTAATAAGATAATTTCGCTCGTCGGCTTCCATTTTCGTCTGACAACGATTTTTCCCAGCGACACTCATTCCTTGACAAGGTGGCGAAGCAAGCATAAAATCCACCTTTTTAGGAGCAGCATTCATAATTTGTTCAAAAACTTCTTCTTGAGTAATATCACCGCAAATAACATTTGTTTCGGGAGAAATGGACTTATATAAATCTGCGCGATTTTGGAGCAATTCGTTAGCCACAAGTATATCAATGCCTACTTGCTTAAAATATGTTTCACCAATACCTGCACTAGCAAACAACGAGATCCCTTTTAATCTTTTTTCACTCATAATATCACATCCATAATATCGCCAATATTACAGTTAAGGGCAACACAAATTTTTATCATAACATCCATTGAAACAGGTTCATTATTATTTAATTTTGTTAAAGTCGTTGATCCAATGCCTGTTGCTTCTTTTAATTCTCGTTTCTTCATATTCAAGTCAATCAATTTTTTCCATAGTTTATTGTAATTAACCATAACTAACGCTCCATTGTCGTATTAACTATAGTATACCATTTTTAAACCGATATTTCAAGCAATTATAACGATATTTCAATTTTTTTTGCCGATATGTCGGCTTTTTTTAAAAAACTTGATAATCGCACATTATCAAGGGAATTCAATTATCGTTTACATCTTTAATTATTTGCAACACCACATATCCAGTCCACTCACAACATTTACTCTTATACAAAAATCCTGTCTATTTTGTAGTTCCTTGCATTATTGAGCCCTTTTCTATGGTAACCGCAAGAGATGCCCTTGCTTTTTCATTTTGAACTCTGACTTTTTCTCGCTTCCTCTATTTCATACTCCCTTATACAATCTAAATACGGCTGCATTTTGGACATTTCTTTTTCCATATCAATTATTGTATAATTAAAAAAGTTAAACTTCTCTTTATTTTGCGAATAAAACTTTATAGCGGCATCACACAATAATAAGCACAACCTATGAATACTTACGCGATAATTGAATGCCTCAGTATTATCTGCATTCTGAGACACCATAGAACAATCCACATAAATAGCAAAAATTTCTTGTGGCGCCTCTATTACAAGTTCAAAACAATCAATACCAGTCTTTTTCTTCTCGATGTTAGGATTGCCTTGATGTAATAACGAACATCTTAATTGATAGACTACATCAGCACTTAAATATGGCATATCACCT
>CAYRIK010000056.1:0-6364 GCA_964424345.1 uncultured Lachnospiraceae bacterium
AAACCGACCTCCCAATCGTTAGATTTTTGGTCTAACTTTTGGGGGTCGGTTCATTTCTGCCTTATACGCTGTCTTTTTGTATCTTTATCATATTCGCATGAAACTTATTTTGTGTCTTCACATGCCACATAATTTGTTGTTTTTGTTCCAATAAAACCAATTTCTTCAAAATCTTTTGGATTATTGCGTATGATGTAATCAATGTAAGATGCAATCATATCCGCAGTAAAAACATATCCTGCTGGATTCATATGGTTGTGCATAAATAATGCTTCTTTTACTTTTTCATCGTAAACCGGACCATATTCATATAAATCAATCAAATACGCATTATCAAAACATTCTGCCATTTCTCGGATGCGTGCATTTACTTCCAGTTTCGCTGGTATATTTTCTGCATCAGTCTCTTTTGGCTGTGTTACAAAGAAAAACTTTGCTCTTGGCTGAATTTCTTTATAACGCTGTACAATCTTTGCATAATATCCTACAAAGGACTCTTTATTATTATTGTAGTCTTCAAAATCAATATCATCGATTGTTCCGATATGCTCTGCATCGTTTTTATCATTTACTCCAAGCGCAATGATATACGCCTGACAAGCCTTATCAGGCATCCAAAATTCATGATATTCTGCATATCCTCCACAATACTGTCTTGCTGTCATACCGCCCGCTGAAAAGTTATATACGGTACTTCCTGTCATACGTGCAATATGCTGTCCCCAAGAATACTCGTATTTATCATAATAACCATATGTATCATTTCGACGTTTTATCTGAAATTCTCCTGAAGAAAGGCTGTCTCCAATGCAGGCAATCTTTCTAAAAATTCTGCAATATCCACCATTTACTGCGATATGATCTAATGGTTTTTCATTTTCATTTGGTAAATATCTGCTCATATCCATTGTACTTTTCCTCTTTTAATCTATATCTCTGTCTTCTAAATCCATCTTTAACGCTTCCAAATATGGAACTAATACACCATGTTTTTTCGGAAGGATGTATGCTGGATTTAATTCTTCATAACGAAAGCTTTTTCGTCCGCCTTCTTTGGCTCTATTCCAAAAATACAGCAGCATTTCATACGGAAGATAATATAATACATCTTTTCCTGTAAAATAAATCAAGAAAAATGCAATCCCACCTTGTTTTTCAAAATCCCCCATAAACGTCACCTGATGCTCATGAATGTTTTGCAGTGCAAATGTATCTTTTGCACATTCCTTTGCATCAAAACAGACCGGGATTCCTTGTACTGCTCCAATATAGTCTACCGTACTTTTCTGGTCAAAATAGGCTAATGTAATATGCCTTGTCTGTTGATCCATACGTACAGGTGTAATCGGTGTTGGAACCTTTTGAATCAGTGCAAGACCATGTTCTCTATATTTTTCATTTGTCTTGTTGATCATATCTTCCAGCGTAGAACCTCTTAACCCTCTGGAATTCCATGTTGCCATGCTTTTCTCCTCGTTGTATCTTATGCCTGATATGTTTGTAAAATCTGTTCATATACATCAGGTTCTTCTGCATAAAAAGTACGGTTAGACAATGCATACATTTCATGTTCTTCTGAAATATTTGGAAATTCCAAACGATATGCATGCAAAAGCTGATCTTCCACTTTATATGCTCGCTTAAATATTTTATTATATTCTACATTTCCATATTTATAATCACCGACTAACGGATGCCCAATACTAGCTAAATGGGCACGAATCTGATGTGTCTTTCCTGTAATCAGCTCTACTTCCATATATGTAATATTTCCGCAGATTTTTAATGGCTTATAAACAGTACGTATTGCGCTGCTGCCAGGTACTTCTTTCTCATAAATAGTTACCTTATTTGTTGCTTCATTTTTAGAAAGATAACCACTGATAGATGCTCCCTTTGACATTGCTCCACATACAAACAAGCGATAATATTTGCGTATGCTTCGATCTTTAATCCACTGATTTAACTGTTGTGTACCCTTTAAAGACTTACCGCAAATCAGTAGTCCAGATGTATTTCTGTCCAGACGATTGCAAATAGATGGCTTATAACTAATCAAAGACTCTTTTGTAATCTGTTTTGTTGCAAGCAAATATCCAATAAACCACTCATTAACAGACTGATCCTTATCAGAAGCCTTTTGACTTAATATTCCAGAAGGCTTATTTACAAGCAATACATGATCATCTTCATAAACGATTTTTATGCCTTTTAATTCTTCGTATGCCTTTTTATACGGCATAACATCTATTGTAGGATTACTGCTTAATAATTTTCCACCAAACTTTTCATATGTTTCATCTGCCAAAAAGACTTTGATTACATCCCCAAGCACAAGACTTTCTTTTCCTTCTGCTTTTTTTCCATTCAGCGTAATATTCTTTTTACGCAGCATTTTGTATAAAAAACTATTTCCTGCCTCTGGAAGAAGTTTATGCAACAACTTATCCAAGCGCTGTCCTGCTTCATTTTGTGAAACATGAATTTCCTGCATCCAATTTTCTCCTGTCTTTTATTTTAATAATGGCTCTATAAATATCGATGGCTGCATTGTATGGTCTTTTTCACCTTTTATATAGCAAATATGCAAATGATTTTTGGCACGTGTCATTGCCACATAAAACAATCTGCGTTCTTCCTCTATTTCTTCTTCCGATAATTTAGAACCTTTTGGAATTTTTCCTTTGTTTACATCCAATAAAAATACGGTATCAAATTCCAACCCTTTTGAAGCATGCATCGTAAGAAGACGCACCCCTTCTTTTTCTTCTTTTGCACCTGATTGCTCTTTTTTATATAAAGCAGCCTGTGCCATACGGTCATCTTCTACATGACGCAGCCACTCTTCTAAGTTGGCATACTGTTTTAATTCTTGCGTAATTTCTTCCAGCT
Organism: uncultured Lachnospiraceae bacterium; assembly: GCA_964424345.1. Classification (GTDB taxonomy): domain Bacteria; phylum Bacillota; class Clostridia; order Lachnospirales; family Lachnospiraceae; genus RGIG6307. Next base: position 2,893 of record CAYRIK010000056.1, read on the forward strand.
GCTCATTGATTGCATCCCATTGATCCGTATCCATCCCAAGTTTTCGTTCCAGCCATCTTCCATATCCGATACCGCTCCAAATATATTTTATAGCTAAATACGGCCGCATCGTACCGATATGCTTTACCTGCTGACCAAGCGGTTCCGGCAAAAATGAAAAATCCATCATCTGCTCTCTTGTAATAAAGCGATTTGGCTTATTTGCTACCCGAAGAATATACTGTCTGTCTTTCATCCCAAGTCCAAGACGCATATATGCTTCTATATCTAAATACCATTCCTCATCAAAAATACTCTTTTTGTCTTCTACAGACTGATATGGAATCTTCTTTTGTCGAAGCTTATATCCCATACTTCTTAATTCCTGATTGGTACGATAAATAATAGCATATTGTTTTAATCGAGATACTTCCTGCTTTTGAAGCATTTGAAACATATATTCATACATTTCTTTTTTCAGTTCAAATGTATGCAGATATACTCCTGTTTTTTCTGGATTATGCGCCTGTATCTTTTTAGAAAAACGATTTTTATTTCGTTCAATTACCTGCTTGCTGCCTTCTACAATACCATCGGTGCTGCGAAAATTCCGATCAAGCAAAATCTGTTTCACAGGTTTATAATCTTCCAAAAATCGCTGCATCAACTTTATTTCTGCACCTCGGAAGCGATATATGGATTGATCATCGTCTCCTACGATAAATACGTTTTTTTCCGGGCCTGCTAAAAGCCGTACAATCTCATACTGCAAAACATTCATATCCTGACATTCATCTAACATAATATATTGAAATTGTTTTTGCCAATATGTACGAATATCTTTGTTATCTTTCAATAACTGATAACATTGAAGCATTAAATCATCAAAATCCATATAGCCGTATTCTACTAACGCGCTATGATAGCTTCGATATAATTGTTTTAAATGTGAAGGCTTTAAATCTGCATATTCTTTGATGTACTTAGAAGAAAGACCATTGTTCATATATAGACTTAAAATACGTTCTACTTCTTCTAACTCTACATGTAACTCTTTGTCTAACACCTCATCGCATATTTTTCTAAGAATATGCTTTTTCTCTTCTATAGAAATAAAACGGTTTGGAACAGATGTATAGGAATTTCTGAGAATATAATAAAAACAGGAATGAAATGTACCAAACCAGGGATGAGCATCCGGTAATTGCTGATGAAACCGCTGCTCCATTTCCATAGCCGCTGCTTTGGTAAATGTAATAACTAAGATATGTTCGCTGGCAATACCAAGCTCTTTTATCATATGAATAAGACGATGCGTGATGACAAATGTTTTTCCACTTCCAGGGCCTGCCAATACAAGGCAGGCCCCTTTGTGGTGTTCTATTGCACATGTTTGTGCAGGTGTGATTTGATTAGGCAAGCTTTGCCTCTAAGAGTTCAATACCCTTCTTTACACGAGCAATGCTTTCTTCTTTACCAATTACTTCCATAATTTCTGTAGCACCGGCAGGTGTCATCTGCTTGCCGCTTACTGCAGTACGTAATGGCCAGATTGCATAACCATTCTTGCAACCCTTTTCTTCTACATATTTCATTAACATAGCAAAAAGAGCATCATTTGTATATTCTTCCTGAGCTTCTAATCTTGGAAGTAAATCTTTTAATACTTCTAAAGAAGATTCTTCTGTTGTCTTCATCTTCTTATGAGTATACATAGCTGTATCATACTCTGGTAATTCATTAAAGAAATCTACTAATTCTGCAATGTCTGGGAATACTTCGATACGAGTCTTTACCATAGCAGCGATTTTCTTTAAATCATAATCCTTTGTTACTGCTTTCTTTAAATATGGCTCTGCAAGTTCATAGAACTTATCAAAGTCCATAGCCTTTAAATATTCTCCATTCATCCATTTTAATTTCTTAATATCGAATACAGATGGAGACTTATTGATACGTCTGTAATCAAACTTTTCAATTAATTCATCTAATGTGAAAATTTCACAGTTATCTTCTGGAGACCAACCAAGTAAAGCAATGTAGTTTACAACTGCTTCTGTTAAAAAGCCCTGCTCTAATAAATCTTCAAAAGAAGAATGTCCGCTTCTCTTAGATAACTTTTTGTGATTTTCATCTGTGATCAATGGTAAATGAATGTAAACTGGAATCTGCCAGCCAAATGCTTCGTATAAACGATTGTACTTTGGTGAGCTGGAAAGATATTCGTTACCACGAACAACGTGTGTGATATTCATTGTATGATCATCTACTACGTTTGCAAAGTTGTAAGTTGGATATCCGTCAGATTTGATTAAAATCATATCGTCTAATTCAGAGTTATCTACTGTAATATCTCCATAAAGTTCATCATGGAATGTAGTTGTACCTTCTGTAGGATTGTTCTGACGAATAACAAATGGCTTGCCTGCTGCAAGATTTGCTTCTACTTCTTCTTTAGAAAGGCCAAGGCAATGCTTATCATATACTGTGATTTCTTTCATTTCGCCGCCCATATCAATTGTCTGACGAAGGCTGTCTAAACGCTCTTTATCACAGAAGCAGTAATAAGCTTCTCCCTTGTCAATCAGTTCTTTTGCATACTTCATATAGATACCAGTCTTCATACGTTCACTCTGAACATATGGACCATATCCGCCGTCCTTATCTGGACCTTCATCATGGATCAAACCTGTTTTTTCAAGTGTACGATAAATAATATCTACTGCTCCCTCTACAAAACGCTCCTGGTCTGTATCTTCAATACGAAGCATAAAGTCACCGCCTTCATGCTTTGCTACTAAAAACTCATATAATGCTGAACGCAAATTACCAACATGCATTCTTCCTGTTGGACTTGGTGCATATCTGGTTCTAATCTTTGTCATGGATGTATTCCTCTCTTTTATTTGTAAAAATTTCTATGATTAAGTATATAACAAACTTTCCTTATTATCAAGGAAGAATTATCACTTTTACTGTGAAATCAGCTTTTACAGGTATGAAATTTACTGCTGTTTGCTGTTTTCCTGCTATCGAACGACATTGGGAAGTACACTTTAATGCCCTATATTCCTCACGCATGAGAAACTTTCTCATTTTGCAAAAGCCAAGTGCTGTTTACAAACAATACTTTCTCGTTATCACCTTGCAAAGCATTTCTATATACTAGTAAGCAAATATTTTCCTAAGCATACAAAAAAGGAGTGTTATAAAACACTCCTTACTTATCTTTGGTAATATACTGAAAAAAACAATCCCCGAGAATGTCGCCTCTTATCAATTGACTCCTAGCGATCGCTAGGTGGGTCACCGCAGCTGATGCTTTTGCCTTCCACTGCACAAAACCATATAGGTCGGAGGCTTGACAGCTACATCGCAATGTAGGAATCCCGTTTAAAGTAATGTAGGTTCAAACAGATAAGAGTTATCGTTCACCCCAGGTCAATTGTTTTTTGTTATTATCAGTATATACAATTTTTGTAGAAATTACAAC
>CAYRIK010000057.1:0-6360 GCA_964424345.1 uncultured Lachnospiraceae bacterium
TGAGTGCTTGTCTATAATACAAAAAGCTGCGACATTTGTCAACAGCTTTTTGCAATTTTTTTAACTTTTTATTTTACTATTATGTACATTGTTATATAAACATATACGTTATCTATATTTATTCTGCTTTCACAATGGAAATCGTCAATGTTCCCGTATCATGATCAGCACCTGCAACTATCACATTACTACATAGCAGACTAACACTACAAGCTATCGCAAACCCTTTTTTCAAAAAATCTCTTCATTTGCAAAACTCCTTTTCGATATTTTTAAGAATAATCTTTACAGTTCTTTAAAAAATCGTTGTATATCTGTTCTGTTTAGACATTCTGCATCCAATAATTGTATTCCCATCTCCTTAGAACGATTATACAATGTTCTAGAACGCGTTTGAACATCTGAACTTGTAACAAGCACCGGTATTGCTCCATATCCTCCAAAGCTGTTGGCTAATGCATAAATTTCATTTAATGCCTCTGGTTTTGGATTGGTCATCTTACAGGATATAAAAACTGGTACACCTTTTTTCATCAATACTACATCGATTTCATTTTGTACTTGAAATCCACTATTTAACTCCAAATCCCATCCAATCATCACACTCTGGTATACTTCTGAAAACAATCCGCTTCTTTTTGCAAGAATGTATACATACATCTCCAGCCAACTTCCTTTTACAGCCAACATTTCTTTTACAAAATATTCTACGCATACAAATGCAATCTTATTGTTGTCCCAAGTAAATTCTTTGATAAAGCCTTGGCTTTCCAACATTCTAAATATTGCAAGAATACGAGGAGAAACATCTTGTACTCGCTGCAGTACGATTTTTAATCCCGGCTCACTTAACTCTCCTTCACTTTTGTGATGCAAAAAATCATAAAAGAACTTTACATCTGATTGATGAGAAAAAATATATTCACTCATACTCAAAATACGATCATAATATTTTTCATCTGCCAGCATATGCATATTTCTTTCGTATCTGCGTCCCTGAAGTGTTAAAATGTCCGAAAAATCAAGTGCTGGAAACTTCATCTTTCCTTCCCATTCATCCGCATTTTCCACTCCAATTACTTTTTTATTTTCCATATCAAGCATAATACATGGTATACCATAATAAATACTTGCTTCTCTTGCATAATTACTAATTACCATATTTCCGCCGTTAATCTCTACAACGGTATCCTTTGTCTCACTATATAAGGTTCCAAGAACGCTGAATATCCTATCTTTTTTGTTTTTATTCCTGATCAGTATTTTTTTAATCTTTGCAGTAGGATTTTTTTCTCTAAGAAGCGTACATACTCCCATCATATTTGTTTCTTGTCCTGCCTCATACAAAAACACAGTACATTCTGCCTGATATGTCAAGGAAGCCAAAATATTATTTTGTAAATTAATCGGGTCAAAAATTTCAACCACTGTATGAACCGTTTTTCTCAATGACACACCTCCAGAGTCATAGTTTCTGTATGTTAGGTAACATCAATTCGTCAAGCGAACCATAAACAGGTGTATTTTTTTGTATATTAAAAATGTAATCAAAGATACAAAACCATATTTTATGATATTAAATGGAAAGATACTCCAAAGCATCATAGAAACTGTATCATGCACAAAAGGATTTACCGCACCTGCCATTGCCACAATACTTTCCATTGTCATACCATATACGACTGTATATGCCGGAAAAATAAAGAATGTATTCGTAATTACCGCCAACACACTTGTTACTACTACACTAAGCAATAAAGAACAAGCTGCAACTTTTTTTGTTTTATGTCTCCTATACAAAACAGACGCTGTTAGTACATAACAAGAAGAAAGCACAAGATTTGATATTTCTCCTACATACATGCTGTCCGTTCCACTTATAAAAAGATGCAATAACAACTTTATTCCAACAATGCATATTCCTGTCATCGGACCAAACATAAAACTTCCTATGATTGCCGGAAGCTCTGCCAAATCCAACTTCATAAAAGCTGGTGAAAAAAACAGCGGTATCTTAAAAAGCATCAATACCGTACTAAGTGCCCCAAACAATCCAATAAAGCATAGCTTTTGTGTTGTAAATGTTTCTTTTGTGTTTTTCATATGAAATTATCCTCCTTCTTTCATCCGGACTATCACCGTTGGTATTGGATTTGCACCAATTCAGCCGACTTTTTTGTCGGGTCGCGGACTTCATAAATGATTATGTTACCACCAGTAAGGAATTGCACCTCGCCCCGAAAGGTTATTTTTATTATACCACACACGCTTTTTGTGTAAAGCATTTCCTTTTTAATATTCTTTCATCATTTCCCGTTTCAACTGTTTCATAATCTTTTTTTCCAATCTAGAAATGTAGGATTGAGAAATACCAAGCATAGACGCTACTTCTTTTTGCGTTAGTTCTTTTCCTTCTCTCACAAGTTCCTGTTTTGGAAAACAATATGCACTGTTTTCTTTTTTATGATCTAAACGTATTCCAAATCTCAGACATATAATCGTCTTTTCTCTTGGTGAAAGTTTCGCTATGGATTTATATAGCATACTGCATAGACGCTACTTCTTTTTGCGTTAGTTCTTTTCCTTCTCTCACAAGTTCCTGTTTTGGAAAACAATATGCACTGTTTTCTTTTTTATGATCTAAACGTATTCCAAATCTCAGACATATAATCGTCTTTTCTCTTGGTGAAAGTTTCGCTATGGATTTATATAGCATACTGCATTCTGCCTGCATCTCAATATTTTTATAAATCAAATCTTCTTCTGTTCCCAAAATATCACTTAAAAGCAATTCATTTCCATCAAAATCCGTATTCAACGGTTCATCTATGCTTACTTCTGCTTTATTTTTACTTGTACGTCTTAAATACATCAATATTTCATTTTCAATGCATCGAGAGGCATATGTCGCTAATTTTATATTTTTATCCATTTTATATGTATTGATTGCCTTAATCAGTCCAATCGTCCCTATAGAAATTAAATCTTCTACTCCAACTCCTGTATTATCAAATCTCTTGGCTATATATACAACCAGTCTTAAATTATGCTCAATCAATACATTTTTCGCCCACTCACCCTGTTCTCCGTTCAGACATTCCAACATTTCATTTTCTTTTTCACTTTCTAACGGTGGAGGCAACACTTCCGTTCCTCCAATATAGTGAATATCCATTTCTGGTTCTTGATTCATCCAATTTTTTCCAACCCAGAAAAACAAACTTTTCTTTACTTCTTTTCCCAACAACATACGATTTTCCCTTACACTTTCATTTTTTCATTTTATGCTCCTCATCAATCAAATCAGGATGCAAAATCATCTGATGTGCCCCATTTGAAGATAATGGATGATGGATTCCTGCACAAATAACCTGTTCTATTACATATATATCATCTTCTATGTATATTGTAATTTTGGGTATCTGTACTCCATACAGCATTCCTTCCTTACATCCAACGCTGTGAAATGGAATTGCTCTGAAAAACATTGGATTTTCCAGTGTGATTTTTGCCAAAAGCGTTTCTTCTATTAAACAGACTGGTTGTTTACTGATCGGTTCACACAAACTATTTCCTGTATCTACCAGTGCCTTTACTTTCACGTTTGTATCTGCACTTTCTATGTACACATCACACAAACTTTTTTTCTTTTTATGCGTTTTGATTTTCATGTACCCATCTCCAATCCAAACACAAATCAATGCTATAACACATATAAAAGAAATTCCTATTGGTCTTTGCACCAATATTTTCCATTTTCCAAGTACTGCCCGTATGACTCCTGCAAATACAAAACTGTAAAAAAAACCATAGCCTATCATTTTTCCTATCAATCTGCGTTTTCGTTTCGGCACCATAACAAATGTCATCCAAAAAACAGAACAGCCTATCATAACAAACTGTCCAAACACCCATTTTATAGGAATCAAAAACAGGAACACATAACATATTGCTCCAAGTAATGCAGCGCATATCACTCTTATTTTGGAAGTGCGAAGCATAAACTTACGCCACAACAAACTAAGAACGCATAAATTGATTAAAAAATTCAGTGCAAAAAGACTATCCCAATAAAGCTCAATTTCCATATTCACCTCTTGAGCTAAATATAACACAATTTACAAACAGATCTTGTCAAAGTCTGCAACCTTCTCCTGTTTTTTATCGCAAAAAAAGAACAGCATGTCTTATAAAAAGACATACTGCTCTTCACTTTTATAAAAATTCGCTAATAAAAACCTTGTGCTTGCTTTTACAGAAACATCAAAGACCTATGTATATTAGTTTTTCTGTAAGAATGTAGGAATCTTTAAGCTTCTTTCTTCGATAGAAGCACTTAAATCACTCTTTCTGATTGGTGGTAATGCTCCTGTTGCACCAGAAACACCCTCTGCTCTTGCTGGAGAAACCGGAGGGATTGTACCAGTATTCTGTTTTACAGTCTGCTGTGTCTTACTTGGCTGTCCAAAAGCATAAGCTGGTGCTTTATTTACTTTTGTATTGATACCTGTAGCAATAACTGTAACTGTGCAAGTATCTTTTGCTGCTTCATCATACATAGCACCAAAGATAACGTTTACATCTTCACCACATAATTCACCAACATAATCTGCTGCATCTGCTGCATCTGCAAGTGTAATATCACCTGATACGTTGATAATGATATCTGTAGCACCATTGATGGTAGTCTCTAACAATGGGCTGTCTACAGCCATACGAACTGCATCTGCTGCCTTATTATCGCCTGAACCTGTACCAATACCAATATGTGCAACACCTTTGTCTCTCATAACAGTACGAACGTCTGCAAAGTCTAAGTTGATGATTGCTGGCTTATTGATCAAGTCAGTAATACCCTGAACACCCTGCTGAAGTACTTCGTCTGCTTTCTTTAAAGCTTCCGGCATTGTTGTTCTGCGGTCTACGATATCTAATAATCTGTCATTTGGAATAACGATTAATGTATCTACGCTCTGGCTGAGCTTTTCGATACCTGCTAACGCATTATTCATACGTGTTCTTGCTTCAAAACGGAAAGGCTTTGTTACAACACCAACTGTAAGAATGCCCTGTTCCTTTGCAACTTTAGCAATTACTGGAGCAGCACCTGTACCAGTACCGCCACCCATACCGCAGGTAACAAATACCATGTCCGCACCTTCTAAAATATTTTTAATATCTTCCAGATTTTCTTCTGCTGCCTTTTCACCTACTTCTGGTCTAGCACCTGCGCCAAGTCCCTTTGTAAGCTTTTCACCGATCTGCATAACCTTAGGAGCCTTACATAACTGTAACGCCTGCTTATCTGTATTTACACCAACAAATTCTACACCACAAACTTCATCACTTATCATTCTATTAACAGCATTATTACCAGCACCACCTACGCCTACTACGATAATACGTGCACTAGTTTCTGCTTCACTTGACATTAACTCTAACAAAAGAGGATACCTCCGTTCTCATTTTATCATTATATTAACCTATTCTATATTTTTTTTCTACATTTATCAACAGGTTTTTTCATAAATTTCAAAAAATATATTTTATTCTCCATTATCCTTCGTAAAAATGAAGGTATCAGAAGACCCATCATAGTTTTCTAAATGCAAAACACCAGATAAACCATCCAAATGTGGCTGTAAATCTCTAAGCTTCATAATCTTTTCAGCAAGCTTGTCCGAAGTTCCCACAGACACTCTGACGTTTCCCATGTAAAGGGTCATCTGCATTTTTTTATTAAAATATATCTTGTCTATATCCAATTCATATTTATTCAGCAAATTCGTTATTGCTAAAACTTCTGAAAACACTTCTGAACTTTCTACCGGAAGTGCATTATGTAAGATTACCGAATCAAACTTTAATCCGGTAATCTCTGGAATGCCTGCTGCAATACGGCTGGATGCTTCTACCACGATACCATCTTTATCAAAATACATATATTGTCCAAGATATTTAATATATCCTGCCAAAGACTTTTCATATACTTGTATATGAATCGTATCGGCAGATACTACGTTTACCTCGATGGATTGAATAAAGGCAATATCTGTAATCGCCGTATTATGATATTTCATAGAAAGCACCAAAGAAATTCTATCCTCCGGACTTTTTATAACCATATCTACAATTTCTTCTTTTGTATAGTGACTGCTGCCATCTACGCTGACATTTCGGATTGTAAATTTTTTTAAAAAAGTATACGCTCCAATCATAAGAAGCAAAAGTATACTCAACATCGCTATCAGCTTAATCAATCTTCTTTTCCTTCGTCCTGCAAAATACTCATTCACTGTATATTCTTGCTCCTAATTCTGATAAATCTTTGCATATATTCTCATATCCACGATATATATG
>CAYRIK010000058.1:0-5278 GCA_964424345.1 uncultured Lachnospiraceae bacterium
TTGGATAACATATTATCCTGCAAATATCTTTGCTTTAAGCCAATGGCGATTGGGATGAATGGTGTATTAAGGCAAAGTACGTTTTATTGTACATCCAATGTGTTAATGTTAGTATGAAAGATAATAATATTTGAATTGTATATTCGATAAAAACAAAGGAGTGTCAGAGAAGTCCATGGCTAATATAGATATTAAATATGAAACTTGGAAAAATAAACTTTTGGATTTGGGGAAACGCAACAGATTATTAAATTATCGAGATACCGCACGCTCTAATGTAAAAATTGAATATCCCGATTGCATTTCGTTATGGGATATGTTTGTTAAAGATGAAATTCCTTTAATCTTTCCTTTTGCAAAGGAAAATGATGAAGACAACGAAAGTGAAACCAAAGCAAATGTTGAAACAAATAAAAATGTAAATGATTTGCAAAAGACTCTGAGAAATTTGCGTAATAAAGCAAAAACGGCTATTGAAGAACAAGGCGTAAATGTCTTATATCTTTCTTTTGGCTTTTTAAAGTGGACAGAATCCGAAAAATCCGAACAAGTTTTCACATCGCCACTTATTTTAGTTCCGGTAACTTTGACAGTAGAGTCTATCAACTCCCCTTATGTTTTGCGTTTGCACGAAGATGAGATAGTGTTGAATCCTACTTTGATATATAAACTTGAAAACGATTTTGGTATTACGCTTCCGACTTTCGAAGATACAGATGATATTAACAGTTTTTTAGACGAGGTACGAAATAAAACATCGTTAAAAAATTGGGCTGTAAAAAAAGAAGTCGGACTCAGTTTATTTTCGTTTTTGAAAATTAATATGTATTCCGATTTGAATAAACACAAGGATTCGATTATAGAAAATCCGTTAGTGCGAGCAATAAGCGGTGATATAACAGCAGTTAATAGAATCCCTGAAGGTGTATCAAATTATAATTTCGACAAAAATGAAAAACCTGTAGATGTTTTTCAAATTGTTGATGCAGATTCAAGTCAACAGGACGCAATTCTTATGGCAAAGAAAGGCGTTAGTTTTGTTCTTCAAGGACCTCCGGGTACCGGTAAAAGTCAAACGATTACAAATATTATCGCTGAAAGCCTTGCAGATGGGAAAAAGGTTTTATTCGTATCCGAAAAGATGGCAGCACTTGATGTAGTTCACCGTCGACTCACAAATGCAGGGTTAGATGATTTTTGTCTTGTTCTTCACAGCTATAAAGCAAACAAGAAAAATGTTTTGGAACAATTGAGCAAGGTGCTTGATCTCACTCAAAAAAAGGTCACCTTGTCTGATGAAGCATATCAAAAGTTGGACATGCTTCAAGCCGACAAAGACAAGCTAAACGATTATGCAAACCAAGTTTATACGGTTATTGAACCTCTCGAAAAATCCATTTACGAAGCAAACGGGATAGTAGCTAATTTAGCAACATACGAAGATTTTATTTTTTCAATTGATGATATTCGTAATGTTACAAAAGCACAGTATAACAAATTTACTTATCTCATATCTCAATTTGTAAACACTATTGGTCAATTATCCGATGACTACAAATCAAATCCTTGGAAAGATAGTAATTTATCTGTAGTATCAAATGAATTCAGGCACGATGTAACTGCTCGAATGGATACATTATTGCCAAAAATAAAAGCAATGGACTGTGAAGTCGCACAAATTTTTGCTGAACTTCATTTAGATATGTCACACACTTTGAATAATATTAATGCTATTATTAAATTGTTGGATTGTGTAAATACGGCAACTCCTATTCCTTATGAATGGATTTTAACAGATAAAATTCAGACTTTGTACAATGAAGTCGAAGAGTGTGCAAAATTAAAAATGACCCTTCTTACATTGATTGATGAATTGGTGAGCAAATATAATTTAATTGGATATAATGTTTCTAATTTGCCGATTACTCCTGTTGAAAAGTTAGATTCTCAAACTTTGTTAGAAAATGAAAAAATCACTTTAGAATCTTTTGTTACAACAGAAATGCCATATCGCTATTGGTCGATTCAGCAATTAAATGAAATCTCCAATTATCTGAATATAGCAAAAAGCACAGCAGAACACATCAATTTTATAAAAAATGAATTACTTGAAGTTTATGAGCCGACAATTTTTGAGTTGGATTATCATTCGATCCTTGCGAGAATTAAAACGGAATATACATCATTTACTAAAGTATTTAAAAAATCATATAAGGAGGACCAAAAAGCCATATTAATTCATCATAGGAATATTGTTAAAAAGATAAGTGATGAAGAAATGGTTGGCGTAATAGAAAAACTAAAAAATATTGATGAGGCTAAAAAATGGTACGGCGATAATAAGGATATATTAAACAAGTTGTTTGGACAAGAAAATATATCTGAAAACTCTGACTATGATTTTTTAGATAGGCAAATTGAAATATTTAAAATTGTCAATGAGTCTATTCGCATAATGGATAGTATGCTCAATGTATATAAAGAAATTGGGATTAAAGAATTTTCTCTACAAGAACACTATGAATTCTTATATAATGGTATATTATCCGATTGGGAGTTGATTCGCAAATCGTTAGATTGGGCGGTTTTGTTTAGAAATGAGATTTCTAAAATGGATATATCCGATGCATTTATTAAATCGGTATGTAAAGGTGATGAATTTCTACAACTGTGCAAACAATCACAAGAAAGACTTGAAGACTTAAAGCGTAGTATATCTTTTGATTATAATTGGTTTATTGCTAATTTTAATAGTTCGGATGTTTTTCAAAATATGACTTTGGATAATCTTCAAAAACGCATTAATGCGTGTGTTAACGGATTGTCCTTGTTAGAGGAGTGGATTGACTATAGTTCTGCAAGAAAAAAGTGCGTAGAAGAAGGATTGGGAGATTTTATCCGTGTAATCGAAGAGCATAATATACCTGTGCAGAATATATGTCCAATATTCAAAAAAAGATTTTTCCGTCTGTGGTTAGATTCTGTCTTGCCGGAATATCCGGCGGTAATGAATTTCCGAAGAAAATCGCAGGAAATAACTATTGGCGAATTTGCCAAATTGGATAAAGTTCAATTTGAAATAGCCAAAGCCAGAATCAAGAGTAAGCTCATCAACTCTTTACCATCGCTTGAACACTTTACAAATGGTGTGGATGAGATTAGTATACTAAAGCGTGAATTAAGCAAGCAAAGAAGAATAATGCCGATTCGCAAATTGTTTAAGGCTATTCCCAATTTGTTATTAACGCTGAAACCTTGCTTAATGATGTCGCCACTTTCTGTTAGTTTGTTCTTGGAAGCGGAAACTTATAAATTTGATATCGTAATATTTGACGAAGCCTCACAGGTTTGTACCGAAAACGCAATTGGTGCGATTTCAAGGGGTAAGCAAGTGATTATTGCCGGCGATAGTAAACAGTTACCACCTACGAACTTTTTTCAAGCTGCAGTATCGGAAAGTGACTTTGATACCGATACATCTGATGAGGATTTTGATGATTCGGATGCTTACGAATCAATTTTGGACGAAGCTAATATACTTCCCGAACGCACTTTGAGATGGCATTACAGAAGCAGACATGAAAGTCTGATAGCCTTTTCCAACGCCAAAATATATAAAAATAATCTTATTACATTCCCATCTAATATTGAAAAAGCAGCCAACAACGGTGTGGAATATATTTATGTAAAAGATGGCTTTTATGATAGAGGCGGCAAAAAAGGTAATGTTATTGAAGCAAATAAAATTGCCGATCTTGTATTCCAACATTTTAAGGAACAACCGCATCGTTCTTTAGGTGTTATTGCTTTTGGCGAGGTTCAACAACAAGCGATTGAAACTGTAATCAGAGAACGCAGAATTCAAAACAAAGAATTCGAAACATTTTTTGCCGAAGACAAGGAAGAAGCATTTTTTGTAAAGAATTTGGAAAATGTTCAGGGTGATGAACGAGATACAATCATTTTCAGTATAGGATATGCAAAAGATAATGCCGGTGTATTTAGAATGAATTTCGGTCCCCTTAGCAAGTCTGGCGGTGAGCGTCGCTTGAATGTGGCAATTACACGTGCTAAATACAATATTAAGTTGGTTGGTTCTATTATGCCTACAGACATTGATGTGGATAAAATCAATTCAGAAGGTCCTAAATTACTGAGAACTTATATTGATTTTGCAATCAATGGCACATCGGTTCTTGAAAGAGAGATTACCGAATCTGATATTGTTGAGCATGATTCACCGTTTGAAAAGGCTGTATACAATTTCCTTGACAGAAAAGGGTACCGCCTTGCAACACAAGTAGGTTGTTCGGGATACAGGATTGATATGGCAGTAAAACATCCTACTCTAAGTGGAATTTATGTGCTTGGAATCGAATGCGATGGAGCAGCATATCATTCGGCTCGCACCACAAGAGAACGAGATCGCTTGAGACAAGATGTATTAGAAAATATGGGATGGAAAATCTATCGTATATGGTCTACCGATTGGATAAAAGATCCGATAACAGAAGGTTCTAAACTTCTTGAAACGGTTGAAAAAGCCATTGCCGATTATGGTATTGATGACGATGTAAATACCATAAATAATGTTAATGAGAATCAAAATGAATGTGCTGACGATTTCACTAATATTGAAGAAAAAGAAATTGACACAACTTCCGTAGGCGATTTATATGGTTTTGAAAAAAGGCAAGAAGCCGACTTTTCAGCTCTACCTCGCAATAAAAACGGTTATCTGGAATTGACAGACTGTATTGTGGAGGTTGTCAACAAAGAATATCCTATTCATTATGAGTTAATGTGTCAAAGGTTAGCACATTTATTAGGGAACGAGAAGGCTACAGTTAAAGTCCGAAATGAAGTTGATTATGCATTATCTAAACTTGGCAACAAGATAATACAAAAAGATGAATTCTTTTTCCCGACTGATTATAAAATCATTCCCGTAAGATTGCCTAATGTCAGAAAAATTCAACATATTTCGGTTGATGAGTTATCAGTGGCTATGTATAGAATTTTGCAAACTTGTGTTGGCACAAACCGCAAGGCATTAAGTATTGAAACCGCAAGAGTTTATGGCTTTAACCGTGCCGGACAGAACATCTTGTTTGCTATGTCTAAAGCAATAGATTGTTTAATTGATTTGGGAAAAATCAAAGAAATAGAAGGTAAACTTTTAATCAGTTGACAGTAATTTGCTGGTTCGTATATTTGTGGCAGAAACAAACAAACTTTTCAGGCGGGTCTTAGGGTGTCCCTAACGAGTACCGTTTTT
>CAYRIK010000059.1:0-4936 GCA_964424345.1 uncultured Lachnospiraceae bacterium
TAAACAGCACTTCTATTGACTTTTCCCCTTTCATTTGATCTGTGTCATGTTCCGTTACAAAGAAATTTTCCATCCATTGTAAGATTGGAATATTTGTTTCGGAAGCATACAATTTTGCACCACCAGCAACACCAAAGCCACCTATCACTACTACTGCAGCGACTGCCGCTGCCATGTAACGTGGTATACTGCAGGTGCTTTTTCTTTTGGGCATTGACTTATTAAGCAATGTCTCCATTTTTTGCTCGAACTCTTTTGAAAATTCGTGTGGCTTTTCCAAATTCATTTCTTGTTCTAATGTTTCCATGTCCTCACTTGTTACCAGCTCGATACCGGTCTGCAGTCTTTCATCGCAAACGTTCATCATAGTTACCTCCACATCCTTTGTTTTTTATATTTGTAGTTTCTAAGCATTCTTAGAAGCCTTGAGTGTTACTAATTATCGTTGAAGCACTTACGTTTGATTTGGAAATATTCTGCATCTTTTCCCCAAATGATACACGAATATATACAATCACCTCCCTCAATAGCTCTATGAATTTATTTGTTCCTTTGAGAGTTTTTTTGTCCCTCTACTTATATAACGGACGAACTTCTATTTTGTTCCATTATTTTTCAAAATTTTTTATTTTTTTACATTGCAAAGCCCTTTTTCTGACTGCATCTGTGGGAATTCTCCCAAAGCGTTTATATATACTTATAAATGAGTAATTTCTGGCATATAAAAAGTGGACCAACATTTCTGTGGTCCACCATAAAACAATATAATATTATGCTTCGATTCCTAGTGCTTTTCCAACTTTACAAAATTCTTCTTCATAAATGCAATGTTTCATTGTATTTTCTCGAATCGCACATAATGCTTCTTTGTAATCCATCCATATTACAGATGCAATTTCTGACTGCTGCAGCTGCAGTGCTGTAATATCAATTGGCTCTTGGTATAGATACATGGTGCTTCTTTGGTTATCACGAAATGGTCTGCCGTAAAACTCGCCTTCGTAATGCTTCTCATATACACCTATTTCTCTTAATTCGTGTGGTTTGGCTTCTATTCCAAGTTCCTCATGCAATTCTCTTAATGCAGACTCTAACACGTCATCTCCGGCACAAATATGCCCTGCTGATGAAATATCATAGCATCCAGGATGAGAGTCTTTATTATCACTTCGTTTCTGCAATAAAATATCATAACCGCTTTTTTCATTTTTTCTTGCAATCCAAATATGTGCGGTAGCATGTAATGCGCCCTCTCTATGAACGACTCCTCGCTCTTTGATTAATCCTGTTTTTTCTCCATTTTCATCAATTACGTCAAACATTTCCATCGCTTTTCCGTTCAACGCTGCATGTTCTAATGTTCCATCTGCACGATATACCAATTTTAAAGAGAAAAATGGAATTTCTTCATCTAACAGGCGAAAGAAAATCTTATCACCTTCCCAAAGATTCAATTTCCATACATCTTCAATATCTACCCACTCCAACACGCCTTCATCACATGCAATAGGTTCGCCCTCAAAGCCATCTGCTGTAAATAAAGACATATATTCCATTTCAATATCTGCAAATACAAACGTTACAAGTCCTCGATAACGATAGGAAGTCAACGTATATCCTGTTTCTTCTTTTACTTCTCGAAGGATACATTCTTCTGGGCTTTCTCCTTCTTCAAAGTGTCCTCCTACGCCAATCCATTTGTCTTTATTTACATCATTTTTCTTTACAATTCGATGAAGCATTAAATATTTATGCTCTTTTTCTATGTAGCATAATGTGCTCATTCTAACTCTCATAATAAAACTGTCCTATTCCTTTTACTTAGATACTGTTCCAAAAAAGATATGATCAAAGAAATACTTCTAAATTTACATATTACCTTCATCATAAATTATTTTCTATTGCTTTGCAATTGTTTTCTCATGAGTAATTTCCTAGTATAGAACAAAGTGGACAAGTCCACTTCAACTTCCTATATTTCTCACTCCTGATAGACTTGCTCCACTTTGCTGAGCCGAGCGTTTTTGCGAAGCAATACTTTCCCTATACGCTCGTGTTCATCTTCGCGGAGCGTTTTTATATACTAGGAAATAAGTAATTTCCTAGTATATAAAAAATAGACTTGCCATTACAACAAGTCTATTTTCATATATTTTATATGTAATTTATACAGTATACATATACTGGCCACCACAAACAGTTTCTCTATAACCATTTGGTAATACGATTTCTGCTTCTGAACCTTCTGGTACGATAAATTCAAAGTAAACAGTATCTCCTTTGTAATACCAGTTGCTTGTAACCTTTCCGCTTACTGTGTCAATTGTACAGTTAACATGTCCGATTCTCTTATTTGGCTGTGGTGCAAGTGTCATCTTCTTGTATCCAACACCTTCTTCAGATACCTGAATACCTGCAACTACTCCATATAACCAATCGCCTACTGCACCATATGCATAATGGTTGTAAGAGTTCATATCTGTACTCCAGAAACTTCCATCCTCTTTAATACCATTCCAATGTTCCCACATAGTAGTTGCACCATGCTCTACAGAGTAAAGCCAAGATGGATTCTTTGTCTGGAATAATAACTTATATGCCAACTCTGTCTTTCCATTAGAAGAAAGCGCATGTAAGATGTAAGGAGTTCCAACAAATCCAGTAGACATACAGTCATCAAAATCATGAATTAATTCTTCTAACTTGTCTGCAATTGCCTGTCTTTCTTCTGGAAGGCATAAATCAAAGTGAAGGATTAAAACAAGTGCTGTCTGTGTCATACCACGTCTGATTGTATCAATTGGTCTTCTTTCTTCTTCTGGAGTAGGATTTAATTCTGTATATGGGAACTCTGCCTTTGGCATACCATTTTCCATGAAGTATTCGCGGAATTTTGCAACAACCTTTTTATATAACTCACGATATTCTGTTACATCTTTGCCGAGTTCTTCACCTGCTTTTACAACAAGGTTTGCTGCGTTTGCAAAAAATGCAGAAGCAATCAAGTCATTAGATGTCGCACCAACATATTCGTCTCCACCTGCATCCATTGCTAACCAGTCGCCATAATGATAGCCGCCAAGCCATAAATATTCTTCTGGTCCAAAACCATGTAAGTAATCAACCCACTTTTTCATCATCTCAAAGTTATCTTCAAGAATCTTCTTATCGCCATATGCACGATATAATTCCCATGGAACGATAACTGCTGCATCACCCCATGCAGCTGCAATTCTTGTAGGATGTGCGTTTGGACACCATTCTGGACATACGCCCCAGATTGCACCTTCTTTTGTCTGGTCTAAACGAAGGTCTCCTAACCATTTTTCAAAGAAAGCAGTAACATCAAAGTTCATTGCTGCTGTACGGCAAAATACCTGTGTATCACCTGTCCAGCCAAGACGTTCATTTCTCTGTGGGCAGTCTGTTGGGATATCAAGATAATTACTCTTCTGTCCCCAGATAATATTGTGGTAAAGCTGATTGATCATATCATCGCCACATTCAAAATGTCCTGTTCGTTCCATTTCAGAATGTACAACAATTGCACGAATTGCTTGCAAATCGATTGGCATATCAGGATATTCTTCGATACGAATATATCTAAAGCCCTGGAAAGAAAACTCTGGTTTGTATCTTCTCTTTGTACCGTCTAATACAAATGTAATGCGGTTTTGTGCAATACGATAATTTTCGTTATAGAAGTTTCCATCTTTATCTAATACTTCTGCACAAGTTGTTACGATACGCTCGCCTTTTTTGCCTTCTACAAAAAATTCTACGTAACCTGTCATATTCTGACCAAAGTCTATTACACGTTCACCCTTTGGTGTTACGATCAATTCGATTGGAGCTAATCTTTCATGCTCTGTTACTCCATTGCCTACATTTGGTACAAGTGTTGTTTCATAAGTATCTAAAACAGCATTGCCAAGTAATTCTGGTGTATATGTTGCATCAAATGTTTCTCCATCGTAAATATCTGCAAAAAGTACCTGTGATGTATAAACCTGCCATGTTTCATCTGTATTGATTACTTCCTGTGTGCCATCTTCAAATACAACTGTAATTTCTGCAACTGCACTTACATGATCAGCATAATAGCAAGTATTGTCTTCATTGTCATAACCAAGGTGACCAACTGCCCAACCTGGAGCAACTGTGATTGCAAATTCATTTTCTGCTTCAAGTCCCTCTGTTAAGTCATATGTTTGATATAAAATACGTCTATCATAGCTTGTATACCCTGGAGCAAGAACACGATTTCCGATTTTCTTTCCATTCAATTCCACTTTGTATACACCAACAGAAGTTACTTCTGCTAAAACACTTTTAACTGGTTTTGTAAATGTAAGTTTTTTTGAAAAAACAACGGCTGCTCTTTCTTTGTTTATTGGACTCTTAATCCACTGAATTGTATTCATAGAATGTCTCCTTCTATTTTCTATTTGTTAGAATTATACCATTCTTTATAAAAACACGCAATATCACAACTTATAACTCTTCCGAAATATGCACTACTTCATATCCAGCTCGTTCAATAACTTTTTTTAATTCTTCTTTGCTGATTTCTTTTTCCATAGAAACTACAGCTTGTTTCTTTTTCAAATCTACTTTAGCAGATACACCGTCTAATTCGTTCAATCTGCTCTCTACACGCTGTTTGCAATGCTCACAATGCATTCCTTCTATCGTCAAAGTCTTTTTCCCTATTACATGTTTTAATTTTTTTCGTTTGATTTTTACATCGGAACCACCGCCACAGCAGCCACCTTCTCCTTTAAAATGCTTGATGGTAGAAAGTCCTCCTATTACAAATAATAAAACCAAAACGGCGATAATGATTATGTTTTCCATAGTTTCCTCCAAATATCTTTATTCTAATTCATCTTCCAACTGTTTGACATGCTCTGCACTAATATCTACCAGAGTTTCA
>CAYRIK010000060.1:0-4799 GCA_964424345.1 uncultured Lachnospiraceae bacterium
TTTGTTCTCGATCTTGGCAAAAGCAGAGGCAACGGTGCATTCGGAAGTACCGGGGAATAGTATAAAAGCAACAAGAGGCAACGGATAAATCCGTCGCCTCAAATTGTTTGTAAGATATTTAAGATTGACCCACCTAACTTCATTATTTCTTCGACTTTGTGAACCAACCTTCTTTAAATCCAGATACTTTACCGCTACCATAGCTTCCATTTACACCATAAATCTCAATAGCTTCTGAAACCACATCATCAATTTCAGCCCTCGAACCGATCACCCATAAATGTCCTGATTTTTTTCGATCATCAATCACTTTCAATCCTTTTTCATCAAAAAATTGTTTTAATTCTTTCTCAGGCTCTTTATGATTTAAATCCTTCGAGGTACGTTTAACACGTTTCTTACGAGCAGTACCATCCTTCACTTTATTACCCGGTTCTAAACTTACAGTATTCTTGAAATCAATATCAATCAAATCCACAACTTCATCATATACATACAATTCATCTAATGCTCTTGTGTATGCAATATATTTTTCATTTGGACTCATTCGACCTGAAACAGCAAAAACCGTTTCAAATTCAAGACCTTTTGCCTGCTCTACTGTCATCAGGTTCCATTTATTTTTCTGCAGCTCAACAACTTCGCTCGTCATATTGTGAATCCTGGTCTCATAATTCTCCGCCATAGCTATCAAAGTTTCTGCTTCTGCTTTATTTTTTACTAAAATACAACTTAATCCTACATTTTGTGGTTTCTGAAATATTCCCCTAAATGCTGCTTCGAATTCAGATTGGTTGTTACACTCATGAACTCCTGTCCCATCTAAATTTATGGGTCTCATATTCAATTTAAACCGTTTATTACAATAGGATGTGATTTGTCTGGCATTTCTGTAATTTTCTTGCATATTCTCTTTTTTGAAAGCTGCTACTTCCGAGAACATTTGCCAACTATCAATCCCTTTGCTGCCTTCTACATGTTGCTTCACATCACCGAACAAGTTAAAGATTACTTTGTTTCCATTTATTGATTTGATTAGTTTCAACTCTTCCGGTGCTATATTTTGTGCTTCATCTATTGTAATCAAACTTTCTTTTGACGCGTTTGGCGTACCAGAAAACAAATATAGAATCTGTAGATATAAGTATGGTGAACATTCTAATGCATCCATTCGTCCCTTTTTATCAGGTTCTTGACCTAATCTTTTCATGAAGGTTAAATACACATTATGAACGGTATTAACCGTAGCATCTGACAAATATTTTGTTGCTTCAAATAGTTTTTTTACATATTCATTTGGAAGATACAAGCTTTTATTACTATCTAACTTCAAAAGATATGGTTCCATTTTTTTACTTTCCGAATCCATTCTATATGAATATTCCCAATAAGGATCTTCCAATTCTGCTATTTCTTTCAGCATTTCTTTACATCCAGCACACAGTATATCCTTCTTTGAAATAATCTCGTACTGTTCATCGATTGTCATCTCCATACGCTCACTTTTTATCATCGCAAAAATTGCTAAAAGTTTTCGTACTTTTTGTGCGTATTCTTTTAACCTTTCAAAATACGCATTGTCCAATTCTACAATCTCCTGAGATTCTTTCAAATCAGCAATTCTTATCTCTGCAGCCTTAATAGAATTCAAACGATTCTGATACTTTTCTTTGTGGGCTTCTTTGTCTGTAATCTTTGCAATTTCTTTTTCTTTTTCGCTAATTACTTTTTCTTCTGCCGCGATCATCTTCGAAATCCCTCTGTTAACTGAGATTTTTCTATTTTCTAGCATTCTGGCACATTCTTCTACTTGTTCAAGTAAATCATAAATATCCCTATGATACGCTCGCAAACTGTTGTCATTTACATTAAGTACGTTTTGTATCTGAATCAATTCTGCACGTATCTTTTCTAATGGAGTTTCAATCGTCTTTGATACATCCTGTTCCACTATATTGAGGAGTATCTGTCCTCTTTTATAATCTACATATCCATCTGCGATAACTTTATCAATCTCATGTCTAATATCTTCTACGCAATCTGATGAGTATACATAACTCATATATGGTTCTGCAAGCTTAATATATGGTTTAATGGTTCCATATATATCCGATTTAAATCCATATTTTTCAAGCACATGATTATAATATTGCTCTAGCGTACCCATCTGCAAATCTTCAATTTCAAGTTCAAAGCGCATCTTATTTGCCATTTGAATATAAGCAATTGAAGGTGTAATGATATATAAATTATTGCGATCCAAATTATTGGGATTATCATAAATTACAATTGGAAGTCTGTGCAACATAATCATGGACTTTCCTGATCCCGCACATCCTTGTACAATTAAGTTTTGTTTGAATGGGGTTTGTATAATTTCCCCTTGCTTCTTTTGAATGGAAAATACAATATTTTTAAATTCCTGCCCTGAACGACGAGTTAATAATTCTTGCAAAAATTCATCTGCAATAATTTGTTCCATTTCTTCATCCAGCGTCGGGAAAAAGTGCGTGACATTTTTTACTTTATCAAATAATATTTTCACCTGTCTTTTTAAACGTAACTGGTAATGTGTATAAGTTTTGTCTCCATGTTTATCCGTCACAACACCATCATATTCTTCAGCGGCATTATCCAATATATAATGTCTGCACAGTGGCATTTTCCAACTCATAATAAAGATTTGTGAACCTTTCAAATATGTATGAAGCCCAATCTTTATCTCTTCTTGATCATTTCCACGCTCATCGGTTATATCCAACACCAACCGGGTCTCATATAGCTCATCTTTTCCATTATATAGCTCTCTCATTTTTTGACGAACTGCTATCTTATCATGCTCAGCAGATACAAGCATCCCATAAGCATCCGGCAAACACGCCTCTTTCGCCTTTTTTGCCTGTAATTTTTCATAAGTTAGTTTCTTATCTAGCTGCAAAAGGGTTTGATCCATATCATGTATGAGACGATTCAATATTTCTTGCTCTTCTTTTATCATTTCCTCTTGTGATTGAGCCAACTATATCTCCCCCCTTTCTTATTGTCGGAATTTCGAAAATAGCTTTTATCATTCTTGCAGTATGTTTTCCCTCCATACGCAAACAAGGAAAATATTCTGTTTCAATTATATTTCCTTCAGATATAAAATCCGCTGCAGATAACGGTTCCCCAAACCATATAATTTTTTTATCTATCACTGTTATTGGCGTTGTAACATATGAATGTTCTATCTTATATTTATTTAAATCTTTTGGTAATGAAATATTTTCAGCCACACGAATACAAATCTTAATTTCTTTTTGATGTGCAATTGTTAATGCTTCTATAAAGTCTTCCAATGCATCTATATCATCATCCATAACACCTGGTATATCAATAAAAATCTCATCTGATGCATTTTTAAGATCTTTCAAATATCTTTCCCAAGAATCAACTTCATCTCTATCTCCAAGAAACATTTCCGGAATCTCATTTTCTTGTGTACCAAGTTCTTCAAATATATCTTCTCCCGCAATCAATAGTTCCAAATTCGACATACTTTTCAACGCTTTTGTGAACATCAGATCTTTTGCAATATTTTTTCTAAACAAATAATCTTTATTAGCAACAAGTATAAATTTTCCTTGTGTACGTGTTATCGCAACATTAAAAAGACGATCAGCTGTATCATTTTTCTTTGCTGTTAATAATGAGCCTGGAAACGGCATCCTAAAACAATCTACAGCATCATAAATAATAATTGGCTGCTCTGATCCTTGAAACTGATGCACTGTTGCACATTTTACGGTTCTAAAATTTTTATTTCTTTCTTGTAAGTCTCTAATCATTGCTAAAATAAGCCGTGATTGAGCGCTATATGGTGTAATGATACCCACACCATACTCTCCAGCAAATAATTCTGCTAACTTTATACATATCATTGCTGACATAAGATTGATTCGCGATCCGTCTTTTGTTTTTATACATACAGAATATGTTGAACTAAGATCTACTAGGCTCATTGGCTCTTTTTCCATCGGAGCCAAATCTGCTATAGCCTGCCTATGCTCGTATATTGTATTAGCGGATTGGAGGAGATTTTCGTACATATATTTACTTACAAACTTAGCAATCTCCGGATGCATTCGATACTGATAGTTAAGCATTACAAGCCAATCATGTCCATATCCATTTTCTACTGCTGATTTAATACCGGTATACTCAAAAATATCTTTCGTTAATAATGAGTCCATCTTATTTTGCACAATGGCTGGAAGTTGTTTAAAATCTCCTAAACAACAAAAGTGTTTTTTTGCCAAACTCGCTGCAAACACTATTTGTGGTATGTATGCCATACTTGCCTCATCAAAAATCACAACATCAAATTTTTGATTATAAATGGTTTTATCTACAACTGCTTTAGAAACAGTCGTTGCGACAAAAGCAGTATTCTGAATCAATTCTTTTTCTTGTTTCAGCAATTTTTCTCGTATCTTGTTAAGCTGTTTACGTATCTCGACTCTTCTAGGATCATTCTTCCTTAATTTATTTCTTTCTTTTGTTAGCAAATCATATTCATCTGCCAAATCAGGATTTTCATGCAAGACATAAGAATACGACGTTAAGGTTTCACTTTCTAATAATTCTTTCATCCGCGGATATCCATATCTTATGATTACCCCCGGCTTTTGATCTGACATATTTGCAATTTTAAGTACAGCGCCATCTACAGAAACATTACTGTATGAAATCATAAGTACCCGATTTCCATTTAAGATATGTTCCAAAGCTATTTTAGCTAAAGTTGTCGTTTTTCCGGT
>CAYRIK010000061.1:0-1190 GCA_964424345.1 uncultured Lachnospiraceae bacterium
TTATACGCCCAGTGGGCAGAGTGTGATACCACACTTTTGATCAAAGCAGAAGATGGCACAAATGCAACAAGTGGAGCTACTTACAACGGAAAAGCCCAGTATAGTACCACAGTAGATTACCTCGGAACAGAACGAGTACAAAAAAGCTTGACTATACCAGGAAAAGGCTACAAGATCAATTTCGATACCAATGGTGGAACGATCACTGGTATGGGACAGACAGGCTTAAAAGATGTAAATGGCACAAGCGGTTATACGACTGTGAGCGTAAGGGATGCAAAAGACTGGATACAGACGTTCCCAAATGAATTTAACAGTTCCTATGAAGCTGACGGAAGCGATGCAATCTTTACCAATAAGGCGACTGAAAATGGATATACCTATATCTTGCAGGTAACTTATGACTATGGCAGTTTTACATTGCCGGGTGTAAATAAAGAAGGACAGAGCTTTGTTGGATGGGAATTGATCACAGGCGTTGGAAATAAACAGTTTGCAACAGGAGAAGGTGTCACACCAACGGAAAATATCAGTACCAATGGAGAAATCACATTTAAAGCAAAGTATGCAGAACTTTCCATGCAGGCAACACCAGATTATGAGACCAATAACATGAAAGGTGCAGCAGACCTTGTGTGGGAATGGACACAAAATGTCACAAATATCAGTTCCTATAAGATTTACAGAGATGGAACACTGATCAATATCAATGCCAGTGGCGATGAAGGTGAAATGCCTAGCCTTGGAACAGTTGTTGACTCCTATGCTTCTGGTACATTTACTGTAGAATATAGCGGTGTCTATGAATTTACCTTAAAAGGAAATAAAGGTACCGATTATAATGGACATACAGGTGGTAGCGGTGGTTATATTACAGGACAGGTCTTCTTAAACAAAGGCGATATTTTACAATATACCTCAAGCGACTCCGATTACGCAGGCGGAAAAGGTGAAAAATCCTCTGGTGGTAATGCAGCCACGATCAAGATTAAACGAGCAGGAACGAATAACTTTGTTCCATTGGTCGTAGCAGGTGGCGGTAGTGGTGCGAGTGATTCAGAAAATGGAAAAAATGTTCCAGTCAGTGCAGAAACGACAGCGACAAACAACAGCCATACAGGTTCAGCAGGTATGTATGCTGGCGGTGGTGGTTGGACAGGCGGTGCAGCGGGCGAACTTGTTTACCATAA
>CAYRIK010000061.1:1290-4709 GCA_964424345.1 uncultured Lachnospiraceae bacterium
GAAAGTGCAAAGAGTGCAAGTGCAGGTACAAACTACATCAATGCAGACGAAGTATTTAATTATAGCTTTTCCACAAATGCAGGAAATGGATATGTATTTGTAAAGAGTGTAAAACTCGGATTTGAAAGTGCGACATCTTTGAATGATGCAAAAGCCGAAGATAAGGCAGCACCAGATAGACCAGTGCTTACACTAACAGGTGCAGATTATGTAGATAAGAAAGCAACTTTTACAATCCAGAAACCAAACGATAATGGAACAGGTTATACATTCAGCGTGGAAGCATACGAAAATGGAAATCTGCAGGCATCAGCAACAGCAATTCCAAATCCAGTTGTTCTCACAACAAATGTAAAAGGATATAAAATCGAATTTTATAATAAAAATACAGACGCATTACTGGATACGATTACTGCAGACTTAAAAGTATTGCAGGCAGCCAAAGGCGGATTAGCAACCGTAACAGACAGTGCTGATGTGAAATATACAAGAGCATTGCAGACATATCCACAGCTTGTAAAAGTATACGCAAGTGACTTTGCAGGAAATGTTTCTGAAGTGGCAATTTTAGAATTGCCAGGAATAAACGATATGGAAAATGGAAACGGAAATCCATCACCGGATGCACCAGCTACACCAGATACAGTTTATCCAGTAGAAACAGAATATGTAAAAGCAGTGGAAAATGCAAACACATATCGAGATGGAAATAAGACAGTAAACGGAACAAGTTATCCATTGTACTATGTAAAAGCAGATGGACAGACACCATTTACTTTATTAGGACGAGGATACACAAGTGGAGCAGCCGATTTAAATATCTTTAGGGTTCATTTATTTGACTATAAGATGTTTGATATTGCAAAGAATACAAATGTGAATGATCCAGATACCACTTATACAGTGGAAGCGGATGAGTTGGAAACAGAATTTACCCAGACAGGATATGGTATACCAACCGATAAAGCACAGCTTTTAGAAGCTTATACCAGTCCCGAATATAAAAGAGATACAGAAAATGGACAAAAAGGAGTTCAGACCAAGATGCTCTTTACCGCATCCAGTACCGAAAATAGAAAACAGATGCTCGTTAATTCTGTAGCTTTTGATTGATTATGTGAAAGTTATGGTCTATAATTATAACAGATTTATCAGGAGGAGAAAATTGTGATTTTAGAAGGAAAAACAATTGATTTTTTAGGAGACAGTATTACAGAAGGTGTTGGTGTATCTGATTGTGAAAATAATCGTTACGATAATGTAATCAAGAGAAAATGTGGTTTAAAAGCAGTTTATAATTATGGTATTGGTGGCACACGCTTTGCACATCAGTCTGTACCAAGTGAAAAGCCAAGACATGATTTATGTTTTTGTGGACGAGTATACGATTTAAATCCAGATGCAGATATTATTATTGTTTATGGTGGTATCAATGATTATATTCATGGTGATGCTCCGATAGGAGAGCCAACGGATGAAACACCTGCAACTTTCTATGGTGCAGTAGAGTTTTTAATGACATATTTAAAAAACAATTATGTTGGAAAGACAATCGTTTTTATGACACCTGCACATATGTATTATAAAGATATTAGAGATTGGAAACCATCTACACGTCCTATGAAGCGTTCTGATGCACTTCCGGTAAAAGAATATGTCAACATTGTAATGGAAAAAGGCAAAAAACATAATATACCAGTTTTAAACCTTTACGATAAGTTAGGAATTGATCCAAATAATGAAGAAGATCGCATTCGCTTTACAGATGACGGACTGCATTTTAACGACGCAGGTCATGCAGTTTTAGCAGATTGTTTGATTGACTTTTTAAAGAGTATTTAATAAGTGATATGCAGCAGAGCTCCTGATACAAAAAATCAGGAGCATTTTTATTTTACGTTGATAGCAGATTGGCAGCAGAACTTCAACTTAATAAAAAAATAATTTGCACTCACAAGATAAAATGTTATACTAAATATATAAAATTACGCGTGATAAAGGAGACATTTATGGAGCACAACAACAATTCGAGCCATAACAGGCAAAAAAACAGGTATTTCTTTTTGGGACTAACACTTTTTCTTTCGGGAGCAGCTTTGATTGGTCTTTATTACATTTTATTTCACAGTGCAAAGCTTGCTAACGTTTATAAGTTTCTTTCTGACATTTTAAGACCAATTTTATTTGGTTTTGTAATGGCATACGTTATGATACCGATTTTAAATTGTGTCGAAGGGAAAATAGTAGTACCACTTTTGAATAAATATACAAAAGTAGATACTGCGGCTCAACATTCTAAAATACGAGGAATTTGCGTTGCGATTACATCGATTTCCAGTGTTTTGGTGATATATATGTTTGCGAATATGCTGATTTCACAGATTGTACCGAGCATCCAAGAAATTGTCTTGAATTTTGATAGTTACACTGACAATGGTATAAACTATATCAATAAAATGCTAGAAGATAACCCGGCTGTAAGAGATATTTTCAACAATACAGTAGAAGCGTATATAGATGACTTTGATATTTGGCTAAACAATACATTGATGCCACAAATTACATCATTAATCAAAACGTTATCTGTAAGCGTAATGAATATTCTTGGAATTTTGTGGAATGGAATTATAGGATTTATATTATCTATCTATATATTAAATTCTAAAGATTTATTCTCATTACAAGCCAAAAAGATTGTTTACGGATGCTTTAGCAATGAAGTTGCAAATGATATTTTACACGAAACCCGCTTTATTCACAGAACATTCATTGGATTTTTAAGTGGAAAAGTGTTAGATTCCGCAATTATTGGTGTAATTTGTTTCATTGGAACAACAATATTAAAGACACCATACGCAGCTTTGGTAAGTGTAATTATCGGTATTACGAATATTATTCCATTTTTTGGCCCGTTTTTAGGTGCAATTCCTTGTGCAATCCTTATTTTTGTAGTAGCACCGATGCAGCCATTGAATACAGTTTACTTCGTTATTTTCATTATATTATTACAGCAATTCGATGGAAACATCCTTGGACCGAAGATTTTGGGCGATTCAACGGGTTTGGGCAGTTTCTGGGTTATTTTTGCGATTACGATATTTGGCGGCTTATTTGGCATCGTAGGCATGGTTATCGGCGTTCCAGCGTTTGCAGTTATATTTGCATGTATTCGTAGATCAATCAACAAACGACTTACAGCAAAAGGATTACCGATTGATAGAGATAAATATGCACGTGTAGACTATATAGATGAAGAAAACAAAATTATTGAAATGAATTCTGAAAATAAAACATCTTATGTAAAGACACAAAAAGTAAATAAGGAAACGAAAAAAGATGAAAAAAACAATAAAAATGCTTAGAAAAGGCGAAAAAATCAATATCTGTTCGTTAAATTGGTATTTTGCGAATAGTTAAAA
>CAYRIK010000062.1:0-4306 GCA_964424345.1 uncultured Lachnospiraceae bacterium
TCACAGGATAACGGATGTAGTTTCAGGTTTTCGTGTTCGGTTTTGAAGGTACAAGCATGTGAAATGGCGTATTGGTCAAGCGGTCAAGACGTCGCCCTCTCACGGCGAAAACAGGGGTTCGATTCCCCTATACGCTGCTATAAGGTAGGATATAAAAGGTGTTGAAATGAAAATTTTCAACACCTTATTTTTGTTGTCAGAAAATAGTTCTATATATGAATTGCTTATATTTACAAATTGCTTAATGTATTATTTTATGTTATACTTAGCAGAAAGTTATTTTGCTAAAAATGAAGGAGAAATAGTATTATGCCAGCTTGGTTAAAAAATGCAGTTTTTTATGAAATTTATCCTCAGAGTTTTCAAGATACAAATGGAGATGGTATCGGCGATTTTAGAGGAATTATTCAAAGATTAGATTATATCAAAGAATTGGGATGTAATGCAATTTGGATGAATCCATGTTTTGATTCTCCATTTTATGATGCAGGATATGATGTAAGAGATTATTATAAAGCGGCACCTCGTTATGGTACGAATGAAGAATTGAAAGAATTGTTCGAAGAAGTACATAAAAGAGATATGCACATTCTTTTAGATTTAGTTCCAGGGCATACTGCTATTGATTGTGAATGGTTTAAACAGTCTTGCAAAGCAGAAAAAAATGAATATACGGATCGTTATGTATGGACAAATAGTGTATGGAATGCACCATTTCGCTATCGTTTCATCAGAGGTTTTACAGAGCGTGACGGAAGCTGCATGATCAATTTCTTCTCTACACAGCCTGCTTTAAATTATGGTTTTGCAGAACCAGAGGCAGGTTGGCAGGCTGCTATGGATTCACCTGGAGCATTGGCTACGCGTCAGGCTATCAAAGACATTATGGCGTTTTGGCTGGATATGGGATGTGACGGTTTTCGTGTAGATATGGCTGCAAGTCTTATAAAAGGAGATACCGATGATAAAGCCAATATAGAATTATGGAAAGATTTGAATGGCTTTTTGGCAGAAAAATATCCAGAAGCTGCAATGGTATCTGAATGGGGACAGCCAGAGCATGCTGTTGATGGCGGTTTTCATATGGATTTTCTGCTTCATTTTGGTCCATCCAGATATATGGAATTATTCCGCGAAAATCCATATTTTTCAAGAGAAGGAAAAGGCGATATCAAGGCATTCGCAGAACGTTATCAGGAAAGCTATGACAGTGTTTTAGGCAAAGGTTATATCTGTATTCCAAGTGGTAATCATGATATGGCAAGAATAGCAGGAAAATTAGATGAAGAAGAATGTAAGATTATTTTTGCATTTTTAATGTCTATGCCAGGTGTTCCATTTGTATATTATGGAGATGAAATTGGTATGAAGTATATGGAAGGCCTAAAAACAGTAGAGGGCGGATACTTCAGAACAGGTGCCAGAACTCCTATGCAGTGGGATAGTTCTGCAAATGCTGGTTTTTCTACAGCAGATAAAGAAAAATTATATATTGCACTGGATCCGGATGAAAACAGACCAACAGTAGAAAAACAAAAACATGAAGAAGGTTCTCTTTGGAAAGAAGTACAGAAGTTAATCACACTTCGTAAAGAACATACTGCTTTGCAGAGTGATGCTGCCTGGACGGTAGTTTATGCACAAGATCATGCATATCCATTTGTATATATGCGTGAAAATGCAGAAGAAAGAATTTTAATCATATTAAATCCAAGCAACGAAGATACTGTTTGTACGTTAGATGCTGCATGTACAGAAAAATTAGGCGGACATACAGCAGTAGAAGCAGGCGAAGTAATTTATTCTAATCATGGAACTGCAACATATCAAAATGGTACATTACACGTTCCAGCAGCTTCTGCAACATGGATAAAATGTGTGAAATAAGAGGTTAGTAAGGAATGGCTCATACTTATTTAGAAGATATAAAAAATAGTATACAGGAAGCTGATTTAGTAGTAGTTGGCTTAGGAGAAGAATGGAACATTTCTCCTAAAGCACAAGAAAGTGATGTATATAAGAGAATTCAGGAAGATTTAGCAAAATATCCACAGTTTCGTTGGATTTTGCCATACGTTTATAAAAAATTAACTGATGAGACATTGAAAGCAGCATATGAGACATTATTTTCTTTATTAGAAGGTAAAAATTATTATGTAGTGGCAACATGTGTTAATGACAGTTTTGTTCCGTTTGTTGCCAATGAAAAATGGGTTATGCCATGCGGAACTGAAAAATATATGAGAGATGAAAATTTATCTCTTGCTACAGAATATACAGCATTTATGGATTCTTTGGAATTATATGTGCAAGGAAAGATTACAATAGAAGATATTGATTTTGTAAAAAATGCTTTAGGAGAAATAGTACCATTTAATAATATTTATGCGTCTCATTACAAAGAAGAAGGATATTTGCCTAAATGGACACCATATATGAGCTGGCTTCAGGGAACGATGAATAGAAATACTTGTTTGTTGGAGTTAGGAGCTGGACTGACATTCCCAAGTGTATTCCGTTTTCCGTTTGAGAAAATGACATATTTTAATCGTAAAGCAAAATGCTTTCGTGTAAATAAAACATTGTATCAGCTTACAGAAGAAATGGCAGAAAGAAGTGTAAGTGTGCCAATACATTCTGTAACGTTATTTTCTGGAACATGTGAGGGATAAGAAAATGCCACCAATTTCAAATGACTGGCTTGGAGCAATCAAAGGAGAGTTCCATAAGCCTTATTATAAAAAACTTCATGAAACTGTTATGAGGGAATATCAGACAAGACAGATTTTTCCAGAGGCAGATGATTTGTTCAATGCATTTCATTTGACTCCATTAAAAGATGTAAAGGTTGTAATTCTTGGACAAGATCCATATCATAATGTAGGACAGGCACATGGTCTGTGCTTTAGTGTAAAACCTGGGGTAGAAGTACCGCCGTCTCTTGTGAATATTTACAAAGAATTACAAGATGATATGGGATGTTATATTCCAAATAATGGGTATTTGGTAAAATGGGCAAAGCAAGGTGTTTTAATGTTAAATACTGTTTTGACCGTAAGAGCACATCAGGCAAATTCACATAGAGGAATTGGCTGGGAAGAATTTACAGATGCAGCAATCCGTATTTTAGATGCGCAGGATAGACCAATCGTATTTATTTTATGGGGAAGACCTGCACAGATGAAAAAAGCAATGCTGCATAACCCAAAACATCTTATTTTGGAAGCGCCGCATCCAAGTCCATTATCTGCATATAGAGGATTTTTTGGAAGTAAGCCATTTAGTCAGACAAATGCATTTTTGGAAAAGAGTGGATTACAGCCAATAGATTGGCAGATAGAAAATATATAACGTAAACAAATTTACTAGGAGAGAATTATGAAAAAAACACCATTTGTTACGAAAGAGATGATTGAAGAGATTGCAAAGACATATCCAACCCCATTTCATATTTATGATGAAAAAGGGATTCGCGAAAATGCGCGTAAATTAAAAGAGGCATTTTCATGGAATGCTGGATATAAAGAATTTTTTGCAGTAAAAGCAACTCCTAATCCATATTTGATTGATATTTTAAGAGAATATGGATGCGGTACAGATTGTTCTTCTATGACAGAATTGATGTTAAGCAATGCAATGGGCGTAAAAGGAGAGGACATTATGTTTTCTTCTAATGATACACCAGCAGAAGAATTTGTATATGCAGCTAAAATAGGAGCAACTATCAATCTGGATGATTTTACACATATTGCGTTTTTAGAAAAGACACTTGGATATTTGCCAGAAACATTAAGCTGTCGTTATAATCCAGGCGGATATTTTTCTATTGCGAACAACATCATGGACAATCCAGGGGATGCAAAGTATGGTCTTACAACAGAGCAGATGTTTGAAGGATTTCGCATTATGAAAGAAAAAGGTGTAAAGAATTTTGGTATTCATTCTTTCCTTGCATCCAATACTGTTACAAATGAATATTATCCTACACTTGCAAAAAAATTATTTGAGCTTGCAGTAGAATTAAAAAAGGAAACTGGAGCGCATATTGCATTTATTAATCTTTCTGGCGGTATTGGTATTCCATACAAACCAGATCAGGAGCCAAATGATATCATGGCAATTGGCGAAGGTGTACGAAAAGCATACGAAGAAATTTTAGTTCCTGCCGGAATGGGAGATGTTGCTATTTATACAGAACTTGGTCGTTTTATGATGGGACCTTATGGACATCTTGTAACAAAGGTATTACACGAAAAGCATACACATAAAGAATATATCGGTGTAGATGCTTGTGCAGTAAACTTAA
>CAYRIK010000063.1:0-4207 GCA_964424345.1 uncultured Lachnospiraceae bacterium
GAGAGCATCTGCCTTACAAGCAGGGGGTCACAGGTTCGAGCCCTGTAGGTCCCATCACTTGTTTCTCAAGCAAGTGTAATTAAATATTTGAGATGCCGGCGTGGCGGAACTGGCAGACGCACAGGACTTAAAATCCTGCGGGACTTACCTCCCGTACCGGTTCGATTCCGGTCGCCGGCATTAATAATGAGAAAGAGAAACGTTGATTAACAACGTTTCTTTTTTTTTGTTTAGGCTTTACCCCTGTTAAGCATTGCGAAAATAGTTGTTTATGTTAAAGTGGCAACAGTCCCTCATAAGTGGGATATAGGGAGTTGAATTTTTATAAAGGAAAGTGCAAAGAAGGAAACTTTTCGGTTATGTTTTCGTAAAAGAGAAGTTGACGATATAGTATAAAATATGTAAAATGAAAGAAGCAGTATATTTCATAAAATATACATATATGACTTATTTTAGGAAGGAACATAAAATGAAAGAAAAAATGTTAGCAAAATTCGCTGAAGTATTCGGCGATGCTTGTGGCGCAGAAGTGTATTTTGCACCTGGCCGAGTAAATTTGATTGGTGAACATACAGACTATAATGGCGGTCATGTATTTCCATGTGCATTAACAATCGGAACATATGGAGCAGCAAGAAAGAGAACAGATAACAAGCTTCGTTTTTATTCTTTAAACTTTGAGCATCTTGGTGTAATAGAGTCTTCCCTCGATGATTTAAAACCATATAAAGAAGCTGATTGGACAAACTATCCAAAGGGAATTATGTGGGCTTTCGGTGAAAGAGGCATGAAGATTGATTGTGGTATGGATTTATTACTTTTTGGAAATATTCCAAACGGTTCTGGTCTTTCAAGCTCTGCATCTTTAGAAGTATTAACTGGCTTTATTTTAAGAGATTTCTTTGGTTTTGAAGTGACAAATCAGGATTTAGCTTTGATCGGTCAGTTCTCTGAAAATAAATTCAATGGTGTAAATTGTGGTATCATGGACCAGTTCGCAATCGCAATGGGAGAAAAGGACCATGCTATTTTCTTAGACACAAATACATTAAAATATCAGCTCGTACCAGTTAAATTAGACGGTATTAAGATTGTTATTATCTGCAGTAACAAGAAGCGTGGTTTAGGCGAATCTAAGTACAATGAACGTCGCAGCGAGTGTGAAACAGCATTAGCTGAATTACAGAAAGTAATGGATGTAAAGGCACTTGGTGACTTAACAGAAGAAGAATTTGAAGCACATAAAGATGCAATTGCAAGTGAAGTACGTCAGAAACGTGCAAAACATGCTGTATATGAAAATCAGCGTACTGTAAAAGCTGTTTCTGCATTAATTGCAAACGATATTACATTATTTGGCGAATTAATGAATGCTTCTCACGTTTCTTTACGCGATGATTATGAAGTAACTGGTAAGGAATTAGATACATTAGCAGCTGAAGCATGGAAACAGCCAGGCGTAATCGGTGCACGTATGACAGGTGCAGGTTTTGGTGGTTGTACAGTAAACCTTGTAAAAGAAGAAGCAGTAGATGCTTTTATTGAAAATGTAGGAGCAGCATATAAAGAAGCAATTGGCTATGCAGCAGATTTCTATGTAGTAGATATCGGAAGTGGTCCTTGCAAATTATAAGCTGAAGAGGTGAGAAAATGTATTCTGAGCAATGTTATAAATTGGGCAGCAATCGTTCTGCAATTAGAGAATTATTTGAGTATGGTAAGCAAAGAGCAAGTGTAGTTGGTAAAGAACATGTATATGATTTTAGCTTGGGAAATCCGACAGTCCCAGCTCCAGCGTGTGTAAAAGAATCTATCATAGAACTTTTAAATACAGCAAATCCGATCGATATTCATGGATATACATCTGCACAAGGCGATGCAGAGTTTCGTAATGCACTGGCAGAATATTATAACAGTACTTATGGAACAAAGTTTCATGCGGATAATTTTTATGTTACTTGCGGAGCTGCAGCCTCTCTTTGTATTACATTTCGAGCGTTGACAGAACAAAAAGAAGATCAATTTATTGCTATTGCACCTTATTTTCCAGAGTACAAAGCATTTGTAGAAGGCAATGGAGCAACTTTTTGTATGGTAGAAGCAGATACAGCACATTTTCAGATTGATATGAAAAAGCTGGCAGCTGCAATCAATGAACATACAAAAGGTGTGATTATCAATTCTCCAAATAATCCTTCTGGTGTTATTTATAGTGAAGAAACAATCAAAGAACTGGCAGCGTTATTAGAAGCAAAATCAGAGGAAGTTGGACATCCTATTTTCTTGATTTCTGATGAACCATATCGTGAGATTGCATATGATGGAGTAGAAGTTCCATATGTGACAAAATATTATAAAAATACAATTGTATGTTACTCTTTTAGTAAATCATTGTCTTTGCCTGGTGAACGTATTGGCTTTGTGTTAGTTCCGGACGAAGTGACAGAGAGTCGAAATGTGTATTTAACGATGTGTGGAGCAGCACGTGTTTTGGGTTTTGTATGTGCTCCAAGCTTGTTCCAAAAGGCATTAGGAAAATGTTTAGGTCAGGTTGGAGATATCAATCTTTATAAAATCAATCGAGATTTGTTATATACAAAGCTGACACAGATGGGATATGAGTGTGTCAATCCACAAGGAGCTTTTTATATGTTTGTAAAGGCTATGGGAGGAAATTCAAAAGAATTTTGTGAAAGAGCGAAGGCTTTAGATCTTTTGCTTGTAGCAGCGGATGATTTTGGATGTCCTGGTTATGCACGCATTTCCTATTGTGTTGACAAAGAGATGATTGAACGTTCTATGACTGCATTTGAAAAGCTTGCAGAAAGCTATAAATAAAAACTATCTGAATATATTTTTAAAGGCTATCCAATCTTTTGACTGGATAGCCTTTGTTTATATTTATTGAATACCTATTAGCGTTGTTCTGGTCTTTTATAAGAATATAAAATAGAAAGAAAAGAAGTAACCACAAGGATACCGATTGCAATACCAGCAGCAGAATAGAGTGTACTAAGACCATAGCTTTTGAAAGCTTCTTGATCTTTTAATACAAAGCTTCGCATACAGTAAAATAAACTGCCTCCGGGTACAAGGGGAATAATATGTATAATTAAAAATAAAGTTGCAGGTGCTTTTCGCCATCTTGCTAAAAATTCTGCACTGGCAGTACACACGACAGAAGCAATCACATTAGAAAGAAATGTACTGTGTGTAAGGTAATCTACGATAAAATAAATAGTAATTCCGAGAAACGCACCTGTGATGACATAACGAAATTTATCTCTTTTTACGTTAAAGACAAGTGCAAAACCAATGGAGCCAATTGTTGCAGATATAATTTGAATAATAATCTGTTCCATAACATCCTCCTATATAACACCAGTGATGATCATAGCTAAAGCAAAGCCGATGGCAATGGAAACAGCAAGTAAAATACTGTTTAATAACTTCAAAGCACCAGATGCAGTATCTCCTGTAAATAAGTCTCTTAAAGAGTTCGTAAGAGAAACACCTGGGATAAGGAGCATAACATTACCAATCATAACCTTATCTGTATGAATTGGAATCGTACAAAGGTGAAGCATACAAGATACTAAACCTGTAATAAAAGATAATACAAATATACGAACTAATTCATTATGAAAACGATCTTTTATCTTTTTTTCGGACCAATATAATACCAGACTGACCAGACCGCCAATGAAACCATCTAATAAATTTCCACCAAAAAAGACGGAAAATGAGCCTGCGGCAAGAAAATATCCAACAACACCTCGTTTGGTACTCATACCAGAGGAAAGAATTGCTTGTAAACGACTTTCAATTTCTTCAGCTTCCGGTTTATACTGACATATGTAGCGGGAGAGCGCATTTAAGTCTTCCAGTCTTCCCAGCTGATTGGAAATGTTTGTAACGCGGCGATGCTGTGTAACAATATGTGGAGAAGAATAATTCTCATTCCAATCTGGCACTTCCATGCTGACAAATAGTGCACTGAGATAAGAAGTAACATTTATGTTACCTTGATAGTAACTTTTGCAGATACGAGTTACCGTATCTTCGACACGAATAGTTTCTGCACCGGAGCTTAGCATGGCAGCACCGATGTCTAAAGATAGTTTAACTACAAGTTCCGGGTTCATAAACATAGCACCTCAAAAAATAAAATAAGTAAAAAAAAGGCAGTCGGTTTAACCAACTGCCT
>CAYRIK010000064.1:0-3995 GCA_964424345.1 uncultured Lachnospiraceae bacterium
CCTGAATTAGCACCTGTAATAATAACTGTACGCATAACGATTTCTCCCTTTATGTACAAATATGAAATAATTGTTTAACATTGCCGTGCGCTATTTTTTATGGTCCTCATTATATAGACAAATTCAAATTTTTCGCTTCTTTACTATAATAAAGTATATCACGATAATGCGAATAAATCTACTGCGTTTTTATCTGTCCCAACACCTCAAGGAAGTGCCACCCGATGGCTTCTGGGTCATATCCGTTGGCCTCACAAATGAACCGCAGCCCATCAGGGGGGCAGCAACCAACCGTTGTTTCGGTCGCGGCAGAGTTATTCGTAATCGTCAATCTGCTTCCGAGTCAGCGTTTTTTCATAATCGTCCTCCATATAAAAACAACCCGGCAGTCCCGGCATAAACTACGCCTACTGCAATTCCCTCTGGAATATTGTGCAGTGTTACCGCAAAAAGCATCATCGTCGTTCGACTAAAACTTGCAGAAATGCCTTCAGCCTGTTCACTGTTTTGATGCAAATGCGGAGTTATATGATCAAGAAACAATAAAAACAAAATGCCGTCCAAAAATCGTTCAATCCGAGCATACTTTTCATCGTCAAACCAAGTCCGAAAAATACAACGGTAAATAGCAAAAAATTTCCAATCAAGATAGATAGCATAGATTTCTTTTTTGGCACATTTTCGTCAAGTTTTGGGTGTTCTAATACCGCCTGCTGAACAGCATCCGGATAAGAACGCAGACCAATAAGATTTTTCTTGTCTGTGCCTGTTCCAAGAAAACAGCAAAACCAATAGAAAAAATAAGAAACAAAAGATACGACAATTTTTACAAACATAATTACTTATTCCTTCTTTCTATATAATGCTGACAACTGCCAATCCCACACCCAAAACAAACAAAATACCTTTTACTGGATTATTTATCTTCATAACAATACTTCCTGTATTGTAGTTAGTTTTAACTAACCCATTATTTTTTGAAAAGCCACCAATACGGCAGCCTGTCATTTGCTTGTATTCTAACTCCATGAATTTCTATTGTCAAGCCAATAGCTAAAAGCTTCTTTCGATTTAATAAATAATATCCATTCCCTATTTTTGTGTAAATGCACAGTTTTAGGAAATGGATATTTAAAGGGGTTAGAATTTCTTTATATGCTTAGCGCGATGTGTGTATGAACAGTTATCTTTCTTAAAAACCATAAAATTGATTTTTTAAAAACATTTTAATCATCGTTATTGACATTTGTGTTGAATTTATGTATAATATGTTTTGCAAGAGAAAGGAGATTTTTATGAAAACAAACAAGAAAAAACGTTCTCCAGAAGAAGCGGTAAATGATTTTATTAACTTTTGCAAAAAAAACAAAGTATGTCCAAACCAGAATTCTACAGATTATTACGAAAAATCTTTAGCACAATGTGTTGCAAACTACAAACGAAATAGACATTCTGGAAAAACTACATTTTCTGATGAGCAGCTTGCTACCATTGAAAAACTGCAAGCAACATACGGTGTTCGTTCTCTCCAAAAAAATCCAAAAGAAAAGTACGAACTTCTGTATGATTTCTGTATAAGTCATGGAAAGTGGCCATCCCAAAATTCTACAGATAAGTATGAGAAAAAAATTTATGAAACCTGCTGCCGCGATCAATATTATATTAAAGATCCGGCTTGTTTAAATAACTACAATACTTTAAAAACTAACTATTTGCCATTTCTTTCTCCTAGTAAAGTTATGGCAGAATTAAGACCATGGATTCAAGCTCATAGAACAACACCTAGAGAAAACAGCAAAAATGAATTAGAATGTAAATTAGCAAAGGACATAAAATGTTTAAAATCCAAAAAAAAATTTAGCGATAGTGAATTAACTGAACTTAACGCTATTTACAATAAATTCGGCCCTCGTGGCGGAACATCTATTTTGGAACAACTTCTATACCATTATCTTATATCAGTTGTTGAAAACGGCCATGTTTCTAATCGAAACTCCGAATATTTTGGTTATGAAATTGATATATTGATTAAAAGTACCGATAAAACTATTGCTATATTTTATGATGGGGCATTCTTTCATCAAGATGCAACAAGAGATAATAATATAAATGAAAATTTAACCAATCAAGGGGTCCTCGTTATTCGCTTTAGAGAAGAAGGCTGTCCTACGGTAAATAACTGTACTAGTGTTTTTGTGAAAAACGGTATATGCTATCAAGATTTTTTGAACGAAATAAATCAATACTTTACAAGCAACGAATGTCCTATTAGAAATATGATTTCTACAGAGTTCGTTAATTTTGAGGAAATTTTGAAAAATGCCATTGCTGCAGGAAGTACAAATTATCTAGTAAGAAACCATCTTTTGAATTATATAGAAAATGCATTATTGATTGAAGACAAACCCGAAACTAAATCAAAAATTTATAGAAACTGTAAGGCTTGTCTCCAACGCAATCAATTTACAGATAAAGAAACGCTTCTTTATGCTTTTACAAAGAGATTATTTGACTCATCCCCTCGAAAAAAGAGAAATATCGATGCTCCTTCAGTAACCAACGACGACATAGAATTACTTTCTAAAATCATCGAATCTTTTATGAATAATACGCCATATGATCGTAACACTTTTAAGGAAACTTTAATAGAAAGAATAAATAATATAGTTATGACCACCAACTAAGCCGGTGGTCATAACTATTATTTTTACTTATTCTGTTACATTGATCATATTTGGAATACCATATTTTATAATGATGTCAACATATTTATTGAATCAAGCTGTTCTTCATCAACAACTATCAGATACACTTATGAAACTGTCGAAATAATTAATAGTGTAAAAGTTTTACAAGGAATAGACGAGAAGCATGAATTACCTGAATCATCGCATTCAAGTGAAGCCTACATTAAACTTAAACCTGACGGTACATTCCATAAAATGAGATTTTATAACAAAGAACATGTTTTATACATGGAAATTGATTATCATCCTGAAAAGTCTCTAACTTGGGATAATCATACCCCTATTTTGCATTATCATTATATGACAATAAAACTATCGAAGAATGTTATCACGCATTTTTAGATGCCCCAATTTTTGACGTTAAAACCTTTTGGGCAGTTGAAACCGATATTGAATGGGTGGATGATTGATATTATATTTGTCGATATTTGCTTTCTACATGATATTCGCCCAAAGAAATCAATCTTTTCTCTGAAAATCCTTCCATGGCAATATTCCTCGCTCAAGCTGACAATCGTTTTTCAATCTGTGGTACCAATCCCAAATCCGCAGGCAACCATTCCACGCTTCTCAGCGTATCCTTCGTCAACCACTTCGCAGCTTCATGCTCCTTCAGCACCAAATCTCCAGACTTGATTTTACAAATAAAACAATCCATAGACAGATGAAAATTCGGATAATCATACTCCACTGTATCCAATAATTCCTGCACTTCTACTTCTGTATCTAATTCTTCTTTTATCTCTCTTACGATTGCATCTTCTGGCGTCTCATTTAGCTCAATCTTTCCGCCTGGAAATTCCCATCCGTCTTTAAACTCTCCATATCCACGCTGTGTTGCAAACACTTTGCCATGTTCAATGATTATGGCAGCAACTACCCTAATTGTCTTCATGTAAATGTATTTTCCTTCTTCCTATCATCAAAAATTTTAGCCATTGACAATGTATTCATAAATATCTTCTCGAACCGGAGTATCTAATGCCCATTCGATTTCCACTGCAGATTTATCCGTGTTCGGCATGATAAATTCTTTTACTTCACCAGTTGCATACATACGACCCAGATAATAGAATTCTTTTGATATTTTATCATCCTTATTTTTTCGCACAAAAAGCTGCACATCGATACCTCGCTCTTTCGCATTTAAGAAATTCTGCACATCTTCGGATTCCACACTTCGTCCGCTTTTTGAAATCGCAATCAATCGATTATGACTTGTAAAATGGTCTTCGTATTTTGTGGTAT
>CAYRIK010000065.1:0-3594 GCA_964424345.1 uncultured Lachnospiraceae bacterium
TCCCGACCTTTTGGTCCGTAGCCAAACGCTCTATCCAGCTGAGCTAAACGCACATTTTGTTGTCTGTGTGATGTCCCTCACAACAAAACCTAGTATATACTATGAATTGGAAAATGTCAACACCTTTTTTGAAAAAAATTTAAAAATTTTTAAAAAGTTTTTTTATGTTAAAGTTTTATAAATTATCACCTCGGTTCATTGACGCAATATAGGCTTGAGATTATAATCTTAAGTACAAAAGAAATCACAATAGATAAATGAAATAAAGGAATATTTATGACACAGACAGAGTTTATTGATACATTGAGTGGCTGTTTGACAGGTAAGGTTTCTGTAGGAACGGTACAGGATAATATTTCATATTACAGACAATATTTTGCAGAAGAAATCCGAAACGGCAGAACAGAAGAACAAATCTGTGAAGCGTTAGGGTCGCCTCAGATTATTGCAAAAGGAATTTTAGAGGCAGAGAAATTTCAAACAAATAGTGATGCAGATTATAGTCAGGACATTGACGAGGAGAGAGATTTTAGAAGCGGTGCAGAGAAAATAACACAGCGTGTAAAGGAATTCCATCTTCCGGGATGGCTTGTCGCAGTGTTGCATATTATAGTGTTCTTTGTTGTAATAGATTTAGCACTGACTGTTTTTTCAGCATTGGCACCGATTGTTTTACCAATCTGCATCGTATTGTTCGTAGTGCATATTTTTAAAAATAATTTTTGACGTATAAAGTGTTTGGCATCGGACATACTATCTTTGTAACCAAATGATCAGGAGGATATTATATGTCTAACCAGTGCAGTAACAATCAGAATAAGAGTCAGAATGCTCAGCAGAACAAGAGCCAGAATACAAGTCAGAATAAGGCACAGAATACACAGCAGAACAAGAGCAAAAATTGCTGTAACAGCAAGTCAAAAGAAGACGAATAATAGGGATTGAACAGGAAAAAGAAAACGGGTTTCTCTAATATGGAGAAGCCTGTTTTCTTTTGCTTTGAGGGCTTTATTCTTGACTATGGTTTAGAGATTTAGTAATATAATCATAAGCAACAAGTATGTGTCAATTTCTAGTATGT
Source organism: uncultured Lachnospiraceae bacterium (assembly GCA_964424345.1). Classification (GTDB taxonomy): domain Bacteria; phylum Bacillota; class Clostridia; order Lachnospirales; family Lachnospiraceae; genus RGIG6307. Next base: position 1,082 of record CAYRIK010000065.1, read on the forward strand.
TAAACGTTCTAAAGGAATGTGATTATGTAGGATTGATCGTGATTCAATAAAGAGAGAAAAGGTAAGTACATGAAGAGAATGGAACTGATTGCACCATGTCATTTTGGTATGGAAGCAGTTTTGAAAAATGAAATTATAGATTTAGGCTATGATGTAACAGAAGTAACAGACGGAAGGGTTACATTTGAAGGGGATGAAGAGGCAATCTGTCGTGCGAATATCTGTTTAAGAACAGCAGAGAGAATCTTGATCAAAATAGGTAGTTTTCATGCAGAAACATATGAGGAGCTTTTCCAAGGGACAAAAGCACTTCCATGGGAAGAATTTATTCCTGTAGATGGAAAGTTCTGGGTTGCAAAAGCTGCAAGCATTAAAAGTAAATTATTCAGCCCTTCAGATATTCAGTCTATCATGAAAAAAGCAATGGTAGAGCGTATGAAGAGCGTACATCATATTAGTTGGTTTACAGAAACAGGAGCAGATTATCCAGTAAGAGTCTTTTTATTAAAGGATGAAGTTTCTGTAGGATTGGATACAACTGGAGAAAGTTTGCATAAGCGTGGTTATCGTAAGTTGACTGCAAAAGCTCCAATTGCAGAAAATTTGGCAGCAGGTTTGATTCGTTTGACTCCTTGGAATGCAGATCGTATTTTAGTAGATCCATTTTGCGGAAGCGGTACATTCCCAATAGAAGCTGCAATGATGGCTGCGAATATGGCACCTGGTATGAATCGTCACTTTTTATCAGAGGCGTGGAAGCATATTATTCCAAAATCTATGTGGTATGATGCAGTAGATGAAGCAAGAGAAGATATGGACCTTCATATTGATACAGATATTCAGGGATATGATATTGATCCTAAAATGGTAGAGATTGCAAGAGCAAATGCAAAAATGGCTGGTGTAGATAAGTTAATTCATTTCCAGCAGCGTTCTGTAAGCGAATTAAGCCATCCTAAAAAATATGGCTTTATTATAACAAATCCACCTTATGGTGAGCGATTAGAAGATAAAGAAGCGATGCTTCCATTATACAAAACAATCTGGGAAAGATATCAGAAGCTGGATGATTGGAGTATGTATCTGATTACAGGATTTGAAGATGCAGAAAAAGTATTTGGACGAAAAGCAGATAAAAATCGTAAAATATATAACGGTATGATGAAAACATATTTCTATCAGTATATGGGAGCGAAACCACCTAAAAAAGCAAAAGGAGATAGAATATAATGAAAATCATTTTTGCAACAGGTAATGAAGGAAAAGTGCGAGAGGTAAAAGAAATTCTTGCAGATTTGGACGTAGAAGTACTTTCTATGAAAGAAGCTGGTGTAACATCAGAAGCAGAAGAGACTGGAACGTCATTTTTAGAAAATGCAATGATTAAGGCACAGGATATTGCGAAAAAGGTTTCCGATGCTATTGTTATGGCAGATGATTCTGGTTTGATGGTAGATGCATTAAATGGAGAACCTGGCATATATAGTGCAAGATACATGGGAGAGGATACTCCTTATAGTATAAAAAATGCAAATATTATACAGCGTTTGGAAAATATCCCAAAGCACTTGCGTACAGCACGATTTATATGTGCTATAGCAGCAGTATTACCAGATGGAACGACATACACGACAACAGGAACAATCGAAGGGTATATTGGCTATGAGGAGCGTGGTACAGGTGGATTTGGTTATGATCCAATTTTTATGGTAGATGAATTTGGATGTTCTACAGCAGAACTTACAGCAGAACAGAAAAATGCCATCAGTCATAGAGGAAAAGCACTTACGGCAATGAAGGCTAATATACAAAAAGCACTGAGCAAATAAGTTGTAAAGCAACAGAAAAGGTAATGGGAACTGGTCATGAAAGTTTTAATTTGCAGTGATACACATGGAAAATATGACAATCTTTTATATGTAATAGAAAAGGAAGGTCCGTTTGATTTATTGATTCATTGTGGGGATACCGAAGGTGGAGAATATAAAATCAGAACGGCAGCAGGTTGTGATTGTAAAATTGTAAAAGGAAATAATGACTATTTTTCGGATTTGCCTAAAGAAGCGGTCTTTCCATTAGGAGGCAAGACAGTATGGGTAACACATGGACATACGTATTATGTGGGACTTGATACTGCAATGATTAAAAATGAGGCTAGAGCTATGGGAGCAGATGTGGTCATGTTTGGACATACACATAAGCCATTTTTAGAACAAGGAGATATAATCTGTGTAAATCCAGGCAGCATCAGCTACCCAAGACAGGCAGACCGCAGACCTTCTTATATGGTGCTTCATATTGATAAAAAAGGAAATTGGGAGTTCGAACTTCGCTATGTATCATAGTTAAAAAAGATTTTGAAAAAAATTAAAAAAATTTCAAAAAAGGTGTTGACATTTTGCTAAAGCCATAGTATACTAGTCAATGTTCTGAGAGAGAACAGAACAAAAGAAAACAACGGGGTGTGGCTCAGTTTGGCTAGAGCGCCTGGTTTGGGACCAGGATGTCGCAGG
>CAYRIK010000066.1:0-3352 GCA_964424345.1 uncultured Lachnospiraceae bacterium
TTATAATAAGAATCAAAATGAGTGGAATAGTGAGAAGTTAGATGACAATTTGGTGGCAGATTTTAAAGCAGATAATGTTTCAGGGAAAAAATATAATTCTTATGATGTTGAATTTACATCCATACCCGTTCAAAAAATAAAGGACACCTTTTTTGAAAATGATAAAAGCAAAATCAATGTAACAAAAGAGGAGCGACCAGAAGACCCGGATGTGGAAGAACTAACATCCGAGGATGGGTTAGAAATATATTCTACAATAGAGGGAACAAGCGGAAAAACAAAGGAAAGTGATTATTACAGGGCATTTTTGGGTTATGATTCAGATGCATGGGATGAAAATAACATGCCAATAAATTTGGGTACCAAAGAAGAACTGAGTTTTCTTTCCCAAAAAGAATTAGAGGAACAAATAGGAGCAAAAATCAAGGAAATCGTTCCTGATTTTTCTGTGGGGAATTTGAATGTTAGAACACTTACAAGTGATTATTTAAATCATATACAAAATATATATTTTGAGGAAGCAGAAAAAAGTAGTGATGAGTTAACTCGCGAAGAGTGTGAAGAACAACGAAAGTGGAAGCGAAATTGGAGTGAAAAAGATGGTGCATATTATGTTGTAGCAGAATTATCATTGGATGGGATAAATATAAACAGCAGTAGTACTATGGAGTTGTCTAATGGAAAAAACATAAATCCTATTTACATAACAATCATTTACAATAAGAATGGTTTTGCATATGTTAATTTTAGTAGTGTTATGAAAGTGAAGAAAAAGAATGAAATTGAAATTATAACAGCTGCACAAGCACTGAATTCGTTAAAAAACGATATGACATCAATTATACTGACTAATGAGAAGACGATTAAAGATGCACAATTAAGATATATAATGCTTCGTACATCGGATAATAAGAAAATAGAAATACGTCCGGTGTGGATGTTTGATGTAATGGTAAAATTTGAGCAAAAAGTGAAAGAAACAGATGAGAGTAAAGAACTTTATATCGTGGATGCTGTAACGGGAGAGGTGTTGCGATAATGTGGAAAAAGGGAATTAAAAATTATGGACAAATTGTGTTCAATGTAAGATTCTGTTTGTGCGCTATCTGCATTTTTTTATTGTTTCAACTAGACACAGGCATACCTATGATGTTTTCTTCTTATCATTGGAGTGTAACAGCGAGAGAATGGGATCTTAGAAGTATTCTTCTTAATGCAACATTTTTTGGAATGTATATTCAAATGATAAACATAGTATCTACAGCAGGATTTGGATTACGCTTTTGTGAAGAATGGAAAGCCGGAATTGTTCCGTGGATGGTTAGAAAATGTGGAATAAAAAAATATGCTAGAATCTATGTTTTTCTTGCGGCATTTTCCGGTGGGAGTATTGCTGTAGTTGGCTTTGGATTGTATGTGATATCTATAAAGCTGCATAATGTGTTACTACTTAATCCTGTCCGATTAGAAGAACTTAAGATGACAGCTACTTATAGATATACATTAGATTCTTATGGTGGAATCAAATATATTGTGATAATGGCAACACTTTATTTCCTCGTTGGCGCCTTGGCAGCAGTGATTGCTATGTGCATATCCACGTTAATAACAAATAAGTATTTTGTCATGGTGTTACCATACCTTGTATATAGAATTTATGTAGAATTTTCTAAAATAGCAGATATACCATATAATCAACGAATTGATTACTATTTGTTTGGGCGACAAGAAATTGGAAATTCGTTCTGGCAAACTGAAATAAGGATCATTATCATTTTCATATGCATTCTTATTGTGGGACAGTATCTGTTTAGGGAAGGACTAAGGAGGAAATTGATATATGAAAAATATTAGAAAGATATATGCAGTATGGAAATTTCAAATGATTTCTAAAATTATGAATATAAAAACTTTAATTGTCTTTTTAATGATTTTTTTGTATATCAGAACATACGAGGAACCTATTATGGATTTTCTAGGAGCGATGGAAATTGGTATTGAGCCATATCTGTATCCTATATTGATGAATGATATGGTGTTCCCAATTGTGATTTTACTGGGATATCTTATTCTAGTGTGTGATGCACCATTTATAGGAAATGGATATCTTTTTCTTGTAGCAAGGAGTGGAAAAAAATGTTGGATTATTGGTGAATCATTGTTTATGCTATTTTATTCTGCCTTGTATACGTTATCAGTGTATGTTTTTACTATTATAAGTGCTGGAACTAAAATTGAATTCGGTACAGGTTGGGGAAAAGCAATACTTACATTAGCACGGACTGATGCAGCACAACAGTTTGGCATACATGATTTCAACCAGACGGTAATAGAGAATTATGAGCCAATTGAAGCTACTGTAAAAACTATCGCTTTATGTGTATTTCTTTTATGGCTTATTGGAATGGTGGTATTTACTTTGAATTATTTACTGAAGAATCAAATAGGAGTATTGTTATCAGCAGTGATTATATTTGAAGATTTAGCGATATATAACTTTTTTGATGAAAGATTATATAGATTTTCACCCGTTTCATTAATAAAATTGTCAGTGATAACAGGAGTAAATGAATGGAATCCTACATTTTTATATGCATTTAGTGTATTAATAGGTGGAAGTTTGATACTTATGACAATTGTGATGATTAGTACAAAATTTACAAAGGGTATCAGCACGGATAACAGGAGGCAACGATAATGAATGAAATGGTAAAAGTGAAAAATGTGACATTAAATATAAAAGATGCAGTAATTCTTGACAAAGTCAATCTAGTTGTAGAAAAAGGAAGTATCTGCGGTTTGGTAGGAAGAAATGGTTCGGGAAAGACAATGCTGATGAAGTGTATTTGTGGATTTATTCCCGTAACAGAGGGAGAGATTTTAGTGAATAATCAGAAAGTGGGAGTAAAGGATAAGTTTGCAGAAAATCTTGGATTTATTATTGAAACACCTGGATTTATGCCAAATTATACAGCATATAAAAATCTTGAGTTTCTTTCTTCTATTAACGCAAAAGTGGATAAACAAAGAATCAGGGAAGTGATTGAGTTGGTTGGTCTGAATCCGGACAGTAAAAAGAAGGTTGGAAAGTTTTCTCTTGGTATGAACCAGAGGCTTGGATTAGCACAGGCAATTATTGATAATCCAGACTTACTGGTTCTTGATGAACCATTCAATGGACTTGACAATGACGGGGTAAAACAGATTAGAAATCTGTTATTGCAATTAAAAGGACAGGGAAAAACAATTATTATGGCAAGCCATACAAAAGAGGATATAGACATCCTATGCGACAGGGTATGTTTTATGGATAAGGGACGATTGACAATAGGAATTGATAACGAAATCGATG
>CAYRIK010000067.1:0-3325 GCA_964424345.1 uncultured Lachnospiraceae bacterium
ACCAGCCACATGAAATACTACATCATATCCAGAGAAATCCCTCTCTTTCCAGCTCCCATCTATCATGTCTACTGTATCTACAGAAAATTCTTGAGGATAATGTTCCTTTATATACGCGTCAAAGGAGCATCCAATATAACTGTTTGCTCCTGTAATCAATACTTTCTTCATTGAAATCTCCATATTTATTTGTTGTTTTCTTTCATGGCACCTGTGCCGCCTTCCACAACACCATCATGCTTTAATACACTTGTAATCGTGCCAAAGAAACACTTAACGTCCATCTTGAGACCAGATAAAAAGCCTTTTTTCAACTCTGCCACATATGCTCCATCTAATTTAGCCTTTACATCAATTTCTAACTCATCGCGTCCATTGATCTGTGCCCATCCAGTTAAGCCCGGTTTTACATCATTTGCGCCATACTTATCACGCTCTGCAATCAAATCATCCTGATTCCAAAGTGCTGGTCTTGGTCCAATAATACTCATATTTCCTACTAAAATATCCCAAATCTGAGGCAATTCATCAATACTGTACTTTCTCATAAATTTACCAATTCTAGTAATATATTGCTCCGGATTTTCTAATAAATGAGTTGGAGTATCACGAGGTGTGCACATCTTCATAGAACGGAATTTATGAAGCTGGAAAAACTTTTTATCCTTGCCAACTCTTTTCTGTGAAAAGAATGCAGGACCTGGATCATCAATTTTAATTGCAATAATAATAATCAAATAAAGCCATGATAACAATACTAATCCCAAGAAAGACAATACAATGTCTATACCTCTTTTGATAAATTTTTCATACATAATTACGTTCTCCTACTAATACCCTCTTACAACTTGACCAGCTTCTAATTTTACATTTGCAGCAACTTTACTTCCTGCTTTACAAATAGCTCCAGCATTTACATGCACACAAGGCTCTAATATAACATCATGATCTACAATCGCTCCTACAGAAATAATACAGCCTTCTTTTACAATACTATTTGCATTAACGATTGCTTTTGGTTCCACAATTGTTCCAGATTCAATATCTGCACTTGGGCTCACATATGCAGTCGGATGAATCAACACAGGAATATGATATCCGCATCTTTGCAGTTGCTCTAGTATTCTTTGACGCATTGCATTATTTCCAATTCCTACAAAAGCAGCTTCATAAGATGCTCTCAAATTTGGCAGATCAGATATTGCTCCTATTGCTTCTGGCGCATTATCATCTACAAAGTCAATTCTATCATATATACCCAATGTCTCTGCAACTTCTTTTACTACTTTTCCGTGTCCGCCTGCTCCTATGATTAATAAATTCACGATATTACCACCTTATGCTTCTTCATTATACTGATATGTTGTTACAATTTCTTTTACTCTCTTGCGGATATTTTCCACACGTTCATTTCTTGCATCCTCTGCAAGTGCATGAAGCTGTTTTTCAAATACATCCACATCAAAATCTATCGGTTTTCCAATAAATATCATCTTATTATCAGTTTTTTGTAATCCTTCTTCACTCATAAGAAGTTCTTCATACATCTTTTCACCAGGACGTAATCCAGTGAATTTAATTTCGATATCTTCTCCTGGCTTGTAACCTGATAACTTGATTAAGTTTGTAGCAAGGTCTACGATTTTTACAGGCTCACCCATATCTAACACGAAAATCTCGCCGCCCTTTGCATATGCACCAGCCTGAAGTACTAAAGATACCGCTTCTGGAATTGTCATAAAATAACGAATGATATTAGGGTCTGTAACTGTTACAGGGCCACCTGCTGCAATCTGCTGCTTAAAAAGTGGAATAACACTTCCGTTACTGCCAAGTACATTACCAAAACGTACTGCTACAAAGTTTGTATCGGATTTCTGATTCATCATCTGAATAACCATTTCACACATACGCTTAGAAGCACCCATAATATTTGTTGGATTTACGGCTTTATCTGTAGAAATCAAAACAAAACGCTCTACGCCATATCTAGCAGCTGCCTGTGCTGTCTTATAGGTACCCATAACATTATTTTTGATTGCCTCGTTTGGACTGTCTTCCATCAAAGGTACATGCTTATGAGCTGCTGCATGATATACAACATTTGGTCTATATGTTTCAAAAATTTGATTGATACGTTTTGTATTACGAACAGAAGCAATCAATACTTCTAAATTCAAATTTGGATATTTACGGCGAAGCTCTTGCTGAATATCGTATGCATTATTTTCATAAATGTCCACGATAATAAGCTGCTTTGGATTATGACTTGCAACCTGACGACAAAGCTCACTTCCGATAGAACCGCCACCACCAGTTACCATAATAACCTTATTGCTTACATATCCCATAACTTCATCTAAGTTAGTACGGATTGGGTCACGTCCAAGCAAATCTTCAATATCTACTTCCTTCAATTTTGCAATAGAAACATCTCCATTAATCAACTGATACATACCTGGAAGGGTACGCATTTTACAGCCTGTTTCCTTACAAACATCGATAAATTCTCTTTTAACTTGATTACTTACAGATGGTATCGCAAGAATAATTTCATCAATGCTGTATTCTCCAACCGCATCCATAATCTTGTCTCGACCGCCAATGATTGGAACACCTCTTAAAAATTTTCCATGACATCCTGGACCATCATCAATAATACACTTTACGTTTAAATTAACATACTGGCTGCTCTCTATTTCCTTTAAAATCGCATTTCCTGCTGCACCAGCGCCAATTAACATAACATTAATGCTATCTTTTCTATGTCCGATTGCTTCTCTCTTAGAATTGATCAATCGCAATAATCTGTAACTAAAACGAATAGCACAACAAGCACAAGTTTGTAAAAACCAGAATAAAATGTAGTAACTCTTTGGCATCACATTTCCTGTTGCTGCACATAACATAATTTGTATACCAGCAGTCGTCGTCGTTGCACCTATAATATTCATTAATTCTACTGCACTCGCATAACGCCATACACTCTTATACAAACGCCAGCACCAATTTGCTGCAATTGTAATAAGTGTTACCCAAGGAAGCAATACTTCCCATCTTGTCAAATATAAATTTTCAATATTTGCAATTTTCAAATCATAACGAATATACAGTGCTGCAAAAGAAACAACCAATGCTGTAATAATGTCCATAAGTACTAATATAATCACTCGACTTAATGGCACCTTTAAGAAATCCTTACGTTTACTCATAATTTTTCTCCCCAATTCTCCTCATACCAAATATATCACTTTTCACATATATCACGATGACATTCGCCGCTCGTTGTGCGAGAGCTTTGCTCTCTCAAGCTCGCTTGCGCTCA
>CAYRIK010000068.1:0-2973 GCA_964424345.1 uncultured Lachnospiraceae bacterium
CAAAAGTCAAGAAAACGCCGTGTTTATCGCAATTCATCCCACCACCTATAGAGATGAGGGATTTCTTGCTCACGGCGTGTTAAAAAGTTTAACCATGCAATAAAACTACAAAACTCTTTTCCTCTCTTATTTTAGCATAGAAAAGTGTACTAGAACATATAAATACACTTGTATACATAGAACAAAGTGGACAAGTCCACTTCAACATCCTATATTCCTCACACATGATAGACTTGCTCCACTTTGCTGAGCCGAGCGTTTTTGCGAAGCAATACTTTCCCTATACGCTCGTGTTCATCTTCGCGGAGCGTTTTTATATACTAGGAAATGCGTAATTTCCTAGTATATAAAAAATAAGGACTGGAACATTTCTATCCCAATCCTTATCCTATCTCTTAATCCATATGATTATTCTTTGCCTGTCCAGCAATATGTGCAAAGTTTACATGGCTCTAAACCGATTGCCTCGATAATACCATCTAAACTCTGAAATTCTAAAGTAGAAAAATGCAGTTTATCGCAAATTGCCTGTCTAAAGTTCTTTCCGCGTTCTGTTGAGAAATCACTGTACTCTTCCATATACTTCAGTCCTTCTTCACCTTCCAGCTCTACGATTGTCTGTCTTGCAATCAAATCCATCTCGCTGTTATTTCTGGAAAAGTCTAAATATTTACATCCATACATGATCGGAGGACATGCAGAACGGATATGAACGGATTTTGCTCCATTCTCATATAAAAATTCTACTGTCTCACGAAGCTGTGTACCTCGTACAATAGAGTCATCTACGAATAATAAGTTTTTGTCCTGAATCAGCTCATGCACTGGAATCTGCTTCATCTTTGCAACCTTATTGCGTTCTGCCTGCTTAGAAGACATAAAACTTCTTGGCCATGTTGGAGTATACTTGATAAATGGTCTCGCAAAAGGAATCTTACTCTCATTTGCATAACCGATTGCATGTGGAGTACCAGAATCCGGAACACCACAAACATAATCAATTCCTTCCATTTTTCCAAGCTCTTTATCATTTCTAGCCATAATCTCGCCATTTCGACAACGCATTACTTCTACATTCTTTCCTTCATAATTTGAAGTAGAATATCCATAATAAGACCAAAGGAATGCACAGATTTTCATGTCTTTTCCTGGTTTCTGAAGCTGCTTCACTCCATCTACAGTAATCTCAACAATCTCTCCAGGTCCTAACTCTTTGTAATCAACGTAATCTAACTTCTTATATGCAAAAGATTCAAAAGATACACAATATCCATCTTCACCCTTACCTACAAGCATTGGCAAACGACCAACTTTGTCTCGTGCCGCAATAATAGAACCATCACTCTTTAAAATAAGAATATTTGCAGTTCCCTGTACCGCACTCTGAACAAACTTTACTCCGTCTAAGAAATTACTCTGCTGACTGATCAATGCTGCCACAAGCTCTGTAGCATTTACTTTACCGCCTGTCATGGCATCAAAATGACCACCACTAAAGTTCAAATACTGATCGATCAAACTATCATAATTATTGATAGCACCAATCACACAAATAGCATATGTGCCAAGCTTAGAACGAATCAGCAATGGCTGAGGATCAGAATCACTGATACATCCAATCGCTGACGTTCCCTGCATTTCTTCAAAAATATGCTCAAATTTTGTTCTAAACGGAGCATTTTCTATATTATGAATCTTACGCTGTAAACCGATTGAAGCATCGTATGCAGCTAAACCAGCTCTTTTGGTTCCTAAATGTGAGTGATAATCAACGCCAAAATACACATCTGACATGGCATCGCGTTTGGAAGTAACACCAAAAAATCCGCCCATACTTATCTCCTTATCTACTCTCTTTATCTATTATTCTGCAAAAAACAATTTAGAAAGAGTCATTGGATCAATATATTCGCCATCCTTGTATACTCTCATGTTTCCAGAAGCGATTTCATCGATCAACATAACATCACCATTTGCATCGTAACCAAATTCAAACTTAATATCATAAAGAACTAAGCCTTTTTCTTTTAAATCATCTGCTACGATCTGTGTGATCTTCTGAGTCATAACCTTGATATCATCATACTGCTGTGCAGTCATAACACCAAGATCAACAAGACCATCCTTTGTTACAAGTGGATCGCCCTTTTCATCATTCTTGAAAGTAGTTTCTACATATGCTGGTAAATCAGCACCTTCTTCAATATAATCACTGTAACGGCGGAAGAAGCTGCCTACTGCTTTGTGACGACAGATAACTTCTAAGCCCTTGCCAAATACTTTTGCTGGAAGAACTTCCATAGTGGTATCTTCAAGGTTAGCATTTACATAGTGAGTTTTGATACCTGCTGCGTTTACTTTTTCAAAGAAATAAATAGACATACGAAGGTTTACATCACCTACACCATCAATTGTAAGACCTACAGCATTTTCACCTGGATCAAATACACCGTCTTTACCTGTACAATCATCTTTGAATTTTAACAGATAATTGCCATTCTCAAGTGCAAATACGTCTTTTGTTTTTCCTGTGTAAACTAATTTCTTTTCCATTTTTTGTTCTCCTTCAAAAGTAGTATTAAAAATATAAAAGGGCACACTTCTCCTTTTGAAAAGTGTGCCCAGACGGTCGGCTAATTTGGAAATTGCTTTCCCGCACTTCTTGTTCCTCTGTGGTGCTCCACTCTTTCCGTCAGTTGCAAGAAGCGTTAATATTTTTTATATTATATGAATACCATAATTTTGAACTACGGTCAAGATAATTTTAAATTGTTTTTAATAAAGTACGTTATGAAAAAAGGTCTTAAAATCTCGTAAAAGATTTTAAGACCTAGTGAGCCACCGGGGACTCGAACCCCGGACAACTTGATTAAAAGTCAAGTGCTCTACCACCTGAGCTAGTGGCCCGTGTAAAATTTAATGCCCAGAGCCGGAATCGAACCAGCGACACGAGGATTTTCAGTCCTCTGCTCT
>CAYRIK010000069.1:0-2697 GCA_964424345.1 uncultured Lachnospiraceae bacterium
GTACCTGAGTACACACGGAAGTAAGCAAGCTTACCTACGAATGGGTCAGTCATAATCTTGAATGCTAAAGCTGCGAATGGTTCATCATCAGAAGAATGCTTTTCGATTTCGTTACCATCCATATCAACACCCTTAATAGCTGGGATATCTAATGGAGATGGCATGAATTCTACAACTGCATCCAATAACTTCTGAACACCTTTGTTTCTGTAAGCTGTACCACAGCATACAGGAACAGCTGTACATTCACATGTAGCTTTTCTTAAAACTTTCTTTAATTCTTCGTTAGTTGGTTCTTCACCATCTAAGTATGCCATCATTAAATCGTCATCTAATTCGCAGATTTTTTCTACTAATTCAGAACGATATAATTCAGCATCTTCCTGCATGTCTTCAGGGATATCTGTGATAGAAATATCATCACCCTTATCATCATTGTAGATGTAAGCTTTCATTTCGAATAAGTCGATGATACCCTTGAATTCATCTTCTTTACCGATTGGTAACTGAATGCAGATTGCATTCTTACCTAATCTATTCTTAATCTGTTCTACTGCACCGTAGAAGTTCGCACCTAAAATGTCCATCTTATTGATGAAAGCCATACGAGGTACATTGTAAGTATCAGCCTGTCTCCAAACGTTTTCAGACTGAGGCTCTACACCACCTTTTGCACAGAATACGCCTACAGCGCCATCCAGTACACGAAGTGAACGCTCAACTTCAACAGTAAAGTCAACGTGACCAGGGGTATCAATGATATTGATACGATGCTCTAAAGCACCTGGCTTAACTTTTCCGCCTTCCTGCAATGTCCAATGACATGTTGTAGCTGCAGAAGTGATTGTGATACCTCTTTCCTGCTCCTGAGCCATCCAGTCCATGGTAGCAGTACCTTCATGAGTATCACCAATTTTGTAATTTACACCGGTATAGTAAAGAATACGTTCTGTTGTTGTAGTCTTACCAGCATCAATATGTGCCATAATACCGATATTACGAGTTCTCTCAAGTGGATATTCTCTTTCAGCCAAGGTTTTGTCCTCCTATAGTTATTAGAAACGATAATGGGAGAATGCTTTGTTTGCTTCTGCCATTTTGTGCATGTCTTCTTTTCTCTTAACGGAAGCACCTGTATTGTTAGCTGCGTCAAGAATTTCGTTTGCTAATCTATCTTCCATGGTCTTTTCGCCTCTCTTACGAGAAAACATTGTTAACCAACGAAGACCTAATGCCTGACGTCTTTCAGCACGTACTTCGATAGGTACCTGATAAGTAGCACCACCAATACGTCTTGCTTTTACTTCTAAAACAGGCATTACGTTGTTCATAGCCTTTTCAAATACTTCTAAAGCTGGTTCACCAGTCTTTGCTTCTACTTTAGCAAATGCACCGTATACAATTTTCTGAGCTACGCCCTTCTTGCCATCTAACATTACGTTATTAACAAGCTTAGTAACTACTTTGCTGTTGTATAAAGGATCTGCTAATACATCTCTTTTCTGAATATGTCCTTTACGTGGCACGTTTCTTCCCTCCTTATTTAAACAACCTCGATTTGCTTTGCAAATCGGTGGTCGCGCTTCTTCGTCCGCAGAATACTGTAGACTTTCTGCGCGAAAAATAAATCAACGGTACTCACATTGTGTCTACTAATTCTCATGTGTTCGCGCGGTATATTCTAACAAAATAACCAACACTAATTAGTTCTGTTATGTGGTACTAAAACCCATATGGGCTACATAGTCCTATGACTAACTAACTTGCTGTTCTTAAATTACTTCTTAGCAGCTTTTGGTCTCTTAGCGCCGTATTTAGAACGAGCCTGTTTTCTGTTAGCAACACCTGCAGTATCAAGAGTACCTCTGATGATGTGGTATCTTGTACCTGGTAAGTCTTTAACTCTACCGCCTCTGATCAGAACAACGCTGTGCTCCTGTAAGTTGTGACCTTCACCTGGGATGTAGCTTGTTACTTCGATTCCGTTGGAAAGACGAACTCTGGCGATCTTTCTAAGAGCTGAGTTAGGTTTTTTAGGAGTAGCAGTCTTTACAGCAGTACATACACCTCTCTTCTGTGGAGCACTGATATCAGTAGCTTTCTTGTGTAAAGAGTTGTAACCTTTCTGTAAAGCAGGTGCTGTAGATTTCTTTACAGAAGTCTGACGACCTTTTCTTACTAACTGGTTAAATGTTGGCATTCTGTTTCACCTCTTTCTTACTTGTAAAATATTGGTTCCTTATGTAATATGTACCAGACCATAAAATCTTATTCATGCTCTGTCCACTCACATACAAGATTTAGTATACTTTTTGTGGCACATATTGTCAATAGGTATTTTCAAAAAAAATGTACTTAAAAAAATACAAAACGAGAGGCAGATATCTCTGCCTCTCTTAAAAAATAATTATTCTTCTGTCACTTCTTCAGTTTCGATGATGTCTTCTGCATCTTCGATGTCATTTTCATCGTCCATGTTTTCTTCTTCCATCATGTCTGCTGTTTCAATATCCTGTCTTGCATTTGCTTCAGCTTTTGCTCTTGCAAGCTCTTCTGCCTGAGCATCTGTGCTTAACTTTGTATTGTAGTAACGCTTCATACCTGTACCTGCAGGAATCAGTTTACCAATCAATACGTTTTCCTTCAGACCGATCAATGGGTCAATCTTACCTTTGATTGCTGCTTCTGTAAGAACCT
>CAYRIK010000070.1:0-2642 GCA_964424345.1 uncultured Lachnospiraceae bacterium
AATCGAGCAACGGAAATTGTAAATAACGAAATAATTTATTCGATATAAGCAAAACAGCGGCAGGGGGAAATCTCTGCCGCTTTATTGTATCTCGTACTTGATAAAATGTTGCTTAAAAGCAGTTGACTTATTTGCATATTAGTAGTATAATAAAATTGTCGTATTATATACTCTATGATAAGAGGTTTGCTTTATGATAACAAATAAGATTGGTAATAGGATTCGTGAATTAAGAATTCAAACAGGACTGAGCCAAGAGAAGTTTGCACAAAAGATTGGAATGGATAGAACATACTTTGCAAGTGTTGAACTTGGAAAAAGGAATATATCCATTGTGAACATCGAAAAAATCGCAAACGGATTAGAGATTTCGCTATCGGAATTATTCAAAAATATATAAAGTCCGTTTTTACGGACTCAAGATAGCGTATAATTTATTTAGTAATAAAGATGGAGGAACTCGTAATGAGCATTGCTGAAAAAAAAGCATATAAAACTTCATTAATTAACAATAGACGGTATTTAGGAAATAAGTATAAACTTCTACCCTTTATCACAAACGCGGTAGCAGAGGAATGTAATGATATTGAAACAATAGCAGATATTTTTGCAGGCACGGGAGCTGTTTCTTCGGCTTTCACAAATAAAGCAATTATCACCAACGATTTAATGTATAGCAATTATATTTGCAACTATGCTTGGTTTGGTGCTGAATCTTATGAGCCCGAAAAAATTGTTGAATATATTGTTAATTACAATGCAAAAGAAAAATGTGGCGAAAACTATATGACCCGAAATTTTGCGGATACTTATTTCAGCAAAAAAGATTGTGCTAAAATAGGTTATATTCGTGAAGATATAGAAAGAAACTATAAAAAAGGGAATCTTAACAAACGTGAACGTGCAATTTTAATCACTTCACTGCTATATGCAATGGACAAGATTGCACTTACCTGCGGACATTATGATGCTTACCGAAAAGGTGCTGAGTTTGAAAATTCATTAGAACTGTATGTTCCTTTAGCAGAGGTTAATAATAACGAAAAAAATCAATGCTTCAACGAAGATGCTAATAATCTTGTGAAAAGAATTGAAGCAGATCTGGTTTACATTGATCCACCATATAATTCAAGACAATATTGTGACGCTTACCACTTGCTTGAAAATGTAGCACGCTGGGAAAAGCCCGAAGTGTTTGGTGTAGCCAAGAAAATGGATCGAAGCGGAATGAAAAGCAAGTATTGCACAATCAGTGCGACAAAGGCTTTTGAAACCTTGATCAATGACGTTAAGGCAAAATACATATTGCTTTCTTACAATAATATGGCAGAGAAAGGAAACTGCCGTTCAAATGCTAAAATATCAGATGAAGATATTATGCGTATCTTACAAAATAAAGGAACTGTAAAAGTGTTTGAAGAAAGTTATAAAGCATTTACCACAGGAAAATCCGACATTCCCGAAAATGCGGAAAGATTATTCCTTTGTACTTGTTTTAATGAGGAGTAAATAGAATGATACAATCACCACTTAATTATACCGGTGGCAAATACAAATTGTTACCTCAAATATTGCCACTGTTTCCTAAAGACATAAATCTGTTTGTTGATTTGTTTTGTGGCGGTTGTAATGTAGGAATAAATGTAAATAGCAATAGAGTTATATACAATGACTTGAATGAAAACCTGCTCTACCTTTATAACACTTTTAAGAATCTTGATAAAGAATCTGTGTTAGAGTGGATTTATGGAATAATAGAAAAGTATGAACTTTCTTTGGTAAGTAAATACGGTTACGAGTATTATCAGTGCAAGAGTAGTAAAGGACTCGGTGATTATAACAGAGATAAATTTTTAAAACTCCGAGCCGATTTTAATGAAAAACATCAAAACGGTAATTTTGATTATTATTACTATGTAATGCTTTATGTGATCATAGTATATGCGTTTAACAATCAAATCCGCTTCAATTCAAGCGGTGATTTTAATTTGCCTGTCGGGAAGCGAGATTTTAACAAGAAGATGGAACAAAAATTAGTGGATTTTATTGATCGGATTCACGAACAAAATTGTTCTTTTACTTGTTGTGATTTTAGAGAATTTGATATATCGTCATTAACTTCGCAAGATTTCGTATATGTTGATCCACCGTATTTGATTACTTGTGCGACCTACAATGAACAAGGCGGTTGGGATGAAACCGCCGAAAAAGATTTACTGGCGTTCTTAGATAAACTGCATAGCAAAAACATTAGATTCGCTTTATCCAATGTTTTGCGGAGTAAAGGCAAGGAAAACCAAATACTAATCGAATGGTTAAATAAAAATGCCAGCAGATACAAAATCGTACCACTTGATTACAGTTATTCAAATTCGAATTATCAGACAAAGGATAGGACATCTGTTTCAGAAGAAGTTTTGATAATCAATTATTAAGGAGAACATCATTATGCCAAATACAATTCCTTATAAAAGTTTTTGTTGGAGTTTAGGAACAACAAGTTTCAGAACTAAAAATTTCAATAAAACCATCGAGGAGCAACTTTTGCTTTTAAACGGCTTTTGGCAGTTGCCCGAAAACAGAAATTGCAATTGGAACGGTAATAATATTCTCCAAAGCAGATATTATGATTATATGAAAGA
>CAYRIK010000071.1:0-2524 GCA_964424345.1 uncultured Lachnospiraceae bacterium
TCTGCTTCTCCATCTAACTCATAAGATTCATCAGCATACTCTGCTTCACTATTTAATTCATCTGAATGTTCTTTTTGAAGATGTATTCCATATACAGCATTTTCCAACGAATCCTCTTCATCTTCCTCATCGTCATCATCCTCTAAATCCAAATTAGGTAAGACTCCTGTTTCCCCTAATGTAATCCATTCATCGTCTTCGCCTTTTTCCTGTTCTTGTGGAGATTTCAAATCTTCTTGTTCTGTTTTTTCTTGTTGTATGTTTTCTTCAGATTTTTCTATTTCTGGCTCCAGCACTATTTGAGATTCTATTTCCTCCAGTTCAAGTAATTCCTCTTCACTCGAATCCACGTCATCCCATTCTTCACTGGCTTCTAATTCCGCTAAAATATCATCGTAACGATTACGACCCCATTTTTTTCCCATTTATTTTCTCCTGCATAAAATTCGTAGTCTTTCACTTTAGCATTATAGCATCTTTCCTAACATCTTTTCAACCCATAACGCCTAATCTTGTCGATATTTTGAAATCGCTTTATATTGACATTTATCTTTCACAATGTCAATATGAAGTATATATCTTTGACAAAAGGGGGATTTTTTCTATGATGTATATTCATTACTGTCAAAAATGTTATCGAACACATATGCTTAACGGTCATCAAACACGCTGTCCTATCTGTAATCATTCTTTACAAGAACTTTCCATAACTTATTTGGAATATGTAGAATTGGATACCGAGGCTCGTAACATGCTTATAACTGAAATAAAAGCTAAAAATTCTACCTCTTAACACTTTTTTAATATTTTTTCTATAATGTAACATATACATTTTCCTTCAAAAATGTTATTATATGATTAATAATCATCATTTTACTAGAAAGGTTTTTTTATGAATAACTTTAATTTTAAACGAATATTAGAGAAAATCAATCTGCATGTTGTTATTCTTGGACTTATGCTTATCATTGCTATTATAATTGGCGTACGTTTGTATAGCTGGAATGCAAATCCAAATGTACTTGATAACATTGAGGATATCGATGGAAAATTTGACCGAGAGACATTGGATCATTTTGTTCCTTATACATATAGTAAAGCGGAACCAAAATCCGAAGAAGATATGGTCATTGCTTGTTTTGGTAACGCTCCATTTGCAGATGATTATGGAACTGCTAAGAATCTTACCAATATGATTGCTTCAAAAACAGGTGCAACCGTTTATAACTTTGGTTTCCCTAATTCTTATCTTTCCAGTAAAACGATCAGTATTACCGACAAAAACAATGATTTATTCAGTCTTTACTGGCTTACTACAATATTTGCATTAGACAATGATATTATCGTAGACAATTATTTGAAAGCAGCTCCAGATACTTCTATTGAAACAAAGGCTACTTTATCTTTATTGCAAAATCTCGACTTTAATACAGTAGACGTGATTGCAATTATGTATGATGCAAGCGATTATTTAGATGGAAGACAGATGTATAGTGCGGAAGATCCTACAAACATTTCTCGATTTGCAGGCTCCTTACAGGCTTCTATCGAATTGATCAAGGACAAGTTTCCTCACATTCAGATCATTGTTATGTCCCCAGCTTATGCTTATGCATTAAATGCTGACGGAAGCTATGCTGATTCTACTATCACAACATTTAACAACGAAGGGCCTCTCGCATCTTATGTACAATATGAATCTAACGTATGCTACGATTCTTTCGTATCTTTCGTAGATAATTTCTATGGTTCTTTATCTGAACTGGATGCTGACGTTGTTTTAAAAGATCATTTACACTTATCTGAAGAAGGTCGTGAACGTGCTACTGATTCATTTATGGAAGCATACAACTACTTCTTAAAGTACCGTAACGCTAAATAAATCACATTAAATGAAGTTTTTACATTATACAAATATAGTCAGAATTGTACTTTTACTGTTCTGGCTATATTTTTTTGCTATGATTCAGCTAACTCTTCTACTCTATCATCTATCATCCCTTTATTTGCCAGTCTCTCAAATCTATCCCCATCTAATAATTTTTGTGCTACTGCAACTGCTTCAGATGCATTTTCTGTTATTATCTGTAAATCCTTCCGTATGCTAACTTCTGTTTTTCCAATGATATAACGTTAGCGAAGCACAGATTACTTCACTGTAGTTCCCTCAAATCATAAAATATACTCCTCTACGAAACTGACTGTATACAAAGCAATATTTCTCCACATTTACTCGGCTTATCTTTGCAGATTCAGACAAGTTATCTACTTTATAACATCACAAAACGTCTCTATATGCTAGGAAATCACGTATTTCCTAGTAAGAACAAAGTGAATAAGTTCACTTCATCCATCCATATCCCTCACTCAAGAGGGGCTTGCTCCATTGCCAAGCCGAGCATTTTTGTGAAGCAATACATTTATACTCGTGTCATCTTCGCAGAGCATTTATATACTAGAAAATCACTCATTTCCTAGTATACAAAAAAAGACACAGTCCGAAAACTGTGTCTTTTTATTGTTA
>CAYRIK010000072.1:0-2404 GCA_964424345.1 uncultured Lachnospiraceae bacterium
AAACCAGAGTTTTAGTTCCAATACCTCCTATGCTGTGGTATAATTTTTATGCCAAAAAGTACAGCAAAGGAGAAACCATATAATGACCATTAGCATTGCAGTATGTGATGATGAACAGGAATCCTTAGATATGATCCGGAAAGAATTATGTAAAGCAGCAGAACGATTAAACATTACAATAGAAACTTATCCGTATATGGATGGAAGTGAAGTGGTGGATTTGATTTGCAACAACAAAGAAGATTTTGACATTTTATTTTTAGACATAGACATGCCAAATATTTCCGGTCTTGAAGTTGCAAAAAAAATACGAGATGCAGGGTCTGATATTGTACTTATTTTTATTTCTGCACACGAACAGTATGTGTTTGAATCTATTGATTATAATCCGTTTAAATATATTAGGAAAAATAAAATAAAAGAAGAAATGGAATATTCATTGAAAAGAGCATATAAACGAATTTCCAGTGAAAATGTAAAAAACATTGTAGTAAAAACACAAGATGGCGAAGTTCGCTTAAAACATACAAGTATTATGTATTTTGAAGTATATGCAAGAAGAATGAGTGTATTTACAAATGATAATCAACAAAGGAATCTTGTGGGAAGAAAAAGTATAAAAAATCTTTATAGTGAACTGAATAATGAAGACTTCATTCAAATACATAGTGGTTGTATTGTCAATGTGAAATACATAGATGAATATTCAGGTCATGATATAACATTGGATAATGGAACAAAGCTGATTGTCAGCAGATCAAGAATAAAAGAAGTAAAGGAAGCGATATCAAGTTATTGGAGCAGAAGAGTATGACAGTATTATATTGGAGCGTAGAATACCTTGCAACATTAGTGGAAACGATCTTGTGTTGTATTGTAGCAAATATTTTTATAAGGAATGAATCATTAAATAATGAAAATAATAGAAAGAGAATATTTGTATATTCCTGTTTAGCATCTATTATGGTTATGATAGTGAACAAAATCGAACTGTTTTCATTTATGAATGGAATATTCGGAATTATCATGTTGTTTTTGCTACAGTGTATGATATACAAGCAGAAATATAACATACTGATATTATTGACCTTAATTTATGCAGTAATAGATTCAGCAATTGATTTTGTTATTGCACAAATGGGTGGAATACTTCTATCTGTAAAGACAAGTTATCTGATTAACGAGCAAAGTTTAGAGCGTTGTGGATGCGTTTTGATTAGTAAGGCAATATTATGTATTTTAATTTATTTAATTTATAAATATAATTATGAGAAGGTAGATATTCCTAAAAAGTATATAACTGTAATATGTTTTATTGCGATTGTATTAGTTGCTTTAGATTATTATATTATTGAAAAAAGCATTGTATCAGACAGTCAGGATATAAGGTTATTTTCAGTTGTCTTTTTTTCAGTGTCAGTGATACTTATCATTTTGGTCTTTGATTTGGTATTGAAATTAGCAGAAAACTATCAACAAAAACAGGAAATAGCCTTATTGGAATTACAAAATGAAATGCTTGTAAAAGCTGAGAAAAATACGGAACAGACCTTTCATTTATGGAGAAGCAGCATACATGATTATAAACATAAAATCTTGGTAATGAAGCATTGGTTAGATGAAGGAAAAATAGAAGAGGTAAAGGGTTTTATTGAAAAGGAAAGTGAAAGTTTGACACAGAAGATTTTTTACATAAAAACAGGCAATGAAGTGGTAGATGCCATTATAAATACAAAACAAAATCTGGCAGAGGAAAAGGGAATAAGCTTCTCAGTAAATGTTAAAATCCCATCGGAATGTGTGGTTTCAGACATAGATTTTGTATGTATTTTCGGCAATTTAATTGATAATGCCATAGAGGCATGCGAAACACAAAGTGAGAAACGTGTTGAAATTGTTGTTAAGGAAATAAAAAAATTATTAATCATAAAAGTAATTAATTCATATAAGTGTGAACTAACTGATAAACTTTCTACGACAAAAAAAGAAAAGGTATTTCATGGGATAGGATTAAAAAATGTAAAAAGCATTTTGGAAAAGTATGATGGAACATATCAAATGATAAAAGAAGATGACGAAGTCATTACAAAAATTATGATATTAAACAAAAAAAGATAGCTCTGGATTTCCAGGGTTATCTTTTTTTGCAAGATAATCCAAAAACAAAACAAAAAATTCCATTTTTAGTTTTGAGGAACATTTTCTGATACTATTTGTAATAGCAAATAAAAATATTAAAGGAGTAATTGTTATGCGTGTAAAAATGAATAGACTATGCATCCTTTTTATAATTGCCTTGGTAAGCATAGGAGCGTGGGGTTGTGCTGATGAGAATGAAAGCAAAGATAATTATAATAAGAATCAAAATGAGTGGAATAGTGAGAAGTTAGATGACAATTTGGTG
>CAYRIK010000073.1:0-2308 GCA_964424345.1 uncultured Lachnospiraceae bacterium
CCAGAGAAGATCAGAGGTCTTATATGTCAAGAAATACAGTGCCTGAGTATAGATACATTAATTATGACTTGAATCTAATCAAGAAGGAGTACGAAACTATTTCCAAAATGATTATGGAAATGCAGATGGCACTGGACAGATACAACCAGACAGTACAATTTGAAGTAAATATGTAAAATATTTTCCGTACAAGATTTTATGAGATTTTTTGGCAATCTAAGAGTTTAAGTTTAAAGTAAGAGATTATAAGTTATTTGTTATTTGTTTTCAGTTAACGTTCAGGATTGATTAAAGCAGATACATTATTTTTAATAATCATCTTGTAGAAAACCTGCAGGAGACTGCGTGCGGAGGTTCGGTTATAAGCACAGATGTGAGAGTTAGGATCTCTCACAGCCATTTTGGAGGAAGGTTGATGAAGAATTTTTGGAAAATGGGAGACTTTTCATTGTTCACAATTCCATATATTTATGTGGACCATAATTCTTATCTTGCCGATTCATTGTTTGTACAGAGAAAAATAGCCATGAAGTTTAAAGGAGAAATGGCAAAAATTGATTCACCATACTGCATAATTTTTTGTAAGGTGGTGAAAAAAGATGTACAGAAATTTGAAGATGCTTTAGAGAAACTAAAAGTAAAAATGCTTTTACTGGGACATAAGGATTATATTGATGTTTGTGGTGAGATATCAATGTTGATTGATAGAGAAGTGAGGAAGAAAAAATAAAATGAAGAAATATGTTTCACTTGATAAGAGGAGTAAAAAAGCACAGAAGGAATATTATTCTAAGCAGAGGCTTACATGGGGCGTGCTGAATCCGGTGACACGAAGTGTGCCTAGTGGAAAGACTTATAATCGCGAAAAAGATAAACAGGAAAGACGAAGAATCGGCAAAGAATTCAGAGAAGGATTTGATGCCGATTTTTTATTATGGTTGTTGACATAGCAGAACGGCTAAAAATATAATAAAAGTAAGTCAATAGTTGAAATTGAGAAACCAATCAGATTAGTAAACGTTGTTGGAGCTGTTGGTAGAACGGTGAGGATAAAGACATAAAAATAAAAAGCATTAGCAAGGAGGTAAGAGAAATATGATTTATATTACAGGTGATTGCCATGGAAATTTTGAACGCTTCAATACCAGTATCTTTCCGGAGCAAAAAGAAATGACCAAGGAAGATTATGTGATTATTTGTGGAGATTTTGGTGGTGTATGGAATAAAGATGAAGAAAGCAATATGGAGACCATGATGCTGGACTGGTTGGAATGTAAACCATTCACAACCTTGTTTGTAGATGGAAATCATGAAAATTTTGATAGATTATATGGATATCCTGTTGAAGAATGGAATGGCGGAAAGGTTCATAAAATCCGACCATCGGTAATCCACTTGATGCGTGGTCAGATTTATGAGCTGTGTGAGAAAAAGATATTTACTTTTGGCGGAGCTAGCAGCCATGATATTAGTGGCGGAATTTTGGAACTGGATGATCCAGACTATCAGAAAAAGAAGAAAGAATTGGACAAAGGGTGGAAACCTTATCGAGTCAATCATCTGAGCTGGTGGAAGGAGGAACTGCCATCAGGCGCAGAAATGGACGAGGGGCGAGAGAATCTTTTGAAATATAATAACAATGTGGATTTTATAGTTTCACATTGTGCATCTTCTAGTACGGCAGTCGTGCTTGGTCGAGGTTCATATAAACCAGACATACTGACGAATTATTTTGAAGAAATACGTCAAAATGTGAAGTTTAAGAAATGGTTTTTCGGACATTATCATGATAATCGAAATGTAAATGCAGAGGAAATTCTGTTGTGGGAACAGATTATTCGAATTGCGTAAAATTTATATTGTTTGGGATAAGGAAGCTGGCAGTAAAATGCTGGCTTTTTTGATTTGTTTTTAGGGTAAATATCATGGAAATGAGTGTCGAAAATCTAATTGAGTATGTTAAGGCGAAGTGGTAAAATGTTAGTAGATTAAAAAAGTAGCTAGGTGATTAGTATGAATCAAGAAAAAATCATTCAATTAAAGCAAGGCTTGTCTACAGCCTTTATAAATCAAAACCATTCATCAAATCTGGCTTTTAAGCCACAGTTTGTATCAAATAATTATAAAGAGGGGCGAAAAGTGATTTCATCCATTGAGGATGAGCTTTTAGCGTGTGAAGAATTTGCTATCAGTGTGGCATTTATTACCATGGGTGGAATCACACCACTTCTCCAAACATTGAGAGAATTAGAACAGCGTGGTATTTCAGGGAAAATTCTCACAACGGATTATCTGACATTTAGTGACC
>CAYRIK010000074.1:0-1911 GCA_964424345.1 uncultured Lachnospiraceae bacterium
CTCCATATGGAGTATGCACGATGCCGCCATCATTTCTGCACGCGTTCATAGAACCAGACTTACTTGCAACCCAGAATGCACCAGCTTCTGCACCACAATCTTCATCATCAAATAAAGCAACCGGAAACTGCTTTGTAATCATGCTGTTATAATGCTGTTTCTTAAAAATCTCCAACATTTGAGCATCTTCTTCTTTTCCAATCAATTCACCCTTTATCAGACGAACAAAAATAGAGGCATAGTCTCTTGGTGTACTTGTTCCAAGCTGACGATACTTTTCAAAATCAATCGGATTATGTAATACAGTATCTTTGCATCCAAGTTTCTGAATACATGCGTTGATATCTTCTAACCCCAAAAATTCAATCATCATATTTGTTGCTGTATTATCACTGACAATAATCATAAATGTAGCAACATCCTTTGCACGAAAAGCGATTCCAGGCTCTAAAGAACGAATAACACCGCTTCCATCTACAAAATGCTCTGGCTTATATACGATTTCATCCTCTAAAGATACTTCTCCTTTTTTCACTTTATCGAATAAACATGCCAAAATAAATGTCTTGATTGCACTTGCTGTTTCAAAAAACTCATCTGCACCCATACAAATGACATTTCCTTTTAAGTCATCTGCATAAATACCCATCGTTCCATCATAGCTTTTTAATTCTGCTTCGATTCTTTTTTCTAATGTAACGTGCATCCTTTTTTACCAGAAGATGGTACCTACCTTTAATAAGCCTTCATCTAAGTCCTTTCTGTAATTTTTATCTTTCGGATTAAAACTATTGATATCTACACCATTGCTGCCCGTTCTTGCAGTAGAATGTAAATACAAATCATTGCCAAGGTATAATGCAATGTGACCTTTGAAATACAATAAGTCACCTTTTTTCATCTGTTCTCTTGCAATTTCTTTCACTGGATAATGTTCACGAATACTTGCATCTCTGTATGTTAAAATACCATTTAACATATAGCTCATAGATGTCATACCGGAACAGTCTATACCGAGCGGACTCTTACCGCCCCAACGGTACTGTGTACCAGTATAAAAACTTCTGGCTGTTTTTGTCACTGATTCACGAAATGCATCTTCACTTCCTTCAAAATATGTTTCCAAATGCTGTTTTAAGAAGTTCTTAAACTGATTATCATCTGTTGCTGTGCCATTTTCATCAAACACATCTGTTGCAAACAATTTAGGCATCAAATATTTTTCTGGAACAAATCCTTCTCGTCCATCTAACAATACTACTTTACGATAGCCGTCTATTGTTGTTTGGGTCGCTTCAATCAAACAGCCTGTAGTCAAATTCATATAAGGTACGCCTTGTACTTTTGGAATACTAAGTACATCTACATACTGGTTTGCTACGACCATCTGCTCTAATATATGCTCTTTGCAAATTACATCGCACTTTTGCACATATGCTTCATAACTATAATGTGTGCGTACTTTATAATATGCTCCGCTTTCTTCCAATATCAAAAGCGGTACACCATATAACCCTTCATCAGAAATAGAGGAAACCGTAACGATTTCCTCTTTCCCTGTTGATGCGTCTTTGTATGTTTTTTCCATCGTTGTTGCTGCTCGTTCATATAACGTTGCAGTTGTACGATTTACATAACAAATATTCATATTATTATAACCATTCCTTTAAATCAATCTGATTTGCCAAGATAAAATGTCCTGGTTCGATTTCTGTCCAACTAGGTGGATTTTCTTCATAATCCAAATATAATGGATTAAATACAAGCAGCTCTTTGTTTTTCTCGTATGCTGGATCAGGCATAGGAATTGCAGAAAGCAATGCCTTTGTATATGGATGAATCGGATTTTGGATAATATCTTCTGTTTTACCTAATTCTACAATATCTCCTTTGTGAATTACTGCAATACGG
>CAYRIK010000075.1:0-1733 GCA_964424345.1 uncultured Lachnospiraceae bacterium
TACAGCTGCTATTTGCCTAGCTTCTTTAAGATTATCTTCTGTATAGACTGTGATTGGTAGGATTGTTCCATCTTTAGGTGTGTAGTGAAGGGAAATCACACTTTCATTGCGGTCAAGATATTTGCAAACTACATCGCCATTTCTATCTTCAAGCCTACGGGTCATTGCTTCTTCTTCGCTGATTTCATTTCCGTACGCATCATAATGAATACTTGTGGATGGAATAGGAAGTTCTACAGATGTTGAAGCATAATCGAAATAGTATTGGGGGGATGCTGGAATATCCTGCTCCATATATTCAATGAAGCTGTCATAATCTTCGAATGTTGTTCCTTCCATGATGCTAAATGGTCCCCAAATAGAAGTAGCAAACTGATGCCCAATAAATGTTACTGCAAAAAGTACGGAAAGTACAATAGCACAGGTGCGCTTTAGTTTATGATTATGATAATAAATGACGGATTCCTTTTCAGACAGACTGTAAGTTCCTTTTTTCAAAAGTGATGCATTGAAAAAATACAACACAATGGCATAAACCAAGAGAAAAGCAGCAGCACCTATTGTTCCCCAAAGCAGCAAGCTGCCAGAACCAAGACCCATATAAGCATCTACCAAAATCAGAGGAAACGTAAATCCAACAAATGCTGCCGTTAGTCCAATGGACTTCTCTGCAAAGTTAATAACTTTTTTCTTAAAGTCAGAGAGGACTTTTTCATCCAATCCGGCATCTTCTACGCTGAAAAATGCCTTATTTACAAAAATTGCTTGGCAAACGATGCTGGCAGCAAAGAAGATTGCACCCAAGAAGAAACCAAGAATAGCTTTAAGGAAAGCAAGATTACAGATTAAAGCCACAATCATACCGATAACAGAAATTCCTATAGCAATATAACTATAATTTTTATATTGCGAAAGTGTGGATTTTAGCAGACGTTGACGCTGTTTTTCACCTTTTGGAGAAGTTTCTTTATCCTCTGAGATTTCAATGCGTTCCTCTGGTGATTTGCGTTCTCCTCGTAGCAGTTCATCACAGGTTACATTAAATATTTCGGCAATGACGGGAATTACTGCAAGATCCGGAGTCCCTTCATCTCGTTCCCAGCGGCTGACTGTTTTATCAGAGACGTTCAATCGTTCAGCTAAATCCTTTTGGGTCATCCCATTGGCTTTTCGTAAAGCGGCGATAAAACCACCAATTGTTTTTTTTTCCATATTTACTCCTCCTATTGATGGATAGTTTGTTATCTGTGTCTTTATTCTAAGATTTTGGCAGTGAGAATACAACCCAATAGACTCAGAATTACTCTCGGAATACGAGAATTGGCGTAATGACAGAGCATTTTTATTGACTGCAAAAAAGATTGGAGTATAATAAAAATATAGGAATTAGAATGGCTAATTTAGAACAAATAATCGAAAAAGATTATATGAAATATTATTTGTGTTGAATGAGTTCTAGTGGGATTTATCGTCCTGATAGATATTACTATCAGAGTGCTAGTATGAATAAAACATTAAACAATTTATTTATCATTGCAAGTATGGGATTAGCTGTTTCAGCATTGATTTTTATTTTATTAGCTATAATTAGTGATGCAGAGCCAGAATGGATATTGCCGGCTGGACTTTTTTGCTGCGCCTTGAGCAATTTATTTAACTTAATTCGTTCTATGCAATTTAAGAGCAAATAGTGAATATGTAATTTGGGGAATAGAAAGATGAAAGCGGTGGAT
>CAYRIK010000076.1:0-1633 GCA_964424345.1 uncultured Lachnospiraceae bacterium
TGAAACAATATATAATAGCGGTGCATCGAAAAGCACAGCTTTTTATGCCTAAAAAATGGTTGTCCCTAATGACAATCACTCGTGGGCGGCAGCCCGATCATTCAGGATGGGAAGATTGTGGGGCTGTGACACATGTTCTTGTTAACGACCCCACTCGTGGATATGGGATTTTCATCGAGAATATGCTGGATGCGGCGGGATAAGAAACTTGACGGGAGTAGAAATACTCCTGTCATTTTTTCTATGCTGTGATATAATGAAAAAAAGTTTAAGATGAAGTGGAAAATAATATGAACAAGCATCATGATGAAATCATGAAACAAGGCGAGCGTATTTATGCGGTTTATGCCCATTGGCAAGGATTTACTTACTGCAACAGAAAATTTGCAGATAATTCCTCTACATTGCTTCCTGCGTATATTCTTGTTGAAGAAAGATTTACGACAGGACACGATGATTCGGCTACATTTGTTGAACTAATTAATGAAAATGAAAATATTATAAATCATGGATGTTTGAGGGAACGCTGAAAAAGTGTTTTGCCCCCGGATTTCTGGGAGGATGACTGCCTGGTGTATTACCTGAAAGAAACTCTGAAGCTAAAGGTAGTCCAGAATACATGGGGAAGAAACATTGGAGAGAGCGTAAATGAATGTAAATGAATACCAAAAACAGGCGATGACAACTTTAAATCCTGAGCTGAATAAAAAAGATGTGCTTATCAACGGTGTTATGGGACTTTGCGGCGAGTCCGGCAATCTGTAATAATCGGCAACTATGGGAATTAGAAAGGCAATATATGAACACGACAAATAAATTTGATGGCAGAGCCATAGACTATACAGCAAGCAGACCAAACTATTCAACAGATTTTATTAACTGTTTATATAGTCAATATGGCATTTCACAAAACTTGGTTATTGCCGATATTGGCTCGGGTACTGGTAAATTTTCCAAACATCTCCTTGATAGACAAAGTGAGGTATATTGTGTAGAACCTAATGATGACATGCGTGGCGTAGCGGAAAAGGAACTTTGCGAATATGAAAATTTCCATTCTGTCGCAGGAAGTGCGGAAAACACGACGCTAAAAAGCAATTTTGTAGATTGTATTACAACGGCACAAGCATTTCATTGGTTTGATGTGCTGAAATTTAAGCAAGAATGTTTGCGAATTATCAAAAATGACGGCAGAGTATTCTTGATATGGAACATCAGGGATTATTCCGACATTATTAACCAAGAGTGGCACAATGTTTTTTTGCAGTATTGTCCTAACTTCAAGGGGTTCAGCAATGGCATGGAACGAGATGACCCTAAAATTAAAACATTCTTTGATAAAGGTTATAAATATATAACTTTTGATTATCCTTTGATTTTCGATAGAGGAAACTTTATCAAAAGAAGTTTATCAAGTTCCTATTCACTGAAAGAAGATGATGTGAATTACGGACAATATATTTCTGCATTAAATGAGTTGTTTGATAAGTATGAAAACAATGGATTGATTTCAATTTCAAATCAATCCATTGCTTATATAGGGATTATTAAGTAACTGTAGGTATCATCAGGTTACATATGTGCTGGTGGATAATCCGACGAGAGAGGATGTGCCTTTGGCATTTTCTATGGG